>JBBRLP010000059.1:0-31039 GCA_038231295.1 Chthonomonadales bacterium
AACGATCCACGCCTCCTGTACGCCAATAGCAGTATAGTCCGCAAGTTTCTCCGTCAGGTCGGCCTCTGTTTCGGTATCGGAAACGATCTCAACGATGAGTTCTGGCGCAGCCTGCACCGGGCCACGGTCCGGGATGCCTCCGCCTCGTGTCAGTTGAACATGGGAGATGAACAGCACGTCCGGTTGCCGGGTGCGGAGCGGTCGTCGGCTTATCAGGATATCGAAGGGGGCGAAAAGGGCTTCGCCGGTCTGATGGGTTTCCTGGTAACGGTCAAGAACCTTGTAGATCGCGGCTATGGTTTTCTGATGCCTCCAACTTGGGCTAGCCATGAAAATTCTAACTCCATCTGTGATTGAGTAGCGGCCTTCTGTTTCTCCTTCCGTCATGTAGTCCTCATACGTCAGCGGACGGCTCAGAGGCGTGGGCGGGGATGCTAAGGTTGCCATAGTCCGAACCTCCTTCGATTGCAGGCATCAGAGTACGATACGCAAATCAGGACAGGGTGATCTCCGTGCGGACGATACCGGCGCGTTCGTGGCGGGCGGTGAGATGGAGGGTCTGGCCGGGTTGGGCGCGGACGACCCACTCGATTTTGACACGCTCCGAGGTCGGGTCGGAGGCCCAGCCGAACGGGGCGACGCTCTTATAGGCGCGGCCTTCCAATTGCCCGCACTCCTGCCGGGTCTTGCCGCTCTCCAGAGTCGCGCCTTCGGGCAGAACAATCTCCGCGACCAGCGCCCGTACCGCCTTCTTCTCCAGAGCCTTCTTGCTGATATAGGTGGGGAGCCAGCCCGCGTTGTCCACGACGAAGCGGACGAGATAGGAGCCTTCTCCCAGACGTTCGGCGGTCACGCTCTTCAGTTCTAGTTTCGGGGAGAGCAGGGAGTGCCAGATAGCCCAATCCGCCAGCGGCGCGATCTCTTTTTCGAGGAACTTCGCGGGGGGATTGCGGAACGCCGCCTGCGAGTCCCAGCCCCCGATCTCGACCTCGCCGAGCTGCGGATGCGTGAAGGCGTACCAGTCCACGAAGCCTTTGCCCTCCAGCTCCGTATCCGACCAGTGCAGCATCTTCTCATCATCCTCGAACGCATGGTCGCGGCCCCAACCGATGAACTTGAACGCCCCCGGTTTTGTCTCCTTATCGAAACCCTCCGTGATGCCTGCCTGTCGCTGCGGCGACCATATCTCGACCGTCCAGGCGTAGACGCCAAGATGATCGTACATCCAGTCGTCGAAGACCCCGGTAATGACCTCTTTGGGATGGTACTTGAAGTCGTGGAAAACGCTGATAGCCGGGTAGCCCGTCATCTCCGTGCCGACTTTGCCGATGGTTTGGAACGTCCAGAGGTCTTCTGCGGGCAGCGCCTCGTCACTCTGCGTCCCATAAGGGCGCAGCAGGACGCCACTGAACGTGTGGAATGTCATGCCGCCCGTGATATTGGGATGGGCGGTGATGAACTTGACGAGATTGTAGACCTCCGGCTCGCTGCCGGGAAAGGGTCCCGCACCGTACTGTTCGCCCTCCTGCCGCCAGTTCGCCGGGAAGTTGCGGTTCAGATCCAGGCCCTCTTTGTTGCGCTGGAGCGTCAACGTGATGCCGTCCCAGTTGTCCAGCGTTCCTTCGGGCAGCAGGCGGTAGTAGGTTCCTCCGGTCTCGATAGGATCGCGCCGCGTCAGCAGGCGCGGCTCCTTCGCACTGACTTTCCAGGGGCCGTTCGGGTCTTTGATCCGCATGGTGAGGATGCGCCCATCGCCGTCCAGGTCTTCCGGTTTCAGGCCCTCGATAGGCTCCTCGTCGTAGGGGTAGGGGCGGGTGCTGCTGCGGATATATTTCGGCTTCGCGGCGAAGTAGAGTTCCGCGCCATCCGGGTTGACACGCGGCACGACATAGAAGGCGCGGGTATCGAGCGTCCGGGTGACCTCGGCATCGGTGCCGTACTGCGTGGCGAGTTTGTGCAGCAGATAGAGGCAGGCCGAGGACGCGGAAACTTCCGTCGCATGGATGTTGCCGTCGCACCAGAAAGCGGGCTTCTCCTCCGCAGGGCCGGTCGCGAAGTTCGTCGCCGTGAGGCACCAGACGTCGCGCCCCTCGTAGCTTTTGCCGATGCTCTCGATCTTGAGCAGATGCGGGTAGGTCGCCACCAACCCTTGAAGCCGCTCGGTCAGTTCCGCGTAGGGATAGTAAGTATCAAACCGGATGTCGTCGGACACGTTGCTAAGATTCCTCTCTACAGGGTCAGGGCTTTGCGTAGCCTTGCACCCAACTGAACTCGTGTTCGTCCCACTCCTGCGTAATGGCGATGGCTTCGTGGAGAAGGGACTGCACTTCGGCCTCGGTGATGGGGGCGGGATCGCTTTTCAGGACGCGAATCGTCTCTTCCAGATGCGCGATGCTGTCCATGCCGATGACGGCGGTATCAATGTCCTGCTGGATGCTGTAGCGCAGGTAGGGGGCGAGGGACTGCGCCTGCTTGATGCGCCCGGCCCCGTAGATTTTCATGCCCAGCACCGCCATCTCTTTCGAGCGGGCAAAGGGCAGGACGGTATCGAGAAAACTGTACTTATAGGCGATATTGAACAGCCCGACCGGAAACAGCACCGCGTCGAATTTGTATTCGCCCAGAATCCGCAGCATCACGTCCCGCACCCAGTGGCCGGAGACGCCGATGTAGCGGATATTGCCCGCCGCCCGGTACTCCTCCAGCGCTTTCAGGACGCTTTCAGCCTGCATGATTTGCGCCCGCTGATCTTCGGTGTCGAGGGAGTGGACGAAGAGCAGGTCTACATAGTCGGTGCGGAGACGCTTGAGGGAGGTTTCGAACTGCCGTTTCGCGCCGTCGTAGGTGCGGTCACCGATCTTGGTGTTGACCCAGTAACGGTGCCGAACGCCTTCCAGCGCCAGACCGAGTTTGCGCTCGCTCTCGCCCTCCCCGTAGGCATGGGCCGTATCGAAGGTGTTGACGCCGAGTTCGATAGCGCGATGCACCAGCGCGGCGGCTTCGGTATCCGTGCATTTGACATCCCACTTCACGCCGCCCAGGGTCAGCAGACTGGCGTTCCAGCCCAGATGACCGAGCGGGCGCTGCGGCAGGGGCTTCGTCACGAGTTCCTCATCGGAGAGTACGGGCGGAGCGAATGTCGTCATGGAGTTCCTATCCTTTCTGCAAACGAAAAGCGTACCAGCCTTCTGTGTCGTGCGAGCAGAAACACTTTCCCCCAGAATTGGGGGCCAGGGGCGCATGAAAAGGCCTGCTCCCCCAGAATTGGGGGTTGGGGGGCGGTTCTATTTCCGTCAGGGCAGTCGCTTCGAGTATTTCTTAATCGCGTTTCCGAACCAGTCGAGAAATGCCTCTTTCTGCGGGTGAACCAGTACCGTTACGTTGGCGCTCCGGCCCTCAGTGATCCGGGTAAGTCCGCTGTCTTCCACGGAGACGTGCTGCGTTTCGGCGTCGGAGAAGCGGTAGCCGAGCGCATACGCGATGGCGACGGAATCGAACTGCGTGGGGGTTCCGTTGCCCCAGAGATTGGTCAGCGCGGCGAGGGCGTCTGTAGTCGGGTTCCCGGCGGCAAAGAGCCGCTTCTGCCGCTCCCCATCGAACTGCATCATCGTCGTCACTTCCAGCCCCGCCATCACCAGCGGAACGAAACTGCTATAGACGACTTTCGCGGCGGCAGGGTCGCACTTGATATTCCACTCCGGCACCGCAGGCGTCTGATTATTGTAGCCGATATAGACCGCGCCGCCCATGATAACGATCTTCTTTATCTTCGGCTTGACTTCCGGGTAGCGGGTGAGCAGATCACCGATATTCGTCAGCGCCCCGATGCCGATGAGCGTCACCTGCCCCGGATACTTCTCGATGGTGCGCTTGAGGAAGACAACGGCCTCCTCGCTCTGCAACTGCTTCGACCGAAACCCCTGCGCCCACTCGTACTGCCGCCCCATCTTCGCGCTGCCCGCCCGGCCCGCATAGACCGGAACGTCATCGCGCCCGTAGACGTGCAGCAGTTTCGCCGCCAGTTCCGCCCGCTTCTGCGTCTCCCCGAAGGTCGTCGTGACGCCGAGCAGTTTCGCGTTAGGCAAAGTAGCCGCCAGAGCGAGGGCGTAGGCGTCGTCAATGTCGTCGCCGATGTCGGTATCCAGAATGATCTTCTCGGTCGGGGGCGTCTGCTCCTGCGCGAGAACGGGGAGGGAGCAGAGCAAAAACAGCAGCATCAGCGCAGATCGAAACCTCATGGCGAAACTCCTATTCATGGGCGGCAGTGGCGGCGAGGGCGCCCTGCATCTCAAGTTTGGGAACGCCGTTGCGTTCGACCCAGAGGCCGCATGGCCCGCCGCCTTCGCTGGCTCCGAGTTCCACCGTCGTCCCGTCCATCCGCAGAACCGGGTGGTAGTACAGCCCGACCTGCTCCGCCTCCCCGACGATATAATGCCCGATGAGGGCGCGGCGGAAGCGGTCGGATGTTGTGTTGGGGAAACTGCCGTGTACGAGAGAGCCGTGAAAGAACAGCACATCTCCCGCCTCCATCAGGGCCGGAACGACGTTGGCGTCCGAAGGCAGGCGCACCGTGACATCCGTAAAGCTCTGCGTGGTATCGGCTTTCTCCGGGCAGAGAACGGGCCAGCGGTGACTGCCGGGAACGACGCGCATACAGCCGTTCGCCTCGTCGCAGCGGTCAAGGGCGAGCCAGGCCGCCATACAGGTGCCGGGCTGGACGCGCAGATAGAACTGATCCTGATGGAGCGCCTGCCCCCGCGCTCCCGCCGGTTTGAAGTAGAGCATGGTCTGCACGGCATAGGGTTCGCGTCCGAGCAGGGCGGTCATCGTGGCGTTGAGCCGACTGTCCAGCAGCCAGCGCAGACTCGCCTCGTCCCATCGGTGCATGTGGATCATGCGCGGGTAGCGTTTCAGCGGGTCGGCGCTGGTCGCATCCACCCCATCAAAATCGCCGGGATAGGTTCCGTCTTCTCGCAGCCGCATATAGTGGTCGCGCAGAGCGGCTGTCTCCTCCGCTCCGAAGAGGCCGCGCACAATCACAAACCCGTTTTCTTCGTAAACTGCTCTGTCCTGTTCGTACTGCATCGCTGCTCCCCCGCCTCTACTGTGAAGATTGGACTTCCGAGAATCCCTGCTTTTTGGCTTCGGCCTCCGGCATATATTCGCCTTCTTTGGTCTTGCCGTAGTAGCGCGTTCCCGGCTGCCAGTATTTGCCGGACTTCGTATTCACCCAGACTTTATCGCTGCCGGATGTTCCCGTCTCCGCTGTATCCGTACTGCCGTCGCTCTGACTGTCGGGACTGTTGGCCATAGCAGGCGCGTGGGAACTGTGGCTGCCCGCCTCAAGCGGCTGATTGGTATGGAAATGCTTCTTATAGCTGGCGATCCAGTCCGTCGAAACTTCCTGTTGCGCCGTCTTCAAGTCCATCTGCCCGGAGCAGACCAGCCGATGCAGTTCATTCTCCAGCTTGTCTTTGACACGGGCATTCCAGGGCGTTGTCTCATACGATTCCGGCCACAGGTTCTTGATGGAGTTCGACCCGCCTAACTCCAGACTGATGAGATGGTCTACCTCGTACTGATGCGGGCGTCGCGAGGTAATCCCATAGTTGGCATAAGCCTGTTTCTTGACCGCTTCCGGTACATTTCGCACCTTGCTGCTGTAGCCCGAAACGCACACATCGTCCTTCGTCACATCCAGCGTATCGCCCGGAGTGATATTCGGGTCCGGCAGGAACTTCGCCTCCCCCGGAGCCGGAGAGTTATCCACTTGTGGCGTATTGGCGCTGTCTTGACTGCCCGAATCGGTCGAAGCGGGGCCGGAACCTGGCCCCGAACTGCCTTTCGGCCCGCACGAAGCCGTTCCAAAAACCAGAAGCGCTAACAGCGCGGTCAGCGGAATGTATCTACGCATCTCATGGCTCGCTTTCTATACTATGGTGTTGCGAAGCGGGTGGTGGAAAGCATTTTATTTTAGCTGGCGCTTCCAGGCGTCCAGTTTCATCAGGGCCTCGATGGGGGTGAGGGCGGTGATGTCAATGTTTTCCAGCTCTTCCAGTACGGGATGCTTTTCGGCCTCGAAAAGCGTCAACTGCACTTTCTGTTTGCGGGGCGCGACCGCCTCCTCCAGCCCGACAAGGTCTTTCGTGGCTCCCGCGCCGCTGCGTTCCAGGCTTTTCAGTACCTCTTTCGCCCGCTCGATGACTTCCGGCGGGACGCCCGCCATTCGTGCGACCTGAATGCCGTAACTCCGGTCGGTGCCGCCGGGAACGAGTTTGCGGAGCCAGATGATCTGATCGCCCTGCTCCTTCACGGCGACCCGGTAGTTCTGGACAGTCGGGATGTGCCTGGCGAGTTCGTTTAAGTGATGGTAGTGCGTGGCGAAGAGCGTCTTGCACTCTGTGCGCGTCAGGTACTCCGCGACGGCCCAGGCGATAGAGAGTCCGTCGTAGGTGCTGGTGCCGCGCCCAATCTCGTCCAGCACAACCAGACTTCGGGCGGTGGCGTTGTTCAGGATGTTCGCCGTCTCGTTCATCTCGACCATGAAGGTGGACTGCCCGGTCGCCAGTTCGTCGTGCGCCCCGACCCGCGTGAAGATGCGATCCACGACGCCAAGTGTGGCGCGGTCGGCAGGAACGAACGAGCCGATTTGCGCCATCAGCACAATCAGCGCGACCTGCCGCAGATAGGACGATTTCCCGCTCATGTTCGGCCCGGTGATAATGTGCATTCGACTGTCGGTATCCAGGCGGCAGTCGTTGGGTATATAGGTTCCCTGCATTCCAATACGCTCGATGACCGGATGTCGTCCGCCGACGATTTCGACAATATCGTCGTCATTCACGGTCGGGCGTACATAGTGGTTCCGCAGGGCAGTTTCGGCGAAGCCCGTCAGCACATCCAGCTCCGCGACGGCCCGCGCCACCGCCAGAATCTCCGCCGCCGACTCCGCCACCTGCTCCCGCACACCCTGAAACAACTCGTACTCCATTTCGACAGCCTTCTCGTCCGCGCCCAGCACCCGCGCCTCGTACTCCTTGAGGTCGGGGGTGATGTAGCGCTCGGCGGTGGAAGTGGTCTGTTTGCGGATATAGTTGTCCGGCACTTTGGCGAGGTTGGCCTTCGTCACTTCGATGTAGTAGCCGAAGACCGCGTTGTACCCGACTTTGAGCGAGTTGATTCCGGTGCGTTCACGCTCGGAGACCTCCAGATTGGCGATCCAGGTGCGGGCTTCGGATGCGGCGGTCAGGAGGGTGTCGAGTTCGGAACTGTAGCCTTGCCGGATCATACCGCCTTCGCGCAGTCCGGCGGGCGGATCGTCAAGTAGCGCTTTCGCGATACGGTGCGAGACTTCGGGTGGGCAGCCGAGCCGATGGCCCAGCTCGTTCAGCTTTTCGGACTTCGTTCCGGTGAGAACGGCGGCGAGTTCGGGCAGACGCAGCAGCGCGATTTTGAGGGCGACGAGATCGCGAGCGTTCGCCATGCCCGTTGCAGCCCGGCTGACCAGCCGCTCCATATCGCCCATGCCCCGCAGCAGGTCGCCGATGTCGCCGCGCCGGATGAGGTCACGGGTCAGGTCTTCGACGGCCTCATGGCGGCGCTGAATCCGCCCGACTTCGAGCAGCGGCTCCAGCAGCCACGAGCGCAGCAGGCGTCCGCCCATCGGCGTGAGGGTCGCGTCGAGGGCGGCGAGCAGAGTCCGCTGTCTGCCGCCATCGGAGAGCGCGGTGGTGAGTTCGAGATGACGGCGGGCCGGAGCGTCGAGGTGCATGAACTCGCGGGCGGAGTAGGCGCTGAGGGCGCGAATGTGCGTGAGGGCGTTGACCTGCGTGTCTTGCAGGTAGCGCAGGACGAGGGCGCAGGCGTCGAGACCGGTGGTGAACTCCTCACAGCCGAAGCCGCGCAGCGACTGTGTCTGAAAGTGATGCAGCAGATGTTCACGGCTGGTCGCAGTGCGGGATCGGTGTGCGTCGGGCTTCGGCACGAAGGGGGTCAGGGTGGCGGAACTGATGTTGCGGATAGCCTCTGTGAACTGTTCGTCGGCGTTCTCCGGCAGGATGATCTCAGCGGGTTCGAGCCGGGCAATTTCATCCAGCAACTTTTCAAAACGGCGGTCGCCTTCGATCTCGGTCGTCAGGAACTCTCCGGTCGAGATGTCCACGACGCTGATGCCTGCCACCGGGTCGCCGATGATGGCGGCGAGCAGGTAGTTGTTGCTGCGGGCGTCCAGCATATTGTCTTCGAGGATGGTTCCCGGCGTGACGACGCGGGTCACCTTGCGCTTGACCAGCCCTTTCGCGTACTTCGGGTCCTCCACCTGATCCATGATGGCGATGCGCCGCCCCTTCGCGATGAGTCGGGCGACATAACGCTCGGTAGCATGGTGCGGGACGCCCGCCATCGGGATACGAAAACCGCCATCCTCGCGCCCCGTCAGGGTAATATTGAGGTCGCGGGCTATCGTCTCGGCGTCGTCGCCATACGCCTCGAAAAAGTCTCCCACCCGCATCAGCAGAATGACGCCGGGGTTCTCTTCACGGGTCGCGAAATACTGCAGCATCAGCGGCGTGTTGCCCCGATAGCCGGGCGGCACGGAGGCAGGCAGGGGCTTTCCGGAGGGGGTTGTCGTGTTCGCGTTCGTATCGGACATAGTGAAAGAAGTATACAGATTACGGCCCCTTTCGTCAAGGGGCTTCTCATTGGATCAGACCACGTCTCCGCCTTCAGCGCAAGCTGGACACTCTGCTTGCCCGCCTTTCGCTGTCTCTATGCGTATTTGATCATGATACTTTCCAGCGCGTCCGCTACGTTTTCACAGTTGTCAATCGCACGTTCGATCCGGTCATAGATCTCTTTCCACTTCATCACGTAGAGCGGGTCGGGATTGGGGAGGCGGAAGAGGTTGGTGAGGGCTTCGCGGAAGAGCATATCTCCCTTGCGCTCGATATCATGGATACGCAGGAAGGAGGCTTGAAACGCTTCCCGGTCGCGCATATTTCGCAGTCCGCTTACGGCCTGCTGAGTCGCATGAGTAACCTCTACCAGCACTTTCAGCATCGCATCGAGTGCGGGGTGAGGTTCTCGTATATCGTAGATGATGAGACGGGAAACCGTTGTCTCTATAGTGTCCACGACATCGTCCAGAATACTGGCAAGGCGATGCAGGTCCTCCTTATCCAGGGGAGTAACAAAGGTCGCGTCTACCTTGTTGATCAGTTGATGTGTGAGGTCATCGGCTTCTTGTTCGATCTGTTCGACAAGGAGCGCACACTCTTTAATACCGGTAAAGCTATTCGACACCGACAGAAAAGCCTCTGCGGCGCGGCAGGCGGCGTTGGCCTGGCCTTCAAGAATCGTGTAAAAGGCGCCATCGTTCGTTCGCCCTAAGAATGACACTCTGGTAGTCTCCTCTGCACACGTGGGATTTGCTTTAGTGTACGCCTAGCCATTTGAAAAGCAGGAAAGTAAGCGCGGCAACGCCTCCTGCGGCGGGAATGGTCAGCACCCAGGCCATGACCATCTGCTGTGCGACGCCCCAGCGCACTGCACGGAAACGCCGGGCGGATCCGACGCCGAGAATACTGCTGGAGATCACGTGCGTCGTACTGACGGGCATTCCAAAATGCGCTGCGGAGAGCAGCACGATCGAAGAAGTGATTTCGGCGGCGAAGCCATGTACCGGCTCCAGACGTACGATTTTGTGTCCCATCGTCTTAATAATTCGCCAGCCGCCTGCGGTAGTACCCAGGGCCATCGCGACGGCGCACGCCAGAATGACCCAGAGAGGGACGTTCGGCTTGGAGAGAATGCCCACGCTCACAAGCGCCATTGTGATAACGCCCATGCTTTTTTGTGCATCATTGGAGCCGTGACTGAAGGCCATCAGCAGAGAAGAAAGAATTTGCAGATTGCGGAACCATCGGTTGATTTTAGTCGGGCGCACATGAACGAATATCCGGTAGATGAGCAGTATTAGACCAGTACCGAGAAGAAAGCCTACAAGCGGAGAGGTGACGAGCGGAATTAGGACCTTCTCGTAAAGCCCTTTCCAGACCACGACGCCTGTGCCGCTTTTCGCGATGGCTGCGCCTACAATTCCTCCCATGAGCGCATGGGAGGAGCTGCTGGGAATCCCGAAATACCAGGTAATCAGGTTCCAGATGATTGCACCAACGACAGCCGCCAGAATCACAACTTGTGTCGCCTCATGGGGATTTACAAGGCCAGCGGCAACGGTTTTCGCCACACTTGTCGAGTAGAGAGCGCCCAGGAAGTTCATACCCGCTGCCATAAGCACGGCGCTTCGTGGCGTCAGTACTCTGGTGGAGACCACCGTGGCGATGGCGTTGGCCGAATCATGAAAACCGTTGATGTAGTCGAAGATAAGGGCAAACACTATCGCCAGAACAAGAATGGTCATAGAAAACTTTCTACTTGCAACGCCTGTTTTGGGCGTTTCCGTTAAAGATGACGGCCTTTTTGAAGCAGAGTGGCCGCAGTACCGGCTTCTACTCCGGCAACCATACAAGGATACAGACAGGTTCGTACAGCCCTGTAAGAACCTGTCTGCGACCGTACAAACCTTTGTAGAGAAGTATACAGGTACTGCTCCCTTTCGTCAAGGGGCAGTTGTTATTCAATTGTTCGCGTTGAAGAGGAAAGTCGCTGGCTATGTCTGTCTGCGAGAGAGGGAATCTTCCTGCTTGGCGCGAACTCTACGGCTGTCGGAAGACGACGATAGTTTTCAGGGGAGGTGCGGCTTGGCGGAGGCGAAGTATCTGGCGTTCGATCTCGGAGCGGAGAGCGGACGGGGCGTGGTGGGGTTTTTCGATGGGGAACGGCTGCGTCTGGAGGACGCGCACCGCTTCGCCAGTACGCCGGTACGCCTGCTGGAGACGCTCCATTGGGATATTTTGCGCCTGTTCGCGGAACTCAAAAAAGGCCTCAGCATGGCGGTCGCGGCGCATGGCGGGGAGTTCGACGCGATTGGAGTGGATACGTGGGGGGTGGATTTTGGGCTGTTAGGGCGCGGCGATGTCCTGCTCGGCAATCCGCGCCACTACCGCGACCACTCCAACGACGGAATGCTGGAAGCCGCGTTCGGCATGGTTTCGGCAGACCGGATTTTCGACCGCACCGGCATCCAGTTCATGCAGATCAATACGCTGTTTCAACTGCTGGCAATGAAGCGGCAGAACTCGCCTCTGCTGGAAGCCGCTCAGACCCTGCTCTTTATTCCCGACCTGTTTAACTTCTGGTTTACGGGCGTCAAGACCACCGAGTACAGCATCGCCAGCACCAGCCAGATGATTGACCCGCGAGTACGCGCCTGGGCAGGCGACCTGCTCGCGGATTTCCAGATACCCGCGCATCTGCTCACCGACCTGGTGCCGACCGGGACGCCGATTGGAACGCTCCGCGCCGACATCGCCGCCGAGTGCGGCTGCGGCCCGCTCAACATCGTGGCTCCCGGCGAACACGATACCGCTTCCGCCGTCGTCGCGGTTCCTGCCTCCACGCCAGACTACGCCTACATCAGCAGTGGCACCTGGTCGCTCATGGGCATCGAGACGACCACGCCACGCATCTCCGCCGCGACTCAGGCCGCCAACTTCACCAACGAGGGCGGGGCCTGCAATACCATCCGCTTCCTCAAAAACATCATGGGGCTGTGGCTTGTGCAGGAGTGTCGCCGCAGTTGGGCGCGACAGGGCCATGACCACTCCTATACCGACCTGACCCACTTGGCGGAACGCAGTCCCGGCTTTGGCCCGCTCATCAACCCCGACGACACGGCCTTCCTCGCCCCGACGGATATGGTCGCCGCGATTCGAGACTACTGCCTTCGCACCGGGCAGACTTCTCCCACAGACACAGGCGCGACCGTCCGCTGCTGTCTGGAAAGCCTCGCGCTGAAATACCGCTGGACTCTGGAGAGACTGGAGGAGTTTCGGGGCAGACCGATTGAGACCGTGCATATCGTCGGGGGAGGAACGCAGAACCACCTGCTCTGCCAGTTCGCTGCCAACGCCATGAATCGCACCGTCATCGCCGGGCCGGTCGAGGCGACCGCCATCGGCAACGTCTTGATGCAGGCGCTCGGACGCGGGCGGATCGGCTCCCTGGAACAGGCCCGCGAAGTCGTGCGCCGCTCTTTCAGCCTCGACACCTACACGCCGGAAGATACCGGCGCCTGGGATGCGACCTACCAACGCTTCCTCCGCCTTCCCTGATACCAAAGGAACAGAGCGTCAGGCGCTTATCGCTCTATCTGCGCGATAGCGTGCAGGGCTGCCTGCTTCACATCCGGGAAAGCCCATCCGCCTTTGCCGCCAGGCCGCTCAGAAAGAGCGAGTTGGTCTGCGAAGCGATGCAGAAGCGGCAACGCCTCTTTCGCATCCGGGCCGATAGCCTCTAAAGCGCGAATGACTTCGAGGCGGGCGTTCGTCTCGTAGACATAACCGTAGAAAAAATCGGCGGTCATTATGCTATCCATGAAGCTGGGCCGAAGCACCGGCAATAGGAGTGGAACCGTATCGGCGGCGGCTTTGCCCAGTAGCCCGACAGCGTGGGCGGCGCAGGCAACGGTAGTGGGCTGGGAGGACCGCAACATTTCGCGAACCGCGGGCATCACCCGCGCCGTCATTCCGATCTTCATCAGCGTTGTCAGCACGGACGTGCGAATCGTGTCTGTCGCCTCGCTGTTGCTTGCGCGGGGGTTTTGTGGCGGCGACAGCAGCATTGCCGTCAGCGCAGGGACGGCTTGCTGCGCGGCGGGTCCGATCCGGCTCAGGATGCGGAGGTAGTAGCGACGATTGTATGTGTCGGCATAAACACCGTTTTGAGGCTGGAGGGCCTCGGCCAATGCAGGAACCGCCGGAGCGGCCTTTTCAGCCATTCCAAACAGGAGGGTGGCGACCAGCTCGTGCAGACTAGTGTCGCCCGCCAGCAGCAGTCCGCCCAACGGCTCGGCGGCGTTCGCGTCTCCCGGCCCGAAGGCGGCAAGCGCGGCCCGGGGAGGCAGGGTGAGAGCAGGGTCGTGCGAAGTGACCGACTGAATCAAGAGCAGTGCCGCGTTATGGTGTCCCTGGGGGCCAATCGCGGCCAATGTTTCGATAGCTGTGCGCCGCAGCCAGGGTTCCGTTCTCTTCTCGACGATAGCGGTCAGCACAGGAACCGCCCCCTCCGACTCTTTCCCCGCCATTTTTACGGTGCGGAATGCCTCATAAGTCTCAGGCAACGAGACGGGAATGGCTCCGACCGGCGCCCCTTCGACCCGTTTCAGGATTGTCAGGGCATCCGTCTTTGTCAGACTTTGACTGCCTTCGATTTTCGCGATGGCGGCGAAGGCAGTGCAGGCAAGCGGCGGGGAAGGGTTGTGCAGGACGATGGTCAGGCTCGGGAGCGCCGATTTCGCGCCCGCCCCCATGTCGCCGAGCGCCGTCGCGACAGCCTCCGGGGAGCTGCCTGCCTGCAGAGCGCGTGCCAGGTGCGGAACCGCCAGTTTCGCTTCGGGCATCATCCGGCTCAGAGCGGTGGCATAGATGCCTGCATGGTCTGCTTCGCTGCTGTCCAGAGCCAGCGTGAGCAGAGGGACCGCGGAATGGGCTTGTGGCCCCATCTGACTGAGGGCCATCGCTGCACCTTCCGCGACAGTCCGCATCTCCCGTGAAGCGCCGATACCGCGCCGGAGCGCGGATTTCAACGCAGAAATGGTATCGGGGTCGTCCGGGCCGATTTTGCTCAGAGCCGTCAGGAGCCACCAGAGGGTCTGCCCGCCGTTCGTTCTCATTCCCTCTTCGGTTCCCACCTCCTCCAGCAGGCGGTCGAGTTCGGGTAGCGCGGCCTTCGCGGCAGGGCCGTATTTCGCCAGTCCCTCGAGAGCATGACTGATTGCCAGCGCCTCGACAAGGGAGTTGGTACGGCGCTGAAGGTGCGTCCGAAACAGCGGCACTCCTTGAGAAGGCGTCAGGTTCAGCTGCGCCAGTTGAAACAGCGCCGCCCCCTGCTCCTCTTCGCTGCCGCGTTCCAGTAGGGCCACGTTCTGCGTGATACGCTTTTCCCGCTCGGCCTCCTCTCTCTGTTGCGCCGAAACCGTTCCCGCACACACCAGCAGAACTCCCATGGAGAGGAAAGTTCGTTTCCAGCCTCGTCCCCGTTTATCAGTACGTTTTTGCATAGTCTTCTATCCTGTATAGCCTTATCTGAACGGCATACGCCGCAGGAAACAGGTCTATTTCAGCCGCTTTTGCTGTTCGGCGTTCAGGTAAGGGGAGCGGAAGACAAAGTCCCTGCCGCTCTCCTGCTGATGGCAGGACTGACATTTTTCGATCTTGCCCTGTGCCTCTACCTTTTGGCTGCCACCCGCCAGCGTCAGATATTCCCAATCGCCATTGTCCGCGTTGTAACCCTTCTCATGCTTCCGCATCACGGTCATCAGCTCGGGCGTTTTGCTCGTCGCGGTCGTATACTTCTCTTTGACAATGACCGTCCCGACCGGGAATTTGGGCTGGCTCTGATGGAGCATCGCCTCTTTGCCTGTCGGGTTGACGTAGACGGTAATAAATTTGTCCAGATGTGGACTCGGCAGTTGAGAGGGGGAGGCGGTTGTACACTGTGTGGCACGTGCTGCGGCGAATTGCACAGGCTTCGAGTTGACCTTGATCCACTTGTGGTAGTTTCCCAATGGAGAGACCTTCGAGGGCTTCTCCGTTTGCTGCGCCCGGACTCCGCTTTTTAGAGCGAACAGACAGGCGATCATACCCAGGCTGATGGCGACGGTAATTTTGCGTTGGCTCATGTCTTTTCTCCTCAACACTATAGTTTTGTCCGAAGGACACACCGCTGAAGGCGCGTAGCGAGGAGTTGACACTCCTTGCCCATAGCAGGCGCGTAGCGAGGGGTGAAGAACCCTTTGCTCCCTTCTCGCGTCAAAATCCTTGCCCTTGTGCCTGTGTCTCTATTAGACGTGGATGAGGGAAGTAGGGTTACGGGCAGCAGGTCATGCGGAGAGGGAGAGCATTTCGCGGGCGTGCTGGAGGACGGTTTCGGAGACGTTCGCGCCGCCAATCATTCGGGCGATTTCCGAAACGCGCTCATTGGGGGTAAGGGGGGTGACGGTGACGATGGTGCGGTCACCACGCACCTGTTTTTCGATGTAGTAGTGATGCTGACCCCGGCTGGCAATCTGCGCGAGATGGGTGATGCACAGAATCTGCGCGGATTTGGCGAGGGTCGCCATCTTGTCGGCGATGACGCTGGAGGTGCGCCCGCCGACTCCTACGTCTATCTCGTCGAAGACCATTGTCGGCAGCGCTTCCTGCCGGGCGAGGGCCGCTTTGACTGCCAGCATGACGCGGGAGATTTCACCGCCGGACGCCACTTTCACCAGCGGGCGCAGTGGTTCTCCGGGGTTGGTCGCGATCAGGAACTCCACACGGTCGGTGCCTTTTGCGGTCGGCTCGCCCTGTTCCGTATGCACCTCGAAACGTGCCTTATCCATCGCCAACTCGCGCAGTTCCGAAAGGGTGATGCTCTGAAACTCTTTTGCTGCTTTCGCCCGTGCCGTCGTGAGGCGGGCGCAGAGTTCGCGCAGTTTTTTGTCCGCCTTGCCGATCTCGGCTTCCAGTTTCGCGCCGCGCTCTTCGCTGTTCGCGAGGGTTTCCACCTTCTCTGCCGTCTCCGCACCGTAGCCAAGTATCTCTTCGATGCTGTCGCCGTACTTGCGTTTGAGTGTTCGCAGAGTCTCCAGGCGTTCTTCGATCTGCTCCAGCCGTTCCGGGTCGAACTCGATCTCGTCCTGATAGCGCACGAGGTCGCGTTCCGCCTCTGTCAGTTCGTAGGCGGCGGAGCGCAGCGTCTCCAGCATCGGGGTCAGCGTGGCGTCCAGACTGGCCGCGTCTTCCAATGCCCGCACGGCGGTCGCGAGTGATTCCAGCGCCCCGCCACCATCCTCCCCGGTCAGCGTTGTGGCGGCGGCCTGGGCCGCTTCCGCCAGTTTCTGCGCGTTGGCGACGCGGTTGTGTTCCGTCTGAAGCTCTTCGTCTTCGCCAGGCTTTAGCTGCGCGTCCTTGATCTCTTTCACCTGAAACTGATAGAGGTCAAGCAGATGTGCGCGTTCGCGGGCGTCCTTCTCCAGTTCATCCTTCTCACGGCGCAGACTCTGCACCTTCTGGAAAGCCGCTGTGACTTCCGACCGCAGCGACTGCACTGCCTTGCCGCCCCAGTCGTCAAGCATATCCAGATGGCGCGAGACCGCCAGCAGACTCTGGTGTTCGTGCTGCCCGTGTAGGTCTACCAGCCACTCCCCGACCGCCTTCAACTGTGACACACTCGCCGGTCGCCCTCCGAGACGGCACGACGACTTGCCGTTTGCCGCTACCTCGCGTGAGAGAAACAGTTGGTCGTCCTCCAGGTCAAAACCGAGTTCCGCGACCAACGTTTGCAGCTCCGGCGACCCGCCCACATCGAATACGGCGTCCAGGGTAGCGCGTTCCGCGCCGCCGCGCACCATCTCCGCGCCCGCCCGTCCGCCGAGCAGCAGGTTGAGGGCGTCCATGATGATAGACTTGCCCGCGCCTGTCTCGCCGGTCAGCACATTGAACCCCGGCCCGAACTCCAGGTCGAGGCGATCTATGATAGCGAAGTTGCGAACGGACAGAGTGCGTAGCATAAGCCCTCAAGAACACTGCTCGAATTATGTCTGCTTAAATTGTACCGCCCCGGCCCCTGCCTGTGTCAAGCCAGCCCATAAAAAGGGAGATGCAGGAACGTCGTCAGTCGTTGCCGATGTGGTGTCCGATGGGAACGCTGGAGTTGTCGAGTTTCAGGCCGAGATACTGATTGATCATTCGGCGGGCGATGGGCGCGGCGACATCGGAACCGTGTCCGCCCTTCTCTACCAGCACGGCGATAGCGATACGGGGATGGTCTACCGGGGCGAAGCAGACGAAAACGGAGTTATCTTCCGTTTTGGTGACCTGGGCGGTCCCGGTTTTTCCGGCGATATCCAGTCCACGAATCGCACTGAACTCGGCAGTGCCATGCCGCTGCAAGACCCGCCGCATCCCTTCGATAATGGCGTCCCGATTCTGCGGTTTCAGGCCGAGTTCGCCCTTCTTCTCGGGGGTCAGACTGTGGACGACTTTTGGGTGTGGCCCGGAGACATCCCGCACCTCGCGTACCAACTGCGGACGCCAGAGCGTTCCCCCATTCGCCAGCGCTGCCGTGTAGTTCGCCAGTTGAAGCGTCGTGACTCCGACATAGCCCTGCCCGATAGACATATTCAGCAGATCGCCCTGCACCCAGCGGCCCCGTTTGGTCTGCTGTTTCCACTCCGGGGTGGGGATCAGCCCTTTCGCGGCATGGGTCGGGGGCAGGTCAATGTCGGTGGATTCGCCCAGGCCGAAGCGATGCGCCCACTTTACCAGCGTCTCCTGCCCGATGCGCTGCGCCACCCGCCAGAAATAGACATCGCAGGACTGTCCGATGGCGTCCTCAAACGTGATAGAGCCATGTCCACTGCGTTTGTCGCAGCGAAAGGTGCGGTTGCCGAGGCGAAGCGAACCGGGACAGTAGATGCGCGTACCGGGCTCGATTTCGCCCGCCTCCAATCCTGCCGCCGCCGTGACCAGTTTGAAGGTCGAACCACAGGGCTGCGGGCTGTTGACGGCGCGATTGATGAGCGGCTTCTGCGGGTCTTTGAGCAGTTTGCCGATCTCTTTGCGGTAGGTGTTGAGATCATAGGAGGGGGCGCTGACCAGCGCCAGCACCGCGCCGTCCTGTGGGTCTATGGCGACGGCGGATCCGGGATGCCCGGTGCGCGACAGCTCCTCCATCAGCCCGTTCATCGCGACTTTTTGCAGATCGTAGTCGAGAGTCAGGCGGAGCGTGTGGCCGGGTAGCGGCGACATATTTTCGAGGTGCGCGAGGATGCGGCCTTTGGCATTGACGGCCACCACCTGACCGCCATCCGTGCCGCGTAGTTCCGCCTCGAGGGTCTTTTCGATGCCCTCTTTGCCCACATAGTCGCCGTTCTGATAGGTGGCGTTGCGAAGTTTTACCATCTCCTGCCGATTGATGCGCCCCGTTGTGCCAAGCACATGGGTAAAGAGGCGGTCATCAGTGTAATAGCGCTCCGGGTCACGGGTAATCATCACGCCCGGCAGATCCAAATGCTGCTCTTCGATCTGCGTCAGCAGGGCGACATCTACATCATCGGCGACGGGAACGGGATCGAACTGCGTCAGGGTGGCGTCGGCGACCTCTTCGGCAAGTTCCGTCGGGGAGCGATGCAGAATCTCTGCCAGATGGGGCAGCACTTCCGGGTTCTTCTCAATCTCGGCAGGGACGACGGAGACAACAAAGCGGAAGCGATTGGTGGCGAGAACATGGCCCTTCGTATCCTCTATAGAGCCACGCGCCGCCCGACGGCGCATCGTGCGGGTGCGCCGCATCTCCGACTCGACCGCAAGCTCCGGCCCTTTTACGATCTGGAGATACCAGAGCCGCACGACAATGACTCCCAGCAGAGTCGCCATAATCGCATAGAAGAGATGCAAGCGGCGATAGTCGGGGATATGGTCGGGAGGGGCTATCATCGTTGTAAGGGTGCGCTAAGAGGAGAGCAGGGGTTCGGTGTAGAGTTCGGCAGACGCGACCATCTGCCGGAACCAGTCGCCGGAATGGTCGAGCAAAGGCAACCACCACGCGGACGGGCGATGATTAGTGTGCAGCAGTCCTTCGATGGTGAGCAGCGCATTGCGGACGAGATGCAGACGCGCCCGCTCCGCTTCGTCTTCGATTCGCGCCAGAGCAGTGCGGGCCTGTGTCGCTTTTTCGCCGCGCTCAATGGCGTGACGGCGATCCCGCAGCGGACGAATCAGATCGCAGACTCCGCGTTTGACGAACTCCAGACTCCGTAATTTGATATCGAATTGAGCGCGAAACGCCTCTTCCGCCTCTGTCCAGTGGGCCGTCGCCCGGAAATGTTCGCCTTTCTCACGCTGTAATTTCGCACTTTCTGCCCGTGTCTCCCGCAGGAAACTGTACCGCTGTTTGATCTCCATATCCAGTATCATCGCCTCATCGTGCAGGCGGCAGAGCGTCGCTTTGGCCTGCGCGTAATCGGTGCGGCGCTCCTCCCAGGCCGTCAGCGAATCCCGGTCTCGCAGGAAGGCCAGCAGTTCCAGCGGCTTTTTCAGAGTCTTGATCTGTTCGCACAGCGCCTTCTGCTCCGAAACCACCTGCCGCCACGAGGCGGCGAACTCCGGCGCGGTGATGGTGGGCCGTCCGAACGTCGCTGCCAGATGTTCCGGCAGGCGCAGCGTGACCTTGCCGACCGCGAAGGCGTCCCAGGTCTGATAGCGCATCCGCAGGATTGGGCGCATCTCCAGCGCGACCCCCTGTACCGCCAACAGGTCGTTCATTCGGCGGGTGCGACGCACATAGAGCGAACCCTCCTCATTGAAGACGAAAACGAACTCCTGCGCCAGCATCGAGACCAGTGAGACGGCCTTGCCAACAAGCGTCACCTGACTGCCGAACTTCGCGCAGAGTATTTCCGCCAGTTCCTGCACCGATTCAATGGGCTTCTTCAGTCCGATGGCAACAGGCTGCCGCGTTTCGACGAACAGTACTCGCGGCGTCACGCGCAGGGTGCCACGCCCCCGCTCCGGCACAATCAGATCGAACGGCAGCGCTCCCGCCCCGAACTTGTCCAGGGTATAGATTTCAGACCCGGCGACGGCCTGATTGTAGGCATCGGCGGCGAGATCGCGGGTCTGTGGGTTCAGGAAGACATCCACGAAGCGGAAGCGGGGCAAGGAGGCTGTCTCCGGATTGAAGAGCAGCAGCTGGGCCGTGCCGTCCACCGTCAGGTCGGTGGGTTCATGGCCTAAGAGGAGGGAGTAGAAGCGGGGCAGAACGTGCTGGAAAAGCTGGGAAAGGTTGCTGTCGGGGTGGGCAGTGCGGAACTCCCGACACCAGCCGAGCATCGTATCGGCTACTCGCCGCGCTTCGTCCTGACAGCAGCCGGGAACGACCTGCTGTACCGCGTTCTCAAAGCCCCAGACCAGCATCTCCAGAATGCCGTCGCCGACTTCGCGCAGCGGTAGGCGATGCACGATCAGGTCTCGTGACCCGGTATAGACGAGGCCGCGCCAGCCCCAGGCTTCGGTCATGGCGTCCAGAAACGCCTGTCGGCCTTCGGGGGAGCGGCGGGCAACGCGCTCAAACGCCACGCCATGCCGCGCAAAGTCCTGCCGACCGGGAAAAGTCTCGCTGCCGAATAGGGTGGAGATTTCGCCTGCCGCCGACCAGAGGTCTTTGGTCGTGCCGTCGTTGTGCGTCATGAGGACGAACTTGCCCGTCCCGCTCTGCCGCAGACGCGTCTTGGCGAAATAGTCGGTATCGTGAACCCCGACGAGCATCTTCCCGCCCAGGCCGTTCTCGTCCAGAAGCTGACTCAGCACCGCTTTGACCGGTTCGTCCCAGAAGACGGTCTGTCCCAGGGCCAGGAACGGCGAGTCAGGATAGCGGCTGCGAAGTTCGGCAAGGAGTTCCCGTGCAGGGCGTTCCGTTCCGGTTGCGGTCATGCGGCGTATGGCTCCCATCCAGCGGTATCGGTTGTCCGTCTCAGGCCGTCTGGCTGTCACGCACAGGTTCTTCTACTACGCCGCTGGTTACGGTGGAGTTCCGCACGGGCGCGTCCGCCGCCCCGGTCAGCAGGCGGCGCGGGAGGAACAGATAGAGATACCAGAGGATGCCGTTCAGGGCGGCGAAGGCGTAGCGCAGGGCGGCGGAAATGGGCAGATGCGAGAACATCCCTTCGATGATTCCGGCGAAGATAAAGAGCGGGACGGTGCCCATCACCAGTTTCATACCCTCTGTGCCGGCAATACGGAACGCATCCATGCGCCGATACGGCCCCGGCATGAGCAGTGACATTCCGATCTGGAAGCCTGCCCCACCGCAGATGAAGATGGCCGTGAGTTCGGCAATTCCGTGCGGCACGATGCCGGGCCAAAAGGTGCTGTGCCGGTGATACTGTGTCATCAGCGCCGCCATCGCTCCCAGCATGGCCCCGTTGGTGAACATGGCGACCAGTGTTGGTACGCCGCCCACGACCCCACCGGCAAAGGAGACCATGCCCACCATGAGGTTATGGGTCATCAGCATGGACGACTGCTCGACATGGGCGGATTCCGCAACTTTGCCGCTCTTCCAGAACTCGACCGACGACCGAAAACTCTCCGGCACGAACAGCCAGAGCTTGTTCGGCTGATTGATGACGAGCCAGTAGGCGAACACTCCCGCCAGAACGGAGATGGCGAACGCCGCCGCGAAATACTTGAACCGCTTTTGCAGCAGCATGGGGAACTCGTAGAGGTAGAAGTTCACCAGAGACCCGAACACGTTCCCGCTGGTTTCCGCCTCATAGAGCAGGGCATGGGCGCGGCCCACCAGACCATTCAGGTGTAGGATCAAATCCTTATTGATGGCGTGGGCGCGGGCATAGGCGAGGTCGGAGGAGGCTCGGCGATAGAGCGGGCCGAGCATGAGTATCTCGTCCCGGCTCAGGCCGCGTACACCGCCCTTGCCATTGGCCTTTTCGATCAGCCCGGTGAGCCGATCCCATGCCTCTCGTTTGGTGCTGACAAAATCGCGTTCGTCCATACCTCATTATAGCACGGCGCACAGGTTCGCGGCAATCATCAGGCAGCCTTTCCTGCCATTTGTTCCTGTTGACAGAGAGGCGGCGGTTTCGCTATACTCTCCTCACCGGGAGACCCTCCTCTCCCTATCCGTTCAAGAGTGGTTTACAGGGAGAGGACGTGGGAATGACAATGCAGAAGTGGTGGATAGTCGTCGGACTGCTCTGTCTGGCGGGATGCCGAGGCGGGCAGGGCGCGAAGACGGTGAAGGCGGCGGCGCTGAAGACCCCGCCGTCCGCTTCCAAAGACCCGGAAGGAGCCTTGACGCCGACGGCCCGTATTCGCTCGCTCTGCCCTATCCGAATCGGGGGCGTCTATACCCTGGGTCTGGGAGACAGTGGGGACGCGATGGACGATTCGGCGGCGAAAGGCGTCAAACTTTCGGACGCCAATCGGGACTGGATGGCGGCACATTGCGACATAGCCGCGTTCAGCCCGAATACGATTACCCCGCAGACTTTCCCCGCGCTCCGCAAACAGCAGGCGCTCTTCACGCCGCTGCTCTATCTCTACGCCTCCACACTTTACGAACAGCCGAACCGTCGGGGCAGTGTCGGCGGATGGCAGCCTGCGATGTCGGCCTGGACACTGCGCGACCGTGCGGGGAAGGAGATACCCCACCCGGAGGCGGGCGCCCACTGGATGGATTTCGGCGATACCCGCTGGGCCGCATACTGGCGCAAACAGACCGAGGGACTGCTGCGGGAGTTCGGAGCCTATGGCGCGGTGGCAGCGGAGATGCCGCAGGGCAACACCTTTGTCGGCAGCGATCTGGCGAAGTATAAGACTCCGCAGGATAGGGGGCAGGCGGCGGAGAACTGGCTGCGAATGGCTCATGCACCGGGCAAGTTTTTTCTGCTTCCCTCCGCCATCGGCTTTGAACTCTCGACCGGACGCTCAACCCCCATCCCGCCGCCTGATGCTTTCGAGCCAGCCTTGCCGGGGCGCTACTGGGATCAGTTCTATAGTCTGATGGACGGCGCGTGGTGCGAAGGCTGGGTGCATCCCTCCTGGTCGGAAGAGCCGCTGCCTGATGCCTTCTGGGAACTGCACGTCGAGGCTGCCGAGCGGGCGGCCCGCACCGATCAGGTCTCTATTGTCGCCGCCGCCTACCGGGACGACGACGAACTGGAGTACGCGCTTGCCAGTTACCTGCTGGTCGCCAAGCGGCAGGCACGGCTCGTCTTCCAGCCGATGCCTCTCCGCTCCGCGCAGCCCGCCAACGCCGGGATGAGCCTCGCCGTCCTGAAGCGCGAACTCGCCGAAAAGTCCGCCTATTTCGACGCCCCTCTCGGCGTTGCCCTGCAAGACCGCCACCAGATCACCATCAACGGCGGAGCCTTCTGGCGGCGAGCCTTTCAGTTCGGGGATATCTACGTCAACTCCGACGACCGCAACAACGCCACCATCACCCTCGGCGGCCCCATGCTCAACGTGCGCGGCCAGACCGTACAGTCCTTCACCCTCCCCCCGCACTCCGGGGCCATCCTCCTCTATCCTGCCCAGAAAAAGGTTCGCCCGTAGGCCAGGAGTTTTGGACGGAGGTTGAAAACCCCCGTCATTAAAGTGCAAACGTCTTCCAGACGGAAATGCAAAAGGCTCTGATTTGGTTTACCGCCCTCAAATATTCGCCGCAGTAAACTGCTGCGCTGGAAAAGCAAGTGGCCGCTTCGCGGGCACGGTGTTCAGAATGCGTTACGTCATGGGTTGACCGGCAGTAGAGACATCAAGGTCAGCAAAGGGTTGACACCTCTCGCTACGCGGCTTCGCCGGATCGTCCTCCAGACGAAACCCAATGCGCCAAGTTCTGTTGAGGCCGATGAGTGGCCCTCACACCCTAGACGTTTCCGAAGGAAACTGGGCCGCAGGTCACATAGCGGGGACTTCAGTCCGTCGCGCCCCCAGACGAGGAGGCTCACAGGGCAGCTCTCTACCTGACAATTCGAGGTGCCTGCGAAGCAGCCACTTGCTGTTTCCAGCGCAGGAATTCATTCCGGCGCAATCCTCACAGATACAAACGCTTCCCGTGCAAACCATTCGACGTGGCGCATTCGGCGCAAAACCTGCCAGGCAACACGATTACTTTCCCTCTTCTGACCGCTTCGTCCGCAGGACGACCGCTTTTTCCAGCCCGGCACGTTCCTGTGCCGGGCAATCTTTTTTCCGGACGAAGGGTTCAACCCTCGGAAAAGCAGGAGTTTTCATCCGCTGGCAAACCTCAGTTATCTGGGGTCGCTTCTCCCAGAAGATGCCGCACCGAGTACATCTGCCCGGTGTGATAACTGACGTGGAACACCGCGTACTTCAAGAACTCGTCGTAGGTGTAGTTGGGTGGAAAGCCGGGTGCAGAACTCTCCAAAGCGGGATTCCGCGCCTTGAAATGCGCCAACGACTCTGCATGCACCCGTAACAGTTCCCGGCAAACCTGTTCCGCCGTCATCGCCAGGTGCTGCTCCGAAGGCGGCGTCGCCAGCGTTGTTGGGTAGTAGCCGAACCGAGGATCAACCAACGGACTGCTCACAGGACACTGCGCCAGGTCGCGCTCCGGCCCACTGCCCGCAAACTTCACCGCCTCCCAATAGGCGATATGTCCCGCCAATTCGCCCACAGAGAGCAGTCCCTCCGCAGGCCGTTTCCAGACGTTCTCGTCCGCCAGCCCTTCAAACGCGAACGGAACCTCGTAGTAACCAAGTTCCAAAACCTTCAGATACGCCTCGAGCATCTCTTCCTCCCCGATTCAGATTGTGGACGCACGTGACTTCTACTCAGATCAAGAAAGTCAAAAGCGGAATGGTCATCGAAAAATTCAGATATTGCGCGTGAGGCAGACATGGCAGGACATGACCGCTGAATCGTCAAACATATAAAAACACTCTGGCCGTAGCAGGCGGCGTTGATCCTAAAAGGAGACAGCCAATCATCGAAATATCCGCAGAGGTGGCCCGACGGTTCATACTGGGCAAGCAGGGGTTATGGCCGGGCCGACGCTGGCGCGGCCTCCAGGGTACGGAGCAGGCCATGTGTGCGATGGAGTACCTGCAGCTTGACCCACTACAAATCATCGCTCGCAGCCACGACATCAAACTGCACAGCCGCGTTCTTGATTATACGCCCGGTATGTGGGAAGAGGTGGCTTATCGGCAGCGCAAGTTCTTCGACTGGGGCGGCTGGCTGGCCGCCCGGCCGATGGACGAACTGCCCTACTGGCGCGTCGTCATGCGGCGCGAACGCGACGGTCATGCGGGTGTCTCCAACATCGCACGCGAACACGCCGATGCCATTGTGGAAATGCGGGCTATCTTGCAGGAACGCGACGTCGTGAGCAACCGCGACTTCACGATGGCGACGCGCACACGAACGCAAAGTTATCGTGGCCGCAAGGACAGTGCGTTGGCGCTGTACTATCTGTGGCGCATTGGTGAAGTGATGACGCACCACCGCGAGCGCTTCGAGCGGGTCTATGCGCTTACCGAAAGGGTCGCGCCCGCGCACCTCCTCTGCGAGCGTAGCGAGGCCGAGACGGATCGGTTTCTGGTCAAAAAAGAGATCGGATTTGACGGGCTTTCGCGGGTGAAACGAACGAGTGATTCGTATCGGCGCGGCGACCCGGATCAAGCAGCGAAGCAGATTCTCCCGATGATGCTGGCCGACGGCGAGATTATCGAGGTGCGCGTGGAAGGCTGGAAGGCGCTACACTACGCGCTCGGCAGCGATGCGGGGACGCTGCGTGAATTGAGTGCAGGGCACCTTCCCGCAGAGTGGACCCCGCTGGAAACGACCACGACGGAGGAAGTCGTCTTCCTCGCGCCGCTTGATCCCGTCAGCGCACGTGGGCGAGCGAAAATCTTGTTTGGCTTCGACTACGTGTGGGAGGTCTATAAGCCGGAGCCTAAGCGCAAATTCGGCTACTACACGCTGCCCGTCCTGTGGGGCGACCGGCTCGTCGCACGGTTCGACAGCAAACTTGACCGGACGACCAACACTTTCGTCATCGTGGGTTTGTGGTTGGAGGACGAGGCGCTCGGCAAAGAAGCGGCCTTCGCGGAGGCGTTGGCGCGTGGATTTGCGCGTTTTGTTGCATTTCTCGGTGCGAGCGCACTGGTGGCGACAGCGATTCGCGAACCGCTGTTGCGTGAGCGTGTGCAGAGAATTCTGAAGGAGAACGTTTATGGAACTAAGACAGGCGCTTAAGGAGCAGTACCATGCCGGGCTGGCGATGCTCGCAGAGTGCGTGGAGAAATGCCCGGAGGAGTTGTGGCTTGCGGGCGAACACCCGCGCACGTTCTGGCGCATCGTCGGGCATACGGTCTATTTCACGCATAACTACATGGTGCAGAACGAAGCGGCGTTCAACGCCTCCGTCGCCGACTGGCCGCTGCCGGTAAGAACGGCTCTGGGCGTGAGCGACACCCGGAAAGCGATTGATGTCGAGCCGTACGAATTGCCGGAAGGCGTCACCCCATTGACCCGGCAGGAGGTTCTGGCTTATGTCGTCTACGTCCGCAGCCTCATTGACGCGACTGTTGACAGCCTTGACCTGGAGAGTGCGGAGACCGGCTTCTCGTGGTATCAGAACATGACCAAGCTGTCGCACGAGCTGATGAACTTGCGGCACTTACAGGGACATGTGGGGCAGCTCTCCGAACTGCTGATGTCGAAAGGAATAGATACAAGCTGGATCGCCAGGCCTGGCAGGCCGGAGTAGGGAAGGCGTTGTGAGCGCGAACAAGCCCGGGAGGGTCAGCAGGTATTCTAGAGACAGCGCAGATATGGGCGATAAGCCTCACAGCTGTTTTCGGTATCGTTGCAGCAGACGCAGATATTGGGGCTAATCGCCGTACTGGGCGGGAACGGCCGAAACTTCGCGGTTGCCGTGAATGTTTCGGCCGTGCGCCCGCACCGAGAAGCCGATATCAATGCCTGCGAACACGCTGGACTCCGGCCTTGCCCGCGTGCGGAATGGCGGAGGAGCTTTTCACGGAGCCAACGAGATGCGCACGTCTGTTCCGCCCTCGGGGGTATCCTCATACGCATTTTGTATCGAGAAGACCAGATCCTTGAGCACCGTCCCTTTGGGGACGCTGAACAGGATCGCAAACTCTGTCTGCGCCCCTGGCAGCAGCTTCGGTCCTTCGTCCGAGCTGCCGCCGCGCTTGTCATAGCTCATCGGGGCATACGACTGTCCCTGATCGTCGGCAAGGCCGGTGTGATGCGGGTGGACGGGGCTAAGCATCGCCATCTGGGTATCCTTCTGCCCGTTCTTCATACGACAGTGTACGATGACCAGTTCTTCGGTATCGCCAGCGGGGGCGAAGGTTTGCTTATCGGGCAAAAACTTGCTGTCATAACTGGCGGTATGATCGACGCTCAGCACGGAGAATCGCCACTTGCCATTGAAGAGCACCTGGCCGATCTTACCCTGCGTCCCGCTCACCTCATTGGCGCCGCCCGCAACGGATGCACCACCGGTTTTCGGCTTCGTTTCGCCGCCCAGGGTGATTTCGTAGACGCCGCCCGTGCGCTTGACGACCGTGCCGTTCATGGCCCTTGCCATATCGGCCAGTGGGACGTAGGGACTCCCGCCGATCATGCGAACATTTGTGGAAGCCGTCTTGCCGCTGACAAGCAGCCGCAGTTCATCTGGGGCCAATGCGCTTGCCGCTGTCGCCAGTCCGATTGTCACGGCAAGCGCGGCAGTCGTCCTCAAAACCCGGTGAGACCCTGTGAACAGCGCCTTCATGTGCATTTTGTGTCGTTGCATTTTCTGCTCCTTATTGGCCCATGATGTGCAGGGATGTCATGAGCGGCCACAGAAACGAGAGGTTTCAGTCCGCCTCTGTCTCGTTTCTAGCGTACGAAGGGTACGCCAAGACTGAATCGATCGCTTCCAGAGGGTAGCGTGATTTCTCACTCCTCTTCGTATGGGATAGAGAAGCGAGGTTCCACATTCGTGGCAGGACGGAAGGCACTCATGGCAGTACAGATAGGACGCTATGCCAAAGGTAATAGTTCCGGATAGCTACCAGGTGCAAAACTGGGCTAGAGGGCAAAACGTGTGCAAAAATCACCTGTCTGCTGCGAAGATGCTGCGCTGTTCGTCCCAAATACCCCCGAGTGCCGAGGAACCCTTCTCTACTTACTTTGGCACGCTTATCAGCGAGATGCGCACGTCGTTGCCCTTGGCGGATGAGTCGTTGTTTTTCAACGTCACAATGAGATCTTTTAGCACAGCGCTTTGTGGCACACTGAAAATTATTGGAAAGTTCAGTTTCGCCCCAGGCAGCTGCGGTTTCGTGGCATTGGGGCCACCTTCGTAATCGTAAGCAATTGGCGGATAGGATTGGCCGTCCATATCGGTCAACGCGGTACGCATCGCTTTGTCAACATTCGATGTCCACAGCGATTCCGGAGTTTTTTGTCCGTTGCTGACGCGCACCGTGAAAACGACGAGCTTGTGCGCCGCTGTTGGACGTAAGACGCGGGTGGTTTGGTCGTAGGTTGCGGAATTGTCATAACCGTAAGGCTGCGACACCGTGAGCATGGAAAACGATTCCGGGGTATCCATCGTCAGTACCTGCAGGCGCCACTTGCCGTCGAACAAAACGTCGCCGAGTTTGCCATTCATATCGCCGACCTGGAATGTACCTCCAGCTTTTGTGAGTTCATAGCTGCCGTCGGCCTTCTTCACCACCGCCATGCCCAGGGCTTTCGCCATATCCGCAAGCGAAACGAACGCCTGGCCGTTGATGGTTTGTATGTTGGTTGACGCGGTCTTACCGTTGAATGTCAACTTCTTGCCGGATTCTGCGGCTCCGGCGGGCAATGCGACGCCCCCCAGACCAAGTATGCCCATGGCCAACGCCATGACTCCCCAATGTTTCATGTATCCTCTCCTCTCGAAACATGCTTGTCAGCCTTCAGCAACGTGTATCCATCTTGCTTGGTACCGCTATGCCCTGCAGTCGGGAATGGATTGTGCCGACATGATATGAGAACGACATTGCGTTCTTTGTCATTACTGATACCGGCGTAAAATCGTTCTATGCGCCCCTCTGGTAGACCCTCCGATGCGGTCGCGGTACCGTACTTCAGGAACTTTGAGATTGACGTGAACGCAACCGTCTGTCAGCAGGATACCAGACCTACTTCCTGTCAATCGTTACACGCCCACCCCACCTGTTTCCAGTATACCACCGCTTTCCCCACTGGATCCATCTGTCTTTTTGATATGTTCACAGGTGGCGACATTGAGGCGCTCCAATCTGCAGGAATGGGACAATAGGGAGCGTCAGAAGCGCGATGTTCGCACGACAATCGTCTGCATGACTTCATGTCGCGCAGACGTGATAATCCAGTTTATGAGTGTCTCATAACGTTCGCCCTGACTGCCTATACGGTGAAAGAATCGGAAGTCAGAAACTTTCTCGACAGGTGCAGGAATACCGGTCATTTCTGGCGAACAGCCTGATTGAATCCAGGCTGGCCGGTGCCGATACCGCGTCGCAATAGTTCTAAGCCCGCATGTCGCATGAGAGAAAAGGAGAACGCCAACGATGGCTGCTATCAACCTACCCCAGTTCCTCGCAAGCAAGATTCGCACCGCCGGAGGTGCCCTGCACGATGCCGTCGCCAAGATGCCCGAAGACCGCCTTGCCTGGCACCCGCAGACAGAAGGCAACAGTGGCCGTGATGCTTTGGATCAGGCCCTGGAGTGCGCCTATCTCAACGAATGGGTGGCGCAAGGATATCGCACTGGGCAGATGCCGGCCATCAATTGGGACGACTACAAGACGACGACGGAAGCCCGCCGTAACAAAGCGGACTGCCTTGCTTGGCTTCGTTCCTCCACCGAGGCTCTCGCAGGCGCGATAGCGAACTTCCCTGCAGACAAACTGGGGGACCAGACGACCGATCCGGTTCATGATGGGAAAGCCACCACATGGGCAGACTTTGCCGTTGACCTGTTCCTCTGGAACACGGTCTACCACGAGGGCCAGGTGAACTACATTCAGGTACTCTACGGAGATATGTCGTAACTATCCACTCCGCACCTGCGGACAAAGCATATTGGGGAGGACCGGCGACGGAAATGCACCGGTCCTCCCGCCCGAGTTCTTCATACGCAACCCAGGGAGCAATTGGTGCTTCTTTGATACTGCCTTTTATCGCGTATCAGAAACATTCGTTTATGAGACACTGCGCTTAACCGCTTGGAAAACGTACGAAAGGGCGTGTGTTCAGTCTCAAAACCCGTCTGGAAAACAACGTCTCATAACTTGGCTTGTCTGGTGAGGCTGGAGACGTGGGCGATGCGTTAGTGGGGAGGGGTTTCGGGGCCGTGTTTAATTTTGGGCCAGAAGGTGACGTAGTGGAAACTCGCGCTGTTTTCGGTGTCGTGGCAATGGGTGCAGCGATTGGAGATGAATGCGTGACGTTTTTTGCACCATCTCATTTTTGCTTTTGACGGGAACTCCCCGATTAGGTTGTCTGGTATAGTGAAGGAAGGCGTTCTGCTCGCGTAAGGAGGTATTCCCTTGGCAACACATTCCCCACTTCCTACAGTGAGTGCGCTCGGTCAACAGTCTCAAGAACTTATGAGAGACTTCGTTCCTCCGTCGAGACACCTGAGAACATCGGGAAACTGATTGTGATGGATGTCGAATCCGGCGACTATGAGATTGACGAGCGCGGAATAGAGACCTCACACCGCCTGCAAAGCCGCTACCCCGACGCGACCCTCTATGCGCTTCGTATCGGCTAAACAGCGGTCGAAGCCCTGGGTGGTATCCTGGAACGCGCAAAGCCATGATGCTCGGCAGTGTCTACACGCGTTATGGCCTTTTGCTAGTCACTTGCCTGTCAGATAGAATGCGTTATCGGAATTGTATTTACAGGCACCTCACAATATCTCTATTCAATACCTGTTCTGAACGCGGATTGGGAGGCACGAACCGATGGCGCTGTTCGATTGGCTGCACAAGAAATGGAAGCCACAGAAGATGGATGGGGAGAATCATGTTCCACGCGCCCGGATGCATCACTACTTCTTTGCACACAAAGCGCTCCCTGCGCAGTTGTGGAACGGGGATAGCGTTCTTGGTATCCTGGTGAATCCGCAAAACCAGGAGTATTTAGTCGCGCTCTGGAACCAGATCGGCCAACAGATGCAAGGCCGAGACCGACTCCTAAGTAGCCGGACATAGTTCGTTCGTAGTTTCTATCTGGGCGGCCAAGAGAGCGTTCGCTTTCTTGATCAGCGCCGTGTCCACCGCACTTTTGAGAGCCTTCACTTTCTGGTGACTGCGTACCGCAATCTCATGATGCTT
>JBBRLP010000060.1:0-30741 GCA_038231295.1 Chthonomonadales bacterium
GAAGAGATGACATCGGTGACCTCCGTGGGTAACGATTTGACACCTTTCTCTACGGAAAACAGTCGCCGATGTCACTCCTCTTTGCCCACAAGACAGTCACAAGCAGTTCGATGTCTACATGAATTTACCGGAAACTAGAGTTGATTTGATTTGCCAAGAATCATGCGTTCTCCTCAGCGAATGGCGGCTCAAAAGAGATATTCTTTCCATTCACCCGATAGGCTGGTTCTACTGTCTTAACCGTGAGTGGTCCGCCATCCATCCTGTAAGTATACAGATGACGCTGAAGCCCCCAATCGCTTTTGCCACGCTTGATAAAGTGATAAGGCAGATTGACGATGTTCGCCGGAGTATTGCCTTCTTGTGGCTCTTTCACACCGGGAACAGCGCAATCAAAACGATCCGTTGTAATGGGAATTGTGTCGACGATGCCGATTTGTGTCAGATCAACGACATCGTCAGACTCACCAAGATACAGCGGGCGGGCGGGGTCATGGAGAGCCTTTTGTAAGCGTTCCAATTCGTCTCGCTTTGCCAGAATGTACACCCAGAACGCTGGTGAGACGATTTTTTGCTTAATGACGGACGTGCTTATGAAGATATTGCCAGGCTTGGCTGCCTCTTCCGGTGTCTTCGCCTCTCTCACTTTCATGATTTTGCTATAGCTTTCGACAAGCTCTCCTGGGCGCTCTATCCCGATAGCAAAACGTAAGGAAGGCCGCAACGAATAATCGTCCTGAGACAGGTCTAAAGCATTGGCAACCAGGCCATAGAGTGTGGTCAGAGGCGGCAGACGGAAAGTTGTATGGACATTTATGCCGGTCGGGTCTCGGAAAGAACACCAAAACGGCACCTCCAGCAAAACGTGCAGAATAGCCTCCACGTCAGCCTCCTTCACTGGCCCTGATACAGGTTGACGGCTTTCTTGATGGCGCTTATGGGATTTGCGTATTCTATGCCACTGCTGACAAGCCAACTCTTGAATTCGCTGTCGTTGCGAATAACGCCCGGAGTATAGCCGAAGACGAGTTCACCGCCAAGCCCCTTCAAATCTTCGACAATCGCTTTTGTCTCCTCCAGATGGAGGTCACCTTCGCTATTCAGACTTAGGCCGCGCAGTCCACGTTGAGAATAGACCGGAAGCATGGCGATAAGCAGTATGTCAGGCGAAAGGGAAACCGCATTGCGTGCCTGTTTGGCAAAATCCGAGAGGCGGCCTACTGCTTCCATGACCGCCACAACACGCTTTTGTCGTTCGGCCTCTCCGATTTGCTTCTTTTCCTCATACCCCTTGAAGACCTGGACTTCTTTGTCTCCTCGTTTTTCTTTGGCAACCTGCGGAAGAATGACACGACCCACATTAGCCACATCAATGCTCAGGCCAGTGCGGAATATTGTTTCCGCCAGTTGAACGTAGGCCAGTCTCTGATCTTTCGTCGCCGCTTTGCTGGAGTCGTCGCTGGCTTTGTCTTTGATGCTCATTCTGAGCAAAAGGTCGGTAACGATTTCCGAAGTTGTCTGTCCGAGCGCAGGCGTTACCTTTAGAGGCGACCATCGCCGGTCAAAACCCTCTCCAGCTTTGGGATCGAGGTAGCCAAACAGATCAGAGAGCCAGTCCTGCTCAATGTCGCTGCTCGGAAATTCGGGCGTAGACTTGAAGGCATCAGGATGTTCGCGTTGGATCGCTTCTCGCAGGGCATGACGTACCGACTGACCGGAAGCGTAGGGCTTGCGCCCGCCATCGTAGGTTTTCAGTTCTACAATATTCCCGCCGCCGCCCTCGCCGCTATTGATATTGCACAGGTTTACTTTGCTCAACCACACCATGCTGATCGCTTTGAAACTGCTCATTACTCTGCCTCCTCCGATTCATTCGCACTGACTGGTACTTGAGCAGAAGACGCGGCTTCTGCTTTGCCGCCTACATTTGCATTGAAAGCATTGAGACTGGCGAAAATAGAAAACACATCCGCTATCTCCCTACAGTTACTTTCTGTGATACCCTCCAGCAAAGTCTCGAAGGGTTTGTTCCGAATAGGCCACAGGCGTTCATGATCCGAAATATTTGAACGCTTAGACTGATCGATTCCCATTTTCTCCAGACGGAAGAGCACCGTCTTGATAGCATCCCGCAGCCCACTGGCGTCCTGGATGTTGTAAATTTTGGAGAGCAGAGTAAGGTCACGCGGGAAAGCCCGCCCGACAAGTTTCCCCATGTCTTTAGCGGCATTGCGAATTTCGGTGTCCATCGTTTTATAGGTCTCCTCGACGAAGTAATCCAGGAACGCATTGAATAAAAGAAGCGGAGCAGTCTCGTCTTTGCGGTTGTAGAAAGTGAAACTGGAAGATGATTTGTACATCTCCCAAAGCACTGTTTTCATGGCAGTGCCACTGCTCTCTAGAAGAGCTTTGGAAAAACGTCCCGCGATGCCTGTATCAGGCCAAGCCATACGTTCAAATATATGCGGCACAATCATATACTCTACTGTTGCTTGCCCTTTTCTATGATAGGAAAGGGGCTTGACATACTCAAACAGCCGAAGATCAATCTCAATGTTATGGAATGTCCCGAAACTAACATAGGTAGCCCGCTTGAACTGTGCCGTGGTCCAACGAGTGAGACGCGGTAGCACAGACTCTTCCGACCAATCCTCAGAGCGCTCTACTATTGTTAGGCGATTGCGGACACAATGCATCAAACTAACCAGGCCAGAATAGGGATCAGGCTTATAGAGATGCGGTATGTTAGTTGCTGAAGTGGCAGCGTCGAGCTGTCGAATGTCGTTAAGTACACCATGACTGAAAAGTGTATGGAGTTTTTTCAAGAATGCGAGATCATCCGTAATTGGCAGAAGGATGGTAGTTCCTTTATCACGCGCCTCGAAAAAAGGATGATACATCTCCGTTGCAGACAGAACCAGTGCATAGCGCCACGCGGCTCCTGCGCGAAAATATCCATTGCCGCTTCCAAAACCACGTATCGCCGCATTATGATGCTTGTTAGCAAATATATGGAGGCTTTGTGTAAGGGGCAGCAGGTGTTTAGTCGCCCCATCTCCTAGTACACACATACCAGCCTTTTCAGACGGTACGTCGAGCATTTCACTTACGACCTGTTTTGCCATCGTCTCAGCATTATCATTTATCCCACGCATATCGGCTGGCATTCCCGGATAAGATGCAGTCAGCCGATATACTTTGTTGTCTCCTGCCTTTACAGCCATTTTACGTTCTTTTAGCTGTGCCACTTCGTCTGACTCAACTCGTATCGTCATGTCGGAAGCTTTTTTTCCATCCTCATCTGTTACCGAAATGCTTCGCTGGCGAATGGACGAAAGCGCACGCGCTAGAGAGTTCGGGACGAGTAGGTCTTGGGTACGATGCCGCAAAATTCCCGTGAGAGTCTCCGTTATTTGCTCACTTGTTACCTTCTCATGGAATCGAACGCATATTTCTCCAGAAGTGACTTCCACACTCGAAACGATGCCATTTTCGATAAGCAGTCTTTCTCCTAAGATTACCGCGCCCCGATCTGACCAGGGATTGCAGGTTAGGCGATAGCGCAATTCCATATCCCCTCCTTAATTTGCGAAGAAGCAGTGTCGTGATTGATGGTGATTCCATAACTGGTTCGATTAAAATCAGGAAGCCCAGGCGAAACTCCCCGGCTGAACATGTTTCAACTCCAACTTGTAACCACCACGTGTAACTTCACTCAGAGAGTACTTCCTGGACTAGCGCAGAAGTGTTGACGCATGAGTCTTGGCACTCCTGCGCCGCCAGTAAAGGGAGTATACAACAACCCTCCAGAATTTGTCAAGCAATCTGTTATCTATTTGTCAGGAGACTGGGCAAACTCCTTTCGGCTTAACATCGGCAATAACCGAATTCGTAGTATTGCTCATAGAGTCCGCGAGTCGTAAAAAAGAGAGACATAGGAAAGACAAGTGAAGAGGAGATGACCTGCGAGCCTATCTCTAGCGGTTCGCCAGAGCAGGCCACCAATGCGACTTTTCGGATCGCAGGAACGTTTCTGAGTGTACTATACCACAAGTGGGATAGACAGACAAGAGTTTCTTGCACTGCGGGAAGGTTCGCGATAGAGTGATGCGCTGCTCTGCTCATGGGTTATACTCGCTCCGGGCGCAGGGCGTCCGCCATGCCGAATCCGCCTGCGTTGAGTTCGCCGAAGCCGGCTTCGTAGCCTAGCGCGATCAGTTCGGGGGTGCCGGTGACGGTGAAGGGGGCGAGCGCACCGATCACGTCTATGTTCTTGAAGGTGATTTTCTTGGTGCCGCCGTGTGGGTTGCGGGTCAGGTAGTCGGGGTCGAAGGCCATCTCAAACCGGTCGTTGCCTGCTTCGAGCGCGTGGCCGTTGAGGGCCGCGTATTTGTGGAGCAGGTTGACGCGCAGGGCCTCGGAAAAGGCCGTGCTGTCGGAGGGACGCAGGTAGTATTTGCCGCCGCCTTCCGCTTCCGCTATGGGGCGCGAGGCGACCATCGGCGTCAGGCAGGTGAAGCGGGCCGTGCCGCCGGAGAAGTCGGGGGAGGGGCAAGTCTGCGCCTGCGTGACCGGCAGCAGCGTGGTGCCCACCCGCAGTCCGCCCGCCGACAGCAGACCCGTCGCGAAGTGCGTCAGGAACGACGCGCACGGCGAACTCACGATCCACTCCACGCGGCCTGCCGCCATCCAGAGCGTCTCGCCCACCACCCGCCGTCGGCCCTTCGGCGCCCGCAGCCCGGAGAACGTGAACAGCTTGAAGCGTTTCGCGCCCATGCTCGCCCCATAGCCCTCATCGTGCAGGAAGCGAGCGTACTCCGGGTTCGCGTCGCGCAGCAGGCCATACGCCACCCCCGCAAGATACTGCTGATGGTTCACCGGAAAGGCCGTCTCCCGGCTCAACTCGCACGTCACAATCAAACGCACCGCTTCCTCCTGCTCTGCCATCGCCCTGTTTCGGACGATTACGGGTGGCTCCCTGCGCCTCTATACTCATTATAACAAACGAAAGTGCAATAACCCTTCACTTTCGCGGCTCGGTGTAGATTTCCACAGTTTTTTTTGCAGCCGCCGCCACCTCCGCCCGCAGGTCTTCCGGCTCCAGCACCTCCACCTCCGGCCCGAAGCCCTGCACCCAGCGCCGAATCTCATCGCGCCCGGAAACCTCCATCGTCACGATCAGCCCCCCGTCCGGCTGCTCCTCGCTCTGCTGGCTCGCATGGTAGCGCCGCTCCCGTATCCAGCGGGCCTGATAGGGCGAGAACCGCAGCCGCAGGGCGATAGGCTTCTCCCCGTGTTGCGTTCCCAGCCCCTGTTTCAGGTAGGCGTCAATGTCGAACTCCGGGCGCTGCACAAACGCCCGCTCCTCACCCTCCATTCGCCACTCTCGCACACGTGGCAAAAAGAACTGCCGCACGTCGTCGTCCGCCTCCGACCAGGCGATCAGGTGCGGCTCCCCGCGATAGAAATGGACGCGGTAGGGATGAACCACCCGCTCCGTCTCCTGGTCTTTGTGCGCTCCCCAGTAGCGCAGCCAGAGCCGCTGCCGCTCCCGCACCGCCCGCTGGCAGTCCCGCAGCAGTTCCGCGTTCACCGGCACCATCGGGTCCAGATGGATCGCCCCGCTCAGGCTCACCGTCGCATCGGCCGGCCCCAACTGCGAAGCGAGCCGTTCCAGCAGCAGCCCCACCATCTGCGCCTCCGCCGCGCTCATATACTCCTCCGCCACACGCAGCGAGAGATTCAGCGAACGGGCCTCCGATTCGGAGAGAGCCAGGAAAGGCAGCATAAAAGAAGGGTCGGTGTAGTACCAGCCGTACCCACGCTTCGCCTTCACGGGCGCTTCCAGATCATCGCGCAGGCGGCGCATATCCTCCTTGGCTGTTCGCGTCGCGACCTCGAACTTCGCCGCGACCTTTTCGGGATTGGGGTAGCGCCCGGCACGGATTTCGGCGTCAATCCAGTAGATACGTTTGAGCTGCTGCGAGAGAGACATGATACAGGTACTCCTGCAAACCAATAGAGGGTCGCCACAACAGACGGCACAGGGAAGAGCGAAGCGTTCAGCCGGAGTTTCCACAGCCCGCACATTCATTCCTGCTTTAGCAGCAAGGCGTCGGTTGTCCCTGTGCGAATAGGGAGTACCATACCAGCCTGCAATTTCCCTGCCCGGATGCGAATCTGCTCACAGAAGTCTTCCCGGTGGGTGCGCTCCGAACGCTCTGTCCGCAAATTGACGGATGTTCCGAAGCAGGCTATAATACAGTGCCAAAAAGAGCCAAGTCGGTCAGAGTGAAATGCTCGGCTGCGTAAGGTGAGTGAGTAATTAAGTTTGGAGACTGGACACAGCCAGGCTATTACAGATCGCGACGGACTACCATTCCCGCTGTCCGACAAATCAGGGTTCAAGACAAAAAGGCGGTCACATAGCGGGAACTTCAGTTCGTCACGCCAATACCGTCTATATAAGGGGAGGAAATAATCCCGGTTGTCAACGTCTGCCTGATGATACATCGCATTCTGAATACCACCTATGTTGCCAGCAGGACAGCGCACCGATCTTCAGGAGAACGACTCATGTCCGACAAAACAATACTGCCCACAAAATCAGTGCAGCAGCCCAGCGACGAAAAGCATACGCATCAGAGTGTCCCTTCGCACGACGAACCCATCGAAGCGCCAGCGGGAAAAATGGACGAGATTGTACCCGATCAGCCCACGCCCGCAATGCAGGAACATGAGCGCAACGAACGCGCCGAACAGCAGTTGAAGCAGCAGCAGCACGAGCGCAGCGCTTTCCAGCCAGGGAACACCCAGACCCATCAGCAGGGCAACCGACAACGGTAGCGCCAGGTATCCGTTTAGCAGAGGATGTCTGGTTTCGATCGGCATCGTCAGACCGCAAGTTGGAGTCAGGGAGTAATTGTGATGGGAATAGAAGCGCTGTTAAAACCAACTACCTCAGCTGGATTCAAGACAGTCTCATTGAGTGAGTAAGGGGTTAACTTAGACCAGAGGGCATAAGCGCCTGGCGCGACAACCATACCGGATGAATCGCGCTGATCCCAGTAGGCATTATAACTCAAAGAAGCTCCTGCGGGTACTGTGACCGAGTGAGACATATCTAGGCAAATGTCGTGTGGCCCTGTCCAGATTTGCTGGAATCCTTGCCTGACTCGTAACACAAAATCATCACAACTGACGACTACCAAATTAGCAGGCTGCGTTCCTGTATTCGCAACGGTAAAGGTGGTTGGAATCGCAGTGCCTCGCGTATAGGCTGAGTGGGGGGAGGAAAGGGTAAAGACCAGAGAGTTTGAAGTCGTGGGAATGGATGTCACGGGGCCGTTCGAACTGATTGAGGAGGTCCCGCCTCCGCACCCTGAGAGAGCCTTTTTCAAAACGTATCTCCTGGATGGACGATCCCTGGGATGGGATGTCTGCATACATTCTCAAGTCATGATGAAATCTCTTTTGTTATCATAACCGATCATTCTGGCAGAGTCAAGACCAGCAGAAATAAGAACGCCCTTCCTTCTCGCATTGAGAAAGGAGGGCGTTCTGTTTTGCGCCGACAACGGGCATAACCCATCGTCGCGAAGTGAGGAGGCTTACCAGCCGGGGACGTGGACCCAGTTGCGAGTCATGTAGTCGCCGAGAGTGGCGAACAGGAAAATGAGCCAGATGAAGCCGATGGCGGCCCACACCCAGGTCAGACGTGTTCCGCTCTTGACCTGCATGAAGAACATCACCACCAGCACGGCTTTGATGACGGCAATTGTCATAGCGACCAGGTTGTTCAGTCCGCCACCCATGTTGATGTAGGAGGCTCCGATGGTCAGCGCCATGAAGAGGATCAGCCAGCAGTAGACGATGTAGTAGACCTTTGGCTGCGTGACATGGTGCGTCTGATGCTCGGCTGCCGGATGGATAGTCTCATGTTCCATGTTGAAGAAAACACCTTCCCTTTACGAACTCGGAATGAGGTAGAAGAGCGGGAACAGGAAAATCCAGACAATATCAACGAAGTGCCAGTAGAGGCCCGCCATCTCCACAGGCATATAGTAGTCCACCGAAGGATGCTTGAACATCAGCATGAAGAACAGCGTTCCCATCACCAGAATCCCGATGATAACATGGAAAGCGTGCAGTCCCGTCATGGCGAAGTAAAGACTGAAGAACAACTGCGCCTTCGCCGAATACTCCAAGTCAACCGTATCTTTGGGAAACACGGCCTTCGTAGAGGCGGGCGCCTTTGTCTCTACTGCCGGGCTGAGATGCACAGGCCCTTTGTTTGCTGCGGTTCCTTCGATCTCATACTGGAACGAAGGGCCGGGAACATGGTGGTCCTCAAACTTCTTTTTCCACTCGACGGTTTTGATGCCGAGAAAGCAGAAGGAAAACAGAATCGTAATGCCCAAAAACATCATCTGCTTTGAGCGATTCTTCATCTGTGCATGATAGACCGCCATCGCCATCGTCAGACTGCTGGTCAGCAGGACAACAGTATTGGTGCCGCCCGCCAGGACGTTCAGATGGTGATGCGCTTCCAGAAACACGTCGGGATTCTCGCCACGATAGATCGTATAGGCCAGGAACAGAGCGCCGAAGAACATGATCTCCGTGACCAGGAATGTCCACATTCCCACCACGTAAGATTCGTTCTGCTGACCCATATCCTGAAACTGGTGCTGCAGGTGCGGATCGTGATGATGTCCGTGTTCTTCTGCCACTTCCACACTCATGATAAACTCTCCTGAGAGGGGGTTTACCTCACCCCCGACCCCTCTCCTGTACGCGCTTCGCGCCCGGAGAGGGGAGTGACTGGAATTACATTACTCGGCGGCGGGGTGGCCCTGCGGATGGCCCTCTTCGGTGTCGCGTGCGGCCTCCTGGCGTACCGCAGCCTCAGTGCCGGGCATATCCTTGCGATCTTCCTGTGCGCCGTGTTCCGTCTCGTCATCGTAGGCGTAGGCTTCCCACGTCACGACCGGGATCTCATGGAAGTTCTCCATCGGCGGTGGGGAGGCGGTCTGCCACTCCAGGCCGATAGCGCCCCAGGGGTTCGGCCCGGCCTTCTCGCCGTATTTCAACGACCAGAGGAAGTAGATGAGCGGGATGCCGTAGCCAATCGCCAGCACCGACGCGCCTGCGGAAGAGAGGACGTGCCATATCTGATACTCTGCCGGGTAGTAGTGGTAGCGGCGCGGCATTCCCAGATACCCAACGACGAACTGCGGCAGGAAGGTCAGGTTGAAGCCAATGAACGAGATACCGGCGGCAAGCTTTGCCCAGCCTTCGGGATACATACGGCCCGTGATCTTCGGCCACCAGAAGTGCAGTCCGCCGAGGTAGCCGAGCGTCGCGCCGCCGACCATAACGAAGTGGAAGTGCGCCACGACGAAGTAGGTCATATTCAGGTGAACGTCCATTGCCAGCGAAGCCAGGTAGAGACCCGTCAGCCCGCCGACCGTGAACAGTCCGATGAAGCCCAGCGCGTAGAGCATCGGGGCCGTGAGCCAGACCTGCCCCTTGTACATCGTCGCGGCCCAGTTGAACACCTTGATAGCCGAAGGCACCGCCACGATAAAGCTCAGGGCCGAGAACACCATACCGGTATACATAGACTGCCCGGTGACGAACATGTGGTGGCCCCAGACCAGGAAGCCGAAGACGCCGATGGCAATCGAAGAGAAGGCCACGAAACTGTAGCCGAAAATCCGCTTGCGCGAGAAACAGGCGATGATCTCGCTGATAATGCCCATCGAGGGCAAAATCATGATATAGACGGCAGGATGCGAGTAGAACCAGAACATGTGCTGGAAAAGGATCGGGTCGCCGCCCAGGGCCGGGTTGAAGATGCCGAGATGCAGCAACCGCTCCACTACGACCAGCGCCAGCGTTATCGCGACTACCGGGGTTCCGAGCACGATGATGACGCTCGTCGTGTAGTGCGCCCAGATGAAGAGCGGCAGCCGAAACCAGGTCATTCCCGGCGCACGCATCTTGTGGATCGTCACGATAAAGTTGATGCCCGTCGCGATGGACGAGAACCCTGCGATAAAGATTCCGATCAGCGTCAGAGAGACGTTGCCGTTGCTGTAGACGCTACTATAAGGAGTGTAGAATGTCCATCCGGTGTCCACGCCGCCCATAATCATCGCTGACAACGCCATCAGCCCGCCAATGGTATAGAGATACCAACTGAGCAGGTTCAGGCGCGGGAAAGCCAGGTCTTTCGCCCCGATCATCAGCGGGATACAGAAGTTGCCGAGCGTGGCGGGAATAGACGGTACCAGAAAGAAGAAGACCATCAAAACGCCGTGCATGGTGAACATTTTGTTGTAGACTTCGGAGGTCAACAACTGCCCGTGCGGCGAGGTCAGTTCGATGCGAATCATCATGGCGGCGAAGCCGCCAAGCAGAAACATGACGGATATCGAGATTAAGTAGAGGACGGCGATGCGCTTGTGGTCAATCGTCAGCAGCCAGTCCTTAACCGTGTAGCTCCAGGTAAGGTAGCTCGGTTCCTGCTCCCCGGCACGGGCGGGAATGCCTCCAGGTGGTAGTGCGGTAGCGCTCATAGTTTGCTTCCTGTATTCCGGGTCGGCGCAGACGGCGTTGCTGTCGTCTGCGTTCCACTCTTTAACTCGACAGCCGCAGAGGGCTGTCCAGGCGTAGCCATAGGCGTCGTGTTGTTGGCCGGGGGGGGCGTACCGCCCGCAGGCCGCGTGGCAACAGGAGCAGGTGAACGCGGGACTGTCTTCGTCGCAACCGGCGTTCCCGAGGCCCTGCCCAGCGATTTGATATAGACGATCAGGTTGTGTACTTGCTCCTCCGTCAGTTGGTCGTCTTTATAGGCGGGCATCGTCGTCACCTGACCGTAGCCGTCGAGCAAATTGTCTTCTGGCTTGCGGATCGCGTTGTGCAGATACTCGTCGTCGGCGTTTACGATCTTGCCGCTCAACATTTTGCGGGGTCTCTCGTAGATACCGACAAGCGAGGGCGCACGTACCGTATCCTGACTGCCGTGACAGTTGGAGCAGGCCAGCGTGGTAAACAGTTCGCGGCCCTGTTCCTCTGCCGTCTCGACTTTACGGTCGGGCATCCCCTGTCCGCCCTTTTTGAGCCACTCCGTATAGTCGGCAGGGGTCATCACATAGACCCATCCGCCCATCTCCGAGTGGTTCGTGCCGCAGTATTCGGTACAGAACAGGTGGTATTTGCCGGGGCGGGTCGCCTCGAACCCGACGGTGGTGTAGCGGCCCGGCATGGCATCGCGTTTGATGCGGAAGGCCGGAATGTAGAAGCCGTGAATGGTGTCCTGCGAGATGATCGTCAGTTTGAACGGCTTGCCGGTCGGGACATGAAGTTCGTTGTTCTCGCGAATACCGTTGCTATGCTCCAGGTGCCACATCCACTGCTTGCCGATGACGAAGATCTCTTCGGCGTTTTTGGGCGGGTTGTAGATCTGCGTGTACGGAATGACCGCCATCGCGAACACGACCAGTCCCAGAATAAGCGGAATAATGGACCAGGTCAGTTCCATGACAAGGTTATGGTGCTGCGGTTTGGAACGATCCACTTTGCTGCCGCGCCGATAACGCACGGCAAAAAAGAGCAGCAAGGCGGCGACCAACGCGCTGAATAAGATCGTCAGCGTGGTCAATATCAGCCCCAGAAAGTCTACCTGATCGGAGAAGGTGGAGGCCCGCTCCGGTAAGAAGGGAAAATTCATCCAAACGCCTCCGATTTCGAGGACGGGTGCGCGTCGCACCCGTCTTTTATGGCGTTCCGCCAGCCGTCCCCATGGACGGAAAAACTTGCTCTCTTCACACGCTTATTTACGTTTTGGAACTGCTCTTTGTGGCAGGGAAATGGCCCGCCTCGACAAGTTCCGCGTGACGCTGTTTCTCGAAGCGGAAAAGCATCAGGATGGCTCCGCCAAGTATCAGCACCGTCAGCGTACAGGAGAACTTGATGATGCGGTCTATCGCGACCCCGTAGCGGCTCGTCGTCGGGTCGTAGTGGGAACAGAGCAGCGTGAACTTGTCTACCAGCGAACCGATCTTACCGTGCGAAGCGTCCACGAGGCACAGTTTCAGGTCTTTGGGCGAGTAGTCCACGCCGAGCAGATACCGGGAAACATGGCCTTCCGGCGTAATGACGACAATGCCGACCGCATGAATGGGCTGCTGCGTCTTCGGGTCAATCACATAGCGGAAGCCAACAGCCTTTGCCAGCTTGTGAATATTCTCGTTGTTGCCGGTCAGGAAACTCCAGCCCTGTTTGGCTTCCGGGCGCGGGTAGAGGTCCAGATAGTCGCGCTGTTTGGCGGAGGCAAGTGTCCAGGTCTCTTTCGGATCTATGCTGACCGTGACCGCGTTGAACTCTTTACCCGCCGTGAACGAGATGGCGTTGAAGGCTTTTGCCATGCCGTCCATCTCCAGCGTACACATTCCGGCGCAGCGATAGAAGGGCAGCGCCAACACGACCGGCTTCTTGCCGAAATACTCTTGCAGTTTGACCTGCTTGCCCGTCTGATCGGTAAAGGTCAGATCGAGCGGAACTTGCGCGTCGAGGTTCTGGTCTATGCCGATGTTGGCATCCGTATTGACGTTCGGCTTAAAGGCCGACTGCTGCGACATTGCGGGCGTCGCGCCGAACTGCATCAGTCCGCCGACCAAAGCGCCGACCAGCAGAACCGTACTCATTGTGTGTGTGAACCGTCGGGCCATCACTTCACCCCGTTCTTTCTGAGGGCCTACATACCGGGCGACTTCTTTTGAAAACTTCTGTCGTCCAGAGAGGCATCGTTCGCCGCACCGGTCTTGCCGGGAACGGCGGTCTTGCCGTTGTCTTCGGCGGGCAACGGGTTGTCCACGAAACCGCGATCCACCACCGGAGGCGTCACGTCGTTTTTGGCGGCGTCCGCGCCCTCAATCGGCAAACCTTTGGTTTCGACGATCTGCATGGCACGGTCAATAGGAATATACTGAACGTCTTTGCCGTCGCCGTCTTTCCAGGTTCCGTATCCGCCCGTGCGCTTCGCTTCGGCACGGCGATAGTCCTTGATGTCCTTGACCGGATCGCTTTGCAGTTGCGGCATATCCGCCGCCGGAACTTTGCGGGCTATGTCCATACCCACGTTGGCGGCCGGTTGGGTGAACCGCGGAAGCAGGAAGTAGACAAGCAGCACGATGCCGTAGGTCGCCCCCACGAAGACCGCCAGAAAGAAGCCCCATCTCATCAGCACCGGGATCGAGACATCGCTGTCTTCGTAGCCGAGTTTCTCGGCGGCCTCAGTGGAGGGGGCGGTTGTGTGTTCGTCATGCATGGGTCTTCACCTCCCGATAGCCGTTGATGAACTGCGGAGCCTGTACCAGTCGGTTCCTGCTGAGGAAGCCGACGAAAAGCGCGAACCACAGCCCGCCGAACGCCACAAGCGCGGTATAGGCCAGCAGAATCATCTGGAGGCTGCCGCCGTGGAAAATCGGCAGAACGTGCCAGGTCAGGTCAATCAGACGCATAATCATCAGCCAGAGCGCCACGGTCGAGAGCAGGCCGGGATAGCGTTTCGTCTTGCCCGACAGCAGCGCCAGGAATGGCACGAAGAACTGGAAGACGACGATGAACGCACCGACATAGAGCCAGACGCCCTGGAACCGATGCACATAGAAGACGATCTCCTGCGGCAGGTTGCCGTTCCAGATAATGAGCCACTGCGACAGCGAGAAGTACGCCCAGACCATCGTCATCATCAGGAGCATATTGCCCCAGTCTTTTCGCACACTCTCCGTCACGACCTCTTTCGTCCAGGGAGCGCGATTGGCGGCAAAGCACCGTGTTCCGATGACCGTCACCAGGCCCATCGCTGCCATGCTCTGGCTGAAAATGAACCAGACGCCGAAAATGGTGGAGTACCAGTCCGGCTCCAGCGACATTACCCAGTCAAGGAAGGCAAAGGTAATCATGATGCCGTGAACGAGCATTCCGAAGGCGGCGACATTGGTGCGTATCTGTGCGTAGGCCGTGTTGCCCGTCTCGTCCTCAAGTTTTGTGTAGCGCGTCAGGAACTGCGTCATGAACGTCCAGAAACCGAAATAGATGACGCCGCGAATGAGGAAGGCAGTCACATTCATCATCCCGCGCCGATGCATGAGGACCGGATCAGCGGCTACCATCGCGGCATCGGCCCAGGGATAGAGAAAATAGGTTCCCCGGAACGCCAGTGGCAGGAACAGCACGAACATAATCGGCAGCGTCTTCGCGCCTGCCTCGAACAGCCGCATCACCGGGTAGCCCCAGTTCGAGCGGATGACCGTCTGGAGTAGCATCAGGCCGAAGCAGCCGAGGGCGTAGCACGTCCAGATAAGCCAGCCGAAGAAGTAGGCTTGCCAGAACATCTTCTCATTGAATCCGCCATCGGGATTCTTCATGAGCAGCGCCCCGACCACAAAGGCGACGCCGCCGAGAACCGCGAGTACGGTTCCTATTTTGCCCAGGCGGGTCAGGCCCGGAGGCATGGTTTCGAGTGTCGTCATAATCTCCTCCGGCCTACTCTTTCGCCGGTTCGCCTGCCGGAGTGTCTCGTTTTTTAATATCTTCCGGCGAGAGGTCGGCGGGTTGTGCGTTCTGGCTGGTCTGAAGCACCCGGATGTAGGCGGCAATGGCCCAGCGGTCCGGCTGCTCTACCTGGAACGCACGCGGCGTCATCGTGCCGTAGCCGTTGGTAATCACATCGTAAAAGTGTCCGATGGGCATCTTGCGAAGACGGTCGGTATGGTAGTTGCCGACGAGCCGCTTCGCGTTGAAGCCGCGCAGAGCGATCATGCCCTTGCCGTCCCCGACTTTGCCATGACACGGCGAGCAGAAGATGTCGTATCGCTCGCGGCCGCGCTCCAGCATCTTGTGGGTGTCGTTGTCGAACTCTTTGTAGGCGGCAAGCGGAATCGTCTCGACATAGGCTGCACCGACCAGTTTGCCGTCCAGCACCTGCCCGCCGGTATAGCCCGTGAAGTACTGTTCGTCGGTTTTCATGCCGCCGCGTGCGATGGTGTGCGGGACAGGCGGGCGGGAGCCGCTGCCGTCCGCGAAGAACTCGCTCGTCGTCTGCGGCTTGACCTTCTTCTGCACCCACATATCTATGTGGCAGCCCGTCAGTGCGATCAGGCTCAGAGCGCTGACGGCGAACCCCAGAGCGGTGCGGCGGAGGCGAGCGCGTTTGTCTGTTGTCTGTGTCACTTCCATCCTCATTATCGCTCCACTTCCGAAACGTCCGCCGGATGCAGGCTCTGAAGGAACTGCCAGGTATTCTCGTAGTCGAACTTCGGGTCCGCCGCCTCAATGCAGAGGAAGAAGCGATCCTGCGAGGCCCGGTCGAAATTCTTCGCGTTGAAGATCGAATGGTACGGGCGGGGCAGCCCGTTCATCAGCAGCATCCCGAAGACCGCGCCGAAGGCCGTGAAGAGAATGGTCATCTCGTAGGCGGGCGGAATGAAGGAGACCCAGCTATGGAACGGCTTGCCGCCGATATTCATGGGATAGGCCCAGGCGCGGGTGATGATGTCTACCGGCGCTTTGCTTATAAACTTTTCCAGCCAGGGCGAGTTGGTGGACCACTCCAGCCCGTAGCCGAAGCAGAGGCCCATGATTCCGCAGCCGAACATCAGCCAGGGAACGCGGATGTCCTCTTTGGCGATCTTCTCGGCCAGACCATGCACCGGGAAGGGCGTGTAGGCTTCGACGAGCCGATACCCGGCATCGCGAATCTTGTCCGCCGCCTCCAGGATGGCATCGGTGTCTTCAAATTCGGCCACCAGGCCGTAAACCGTTGAACTCATGGGCGTCACTCGCACCTTAAGAATTGTGTTGGGCCGTGACGGCGAGAGGCGCTCCCACCGTCATTACCGCGTCGTTTTTCCTACTCGGCAGCCTCGACCACCGGAACCGCGCCGTGTGCGTGGTCGTCGGCATGATCGTGGTCGTGTCCCTCGGCGTGTTTCTTCTTGAAGAGCAGTTCCTTCATCTCGAAGATGTTGATAATCGGCAGGAAGCGAATGAACAGGAACATCAGGGTGGTGAACAGGCCCATCGTTCCGATGAACATGGCCCAGTCCCAGAAGCTCGGCGTATAGTAGCCCCACGACGACGGAACGTAGTCGCGATGCAGACTGACCGGGATGATGACGAACCGCTCCAGCCACATACCGATGCTGACGAACTGCGAGATGATGAAGACCATCGGGATATTGCGGCGCACCTTCGGACTCCAGAGCAACTGCGGGATAATGCCGTTGCAGAGCAACAGCCCGTAATAGGTCCATCTATACGGCCCCCAGAAGCGGTTCATAATGATAGCCCACTCGTACTTGTCGCCGCTGTACCAGCCGAAGAAGACCTCCATGATATAGCCGTAGAAGACGATCAGGCCGGTGAGCAGCATGATCTTGCACATCCAGTCAATGTGCTTCATCGTGATCATGTCTTTAAGGCCGTACCAGGCTCGGACGGGAATACCGACGGTAAGCACCATCGCGAAGCCCGCGTAGACGGCTCCTGCGACGAAGTAGGGCGGGAAGATGGTCGTGTGCCAGCCCGGAACGATACCTACGGCAAAGTCGAAGGAGACGATGGTGTGTACCGAAAGCACCAGCGGGGCGGAGATACCGGCCAGCACCATATAGGCTGTTTCATAACGCGACCAGTGGCGGGAAGCGCCGCGCCAGCCGAGCGCTCCGATGCCGAACAGCACTTTCAGCGGCTTCGAGGTGGTTTTGTCGCGCAGCATCGCCAGGTCGGGGATGAGTCCCACATACCAGAAGAGCGCGGAGACGGTCGCGTAGGTCGAGACGGCGAACACGTCCCAGAGCAATGGACTGCGGAACTGCGGCCACATTCCCAGAATGTTCGGGCCGAGCGGCAGCAGCCAGTAGGCGTTCCACGGACGGCCGGTATGGAGCAGCGGATAGATACCGGCGCAGGCGACCGCGAACAGCGTCATGGCTTCGGCGAAACGGTTGATCGAGTTACGCCACTGCTGTTTGAGCAGCAGCAGGATCGCCGAGATGAGCGTTCCCGCATGGCCGATACCGATCCACCAGACGAAGTTGATGATGTCGAAGCCCCAGCCGCAGGGGATGTTGATTCCCCAGATACCGACGCCCTTGTAGAGCAGCCAGGTGATGCTCATCAGCAGGACGTTCAGCAGCAGGAAGCCGATGCCGAAGGTCACGAGCCAGGCGTAGGGATGGATGCGCTGATTCAGGATGAGCGCGGTGATTCGGTTGCCCAGGTTGGTATAGTTATGGTCTTTACCGGGCAGCAGATTCTCGCGGTCGGGGTCTTCCTGAAATCCGACGGGTTGTGTCGTCTGTTCTATGTCCACCGTGTTACTCCACTACCGGCGTGTCGGATTTCTCTTCCACGTCCTCTTTGATCGCCGGGTTCGGATTTCGCAGTCGCGCCAGATAGGTCGTGCGGGGGCGCGTATTCAGTTCGCCGAGCATTGAGTAGTCGGTCGGCTGGGCCTTCAGTTTGGCGACCAGGGTGTTTTTGTCGCCCACGTCGCCGAAGACGATGGCCTGTGTCGGGCAGGACTGCTGGCAGGCGGTGACCACCTCGCCGTCCTTGATCGCCCGGCCCTCTTTCTTGGCCGCGATACGCGCATGGTTCACCCGCTGGACACAGTAGGTGCATTTTTCCATGACGCCGCGTCCGCGCACGGTCACATCCGGGTTGGAGAGCAGTTGGAGTACCGGGCTGTCGTTGTTGCCGTTGAGCTTGTCGGGGTCGGGCTGCCCGGCGGTGTACTTGTAGAAGTTGAAGCGCCGCACTTTGTAAGGGCAGTTGTTGGAGCAGTAACGTGTCCCGACGCACCGGTTGTAGATCATCTGATTCATGCCTTCGTGGCTATGAACAGTGGCGGCGACGGGGCAGACCGGCTCGCATGGCGCGTTTTCGCAGTGCATACAGGTCACCGGCTCGAAGAAGGTGTGCGGGTTGGAGACGGGGCCGCGATAGTAGCGGTCTATGCGTATCCAGTGCATCTCGCGTCCGCGCTGTACCTGGTCTTTGCCGACGATGGGGATGTTGTTCTCGTTCTGACAGGCCGTCACGCAGGCGTTGCAGCCGATGCAGACGTTGTTGTCAATAGAAAGCCCCCAGTTGTAGGCGTAGGCCGCGCCGTCCTGCTTGTATTCGTGGTCCTGCGGGTCATAGAGCGAGAGGCGTTTGCCTTCGCCGCTGTCCGCCGGGGCCGACTGCTTGTCGTCGCCCTCTTTGGTCTCCGGGTTGATGGTCGCTTCGGTCTTGGCGAAGTCGGGCTTCTTGAGGAACTCCTCCAGGGTCGCCTCCATCAGGATGTCGCGGCCCTCCATGCTATGGTGGCTGCGGGTGTGGGCGAGCGGGTAGGTCTCTCCGGTCGCGGCGGCTTTCATGCCGCCCGCGAAGTAGGGCGCAGTGGAGGAACGAAGCAGATAGCCATTGAAGCCGGTTCCCGTGCCGATCTTGCCGGTGTGGGTGCGTCCGTAGCCGAGGTGAATGGTCACCGCGTCGTCCGGGTGGCCGGGCAGGACGAGGACAGGAATCTTGAGTTTGTACGCGCCAAGCGTGAACTCCACCATCTTCTCGTCCGCGACGGTCAGTCCGCCGATGGCGGGCGCGAGGCCGAGCTTTTCGGCGGTCGCCTGGCTCATCAGCGCGGCGTTGTCCCAGGTGAGTTTGGTCAGGGGCTTGGGCAGTTCCTGCATCCAGCCGTTGTTGCTGAAGCGTCCGTCGCGAATTGTCGGGTCGGGGAGCAGCAGCAGTTCGAGGCCCTGCCCGGTGGTCGGAGCGGTAACGGTCGCTTTCGCGGCGGCGGGGTTCAGCGGGAAGGTCTTCGCCGGGTAGGCGCTGTTCTGCACCAGGCCGTCGTGCAGGCTCTGCTGCCACCACTTCTCGAAGTCGGGCGCGGGCTTCTGGCTCTTCCAGTAGTCGTAGACCAGATCGTAGCTGGCGGGCATCGCACCGGTGAGCGAAGCGACGAGTTCCAGAATGGAGCGGGCGCCCTCGTAGAGCGGGGCGATCAGCGGCTGAATGATGGAGAGGGTGCCGTCGTAGGCGCGGGCATCGCTCCAGGCTTCCATCGGGTGCGCTTCGGGCAAAGTCCACTTACAGAGCGCGGAGGTCTCGTTCTCGTGCAGGCTGAGGTGCGCGGTCAGCGGTGTAGTCTGAATCAGGCGATCAATGGCGAAGTCGGCGGGCGCGGTGTAGGCGGGATTGCCGCCGAGAATTAGCAGGACGCGGACGCTGCTGCTGTCTTTGCGGTGATCGTCTACAAGTTCGCGCAGGGAGGCCAACTGGTCTACCGGCTGCGTCTCGATGGCATCGGTGTAGGTAACGGTCTTGCCGACATTACCGAGCGCGGCATTGATGGCATGGCAGAGGACATGGACGGCGGGCGGCTGATGGTCGCCGGTGATGACAATACTGCTGCCGTTCGCCGTTTTGAGGTCGGCGATCAGGGCGTCGAACCAGACTTTCGAGACGCCTGCGGGCAGGTCGCCGCCTCCGGCATCCACACCAAGTGCGGTCGCGACGGCGCGGGCGAGGGATTCGACCTGACTGGCGCGGAGCGGCAGGCGGTGGTCCGCCATTGTCCCGGTGATGGAGGGGCTGCTCTCGACCATGTAGAGGCGGTTCATCTCCATCTTCTTCGGCTGATCCGGCGCGATGTCGGCGGTGCGGATGCGCCGCTTCGTCGCGAAGTCGCGGGAGTAGCGGATATGGCCGGGCATGGAGAGCAGGAAGTCGGCATCCAGCGAGAGAATGCGGTCGGCCTTGCTGAAATCGTAGAGGGTGTTGACGGGCTGCCCGAACGCGGCTTTCGCGCCGTTGACGACGTTATCGCGTCCGCACGGTTCGTACTGATGCCATTTCGCCTGCGGGTAGGCTTTCAGCAGTTCTTTGATCTGATGGGTAAGCGTAGGAGACGTGACGGTCTCGGTCAGAATGCGGAGGCCGGTGCCGTCTTTGGTCTGCACGAGAGCGTTCCGCACGGTGTCGAGGAACGCAGGCCAGGTGCTGATGGAGCCTTCGTTAATGACGCTCTGCGCCCGGTCGGGATCGTAGAGATCGAGCAGGGTGGCCTGCACGGTGCTGGAACTGCCGCCGAGCGTGGCGGGATGCTCGGGGTTGCCTTCGATGCGGGTCGGACGGCCTTCATTGCTCGTGACGAGAACGCCGGTCGCCAGCCCATGCTCCACAACGGCGGTGGCGTAGAGGTTGGCAACGCTGATAACGCGGTCTTCCGACTGTTCGGCGGCGGGAACGACCCTTTTGGCGGGCAGCCAGCGGCAGCCGCTCAGGCCGGCGAGCGCAAGGGACGCGCCTGCCAGCGTGAGGAAGCGGCGGCGATCCATACTCAGCAGGTCGAACGAGCGCGTGTGCTGCGGAATCTCGTCCCGCAGATACTCGCGGAACTCCGGGGTATCCGCCAGTTCTTCGAGACTGCGCCAGTACTGTTTGCCGCTCTTGCCTTCCAGCTTGGCCCGGAAGGTCTGCGCGTCTATGGGTTTCTTCGGAGTTATGTCCATAATTCTCACTACCTGCCTACAGGTTTGGCCCCGTCAGGTTAGTTTGGTTGGGTCTTAAACGTTCAGCGGAACCGCTCTTAATGGTGGCAAACGGTGCAGTCGGTCAACTGCTTAGTCTGCACTTTGTATTCTTGCAGCAGCCGTTCGCCCTTCGCCAGTTCCTCTTTGTTGCGCTGGTAGTCTTTGCCGTCAGCGATGGTGCGCTCTTCGGGGGTCAGCGGGGCGTCTGTCTGGTACTTTTCGTAGAGGCCGAAGACGTGCTTCTTGTCGTTGACGAAGTTTTCGGGGTTGCGATGGCAGTTCAGACACCAGGACATGAAGAACGCTTTGCCCTTGTAGGCGAGCATCTCTTTCTGGATGGGGCCGTGACAGGTGTTGCAGTTGACGCCGCGATTGACGTGGATGCTGTGGTTAAAGTAGACAAAATCGGGAACCGCGTTGAGCTGGTTCCAGCCATCTTTAATGGGCAATTTTTCGCTGTAGCTGGTGCGGACAGGTTCGAGCAGGGGGCTGTTGGTCCAGATTTGCGAGTGGCAGGTGTAGCAGGTCTGCGTGGGCGGCAACTGGACCCAGGCGGCTTTTTCGACGTTGGTGTGGCAGTAGCGGCAGTCCACCCCGAGTTCGACGGCATGATGCTCGTGGCTAAAGGGGATAGGCTGGTCTTTGGGAACACCCACTTTGGTATTCCAGGGGGAACGGCTGATGCCGACTCCCGCCGCGATCAGTCCTACGGTAAGCAGTCCCGCCCCAATGATGCCGACCCGCACCCCAATGTTTGCAGCCGGATGGAATATCTGAGCCATCTACGCGCTCCCAATCTAAAAACAGTCCGCGGCGGAATCGGGCGCTCCGCTCGAGCAGTCGAAGCGGCCTGCATGAGGGCCTGTTCTCCGTCTGACTCCTGCCGTAGCTGTATATTGGTAAAATCAAATTCAGTATACCCGTGCGGTTCCCACAAGGTCAAGCCATTCGGCGGCTTTTCTGTGCTTTTTTTCACGATGTCTCGGAAAGCCCGCTTCTCGCGTGACGATTTGTGTGGCTGTCCGCCACGGAGAGAAGAGAAAAATCCGGTGGAAATTTCCAGGCGCGGAGGAAGTAAAATCAGCCTTTGTGGGGCCAGATGGTCTGGGAGAAGAGGTCGTGGATGAGCCTGCCGGGGAGGGCGATACTGACGCGGAAACGCACGTCGCGACGGCTGCACTCGGTGCGGACGGAGCGGACAATCTCGTCGTCCGTGTAGCGTTTCGAGATATGGTAGAGGGCGAGGCGTTCGACATTGGCGGCCTGCGCGAGGGCCAGGACATCGCTGAGGCAGGAGTGTTCGTGTCCGCGTTCCCGCGCTTCGGCCCGCTGGGTCTCTTCGGTGTCGAGGAAGGTGCATTCGTGCAGCAGAAAGCGAGTTCCGGCGAGCGTTTCGGGAGCGAGCGTCGTGGTGTCGCCGGAGACGGTGAAGAGTATCTCCTCTTCCTGTCGGGTGATGGCTTCGCGCCCGCCTTCCGCCCGGAGTCGGTCGAGTTCGGTCTGCGGGAGGCCGCGCATCTCCGGGCGCAGTCGCTCCACGACCCTCCCGATATGGTAGCCGAGGCTGCGGGCGCGTCCGGTATCGGGGCCGGGGATATGGCTGGTGGCGTAGGCGCGGAGGAACTGCCCGTCCTCCAGCGGAATCTGTTCGCCGGGCTGGAGCGCCTGCCAGTGCGTTCTGCCAGCGGTCATGGCGTCGTACTGCATGAGGAATTTGCCCATCGCGAGCAGGGAGTTGCTGCCTTCGGGATAGCAGACGCGCAGGGGCGTTCCGTTCGCCGCCGCCACGCCGCCGCGCAGATTCAGCAACTGCGGCAGTCCCGCGACATGATCCCGGTGGGCGTGGGTGAGCGCAACGACATCGGCTCGGTGGATTTTGCCTTCCAACAGTGCGGTCGCGCCATCACCCGCATCGAACAGGATTCGGTGCGTCTCATCAAGTACCCAGGTGGAAACCAGGGGCGTGGAAAACAGAATCAGGCGCGGTGGGTCCATGGCAGGAACGCTTCCCTCGGCGGTTCGGATTGCGACGACAGGTTCGCATCGCTTATTTTACCATACCCGCCCTTGCCACCAATCCACACCGCGCCCGATTGACCTATCGAATGGGCAGATAGACCAGCGTTTGCCAGTCCTTCGGGTCGGGGAGTTGGCCGGGATCAGTGATATACAGGTCCCAGGCCGCGCCCGCAATCTCTCTGCCGTTCGCGCTCGCCCAGGCGCACAGCGCCTCGTGCGCCTTCCCAAGCTGGTCGTAAGGCCCGGTATGCAGCGTACAGGCTACTCGTCCGCCCATCTGCCCGACCTTGACACGCTCGGTCTCCGCAACGGACGCGGTGACCGCAATCCCGCCCTCAAGGTCCCAACTGTCCTCGTGCATGGCCGTATAGCGGCAGAAGGGCGGCCCGACCGTTGTCGCGCCGCTCTGCTGCACATAGCGCCCCACTTCCGGCAGTATCTGCCCGAGCGCCTTCCCTATCTCCGCTGCCTTGCACGTCGTCGCGATATACAGCACCGTCTGCATCGGCTCCTCGCGCTCCTCGATTTCGTAGCCCATCGTCTCCTCCTGTCCCCCTACTCACGTTGTCAGCAATCCCAGGCTTTTCGCCTGACATTCCCTCACTTCGAGAAGCCGCTCAGAACCGGAAATACCCACACCAAAACAATCTGCCCTTCGGAATACCTCTGTACAATCGTTCACAGCGGGAGTGGAACATTCTTGGATGCGGGCGGAGAAAAGACGGGTTATACTGTGTTCATCCTGAGAGCGAAACCTCTCACGCTCCAGGAAAACTCAAAAGCGGACAGAATAGAAGCCACCTCGGCTCCTGATATTCGGAAAAGGAAACGACGATGTTGAAACGAACACTGATGTTCATGCTCCCAATGCTCCTGCTTGCCGCACTCAGCCTTCACGCCAGCGCACAGGAAATCCGCCTCTTCACGCTGCGTGGTTCGCAGACCTACGAGGTACTCGAAGGCTCCCGCACCGGAGGACAGTATGTCCGCCAGAACCGGGGCTACGTGGGAGGCGTCGAAATCTCGGGTTACACCGACCGTGTCTCACGCGGCGAGACCATCCTCACCTTCATCAATGGCAAAGGCAAAGCCGACTTTGCTGGAGTGAAAATCAACGGGCGGGTCCGCATCCAGGTTCCTAACCTGCCCCTGCCGATCTGGGTTCCCCAGCGCGTCAGCGTCAACCCGAATGACGACAATATTTACGCCTTCGTCCGCCAGGGCGCTTACTACGACGAAAAGCGGGTTCCCGTAGGAACCCGCTGAGTATCCGGCCGCTGACCCGGCAGGGACTATTACTCTTCTCACATCTCTGTGACACAGTACGCTCGGCCTCACCCTTTCCCATTGGCCCTCTCCAGGGCTTTTTGGGGAAGGGTGAGGCCGCCGCCTGATCAGTCTTTCTCCCCATCCGCGCTCTTATCCGGGTCAGGCTGATCGTCCTCTTCGCTCGCTTCGACGAGGACAGGCATCTCCTTTGCGGTCAGAACGACGGCGACACGCTTACCCGCGTCAATCGGCTTCAATTTGAGGTTGTCCAGCTCCCGGTTGAGGGCCGGAATCTCCTTCTGCTGAAACGCGCTGATGTCCCGCGTGATCTGAGCAAGCTCCACGGAGAGCGTGTCTATCTCCAGGCGAGTGCCTTTCGAGACCGGCTCCGTAATGCTGTCGAGGGAGTTGTTGAGCAGGAAGATACTCGTCTGGAGCGGCGACAGGTTCTGCCCGAAACCGCCGGGCTGGGCTGGAGGCGTCTGTCCGGGAGCGGCCTGTCCGGTGGCCGGCTGGCCCGGCGTCGTTTCGGTCGGTTTTTCGGCCGTCGTGGGGGAGGCTCTTTCCGGCTCTTTCGTTTTGACCGTTTTGGTTCCCTGCGCCAGTTCCGTTTGCAGGTCGGTGAGGCGTTTGGTCAGCGCGGTCACGCGGTCTTTGACGGGCTGCGGAGCGGCAGCCAGTTCCTTCGCGCCCGCCAGCGTCGTGAACTGCGTTTTCAGGCTTGCCAGCGTCGTGCGGGCCAGCGTATAGGTCGCGGAGAGGCCATTGACACGCATCACCATGTCGTACCGCGCCTTGCGGTCATGGTCGGTCAGGACGATGCGCGGGTCGTCTTCAATCACGATCTGCCGGGTGATCTCCTCTTTGCCAGCGGTCAAGCGTACCAGATAGACGCCGGGGAGGGCGCGGGGGCCACGCGAACCGCCGAAGCCGCCCCGCCCACCTCCGCCCTGGCCTCCACCACCCTGCCGGGGGCCACCGGCAGGGCCGGTTCCGCCTGCCTGCCCAGCTCTGCCGGTCTGGGCTGCGCCGCCTGCGGGCGGGTTTTCACCCGAAGTCGCGGAGGTCTCTGTGGGGGCCGGACGGACGGGCCGCGCCGGGCCTGCCGCTGTCGGCGCTCCTGCTACCCGCATATCCCACGTGACGCGATAGAGGCCCGGTTCCGCAGCCAGGTCGGTCAGTTCGCGCAGCACGGTCTTGCCGGTTTTGTCGAGGATCGTGATCTTCACATCGCCCGGATTCGATTTCAGGTAGTAGGTGAAGATCGCACCGACAGGCGCGTTGGGCGAGAAGAAGAACCGACTGCCCGTCACCGCTTTGGTATTCGCAATCCGGAACTCCACGCCCGGACGCGGGTCGAACAGCACGGCGTTCGTCGCGCTGGTCTTGCCTGCCAATTGCTCCATCCAGGTGATGTCGTCCAGTATCCAGACTCCACGCCCGTGTGTGCCGAGAATCAGATCGTGTTCACGGGGATGCACCTGAATGTCGTTGACGGGAACGGTGGGTAGGGGAGACGGCGGATGCACCCACTGAGTACCCCGGTCGAACGAAATCCACAGGCCGCGCTCCGTCCCGACGAACAGCAGGTCGGGGGTGTAGGGGTCTTCGCGAATCGCTTTGACCGTGCTGCCCTCCGGCAGATTGGCGGCAATCGGTTTCCAGGTCGCGCCGAAATCCTCGGAGACAAAAACGTAAGGTTTGAAGTCGGAACTGCGATGCCCGTCGAAGGTTGCATACAGACGGCCCTCGGCGAACCGCGAGGCCAGAACGCGGGTGACGTAGGTGCCTTTCGGCACACCGACATGGCCCACGACGTTCGTCCAGGTCTTGCCGTCGTCCCGGGAGACCTGGAGGTTACCGTCGTCTGTCCCGACCGCGAGGAAGCCACTCTTGACCGGCGATTCCGCCACCGTGACGATCTCGGAGAAGCTGTCCTGCCCGTCGTTAATCGCCATTGTCTCTTTGCCGGGGACGACGCCCATAATCGGCAGTTTGGTGCGGTCTGTATTGGCGCTGAGGTCGTCCGTTCGCCGCCAGGTATCGCCCCGGTCGTCGGAGATGAAGAGGCGATTGGCCGCGACATAGATGCGGTTGTGGTCATGCGAAGAGATGAGGATCGGGGTGTTCCAGTCGAAGCGGTAGGACGCTTCTCCCGGCAACGGGCGCGGACGAATGCTCTTGCGCTCTCCGGTAATCACGTTCAGGCGGCTGACAGCCCCCTGCTGCGATTCGCTGTAGATCGTTTTGTCGTCCTTCGGGTCGGCCTGCACGTAGAAGCCGTCACCGCCCCCGACGTTTATCCACTCGTCATTGGAAGGCCCGCGCACGGTGAGGGTCGAACTCGGCGCGGCCCAGCTTCCGTTGTCCTGAAGCCCGCCGTAGACCCAGTAGGGTTTTCGCATATCGTAATGGACTTCGTAGAACTGCGCGAGCGCCAGCGTATTCACGTAGTCCCAGGTGCGGCCCTGGTCGTAGGTCCACTGAATGCCGCCGTCGCAGCCGACAAGCACCTGATTGGAGTTCGCCGGGTCAATCCAGATCGCATGAACATCGGCGTGAATCGCCGTCCCAACGCCCCGGAAGGTCTTGCCGCCGTCGTTCGAGACGCCCATACTGACGCCCGCCATCCAGAGATGCTGGTCGTCGGTGGGGTCTACGCGAATCTGACTGAAGTAGCAGGGGCGGAAGGCGTTGATGGACATACTGACCGCGCCCATCTTCTTCCAGGTCTCGCCCTTGTCTTCGGAGCGGAAGATGCCGCCGTTCACGTTCTCGACGCAGGCGTAGACGATTTTGGAGTCTTTGCGGTAGATGTCCAGCCCGATGCGGCCCGTCTCCCCGGTCGGCAGGCCGTTCGTGCATTTTTTCCAGGTCGCGCCGTTGTCGGTGGATTTGTAGATGCCGCTGTTGGGGCCGCCGCCGTTGAAGCCGAAGGCCGTGCGCCGCCGCTGATAGGCGGAGGTATAGAGAATGTCGGGGTTCGTGAGGTCTATCACGAGGTCGCTGCATCCGGTATCTTCGTTGAGATAGAGCGTTTTCGTCCAGGTCTGGCCGCCATCGGTGGTCCGGTAGAGGCCCCGATCCTGGCTCGGCCCCCAGAGGTCGCCGCCCGCCGCCACGCAGACGACCTCGGGGTTGCGCGGGTCTATGACGATGCGCCCGATATGGTGCGTTCCGTCCAGCCCCATGTGCGTCCAGGTCTTGCCCGCGTCGGTGGATTTGTAGACGCCATCGCCCCAGGAGGAACTCTGCCGGTTGTTGGCCTCGCCTGTCCCTATCCACACAATATCGGGATTGGAGGGCGCGACCGTCACATCGCCGATGCTGCTGACGGTCTGGTTGTCGAAAACGGCCTGCCAGGTCGTGCCTTTGTTGACGGATTTGAACACGCCGCCCGCCGCTGTCGCCACATAGAGAATGCTCGGATTGTTCTCGACGACGGCGAAATCGTCAATTCTTCCGCCCATGATCGCCGGGCCGATGTTGCGCCATGCCAGATTTTTCAGCAGCGGTTCGTAACCGCTCGATGTCTGCGCCGCGCTAAAGCGGCCCACAGACAGCAGCAAACAGACGCACAGGAGCGTACGCTTCAATAAAGAGTCTCCTCCACCTGGATTTGAACGTCATTGTACCTGTTGTTATGGACTATGCTGGCGGCATCGCGTTTCTCTATGTATGCCTATCCCTCAAAACCGATTGACAAATCAGCCTTCCATGCCCTGCGGTACCCTATCGTATGAAAATGCCTGCCCCCCAGAATTGGGGGATGGGGGCGGCTATTTTCCAGTCGGGCAATAGCGTATCGTAGGGGGTCAGGGATGCATGGTTTCGGCGCGAACGGTCAGGCTGTCGGAGATGCAGGTGACCGCTCCGTCCAGGTCGGTGCGGTAGACTTTCGCGCCTTCTTCTCGCAGGCGTTCCATCACGTCGGGGTTAGGATGTCCAAAGTGGTTGCGCTTGCCAACGGAGATGACGGCGATCCTGGGATGGGTGGCGGAGAGGAAGGCGGGAGTCGTGGAGGTATGGCTGCCATGATGTCCCACTTTCAGCACATCACAGGTGAGCGGCTGGCCGCTGGTTAGAATATCGGCCTCTTCGTCCGCTTCTGCATCCCCGGTGAACAGAAACACGGTGCGCCCATACTCCAGCCGCACCACGACACTGGCGTTATTGGCCGTGCCGTCCGTCTCCGCTTCGGTCGGCGCTAGGATGCGGGCAGTCACACCATCCTGAAAATCCAGCGTCTGCCCCCGCCGTGCAGCCACATAGCGTACATGCCGACTGTGAGCGTCTTTGAGTGTGCGGAGCGCCAACGGCGAGTCCGTCTGCTGTCCATTGTCGAGAAGCTGATCGGTCGGGAACTGTTCGAGCAGTACGGCTGTCCCGCCGATATGGTCGGCATGGGGATGGGTCAGCAGTTCCATATCAATATGCCCGATGCCCCGTGCCCGCAGAAACGGGGCGACTGTCCGCCGCCCCTGATTGTCGCTGCCATCCTCGGACACGCCGCCTGCATCTATCAGCAGCACATTCCCTGACGGCGACTCGATGACTGCCGCATCCCCCTGTCCGACGTCCAGAAACGTCACGCGCAGTTGCCCCTGTCGCCCGTGCATCCGCCCCCACCCGACGAGCGCGGCATTCACCAGCACAAAAACGACCAGAAGCCTCCATAAGACACGGACTTTCATCTTCACCGCCTCCTACGGGAAGAAATCTCATCGCGCAAATTTTATCCCCTGTCGCCGCGCAGATCGAGATAAGCCATCTCCTGCGGGGTCAGGTCGGTATTGAGGGCGGCGATATTGGAATGCATCTCGTCGGCATTGGCCGAGCCGACCAGGGCGAAGATATCGAGCGGGTAGTGCAGGACATAGGCGAGAGCGACCTGCGGTACGGTGACGCCCTTCTTCTCTGCCAGTTCTTTCGCCCGATCCAGACGCTGGAAGTTATCCTCGCTGGCATAGCACTCTACGGCGAGTTTGTCCATATAAGAGGTGAAGTCTGCGGTGTTCGTGCGGGTAATGCGCCCGGAGAGAAAGCCGCCTGCCATGCTCGACCAGGTGAAGAGCGGCAGTTTGTGTTCGGCGTACCAGTGGCGGGCCGCTTCGTTGCCGGGGCCGGAGATGGTGACGCAGCCCGCCCAGGGTTCTTTCTTCTGGTCGGCGAGCGAGAAGTTCGGGGAGGAGCAGGCGAACGGTATCTGCCCGCTCTGCTGCGCGTAGGCATTGGCCTCCGCGAGTCGGTCTGTCGTCCAGTTGGAGCCACCGAACGCCCGGATTTTGCCCTCGCGCACGTACTGATTCAGCGCATCTACAATGGGTTCGACCGGCACCGTCGGATCGTCACGATGCAGGACATAGAGGTCTATATACTCGACCTGCATTCGCGCCAGCGTGTCGTGGAGGTCGGAACCGATGTCGTAGGGGGTAACACGGCGGCGAAGGTCGTTATGGTGCGCTCCCTTCGCCAGAACGACCAAATCGTCCCGGATGCCCCGCGCCTTGATCCAGCGTCCGAGAAACTTGTCGTTGGCGCCGCCGCCATAGACCGCCGCCGTATCCACCGCGTTGATGCCCGCTTCCCAGGCCGCATCCATCTGCGCGAACCCAAGAGCGTCATCGCTCACATTGATCTGAATGGTTCCCTGCACAATCCGCGAAATCTTCTTGCCGACACCCGGCACCTCACCGTACTTCATCCCATCTGCCATTATCATTTTCCTTATCCGTTGAGTCGTTTCTATTACCCTGAAATATCTCTCAAAGGGAATGCCTTGTTCTGTTGAAGCGCTTCTATCTGCCTTGTATGGTAGGCCGTATGGGTCTCTTCGAGTTCCAGCATCTGTACGGCGGTAACGGGGCCAAGAACAGGATGTGAGTAACGTCTCTCGTCAAGAGACAGCGCACCGAGTTCGCGGCGCATTTCAGCGCGAATCGCCTCCCAGCGTTTCCCCAGTTCGGTTATGGTGATGTCTCCACGCGGCTCTATCGCCGTAGAGGGCAGCGGTAAAACCTTATCGTGCCGGAGCGCAGAAAGGATCATGGCGCGACGCACGGATCGTGGCAAAACGCGGAACATCAACGCCTCGTTAGCGACGGCCCCTGCGTCTTGCGCCCGTCCCAGTGTCTCATCACTCAAAACCAGATGATGGACAATTTGCCGAACGCTCCAGACGCCCGGTTCAGGAGTCCAATTCAGGGCCGCGTCACTTAGACTTGTCACTCTGTTTTCGAGTTCGCTGCGCTGACGTTCTATGGCGTCGAAACGGCGCTGAAGTTCGGGCTGCATTTTGATTCCTATGAAGTGGCTTACTCAGGGCGAAACAATCTGACGCAGAGTGAAGCCCGACCATAGCATTGAGAAGTCGAGGGGCAGTCTGCCAATTCGACTTGACTATTCCCGTCCGCATATTGCTTTCAGTCCCCGCCAGCTTCCGAAGCGGCGCACATAAGGCAAGCCAACGCGCAGCATCCAGACTTGCGCCTCGGGGAAACGCACTTCCAATCGTGTGGCAGCAGCGATCTCATCCGAATCTATCTCCCAGGCACCCGTTTCTATGTCAATGACGACGATTTTACCCTGGTTATCCGCCTCTACCTGCGGGCGAATATCGCAGTCATAGATTTCGGTGCCTCGTCGCGCGGTAGGACTACGTTATCCGGTGAAAACGTGTAGGGGGACTTGAAAAAAACGGGTTGGCGATACACAATGATGGTTACCACACCAAAACATGAGGATCGCCATGAACCCGCAACCCCTATTCTGTCAAAATAACGCCTGCCCGTCAAGAGGGCTGCAAAACCAGGGCAATATTCGTGTCCACGACAGCCTCCAACAACGCTATCGCTGCCGC
>JBBRLP010000061.1:0-30615 GCA_038231295.1 Chthonomonadales bacterium
AGCGCCACATGGAGGGTGGCCCGGCGGCGATCTTCTCCCGCGAGATTTTCGGAGTGATCTCCTCCCAGTTCAGCACCACTTCCAGCGGCCCGAAACAGAGTTCACACACGTGGATAGGGCGCGTCGGATAGTCCTGTCCGCGCTCCCGCGACACACCGGCGGCGGCAATGTCTGCTTTGCCGACGGCCATGTGAAGTATGTCAAGACGTCTCCGACCGGTGACAAGTCCCTGGCGTGCAAGACCGGCAACAACTACTACGTCAAACCCGACTCGTCGCACGGCTGGTTCCAGACGACCTACCCGGCCAACAAGGTCCTCGTTCCCGGTCAGGACAATGCCGGAGCGACCTGGAACTTCGACGGTACGCCCTGTCCGTAACAACAGATGCAGGAAGTCACCCTCGTATACGCGAACAGTACAGCCTGGAGGCTCCCTCCAGGCTGTAATGCACACGGAGTTGCCTCCCTTTTGCTCCCGCATGGAGAGACGATGCTGCCTGCGATATTTCACGGTTGCCAAATAGGATGAATCCACGCGATGAATAGCGTGTCCAACGCGAATTTGCCCGAGACCGAGAAGCCTTCTGAACCGCGCCCTTTCTCCCGCCGACTGCTGCTGACGTTGCTTCTGGGCATTCTCGCCGTCACCGTCAGTCTGGGAGTCCGCAATAGCAGTTGGGCGAAAGAGCGGCGGCTACGCTCACTCTCTGTCGAAGAGCTGGCGCTGGCGATTCACGATGATCCAGGCGATGCGCTAACGTTCGCCTATTACGGCTCCGCACTGCTCAAGGCAGGCGATGGCCCGGACAGCGTCAAGGCGTATGAGCAGGCGCTGCATCTCAGTCCACGCATGACGCGGGCGCAGTTGGGGCTGGCGACCGCGTTGCTGCATGAACACCAGTTGAAAGCGGCCAAAGAGGCGTTTGAAGCTACGCTTCACCGCGAACCGAAGAATCCCGAAGCCTACATGGGGCTTTCGCAGGTCTTTTATCAGGCGGGCAGCCCTAAAATGGCGATTGACCCCCTGAAAACCGTCACGCAGCTTCAGCCCGATAATGCCCCCGCCTGGTACTACCTGGGCAAACTCTACGGCGACTCACATCAGCCTGCGCTGGCAATGGAAGCGCTGAAACGAGCGACGGCCCTGAAGCCCGATCAGGCCGATTTCTGGCGAGATCTCGGTCAGGTGACTCGGTATCAGGCTCTATATGCCGAGGCCGAGCAGGATTTTAAGAAGGCGCTGGCACTCAACCCGAAAGACGCTGTGACGCATTTCTGGCTGGGGCAGCTCTATATGGCACAGGCAGACACTCCGGCTCTGCGAGGGCATGCGGAGGAAGAGTTTCACGCGGCGCTGAAGCTCGACCCGGAACTGCATCAGGTCTATTTCGATCTCGGACAGGTCTATGAGCGGCAGGGGCAGTGGAAGCAGGCGGTAGAGTACTTCCGCAAGGCGCGTGACCGCGATCTGTCGGACTATCAGGCTCTCTATCATCTCGGTTTCTGTCTGGTGAAGACAGGAGAGGTGGCGGAAGGCAAGAGATTGATTGCAGGCTCGCAGGCGCTGGGGGAAGCACGACGCGCCATCGAAGACCTGACCAACCGCATTCTCGCGGACCCGAAGAACCGCGAACTGCATTTGCAACTCGCCCGCCTCTATCGCAAGTACGGGAACGAGGACGGGGCCATGAGCGAGTACAGCGTCTACCAGCGCATGGGCGCAAACGACCCTGGTGTTGCGAAGGAGATGGAGACGCTGAAGACAACCATGCCCGTTCCGCAGCCGCCACCCTCCGGTCTGCCTGCTCCCGAAACGGGCGTGAGAGAGTGAAGCGGACGCAGCGGTGACCATTTCGAGAACAATGGGGGTGGAGAGACTCTGGCGCCTGCCGGGTATGGCTGTTGTCTGTTTGGGTCTTGCCTGCGGTTCACACCCATCACCACCCGTTTCTGTTCCCGCCTCGTCTGCCGCGCCTGCCTGGTTTGAAGAGCGAGCCGTCGCGTCTGGAATCACGTTTCGGCAGGGACACGGCGGGAAATCTCCGCTGACTATTCTGGAGACCATCGGTACGGGCTGCGCGATTTTCGATTACGATCAGGACGGCCATGCGGACATTTTTCTGGTGGGGCAGGCCGAGTCAGGCATTCCCGGTCACTGTGCGCTCTACCACAACAATGGGAACGGAACCTTCACCGATGTGACGACCGGGAGCGGGCTGGAGCAGCCGGGAATGTACACCGGGTGTGCGGTGGGCGATATGGACAATGACGGGAAGCCCGACCTGCTCGTGACCGGCTATGGCATTGTGCGGCTGTTCCGCAATCTGGGCGGAGGCAAATTTGAGGATGTGACGGCGCAGAGCGGACTTGCGGCCCCTTCGCCCACCGCCTGGGCTACCAGCGCAGCCTTCGCCGATATAGACCACGACGGCCTGCTGGATGTCTATATCGGCCGCTATCTCGACTATAGCGCCGCTACGTTGCAGTTTTGCAGTTTCGGCAAAGTCCAGTCCTCCTGTGGACCGAGTTTCTACAACGCACAGCGCGGCAGTCTCTATCGCAATCTGGGTCATTTCCGTTTTCGAGAGGTGACGAAACACATGGGCCTCGCGGAGACGCAGGGCAAATGCCTCGGCGTCGTGTTTGCCGATGTGAATGGAGATGGCTGGCCCGACCTCTACCTGGGCAACGATGAGATGCCGGGGGAACTCTACATCAACCAGAAGGGCAAAGGTTTCCGCAACGCGGCGGCGGAGATGGGCGTCGCGGTTTCGGAGGACGGCAAGCCGCAGGGCGCGATGGGTGTGGACTTCGCCGACTATGAGCGCACGGGCCGTCCCGGTCTGTTCGTCACGACCTACGAGGCCGAGCCGAAGAGCCTCTATAGCAACTCCCCGGACGGCACCTTCCTGAACCGCAGTCTGGCGAGCGGCATCGGGCCGCGTACTACGCGCATGGTCGGATTCGGCACAAAGTTCGTGGACGTGAACAACGACGGCTGGCCGGACATCGCTATCGCGAATGGACATACTCGTGACAACGAAGAGCAGATTGACCGTATGACACACTACGCACAGCCTTTGCAGCTTTTCATGAATGAGCAGGGCAAAAGCTTCACCGAGCGCACTCAGGAAGCGGGGCCGGGCTTTTCGCGTCCGGCGGTCGGGCGCGGACTGGCGACGGGCGACCTGAACGACGATGGCAAGATGGACATCGTCGCGACAGACCTGGAGGGACAGGCTCGCCTGCTCATCAACCAGGTTCCTGAGAGCGGCAACTGGCTGCGGGTGCGCCTGCGAGGGACACACAGCAACCGCATGGGCATCGGGGCGCGTGTGGTGGTGATTGCGGGACAACAGCGGTGGGTCAGCGAATGCACCACCGGCGGCAGCTACCTCTCCGCAAGCGATTCCCGGCTGCATTTCGGCCTGGGTGCGTTGCGCCTGGTAGATCGTGTGGAGGTCTTCTGGCCCGGAGGCAGACACAGCGTCGTGCCGCATCCCACGATTCCGGGCGAGTTAACGATACAGGAGCCATAGATGGAACCTATCTATTCCCCCTCTCCAGCCCGCCGCGTAGGGCAGGTGGCCGTTGTCCTCATGGTCGTAGGCGTCCTCATCTATGCTTTTGTGGGGATCAGTCAGGCGCGGCACGAACAGTTCATCTCTGGGGCTTCTGCGAAAGACCTGCAATCGGAACTGGCGAAACAGTCCAACGATCCTACCCTGACCTACTCGCTGGCCTATCGTCTGGAACGGGACGGACGCAGCGACGAGGCGCGGGGGCAGATGGAAAAACTGGTTCAGAGCGATCCGCACAATGTAACCTATCTCCAGGGATTGGCCCGGTGTGCTAGTGAGTCCGGGAACGCGCCCGAGGCCGTAGAGACCTACCGCAAAATCATCGAACTTCGTCCGAACGATGCCGCAAGTTATTTTTCGCTGGCGGAGGTCTATGCTTCGGCAGGCTTAGTTACCGAAGCCGTCAAGGAGTACGATCAGGGCGCGAAGCGGGATACGGGAATCTCGACGAACCGAGATACCTGGGCGCGTTCGCTGATGGCGAAGGGGCGCGATGCGGATGCCTGGAATGTACTGACGACTTCCGTAAAGGCGAACCCATTGCAGGATACGGCCTTTGAACTCCTGACGGACGCGGGCATAAAACTGAAGCGGTTCTCGGAACTGAACAGTTTGCTTGAAGATCGAATCAAGCAGACGCCTTACTACCCGGTGGCTCGCTTTCGCGCCTGTCTGGTGCGGATCATCCTGTCGCAGCAAGACGATGCTGCGACTCTGCGAGAGGTGGAGAGCATCGTGGTGGATATGACGCAGGAGGGTGTAGGGCAGCCGGCCATTTTTGCACAACTGGCGCATATCCGCGTACTTCGGAACAACCTTGCGGGCGCCGAAAGCGCGTTGAAACGGGGTATGAAACTCAAAGCCGATAGTCTGGAGTGTCTCACCGAACTCGCCGAGGTGTATCACCGGGAAGGCCGCACCGCGCAGGAGGCGGAGGTGCGAAGCCGTCTCGTCAAATTGACCGGGGAAACGCCAGAACTGCACACGCTTCGCGAGGCCGTCCTGAAGCAGCCCGAAGACAACGCTGCCAGGCTGCGGCTGGCAGAGGGACTGGAGAAGGCAGGGAAATACGGGGAGGCTACCGAAGCCTATGAAGAGGTTCTACAGCGCAACCCGCAGGAGCCGACGGCGGCAGCCAGAATCGCCCCTGCGCGGCAAACGGCCCTGGAGCATCTGGCGCAGACCAGCAAAAAGGCGCTGGCCGAGTCCCCTCAGTAGTCAGGGCGGTGTTGGAACGGACAGAGGAAGGTACGATGGTTCGTGCGAATCGAGGCCGCTCGCTCGCCTTGTTGCTGCTGGTGGTGACGGGAGCGCTGCTGTTGGCGGCAGGCTGCTCCCATCAGAGTCAATCTCCGTCGGCGAAGATTACGGTCTCGGAGGCAGGCGACTTTGTGGGCAACGCGCCCTGTGCGGAGTGCCATGCGGCGGAGTGCAAATCGCACAAAGGCAGCCGCCACGATCAGACGATGCACACGGCAACACGTGAAGGATTAGGGGCGCTCGCTCCGGCATCGGGCGTTGTCCCGCTGGCAGGTTATGCGATGGAGGAGCGCGGGGGAGCGCTGACGCTGGTTCGGCACAGCCTGGATTCGGGCAAAGAGGAGACGCAGACCCTTCCGATGGCGCTCGGTTCCGGCAAGGTGGGGATGACCTTCATCGCGCCGCTCAGCGCGGAGACTCTGCTGGAAGCGAAGATGAGCTACTTTCCCTCCTATCATCTCTGGGACACGACGCCCGGCCAAGAGGTGAAGTTCACCGGTGATGTGCCGTTCGGACGCATCTACGCCAGTCCGACGCCCCGGCGCTGTATCGGCTGCCACTCCACGACCGCGCCGAAATTGACCCTCCAGCCGGAGCCGCGTTTCTTTGGTGTGGGGTGCGAGGCGTGTCACGGCGCGGGCAAGGCGCATATCGAGGCGATGCACGCGAAACGGTTTTCGGAACCGCATCTGGAAAATCTCGCCGCCTGGTCACCGACGCGCCTGAACGCGCTCTGCGGAAAATGCCATCGTAATGCGTCGGATGTGGACGTACATACTCTGGATGCCTTGCAGACGCACCGTTTTCAGCCCTATGCGCTCCAGCGCAGCGCGTGCCGGACGAAGAGCAGCGAGCCGCTGTCGTGCCTGAGTTGTCACGATCCCCACACGGATGTGAGTACGGATCGCAAGAAGTATGAGCAGGAGTGTCTGAACTGCCATGCGAAACCCGGTGCGGGCCATCCCGCAGCGGCGGACGCGATGGCGCGGCAGAGCAAAGCCTGTCCGGTCAATCCCTCCACCGGCTGCATCGGCTGCCACATGCGCCCGAAGCTGCTGTTTCCCAAAACGACCATTACCGCGACGCTTGCGGATCATCTGATCTCCATCGAGAAGAAGTGAATTGACACATACGACCGTTTCCGAACCGAAAACTGTGCGGCGCAAGGCGGGGCCGATGCTGGCGGCGATCCTGGGAATCGCCGTTGTGGTGGGCGCGGTCTGGTGGTATCGTCCGGGCAATGCCGCCTATCGCTACAGTCGGATGTCCATGCTCGACCTGCGGCAGACCCTCGACCGTCACCCGAACGACGCGCTCGCGGCGCGGCTGCTCGCCCTGCGACTGGCGCGGGAGGGCGATGCGGGGATGGGCGAGCCTGCCCTGCGGAATGCGATTGCCCTCAACCCGAACGACCCGGAAGTCGCGACGGGCCTGGGCGAACTGCTCATGGCGAAAGGCCGTTACCCGGAGGCGTTCCAACTGCTGAAATCCGTCGCAGCCCGCTTTCCGAACTATATCCCCGGTCGCAGCGCCCTCGGCAAGCTCTACATGAAGAAAGGCTCTTATCTCCACGCCTCCACCGAATACGAAGCCGTCGTCGGTTTTGACAACAGCGCGGACGATGCCTGGTATCAACTCGCTGTCTGTTACCTTCAGATGCAGCAGTCGGCGAAGGCGCAGAGCGCGATTGACGCGGCGCTGAAACTCCAGCCAGAGGAGCCGCACTATCTGGCGCTGAAGGGCAGCGTGGACGTGGCGGTCGGGAATGTGGCGGCGGGCATCGAGGAGACGCGCCGCGCCGCGCAGCTTGCTCCGCGCAATATACGTATCACGGCGACCCTCATCAACCTCCTGCTCGCGCAGCATCGCAGCGAGGCCGACCTGGAAATGGCGGAAGGAACCATCGGAAGGCTGGAACAGCTCAATCCCGACTACCCCCTGCTGCCCTATCAGCGCGGGGAACTGGAGCGGCTTCGGCAGCACTGGGAGCCTGCCGCCCGCTATCTGGAGAAGGCGCAGCAGGCAGCGCCCCAGCAGGACGAAATCTATTTTTCGCTCGGGCAGGTCTATCGCCGCCTCAACCGCAGCCACGAGGCCGATCAGATGATGCAGATTTTTCGCTACCGTCAGAACCTGAACCAGCAGATGGATGCGGTACGTATCGCGCTCGGCAGCCACCCGGACGAAGCCAGCCTCTATGCGAAACTGACAGAGATACAGATGCGGCTCGGAGACAGGGCAGGCGCACTGAGCAGTACGCAGGCGGGCCTCGCCCTGGACCCGAAGAACACGACGCTGCAGCAGCAGTACCAGACCCTCGCGCCGCCTGCCTCCATGAGAACGACTTCTCCCCAATGAAACTTCTGGCTCTGTTCTGCGTTCTGCTTTCGCTTGGCCTGCTGACCGGCTGCACCGGCAAGCCGACGCAGCCTCCTGCACCTTTAGTCATTCCCATGACGCCTACGCCTCCCCCCGCAGCGACTTCGCTGATTCGATTTGAGGAGGTGGCGCAGAAGGCCGGGATTGATTTCACGCTCGGGCATAACGGGCGGTCTCCGCTGACAATTCTGGAGACTTCCGGCGGCGGCTGTGCGTATCTGGACTATGACCTCGACGGCTGGCCGGACATCCTGCTGGTGGGGCCGCATCGTCTCGCGCTGTATCACAACGAACGCAATGGCTCCTTTCGGGACGTGACGGCGCAGAGCGGGCTGGCGACGGATCGCTACTGGATGGGCTGCACGGTGGGGGATGCGGACGGAGACGGCAGACCCGACATCTTCCTGACCGGGTCCGGCTGTTTCGCCCTCTATCGAAACCTCGGCAGCGGCAAGTTTCAGGACGTGACAAAGCAGAGCGGCATTGGTGGGTTGGAGTGGAGTATGAGCGCAGCCTTCGCCGACTTCACCGGCTCCGGGCGGCTCGATCTGTTCGTCTCGCAGTATGTGCATTTCGATGCGAAATCGAATCAGATCTGCGAAGTAGGGCGCACCCGCTCGGCGTGTGGCCCGGAAGTCTATAACGCCCTGTCCGGCAAACTGTTCCGCAATATGGGCGGCGGCAAGTTTCAGGCGACGGCGTGGAAAGACACGGGCAAGACCTGGGGAGTATTGGCCTCAAACCTGCTCGGCACGGGCCGTCCTGATCTCTACGAAGCGAACGATATGATGCCGGGCGATATGTGGACGCGGCAGGGCCGGGGCTGGAAGAACGTAGGCGCGGACAACGGCACGGCGACAGACGGGCAGGGGCATCTCCAGGGCGGGATGGGCGTTGACTCCGGCGACTACACCAACGAAGGCCGCCTCAGCCTCGTGGTCACGACCTATTTCGCGCAGCCGATCAGCCTCTACCACAACGACGGCAACGGTCTTTTCACGGTCACGAGCGGTCCGTCCAAACTGGGGCCGCCGACGACGCCCTATGTCAAGTTCGGTGTCGGTTTTGCGGACCTGGACAACGACGGCTGGCTCGACCTGATGCTCGCGAACGGCCATGTGCGCGACAATGTCCACGATTTCGACTCGGCGCAGTCCTATGCCCAGCCGGTTCAGGTCTTCCACAACGAACACGGCGTCTTCTCCGATGGCTCCGCCGTCTCCGGCATTGCCAGCCTGCGGGCCGTCGGGCGCGGCCTCGCCTTCGCCGACTACGACCATGATGGGCGCGTAGATGCGCTGGTATGCAATCTCGAAGGCAAAGCGTTGCTGTTGCACAACATCACCCCCACGCAGAACCACTGGCTGGACGTGCGCCTGAGCGGACGTGGAGGAAATCGTTTCGGTCTCGGCGCTCAGGTGACGGCGAAGGCAGGCAGTCTCTCCCTCCTGCGCGAAATCCGCACCAGTGGCAGCGTCCTCTCCGCCTCCGACCCTGTCGCCCATTTCGGCCTCGGCTCCTCCTCCGGCCCCGTCGAACTCACCGTCCGCTGGCCAGACGGCAAAGTCCAGCACACTGTCGCCCGCAAAGTGGATACAACCCTCACCCTCTCTGCTCCCTAACCGCTCGAGCATGGAATGGCTGATTCCCCGCAATCTATTCCAGGACGATCTTGATTTTCGTGCCGTTCGGCAAGTCTCGGATTTGACGGGCAATCTCCCCGCGAAATCGCATTCCTTCCGCCGCATCTATAGCAAAGAGATTCTCCAACGCGAAGCTTCCTCCCAGGATAAAGAGCCTCTTCGGATTCATCCGACTTTTTGCGGGCAGTTCTCCGTGAGTACGTCTCCATTGCTGAGAGAGGGGCCAACCAGTCTCGATTCTGGCATTCTCCACAATCTGTCTGGCCCAATCCTCGAAGTTGTCTGCAAACCGTGTTGCCTCTCCTGTTTCGGGATCGAATTTACAGATATGGTCTTCTCGTAAGGCCCACTGACAGCCAAAAGCATCCTCTGCGAAACAGAGCAGGCGCTGCACTTCTTCAGGAAATTCCTTCTTCCACAATCGTTCACTGTTCCACTCGATCAGATCATATCCTGGCTGGGTTCCTGTGGATGCAGTTGCAGGAAAGATGTGAAGCGCTTTTTCAAAAGCAAAGAAGCCATTGCGCTCATTCAGCAAGGTGATCAGTTCAGCAAGCAGGGCAAAAGACCTCTGCCATAACGACGATGGTAGGTGTGGAGCGCTTCTGGTAAGCGCTGGCTCGGCATAAGTCAGCAGTCTGTCTATCGCGGAAATCGTGTGTGTCATTGATGGCTCGTAGTTCGAGGTTCTTCCTCGCTTGTCGTCTTGATTCTCCGTCCGAATGAGTATAAGTTGCTTTCCAGGGAAGAATCATTCGTTAAAACAGCAAGCACCGCAGCGTGACCGTTCGTCGTCCAGAAACACAGGGACGGGCTGATCTTCAATGCGGTCGTGCTGACAATACCGATAATCGGCAGCGTACCTGCATGATCATTTTTCAAATAGAGTTCGTAGATTAGCCGTGTGAGCAGGGCCGCATCATCACCCGTCTCGATGACAAGCATCGCGTCGGTGAGATCAATATCCGATAGTGATTGGGTCGTATCGGTCACGACGACGTCGAAGCCCAGGGAGCGGAAAAGCGTCTCGGCTTTGCCGCGTAGTCTTGTATCCGTAAAGGCAAGATGCACTCTCAGTACGGGTACTTTCAAGAGACACTCCCTGACTGGCCTGGTGTGATCCGGAATTCATGCCGAAGGTAATTCAAGCAGTCAGCCTGATTGGCATTCCCGCGCCTGGTTCGCGCTAACAAGGCATTCCCTCGCAAGCTCTGCGCGTCTATGGGGTATAGCGGATGTCTATCTCAACTTCCCCACTTACGTAGATATGCTATACCATAATGTACGGCCAATTGCCGCGAATCAAGGAAAAATGAAAATGACTTTGCCCTCTCTCCCGGGGTCGGGAGAGAGGGCAAGATGTTGAATCCGGACGTAGGCCGGGCTAGGGCAGGTTGAGGGTGGGGGCGGTGACGGGAACGTCGAGACGGGAGAGCGTGACATTGACGGTCGGGGGCGTAGCGCCGGAAATCGCCGCCAGGGTGTACGTTCCCGGCACGACCCAGAACGAGTAGGTTCCCGTGCTGTCCGTGATCGTGTTGCCAAGCCCGGTGCCGCCGGTCGAGATGCTGACCGAGATGCCCGCCGCCGGAGCGCCATGCGCCATCACAACGCCTTTAATGGTGAAGGGCGCGGCAGGCACGGAGCCGGTCGGCTGCGCGATGAGCAGGTCGCCGATGTCGTTCGCCCCTGCGACAAGCGCGAAGCGGATGGTGTCGGCGGTGATGGGTTTGTCCTCGAAACCCGCCGCTGTCACCTTGCCGAGGAAGCCCGCCGTCGCGCCGAGGCCGACCGGCAGGTTCGTCAGGGTGAACTTGCCGTCCGTTCCGGTCGTGGCGGTTGCGTTGGCGATGGTCACTTTCGCGCCGCCGACAGGCTGCGTTGCGCCGCTGACCGTCGCGACGACCCGCCCGGTGACGGTCGCCGTATAGCCCACATTGGAGAGATAGATCGTCCCCAGATTGTTGATCGTACTTGCGGAGAGGGAGAGCGCGAGCGTCAGCGCCTGCTCGCCGGTCGCCGTGACGGAGCCGGACGTGGCGTTAGAAGGGACGTTCGTCAGAGTGAACTTGCCCTCGGTATCGGTCGTGGTCGTTTTGCCGCCAATCGTGACCGTCGCGCCGGTTGCCGAAGGCAGTCCCGACTCCACGCTCAGGACGGTGCCGGTGACGGTCGTGGGCGTGGAACCTCCTCCTCCGCCCCCGCCACCCCCTCCGCCCCCGCAGCCGGTCAGGGCCACCGCCAGAGCGCAGAAAACTCCCAGCGTCACCCACAGTTTATGAAATGCGTTGTATCGCATGAGAAACTCCTTCTTTAGCGTGTGATAATGACCGGCAGAATCGAGCGGGTGCGTTCGCCCTCGGCGGTCTTCGCCGTCACTTCCAGCGTATAGGCCCCGCCCGGCAGACCACGTCCCTGATCGTCTTTCAAGTCCCACACCAGTTGGTTCACGCCCGCCTGCGCGGCGCGGCCCGAAGCGGCCAGATGGCGCACAATGCTGCCGCCCAGCCGAATCTCCACCGTCGTCTGCGCGTCCGCCGACAACTCATAGTGAATGACGGCGTTGGTCGCGGCGCGACCGGGAATAGAGACCGGCCGATCCACCGACACATTCCGCAGGAAGAGATGACTCGCCGAGCGCGGCTCCGCGACGATCTGGAAGCGGCGCGAGGTCTCGTTCTGCGCGGGCGTGAAGGCGTAACTCGCCGCGCTGTTCATCTGGATACGCGAGCCGCTTGTCTTGTCAACGAGGGTCAGGCGCGTTCCCTTCGGCACACGGGCCGTATCGCTCCAGGTGAGCGTGTAGGTCTGCTGCGTCTGCGGAACACTCACGACGACATCCCATTCGGAGTGCGTCCCGAGATGCCGCACGTCGGAAAGGAAATCGCCGCCTGTGCCGCTGCCGGTGTCCCATGCCGTATGCGGGAAGCGCACTCCCAGAGTCGCCGCACGGCTGAAAGGCGGCGGGCTGGCAACGTCGAGCGCAGGCACGAAGGTCTCCGCGCCTTTGGCGGACTGTCCGAAGATCGCGCCGGACAGGTTGCCGTCGCCGTCCCGCAGCAGGAGCGGTACACGCCAGCCGTCTTTCGCCGCAGCGGAACTGCTGGCTCGCGACAGGCTGAGCGCATGGGCGGAGCAATTGTTCGGGTTGCTGTAGATGAGCGTCACGCCCTCCGTCACCGCCACCCGAATCCAGTAGGCTTTCCAGGGTTCCAGCGTGTTCTTCGGGACGGTCAGGTCGGATGAGGTCAGAATGTCCACATAGCCGCTCACCGGGGAGAAACCGACGACTCCCGCCGCGACCCAGCCGTTCGTGACGGCTTCGGTGAGCGTAACCGCATCCCCGCCCAGATAGGAGACCGAGAGGTCCTGGGAAGCGGCGTTCAGGTTGGTATTGTAGGGCGTTGCGATCTGGTTCCAGCCGAACAGCAGTGGCACGGAGATGTCTTTCTCGACATCCGTGCGCTGACCGGAGACCGTCACGCTCTGGTTGCCGCTGAAGCTGCTCCAGAGGCCGTAGCCGGGCTGATAGGTCGGCAGGGAGGGATAGCGCTGATACTTGTCCGCCCCGGCAATGTCCTGGCGATACTGTGCGAGCAGGAGGGTTGTGGGACTCACGCCCAGCGCTTTCGCCATATCGCCGCTCAGAGGCTTGATGGGCAGCGATATCATCTGCGGTCCCGCCTGAAAGACGTGGGAGAGGGTGTCGGTCGGGCCGGGCGCGACGAACTTGAAGATCGGCGCGGAGACTCCCTGACGGTGCAGGACGTTGCGCTGATAGGTGAGCGACGAGCCGCCGGTCGGGGTGAAGGCGAACATATCCCGGCTGAAAGCGTTGGTCGGGCCGCCCTGTCCGCCGAACTCTCCCTGAGTCACAGGGACTGTCAGCGTCGCGCCGCTGTCGAACTGGATGCTCAGGCTGCCGCTATCCGCGCCGACAAATACGCCGGAGAAGTCATTGGGGGAGGCGCTGGTTCCGGTCTGCCCGGCAGGGAAATAGACGCGGGCATACTCCCGGTTGATCGGGAAGTCCATCGCGACCCGCATCTGGTCTTTCGGGTTGCCGCCGATATTGGTGAAGAAGGGCGCGACGGAGCCGAAGCCACTGGTGACGGGAATAGCGTCGGAGGCAAAACCGAGGAACAGACGGTTCTGGAAATTGAAATCCCAGTAGATCGGGTTCACGGTTCCGCTCAGGTCGGTCTCATCCCCGAGACCGGACGGGGTCAGCGCGGTGTTGTAGTAGATGAGGAAGGCCGCTGCACCGCTGTCATCGCCCTGCGTGTTGGAGGGGAAGGTCGGCTGCACATCCACGTAGAGTTTCGGGCCGGGCGTCACGCTGGTATCCAGCACGAACTGCTGCTCATACCACTGATCGAAGGGCTGCGCCTCGACCACAGGGAGAACGCTACGCACGATGGTACGCAGGGCGTTGATGTCGTTGGCTGTCGAGACATTCGCGGAGTCGGCATCGAAGTAGGCGGCGTTAAACTGACTGAAGAAGTTATGGTTCTCAATGTAGCATTTCAGCCAGGCCGTCGAAGACATCTGGAGGCGAGGAATCAGCATCCCGGAGAGCGTAGTCGGGCTGAACGCCTGATTGCTTTGGGTCGGTGGGGTGAACGTGTTGTTGCCAAGCGGCGGCTGATTGAGCAGATCGTAGTAGGGCGTATAGTAGAAGCCATTGGCCGGGTCGAGCGGAGTGCCGTCGGGGGCATTCACGAGGTCCTTCGCGGCGACGACGGTGGCGGCGCGGGCCATGCCCTGCTCCCAGGCGTCGTAGCCGATCCGGAAGGGGCCATGAAACGCCTGCGCCATAGACTGTGCCATCGCGAGGAATTCGGTCTGTGAGTCGGAGAAGGAGGGGAACAGAATCTCCACATTGAAGCCGTTCACCACGACCAGAGCGCCGATGACCTCATCGCCTTTGCCCAGGCGCGGGTCGGAGTTCAGCACCGTGACCGTCGCGTTGCTGCCGTCGGCGTTGCGCCAGAGCGGCGGGCCGAGCAGGGCTTTCAGTTCCGGCTTGAGAACGTTGTTTGCCAGATTGTTGAGGGCGCTCGCCTTCGCGACTGTCCAGGCGCCGTCGCCGCTGACCGGAAAGTTGAACGTGATGTCGTTGGCCGCAGGCGGGCCACCGGCGCGGGTGTGGCGCACCGGGGGCAGTGCGAGCCGGCCGTTATGCCGAACAATGGCGGCCTGCGTGAAGTCGAACTGCTGGCCGGGGCGGATAAGATGCTGTCGGCGCAGGGCGGCGATCTGCTGTTTGATGGCCGGACTCTGCGCGGCCAGAACAGCCTGATACTGCTTCAGGGCTGCCTGACGCACGGCGGCGGCATTGTTCGGGTCCGCAACATCCACGATGAGCGCAGACTGCGGGCCGTTGGCGACCGTGCGAAACTTCTGATTGGTAAGATTGTGGTAAGTTTGCGCCCGCAGCGGGGGCGCAAACCACGACCCAAGCAGCGCGAGACTGAGCAGCGCGGCCAGGCGAATTGCAGGGCGAGTGTCCACAGATTTCAAGCGGGAGTCCCTCCAGGAGATAGCGATGCAGGGCGGTCTGGCCCTGTAGCATGACGGGGGTTGGATGTTGCGAATGTCTTCTGCCGTCTGGGTGAGGGGACGACGGCAGAAGACCTGTTACGAGATACGCGCCTGCGGGGAAGGGCGTTCCCCTTAGGGCGCGACGAACGTCTGGAGCGGGCTGATGGTGAAAGCCGAAGCCACATCGTCCTGTCCCAAAACGGCCCAGTAGTAGGTGTGGCCGGAGATCAGCGCAGGCCCGGCGTAGACCGCCGAGGTCGTGGAGAAGTCCGCGCTCCACAGGGGCGCGACGCCGTTGGGATCGGTGTCGTTCTGCAGGGTGGGGAACTGATCGTAGACCAGCACTTTGTACAGGTTGGCCCGGTTGACCCCATTCCAGCGGAAGGCAGGCGGGGCGGCGGAGACGCTGACGCTCGACGGGGAGACCAGAGACAGCGGGCCAAGCGGCTCGACGGTGACCGGAGGCTGAATGGGCGCACTCTCACCGCCGCTGCCGGTCGGGAAGTTGATGGTGTCCAGGCGAGCGATGCTGTAGTAGTAGAAGTGATCCGGGGTCAGCAGCGGATCGTTGTCGGCGAAGCGGTCCGCCTGCGGGTCCCGCACCGTCGCGATGGAGGTGAAGTTGGCGGGACTGATGCTGGTCGCCCGCACCACGTCGTAGCCATACAGGTTATCCAACTGCACATAGTCCCAGAAGAGATCGGTCTCTATCAGACTGCCGGAGGGCGTATCGCGGGTCAGACTGCGATGCAGGGCGATCTTCTGACCGGGCGCGACGTGGTGGGCGAGCAGGCCGCGCTTTTTCAGCACAATCTGGCGGATCACATTCAGGAAGCCGCTGGAGTCTCCGGCGGCGCGGGTGGGAGAGAGCGGCGCGGTAATGGTCGTCGCGAAAAGTCCGGCGGGCGTCGGGACGGACGAGGAGCCGCTCGCATTGGACAGTTGCAGGGTGATCTGCGTGGAACTGGAAGAGAGAACCGTCACGTTGCTGAGGGTCTGATTGATGCGTCCGGCGAGAGAGGCGGTGACCGAGTAGTTGGTGGCGGGCGGAAGGCTGGGAATGGTAAAGCCGCCATCCGAGCGCGTGGTGGTATTGAACGACGCCAGGTTGGTGAAGAACTCCGAAGCAGGCGACCCCGACGAAGTGACCGGGCCGAGGCTGGCGAAGACTCTCGCTCCCGGAACCCGATTGCCGCCGGAATCCAGGACGACGCCGATAATGGAGCCTTGCGTGTTGGTCGGAGAGAGGACGATCTGCACGTTGGAGGTAATCGCGTTGCTGGAAAGCACCTCCACCTGATTCTGCCCGCTCCATGCCTGCCCTTTGATGGTCGCCGTCGCCGTGACGACGCTGACGAGGGAGGTCTGACCGGCAGGAACCGTCACGTTCGGGATGATGTAGGAGCCGTACTGCGTGGAAGCGGCTGCCTGCGAACCGAACCGAATAGCCGCGCCGAGAATCGGGGCGTTGTTGACATCGGTGACCGTACCGCTGATCTCACTGACGCTGCCGTTGGGCGGGATTATACCGGGGCCACCGGTGGGACCCTGACCGCCGCCGCAGCCTGCGAGAGCCGCGATGCCGAACAGGGACAGTCCTGCCAGCACAGCGGAGACACGGTGCAAAAAAGGATGCTGTGCCGAGATGCACGGGACGATTGAGACTGGTGCTATGGGGATATCCTCCTCCTGAAGAGTGTGGGGAGCGCGTTATTCTCTTTTTATGTACGCTCTCTAGCCGAAAACGTCAGCGTTCGTGGGGCGTGACACCGAGCAGGGGGAGGTTCGGCGGCGGAACAGACCTTATTCTACCATAACCTCTCCTTTTTTGCGAGCAGGCTATCGAGGATGGCGGCATCCGGGCCAGCCTCCGCGTCAAAACGCAAGCCAGTTCGGTACTGCGGTGCATTATTGGCCGCCTCTTTCTGGCACCAGACGACGCAGCCGCTGCCGGGGAGGGTGTGGTCAAGCGTGAAATGGAGCGGGGTTCCGGGCGGCAGGAATTCCGTAGAGATCAGGGCAAGACCGCTGAGACTGAGGTTAGTGGTGACGCCTTCCAGTGGGGTTGCGGCAAGATCGTCGCTGCGCTGGAGCGAGAGGGGCTTGTGGTAAGGTATCCGTGGCTGCTCCCGCCGCTGCATCCTCTTTACCATCTTCGGCATGGCGAGACGCCAGCCGGGAACAGGCTGCTCGACAGACGCGAGCAGACAGGAATCGAAGACGTAGAGCGCATCCAGCCCCGTGAAGGCGACCCGCACAGACATACCGACGCTGAAATCGGCGGGGACGGCGGCTCGCGGCGCTCCGACAACGGTGAAAGCGTCCTGCTGCGCCTCCAGAATGCGCGTGATGCATTCGCCTCCGGGAGAGGAGAGCGTCAGGCTCTGACCGATGCTGCCGATGCGGAAATAGAGAGGTCGGGGCGGTAAGCGAACGTCGAGCAAATTTCGCAGCGTCACCTCCAGCGTGTCCAGACCGAAGGGTTTGACCAGTACTTTGACGATATCCAGACGCGCCAACGATGCGCTGACAACGGGCTGATCGTCGGTGGACATCGCGACAATCGTCGCGGCAGGGCAGAGCGCACACAGCAGAGGCAGGAGCATATCGGAATCGCGCAGTCGCAGGTCCCACAGCAGGACATCGAACGTCTGCTGCAGGGCGAGGCGATACGCTTCTAGGCCGCTCGTGGCGCAGTGGACGCGAAACCGACCTTCTTTGGTAAGTTTCGCTTCAAAAACGCGACAGATGTATGGTTCGGCATCGGCGACAAGGACGGAAGGAGCCGAAGAGTCATGCATTGGCATAACCTTAAGCCGCGCACGACACTGTGTCAGACGGCAGTACAGGAGAGAGTTGACTTGACTGCTCTCCTGCATATTTTGTGCCAAATGCCTGCGAACCGCAGCGCACGGGGATTTTAGCCGGAAGAACCGGGAAGATACGAAGGAATCGGGTTCAGAATCGTCTGAGGCAGGAGGTCAGGGGTGAGAATTTTCGCCTCCCGGTCGGCCAGCACGACGGCCCGCTCCATGGCGTTTTCCAGTTCACGCACGTTACCGGGCCATGCGTAGCCTTTGAGCAGATGCAGCGCCTCTGGACTCAGTGTGGCAAGTTTGCGGCTGTTCTGACGGTTGAACTTGGACAGAAAATGCTCGGCGAGGGTAGCGATGTCGTCGGGGCGTTCGCGCAGAGGGGGGAGGGTGATGGTGACGATATTGAGGCGGTAGTAGAGGTCGGAGCGGAACTTCTCCTCGGCGACGGCCTTTTCCAGATTCTTGTTCGTGGCCGCGATCAGGCGCACATCCACTTTCAGGCTTTTGGTGCCGCCGATGCGTTCAAACTCCCACTCCTGCAAAACACGCAGCAGTTTGATCTGAATGGTGGTGGGGATGTCTCCAATCTCGTCGAGGAAGAGTGTGCCTTGATTTGACAGTTCGAAGCGGCCCGGTTTGGCGGCGACGGCTCCGGTGAAGGCGTTTTTCTCATGCCCGAACAGTTCGCTCTCCAGCAGTGTTTCCGGCAGAGCCGCACAGGAGACAGGCACAAAGGGCTTGTTGGCGCGGTTACTCTGGGTATGGAGGGCGCGGGCGATCAGCTCTTTGCCGGTCCCGCTCTCCCCGCGAATCAGGACGGTCGCCCGTGTATCCGCGACCCGCTCTACAATGTTGTAGACCTCCCGCATCTTCTCGCTCACACAGTCCAGAATACCGGGCGCGGGAGATTTGGCGCTTCCGGAACGCTTTGGCGGTAGCTCGGCCCCTGCGTTACGCTGCTCCAGGGCTTTCTTCAGGACGGCCTTGACCTCATCCATATCGAACGGCTTGGAGAGATAAGTGAATGCCCCGTAACGCATCGCCTCGACCGCCGACTTGATGGTTCCGTAGGCGGTGACGACGATAGCCGCGCACTCGGGATGAATCTGCTTGACCTTTTGCAGCAGCTCCACACCGTTGATATCGGGCATGATGAGGTCGGTGACCAGAATATCCACATGGTTCGTCGCGGCGAGGTCAAGGGCGCGTTTGCCGTTCTCCGCCGTGAGGACAGTGTAACCCTCTTTGGTGAAGATCGCCTCGAAGACGCGCCGAATGTTGGGTTCGTCGTCGGCGACCAGAATCGTTTGTACTTTCGTCGGCTGACTCATAAAACTCCTCGCTGGCGGTTGGGCAAGCGGCTGTCACGGATTAACTGTCTGGGAAGGGGCCAGCCAGGGTTGCACTGATGATCGGACTGTCGCCGCTGCCCATCTCGACGAAATCGTGCGGAGGGCGCAGCGGCAGGTAGACATGGAAACAGGTGCCTTCGCCACGTGTACTCTCCAGTTCGACGCGGCCGCCATGCCCCGCAACGATCTTCTGGACGATAGGCAGACCGAGTCCGGTGCCTTTGGGCTTGGTGGTGACGAAGGGGCGGAAGATGCGTTCCCGTTCCTCGGCCCCGATGCCCACGCCGGTGTCGCGGAAATGCAGTCCCAGCATCTCCGTCTCCGGGCTGTAGTCCGTCTGGAGGGTAAGTGTGCCGCCCTCCGGCATGGACTGTGCGGCGTTCATGACAATATTGCGGATGACCTGTCCCAGCAGCACCGGGTCGGCCTGCACCTGCGGCAGTCCGGGCGTAAGCTGCCAGGCAACGTCAACGCGATGCTCCTCCAGAAACGCGGAGAGCGCCTGAACCGCCGTCACCAGAAAATCCGAAATGGTCAGCGAGCGCGGATCAAGGGGCGTGGGACGGGCGAAATCGAGCATCGCGCTCGTCAGCCGGCTCAATCCGTCCACCTCGGCAATGATGATGTCGGGCCACTCCGTCGCCGCGCTCTGCGATTCCATTTCGAGACGAATGATCTGGGCTGCGCCCTTGATAGGGGAGAGCGCATTCCGCACCTCGTGCGCCATCTTCGCCGCCAACTGCCCGATGTCGGCGAGGCGACGCATTCGCTCCATCTCCGCCTGCATTCGCACCTGCTGCGTTACATCTTCCAGCATGACGACGACGCCCGACCGCTCGCGCCCGTGTTCGCTCAGTCGAAACAGTTTCAGGATGAGGCTGCGCGGCGAACCGTTGCGGGGACAGAGGGTCAGCTCATGAAGGAGAACACGCTCGTCGGTCTCCGGCAGTCGTGCGATCATCTCCAGCAGGTGTTCGCGTTCCAGGGCGGTGATGCTCATCTGCTGGATGACTTCGGTCAGGGTGGTATTGCGGAAAAAGGCGCTGGGCTGTTCGAGAATGGCGGCGGCAGCGCGATTCCAGCGGGCGATATGGCCGCGAGCATCGGTCGAAAGGATACCGTCTCCAATGGACTGGAGAACGTTGTCCGTGTAGTCCGTCAGCCGCTGTGTCTTCTCGTGCAGGCGGGCGTTCTCGATGGCGAGGCCCGCCTGACTGACAAACGCCGAAAGCAGGCGTGTCTGTTCGGGAGAGAACGGGCCAGGACGGCTCTTGCTGTCGGCGATGACTACCCCCACGCAGTCGTTCTTACTGGTTAAGATAGGCGCCGCGACAAACGCATCCGTTCCGAGCGAACGTGCGAAACCGAGCATCTGGAGATATTCGCGTTCCGCACCGGGTTCGGCTGGGCGTTCCCGATGCGCGTCGAAATGCGTCAGGGTCTTCGCCCGTGCGACCGCGCCGATGGCGGTGTCCCGGTCGCGGATAGGGTTGCGGCCAATGGCGTCGTTGTAGCCGCGCCAGACACGCGCCAGCATAGTCGTCCCTGTCGGCTCACGCAGATAGACACAGCAACGTTCAAACCCGACTGTATCGCAGATGTCGTCCGCTACGCGCTCCAGCAGTTCGTCCAGATTGATGGAGATGAGGGTTCGGGAGAGCGTGGAGATTTTGAACAGCTCGTTGGCGCGGCGGTTCAGATCGTCGTAGAGCCGTTTGTTGGTCAGCGTCAGCGCAGCCTGCGTCGCGAAGACGGTGAACAGTTTCTGGTCGCTGTCCGTGAAATCCGGGGTCGGATGACTGCGGCGGATTGATAGCACACCCTGGATTTTGCCCTCCTGGCTTTTCATCGGCACGAAGAGCGCGGAACCGATCTCCTGTTCGGCCTCAGTTGTCTCTCCGCGCCCCGACAGCCTGCCGCCGACGAGCAGTAGTGGCTGCTCTGTGGCGGCGACGCGCTCGGCGATCTGCTGCTGTCCCGCTTCGTCCGGCTCGCGGCCATAGCGTGCCACGACCGGCAGGCGTCCGCTCTCTTCTTCGCGCAGCCAGAGGGTGCCGGTCTCGGAATGAAGCAACTGCGCGGCACGGTCTGTCAGTATTTGCAGGAGGGGACCCCGCTCGATCTTATCCAGCGCCTGCCCGATTTCGTAAATCGCGGCCACTTCGCCGATTCTCTCGTGCGCCTGGTCATCGGCCTGCGCGATGCGCTCGGTCAGAATATCCTGGCTCAGACGCTGACCTATCTGGGTAGTGATGGCTTCTAGCAGCTCCTGCGTTGCGGTCGTCTGCGGGGTGAAGACATAGCGCATCTTCCCGCTCGGAATCTGCGGATGGAGCAGAGGGCAGATGAATTCGCACCTGTCCGGGCTGTCGTGTGCCATAAGGGCGGCCGTATCGCCGTAGGGAAGGAGTTTTTTGACGGTGCCGGAGGCGATTTCCAGGGCAAGCGCCCGCGCCCCGCAGGTCTGCTCCAGCAGTGGCAACAGACAGGCCAGCGCATCGCCGACGGTGGGAGCCTGCGCGACAAGGGGAATGACCTCCAGCAGCAAGGTGTAGGGAGCGGACGGGTGGATGGAATTCACCGGTAACGAAGGCATATTCGCAGCACTCCAGCCGTCAGGGACAGCCTCCCGATTCGACCTGTGGTCGCCAGAGGGAATGGCAGGAACGACGCCAGTGGGGAATGGCGATCAGGTGCCATTATAGCACAACGTTTCCCCGGCAGACAACCGATGCGTACAGGACGAGTCGAAGCCGTCTTGACAAGCCGGGCGGGGAGCGTTATAATGCCTGTGAAATTGCCCGTAATGCGCTGTCTCCCTCCGTTCAGTTCAGGGTTGAATGAGAAGGGGCAAACAGGAGAGAATTCATCTTATGGCCGGTGTCGTTCTGAAGGATTTGACGAAGTCGTTCGATAAAGTGACCGCCGTCAACAGCATCAATCTGGAGATTCGCGATCAGGAGTTCATGGTGCTGGTCGGGCCATCCGGGTGTGGCAAAACGACGGCCCTGCGGATGATCGCAGGACTGGAAGAGTCTACCAGCGGCGAAATCCGCATCGGGGATCGGATTGTCAACGATGTCTCGCCGAAAGACCGGGATATTGCGATGGTCTTTCAGAACTACGCGCTCTATCCCCACATGAGCGTTTTCGACAATATGTGTTTCGGGCTGCGCCTCAAGCGCACCGAGACGGGCAGCATGTGGCCGTTCAATGCGAAGCGCACGTTCACCGAACAGGAGATTTCGCGCCGGGTCAACGAGGCGGCGGATATGCTCGGTCTGAAACCGCTGTTGCAGCGCAAGCCCAAAGAGCTTTCCGGCGGGCAGCGGCAGCGCGTCGCCCTCGGACGCGCCATCGTGCGCGAGCCGAAGGTCTTCCTCATGGACGAACCGCTCTCGAACCTCGACGCCAAACTGCGAGTCCAGACTCGCGCCGAACTCATCAAACTGCACCGCCGCCTGCGGATTACCACCGTCTATGTCACGCACGATCAGGTCGAAGCGATGACGATGGGCGACCGCATCGCCGTGATGAGCAACGGCATCATCCAGCAGTGCGACAAACCCCTCACCCTCTACAATCACCCCAACAACCTCTTTGTGGCCGGGTTCATTGGCTCGCCCGCCATGAACTTCATGCCAGTCACGCTGAAACGCGAAGGCAGCGATCTGATCGTGGATGCGGACAGTTTCCGCGTGACCCTGCCGCCTGTCCATGCCGAAAAAGTGAGCGACTACGTGGGCAAGACCCTTACCTTCGGGATTCGCCCCGAAGACATCTACGACAGCCGTCTGCCTGGTCTGGTCGCCTCGACCCCCGGCAATACCATTCCGGTGGAGGTGGATGTCATCGAACCGCTCGGCAGCGATGTCGAAATGTACCTGAAGACGGGCGACCTGTCCCTGATCGCCATGATTGACAGCTCCTCCGAGGCAAAAATCGGCGACCAGATTTCCGTCATCCTCGACATGGCGAAATCCCACCTCTTCGATCCGCAGACCGAACAGGCCCTCTGCTGAACGCGTCGGACCTTGATTGTTAAGGGTGATTCGGGGTATACTGTAAGCCTGACAAATTGGCACTTCGCGAACATGGGTGGGTTTCATGTTCGGGCAAGACGCGCTTCGGCGCGTTGCGTCGTGTCCTTCCCGCTCCGGGGGAACCGGAGCCGAAGCGTCGTGTCGCAGCCAACGCGCTGCACCGACGTATTTCTGACCGAGGGGAGGTGAGAGACTATGCGCCACTACGAGGCGATGTACATCGTGGACGCCGAGATTCAGGATGAGGATCTCGAAACGGTCACGGAGAAGTACAAAAAGGTTGTTGCCGACATGGGCGGCGAGGTTTCCGATGCCAGCAAATGGGAGAAGGGCCGCCGTGCGTTCGCTTATGAGATTGACAAGAAACGCGATGGGATGTATATCCTGATGCAGTTCACCGGCGATTCGACCGTGCCGAAAGAACTGGATCGTATCTTCAAAATCAACGACGAAATTATCCGACATCTGATCGTCCGCCAGGACGGAGACGAAGAGTAACATTTCTCAACCCGGGCAAAAAAAGAGTTCCGCTTTCTTTGTCCTCACGGTAGTAGCACTTATCGGGCGGCGCAGAAACTGCGTCGTCATTCATCAACAACCATAAGAGAACCGTTGTCTGCACAGAACGCAGGCATCAGGGAAGGAGAATCGGAAATGTCTCTCAATCGTGTCGTTCTGGTCGGTCGGCTTACCCGCGACCCCGAGCTGAAGTATACCCCCGCAGGCGTCCCGATGGCGACGATGGGCATTGCGGTGGACCGCTTCACCAAAGACGAAGCGGGCAACAACGAGGTGGATTTCTTCAATTTGACCGCATGGCGACGGACGGCGGAGTTCGCACAGAACTACCTCAAAAAAGGCCGTCTCGTCTCCGTGGATGGCCGCCTGCAAATGCGTTCCTGGGTAGACCAGGCAACCGGGCAGAAGCGGTCTGCGGTAGACATTGTTGTCGAAAACCTCGACCCGGTCGGGCCACGCCCGCAGGGAGATGAGGACGCGCCGCAAGAAGAACCGATCAGCGAACCCGCGCCGCGAGCGGCTGCTACGGTTGCCGCCGCTCCGGCGGCCCGACCTACCGCTCCGACGACCGGCGCCTCCAAACGGCCTGCGCCCGCACCCGTCGAAGACGATGCAGACGAATCCGATCCCTTCGCAGATGAATGACGGTAACCCCGCCCCCGCCTCTGACGAAAAGGAATGTATCTATGGCGACCGTAGCCCGGCGACCAAGCAGCAAGCCGAATAAGTTCCGCAAGCCGCGACGCAAAGTCTGTATGTTCTGCGTCGAAAAGGCCACTGCGGTGGACTATAAGCAGATGATTCTGGGACGTTATCGCACCAAGCTCATTTCCGAGCGCGGTAAGATCGTTCCGCGACGCACGACCGGCACCTGCGCCCGACATCAGCGCATGGTGACCGAAGCCATCAAACGGGCAAGGCACATCGCCCTGCTTCCGTTCGTGGTGGACTGAACGCTCCATGGGCTCTGTGCAAGGCGCTGTTCGCACTGCCTCCACAGGCCCATCACCCCGCTGTCGGGCCGCTCTCTCTCTGTCCAGAGGAGAGCGGCTCGTCTGCTGTCTGCCTGTTAACCTTTCTTGCTTAAACCCCGGAGAGATGAATGTCTGAAACGCAACACCCCGTCCTCGATAACCTGCATGACCCGCAGCAGCGCCACCGCCTCGACCCGCTGGACATGATGAACCTCGTGCTGAAGTTCGCGCAGCAGTGCCGGGAGGGCATTGCGCTCGGACGCGGCTTCGCGCCGGAACCCTCGGGTCGGGCGGAAATCCGCAATGTTGTCTTCACGGGTCTGGGCGGCTCTGCGATTGGCGCAGACTTCGCCCGCAGTCTCATGGAGGAGTGCGGCACAGTTCCCATGCAGGTCAACCGGGACTACACGCTGCCCTCCTATGTCGGGCCGAATACCCTGGTGATTGCCGGCTCCTACTCTGGCAATACCGAAGAGACCCTGACCGCTTACACCGCCGCGAAAAAGGCCGGAGCGCAGTGCGCCGTCGTCACGAGTGGCGGCACGATTCGCAGGCTGGCGGAGGAGGCGGGGGATACCGTCGTGCTGGTTCCGGGCGGACAGCCGCCGCGCTCCGCGACCGGCTATATGCTCTTTCCGATGCTCGGCTATCTCGCGCATCGCGGCCTCTTCACCCGTGACCTGACGCCTGATCTGGAGGAGACCGTCACCCGTCTGGACGCGCTTGCCGCGACCCTCGGCCCGGACATTCCCACCTTCAAAAATCCGGCCAAAATGCTGGCGCTCGACCTGTTCAACAAAATTCCGGTCATCTACGGCTCGCAGGGCTACCGGGGCGCGGTTGCGATACGTTGGAAGGGGCAGTTCAACGAGAACGCCAAACTCGCCGCCTTCGCGAACGTCTTCCCGGAGCAGAACCACAATGAGATTCTGGCCTGGACGCTGGCCGCCCGGCAGGCGCACAACTGGGCTGTCCTCTTTCTGCGCGACCACAAAGAGGCCCACGAGATGCCGCGTATCGCCCACCGGGTCGAAGTGACCAAGCAGGTCATCGGGTCTGCCGCCGTCATCCGCGAAGTCTGGGCAGAGGGTGACTCTCTGCTGGCCCGCCTTTTCCATCTCGCCCACTACGCCGACTACGTGACGGTCTATCTCGCCTATCTGAATGCGATCTGTCCCACCGACATCGCCTCCATTGACCACCTCAAAGCGGAAATGGCGAAAATCTAACTCTGCTATTTCGTCAGACCAGACAATAAAAAGTCGGTGCGAGTTGATAGGAACTCGCACCGACTTTCATTTTGTTATGGGCCTCTATACGGCCCGTGCAGTTTGTGAAGGGATTAGTAGGTTGTTGTCTGTCGGTCGAAGAGTCTCAGGACGCCGATAACTACGACGGAGCCAACGAACGCGACGAACACACTGCCCACATCAAGACCATTTGCTCCCGGACGGTTCAGCAGCAGATTCCATATCCAGCCGCCGATCACCGCGCCAACGACGCCGAGCAACATAGTTCCCAGAAAGCCGGAGGGTTCATCCCGTGTACCCGGCATTGCCAGCTTTGCCAGAAATCCTGCCACTACGCCCACGATTATCCAGGTGAGTACGCCCATAATGGTCTTGCTCCTTCGAGAGATAACAGCGCGGCGATTGGGCCGTCTGCATGCACGATACGATATTTCCGACGTTCACTACATTAGTAGGGTTCCGTGCTGCGGGCGGATTATGAAATATTTCACACTCCGCCCGTGATCTCAATACAGATGACCATATGCGGTCTGCGGTAAAAATTGATGCCGCGTGATTTCCTGTCCTATGAACTTCGATAGGAGCTATAGAGTTACGCCGTTATTTCATTTTTGCGGATCGGTTCCCCGATGGAACTCTATTCAGTTGTGAAGTTCATGGTGCGGTTCGATAGGGAACTGCACACTGTCCGGTTCTAAAAACGGTCTATGTAAAAAAACGCCCACGATCTGGCCCATGAATGGCCGGTCGCAGACGCTCCTGGTCTGAACCGAACGGACAAACATTGCCCGGTTCGGTTAACGATATTCAGTTTTGCTATTTGTGTTCCGCTCCAGCGTATAGGCTGGAGATATTTAAGAGACGTGGCCACTCTACGCTTTGTTCCCTGTTTTTTTCACAGGCATAAAATCCGTAAGACAGGCTGCCGCAGGCGCGTAACGAGGGGTGTCAACCCTATGCGCTCTTTGTAAGGCGAGCGGTCAATGCACGGGGCAGAGGTTGTGCAGGTCTTCGATGATCTGGGGGAGGGTCATTTCGCGCCCGGCAAGGCGGGCTTGCTGGAACGCCTCTTCGCCGAGGGCCGCTCGTGCCTGCGTCAGGTCTTCGTCTACGATCTGACGGGCCGAGGCTTTCCAGGGTGAGCCAATCCGTTCTCGCAGCGTCTCGCAGACCGTATAGCAGCGGACACACCGTGCGGAGGCGCCCCACAATTGAGCAAGGTTCGCCAGATTGGAGAGCGCGACAGCGGCATCGAGGAGACTGCCTGTCTCCTGAGAGAGCAGGAGGCTTTGCATGAAATACCGGCAGGCGCTCTGCGGGTCCTCCAGGTCGTAGTGGAGCGTACCGATGCTGTTCAGTGCGGAGAGAAGCAGGCTTTTGTTGGACTGCAATTCGTCCAGCGTCAGGGCCTGCTCGAACCAGTGCAGAGCCTCCGTTGGCCTCCTCTGATAGAGAAAAACATTTCCCAGGCAGATGAGGGTGATCGCCTCCATATCGCGCTTGCCCAGCTTCTGCAAGATAGAGAGAGCTTCGCGGTACTCCTGTTCTGCCGCTGCATAGTCTCTGGTCACCGCCGCGACCATCGCCCGATTGTGCAGGGAGGCGGCGATTTCCTTCGGGTCTCCCAGGATACGGCGGATTGTCAGCGCCTCGGAGTGCGCCGCGCCTGCCGCCGCGTAGTCGCCCTGACGGTGCGCGAGCAGACCCATTCCGCTGAGGATGGCCGCTCTGACCCAGCCCTGCGCGAGCGGATGGGACAGCGCCTGAAGCGACCGTTGACGGCCTTCCGTGAAGTAACTGCGCTGCTGCCAGAACTGTTCCAGATGCGCTGTCATCCGCAGGCACTCCTCCACATAGAAGCTATGGTCAGGATGCCCCGACAGCGCATTCTCCTCGAAGCAGCGATCCAGCGTCGCACGCAGATTATCGTGTTCCGCTTCCAGTCTGTCCATCCACTCTATCTGTTCCGGACGGCTATGCCGGTCATCCGCCTCCCGCGCCAGCGCCACGTACCAGCGCGTGTGTTCCCGCATGGCGTCCGCGTACTCTTGCGGAGACAACTGCTCGGTGGCGAACTCGCGCAGGGTTTCCAGCATCCGGTACCGCATTTCGCCCGTCGGCTGCTCTTCACTCAGAACCAGCGACCGTTCGCGCAGTTGTTCCAGCGCTTCCAGAGTGGTACGCGCTTCTTGCAGCAGCAGCCCGATGCCGCCTTCGGAAGGAGCGCGGGCGGGCGCAGTCCGAGCCTCCTGTGGTGCGTTCAGCTGCCCATACAGGGCTTCGGCGGCTTCGAGCGTCCAGCCACCCCGGAACAGGGAGAGACGGGCGAAGAGGGGGCGCAGTTCGGGAATCAGGAGATCGTAGCTCCAGGCAATCGCTCCGCGCAGGGTGCGTTGACGCGGGGAGAGATCGTTGCGGCGGCTGATCAGCAGATCGAGGCGCCGATTGAGCCGCGACAGCATCTGCGTCGGAGTGAGGGTTCCGACCCAGGCGGCGGCCAGCTCCAGCGCCAGCGGAATCCCCTCCAGCCGCTCACAGACACCCGCGATGGCGTCGGCATTGCGACTGGTGATCTGGAAATCGGGCCGCACCGACTGAGCGCGGTCCAGAAAGAGCTGCACACTCGGAAATTCCAGCAGGCGCACGGGCGTTCCTGGCTGGAGCGGCGTTGACAGCGCGGCCAGCGGAAAGACCTGCTCCCCGACCAGCCCCAGTCCCTGACGAGAAGTGACCAACAGCCGAACCTGCGGCAGCCGTTCCCGCAGCGTTTGCACGATCTCATCGCCACCCTGACCTATCTGCTCGAAATTGTCCAGAATTAACAGGATCGGGGCAACGGGGAAAGTCTGTACGATCTGCGAAAGTGGTTCCAACTCTGCTTTGCGTGGCAGGCGCAAAGCCTCAATGAGGGCAGGGAGGAGTTGATCGCTATCCCGCACGTCCGCCAGGGGAACAAAATAGACGCCTCCGGGATAGCGCGAGAGGCTCTGTCGCGCCGTTTCGACCGCGACACGGGTTTTGCCGGAGCCACCCGGTCCGGTCACGGTCACGAGGCGGCTGTCTTGCCCGGTCTCCAGCAGGAGCTGCAGCCGCTCGATCTCCTCTTCACGCCCGAAAAAGCGCGTGAAAGCCGGAGGAAGCCGATTTTCCGGGGCGGGAAATGACGGCTCCGACGCGGGAGTGGCAGCCATGGAAGCAGGGGGGCGGGGAACGGCGGTTGGGAGAGGCTTTGCGCGTGATTCGCCGACGGCAGGCAGGGTCAGGAGCAGGGCGCGTGCTGAGTTGGACGGCTCTACGTCCAGTGCTTCCCGCAACGTCCGCTCCAATCGGCGATAGTGGCGCAGGGCGGTCTGGGGCTGATGGGCGGTCAGGCAGAGGCGAATCAGAGCCAGATGGCTCTCTTCGTGCAGGGGGTCGGCGGCGACAGCGCGTTCCGCATAGTCGAGGGCGGCATCGAGGTCGCCAAGCCGGGGCAGCAGTTCCACCAGACGCTGAAGGGCACGGAGACGCAGTCCTGCCAGCCGCTCGCGCTCCGTCAGCGCCCACTCCTCATACTGACCGACGAGGAATTCGCCTTCTGCCAGCGCTGCCGCCTTTGCGAGCAGCGCCGCCTGATTTTCCGGCGAGGCGATGTGGGCGGCTGTCTGTAACAGCGTTTCAAACTCGGCGACATCGGTGGTAAACGCAGCGTTGTTCAGCCCGATCTCAAAGCGATCTGCTTTCAGCACCGCGCCTGTCGGCACACCGGGCGGTTCCAACTGTTTGCGGAGCGAGGCCAGGGCGATCCGCAGTTTCGTGCGGGCTGTCTCCGCGTCGTCTTCCGGCCAGAGCAGATCGGCCAGCGCTTCCCGGGTATGGCGTCGTTCGGCATAGCAGGCGAGATAGGCCAGCAGTGCGGCGGTCTTCTGAGTCCGAAATTTCTCCAGGTGCGAACTGCCCCGCTGGAGGCGCAGTCCGCCAAATAGCATAATCCGCCAGCATGAGTCCAGCATGGGCGATAAGGTTCCTTCATTGGTACGTGGCGGAAGATTAGCCAAATATTCGGGTTTGTACTCTACGATTCCTGCTATCTCCCCCTCGTCCAACAAGTCTTGTTACGCTTAGAGCGTCTAGAAAAAGTCAATCCTCACGTAGTGGAGGTCACCCAATAGGGCGATTTCGTGCTGTCAAGGTGGCCCAAACGACATCTGGCAAGGCCAAATCAGCCCAACTCAGGACTTTTTCTAGACGCCCTTAGAAGTCTTCTATTGTCTCATTCCTATCCCTGGAGCGTTGCATGTTCCGTTTCCTCTGCCTTATAGCGAAGAGAAGGCTATCCTCACAGAATAAGGAAGCATACAATATGTACGCTTCCTTATTCTGTGCAGCTCTGTATTACCGGGTGTACAGGGAATTTATCTTCCCAGGCAGTTTTCTCACCGTTACTGCGTGAATCAGGGTCGGAGTTTGCCCGTGGTACCGCCCAGAATTTCCGTGGCGCCATCCGGGGAGAAGATACGGATTTCTGTGGTTCCCACTGTCTGAGCCGGGAAGTCAGGAACGACATCTCCGTTCAGTTTGTTGAGCGACAGTACAACCGATTTGCCCTTGACGGTGAGTGTACCGGAGGTCGTCGTATACTCGACCACCTGGTAGGAGTAGTAGCTGACGATTGTGCGATAGACGCCTGTGACCACCTGCACCGGCAGGACAGTGCCATCCGGCGCATTAATGGAGCTCAGATTGAAGTCTATGCTTTGCGCGGTGCCATCAGCACTGTAGCCCAGAGTAACTTTCCCTTTGGGGCTGCTGCCGTTAAATGTCTGCTTGAAATTGCTCAGGTTGATAACGGTTCCGGCAGCAGCGTCCACGCCGGTAGAATTTCCTCCGCTTGCCAGAGCGTGGGTTCCAGGTGCGAAGGCTCCAGCCCCGACCAGCAGCGCCATCGCCGCTATCTGAATAAACCGTTTCGCGCTCATTGATCTGATCGTAATCATTGCCGTTCTCCTTGATTGTACTGGTGAAACAGTGGAAACTGTTCTGCTCTTCTCAGCCCACGTATATTGCGAGGCTTCCATGATAGAGAGGCGAGAAGGACAAGGATAAATACATCCCGTCCGAAATTTTTGGTCTACAGAGCCTTTTGCAAAAGTCTTTGAACGTTGATAAATGAGAGTTAGCACTCCCTGTCGAATTTGGTTTTGCCGATCAAATCGAGAAAGGAGCGCTAACATGAACATTTTAGCAGATATCTGGGACACAATCTGCAAGACAC
>JBBRLP010000062.1:0-30526 GCA_038231295.1 Chthonomonadales bacterium
CGGCACTAGGGTAGAGCAGATAGTCTCCCAAATATCTGCTAAAATCATCGTGTTAGCGCTCCTTTATCGATTTGATCGGCAAAACCAAATTCGACAAGGAGTGCTAACTCTCATTGTTCTAGGACATTTGCAAAAGGCTCCATAAACAGAAATTGGTCTGGGCGGATGCACTGCTGCGCGAACGCAGGCTGAGAACGGAAAGGCAGGCATAGTTTATGGGAGTGCGGGACGAAATACGGCGTTTTCATGCGGTCATCGGGGGCAGGACTCTGCCGCTGGGATTCGGATGCGCGACCATCGGGCGGCAGGCGGACGAAGCGATACAGCGCGAAATTCAGGCCACACTGGAGCAGGCGTATACACACGGCTTCCGGTTTTTCGATACCTCGGCGCAGTATGGCGGTTCAGAGTTTCGAGTCGGGGCGTTCCTGCGGCACGTCGAACGCTCCAGCGTGTTCCTCGCTACCAAGTCCCCTGTTCCTGTTGCACTCAGTCCCGGCGAGGCCGCTCTCTACGTTCGGCAGGGACTGCATAACAGTCTGGAGCGGCTCGGCCTCTCCACTATAGACCTCTTTCAGATACACGATGTCGAGACACTGGATCAGGTGCTTGCGCCCGGCGGCGTTCTGGAGACGCTGATTGCGGCGCGAGAAGCGGGGTTGATTCGCTATTTCGGACTGGCAACGCGCTTTCACGACCTGCTCACCATAGCGGCTGCACACGGCGCTTTCGACACGATTTTGACCTATCTGGACTACACCTTACTCGATCAGTCCGCAGTGCCCCTCATCGCGCAGGCCGCTCGCCACAATCTGGGTGTCCTCAACGGCTCTCCTCTCTCCTTCGGTCTGCTCACCGGTCCCGATCCGCGTCATAACGCCTCTATCAGCGCCGAGTTTCGCCGTCAGCGGCATCGCGCCTCGCAACTTTACGATTTTTGCGCCAAACGCAGTCTGTCGCTGCTGGCTCTTGCGCTGCACTATCCCCTGCAAAATCCTGATATCAGCATCACTCTTACCGGCCCCGGTTCGCCTGTGGAGCTACAGGCGACCCTTGCGGCCTGCCAATCAGAAATCACCGCACACGTCTGGCAGGAACTTCGCTCGGTGTTCGGCATTCTCCCGCCGCCCGACGCGGTATAGACCGAATGCGGGAACACGGCGCGAAGCCCTTTCGTCTCACCGCTAACTCTTCTCTTTTCAGAAGCGAAGCGAGCCAGAAAATGAGAGGATGTCGGTGTAGCGAAAGGAGAATTAGCAACATGGCAAATCTGATTACGGGGCTTTTCGAGACGGAAGCCTCTGCGGAAGAGGCGGTCGCGCATCTCAAACAGATCGGTTACACTCAGAACGAGATCAGTGTGATCATGAAAGACCGCAATGCGGCCAGAGAATTCGCCGTGGATACCGGTTCGCATACGATGGAAGGCGTGGGAACGGGCGCTGCTATTGGCGGCACCATCGGCGCAGTTCTTGCAGGGCTTCTGGCGGTCGGCTCCGTGGCCATTCCGGGCGTCGGTCTGCTGGCCGCAGGGCCGCTGGCGGCGATGCTGGCGGGCGCGGGAGCCGGAGGACTGGCAGGCAGTCTGCTCGGCTGGCTGGTCGGCGTGGGTATCCCGGAAGATGTCGCTCCCTACTACGAGCGCGGTCTCCAGGCAGGCGGTATCGTCGTGGCCGTAGCAACCCATGCGGGCGACGAAAACCGTGTTCGCGACATTCTGAACGGACGCGCTTCCGCTTATTCCGGCGCGAACATCCCCTCCTATATCGCGCCGACCTATGCGTCCCGTTTCAACGACCTGACGCCGCCTGCGACAAACTACGATTCCGTGACCAATGTCGGCTATCAGACGGCCCAGCAGACCAACTCCGAAGCGGCCCGCACCCTCAACTCCACCGGAGCCGAGATGCGTTCCGCAGACCGAACTGCCGCCGAACATGAGCGCGAAGCCCGCCGTGATATGACCCATTCCGGCATTATCGGGGAGGTGGCAAAAGGTATCGAGAATGAGACGGATCGCGTCACCACCGCTGTTCAGAACCAGTCCGACAAAGTTTCGACCGGCTTCCAGAACACAACTGACCGCGTGAAGAATCCATAGACGTTAGTCCTCGAAACGAAAATCCCGCACAGACCTGGTGGTCTGTGCGGGATTTTTTTGAGCAGGCAACACGTCAGCGACGGGCGCAGGCATAGATGCGGGTATAGAGCGATTCGGAGAGATGGCTGACGACGACGCGATGATGGGCGGAAGAGGCGTGGATGAAGTAGCCGTTGCCGATATAGAGGCCCGTGTGGGAGATGTTCCCCGTTCCGAAATAGATGCGGTCGCCGGGCTGAAGCTGATCGGGCGTGACCGGTAGGCCGACCCCGACCTGCTCCGCCGCCGTGCGCGGCAACGGAAAGCCCAGAGAGCCAAAAATGTTCTTCATAAATGCGGAGCAGTCCAGGCCGTTGGAGGTCGTCCCTCCCCAGTGGTAGGGAACGCCGAGGTAGCGGTAGGCTTCGCGGATAAGCTGCTGCGCGTCGCCCTGGAAATAGGCCCCCTCCGTATGCGAATAGGAATCGCTTCCCCCGAACGCGGGCAGAGACGAACTGCCGCCGGTAGAGACCACCTGATAGTCCAGCAGACTGACCGAGCTATGCGGCAGCCACCCCACCGAGCGATCCGCCATGAGGACGCCATACCATTCGCCCGCATCGTCTTCAATCGCGACATAGGTTCCCGCAGGAGCCGTCGTCAGTTTGCCCGACCGGGTGCTGCGGCTGCGGTAGATGGCCGTGGCGTTGGTCAGTTCGCCAAGCCGTCCCACCACTCGTTCAGCCTTCCCGCCCCGCGAAGGCGGCAGAGCGAAGCCCCGGCTTCCAGCGGAAGCCCGCTGCTGTTGCCGCGTCAGAGCAGCCTGCCGGGCTGCCTCTTCCGTTGCGGCTTTCTGCCTGGCTCGCTGTTCGGCCCGCAGGTCCAGCGCCGCCTGGGAGGGCGGCAGTTCCAGGGTCAGCGTATCGTCCGCTCGCACCTGCGAAACGGACGCCGCGCACAGTAGAAGACACAGGGAAACAGACGACAGAAAGCGCAAAATCTCTTCCTCCAGCACAGCAGTCTAGCGGTTAGTCGCAGAATAAACGTTTCGGATACAGTTATTCTACCCCTTAACCTCTCATTCCTGCTGTCTTTCCTCTGTATACCTCTGTACTCTCTGTGTCCTCCAGCAAAACGGGTGGTGGCATTACCGGCCCGGTTTCGATGTGTAGAGGGTGAAGCATCCCGCCCAGAGCGGGTCTTCCTGTCGGATGATTTTGGTAACTCCGTTCTGTGTCTCCTCCATGATAATGGGGAAGGGCTGACCGCTGTAGCAGACTTCGCTGAAACTGAGCGAGGCTTGCGCGTCCTTGATGACGAACATGGGGGCCAGTTTCGTATTGCCGACAGAGTAACTGAAACTGCCCAGCAGTTCGCTCTTGCCACCATTTGTGGTCTCCAGCAGGGTTCCGCCGCCCTCTGTCTTCAGCCCCAGAATCCAGGCCGTGCCGCCGTCGTTCAGGATATGAGTGCCGTCGCCTTCCGGGTTGAACTGCCGCGCCCAGAGATGCTGTTTGTGGAAGCGGAAATAACGCCCCACTACGTCTTCGATATAGATGTCGCCCGTTCCCGTGCTGCGATAGGCGTCGGCGGCCTGGAAATTAATGGCAAGCCGCCGCAGGACCAGGGTGCGTGTGGCGGCATGTTCGAGGAAACAGTAGGGGCCGCCGGAAAAATCCGTGCTCATTCCTTCCACGCAGACTACCGGCGCTTTGCCCTCCGCGAAGCGCAGCAGAGGGGCATTCTGACCGTTCAGCGGAGCCATCGGGATAAGCCATGCCTTGCAGCCGAGCAGGCGTCGGACATTGCCGCGCAAAACGACCGTCTTGCCGAAATGATAGTTGCCACGCGGCAGATAGACAGTAGTGGCTCCGGAGTCGATAGCCTGTTGAAGCGCGTCTGCGGCATCCTGTTCCGTATCGGGCTTTGCACCGTATTTCGTGATACTGGTCCACGCCTCCGGTCTGTCCCATCCGATTTCCGGCGTCTCTTTGATAGGCAGGTTCAGCCCCTGACTCGCTGTACCGAACAGACTGACGGCCGGCTTGCTGAGAAAGAGAGCAACATTCGGGCCAAGCATCTCGGTTTTCTTGCTTCCCGTCGCCTCAATCGCGATGCGATAGCCTTCCGTATGCAGATTTCGCACCATCGCGTTGGCCTCGATACTCAGCGCAGGCCGCTGTTTCGCCGCCCCCTCACCGACAAAGGAGCAGTCTATGAGGAAACTGGAGCCACCGGCGGCGCGAAACGCCGTCACCTCATTGCGGCTGCGAAGGTCACGCACGGTACAGGGCTGTCCGTCGTTCCGAAATCCGGTGACATTCTGATGCTCGACGGCGATATGCTCCAGCGTTTCGCTCGCCACACTCGTCGCGATATGAACCCCCAGGTCGAAACCTAGCACCCGTACATTCTTGATGAGGCAGGGGCCTTGCTCGTCGGTATAGCCCATATCCAGCCCGATAACACCCTGTCCATCGCCCGACTCGAGGGTGACATCGTAGACACCGCCCTGATTGTTGGCGATAAACTGGATGCCGCACGCGCCGGGGTTATCCACGCCGGTATCAATGGTCAGGTTGCAGACCTCATTGCTGAATCGCTGTGCGGGCGCGTGTCCCGTATAGAGGACGCCACGCGGTTTGCGGCGGTCTTCAAATCCGGTCGCGCTGTCCCGAAGCAGGAGCGTGGTTCCTTCACGGCTCTGCCCCTGCAAGGTCGTGTTGCGTTGCACATCCTCTTTGCCGCCCCAGCGCAGGGTATCCGAGACAAGATAGACGCCATTAGGCAGATAGATAATTGCCAGACGGCCGGGGTAGTCGTCCAGCGCCTTCTGAATGGCCTGCGTGTCGTCTGTCTTGCCATCGCCCTTCGCGTTGTACGGTGGCTTCGTGACATCTATCACGCCAGCATCGGGCGGATAGACGATATTCTCCCCGCCTTTCAGGGCCTGTCCGAGTGCCAATCGGGGATGGAGCGGGCGCGGGTACTTCGGTATCCACGCCGCTGGCGGCTGCGGGGGGGCGGCTTTCACGTCGGCATTCGAAAAACGCACTTCTGACAGCCCGGACATTTCGCCGCCGCGATAGTTGGAGACAATCCGCCACTTGAAATAACGCGCCGAAACCGTCTGCTTAAACGCCACCGTCTCGCCCCGGTAGTCCTCCGTTCCCGGAGCCATTTTCAGCGTGAACAGTCCCAGCGAGTCGAACTTCTTCCCGTCCGCCGACGCGAAAATCTCCACTTCTTTGATGCTGCGGTTGTTGTAGCCGTTGCCTTCGTTGTAGTTCCAGACATAAAAGCCATTGGTGCGGTAAGGTTTGCCCAGATTGAATTGCAGAACGGCGTCCATCGCGCCGTTCCACATACAGTTTCCGTCGGCGAATGCGTTGCTGGTGTGAATGAAGACCCCGCTGCCCGGAAACGTTTCGCTCAACCCGGAACCGTCTATCATCTTGCGCGGCGTGCGGCCTGCCTCCGTCTGCGAACTGGTAGCGGTGGCATCCACCGGCACGATAAACGCGCCCAGCGCCTGTGTCGGGGGCGGCGGCGGAACCAGCGTGATTCGGCCCCCATTCTCCGCGTCTATCTTCTCGACAAAGTAGGTCTTGCCCTTCAGCACAACCTTCTCACCCGGCTTCAGCGACCCCGCTTTCTCCGCCTGAATCGTCTGTTCGGCGTCGGCCAACGGCACAGACAGGAGCGCCGTCGCCATCAGCGCCAATGCCAGAAACAGCGTCGTCCCTCTTCGCATCATCTTCTCCCCTGTAGAATCTCTCGCCCGTTGAACCCCCGGTAGGAAAAAGCAAACGCCTTCCAGACGGGAATGCAACGTGAGTTTACGCCGCAGTGAACTGCTGCGCTGGAAAAAGCAAGTGGCCGCTTCGCGGGCACGGTGTTCATAAGGCGTTACGTCATGGGCTGACCGGCAGTAGAGACATCAAGGTCAGCAAAGGGTTGACACCCCTCGCTACGCGGCTACATCGGGCAAGGGGTTGACACCCCTCGCTACGCGGCTTCGCCGGATCGTCCTTCGGACGAAACCCAACGCTACGAGATTTGTTGAGTGCAGCGAGTGGACCTCACACCATAGGCGTTTCCGAAGGAAACTGGGCCGAAGGTCACATAGCGGGGAGTTCACTCCGTCGCGACCTTACCGCACAAACAGTGTTTGCAGCCCACCCTCCACCTGCCAATTCGAGGTGCCCGCGAAGCGGCCACTTGCTTTTTCCAGCGCAGCAGTTCACTGCGGCGTAAACCTCACAGTCAACGAGCTAGCCCGGAGCATCTGGCATTTCCGTCTGAAAGACGTTTGCACTTTCCTGCCGGGGGTTTTCAGCCGCCGGGAAACCCAACGAACAACGCGAGAATTGCCGTCCTTTGACCGCTTCGTCCGGAGGACGACCGCTTTTTCCAGCCCGGCACGTTCCTATGCCGGGCATACCCCCATTCAACTCCCATGAACCAAAATACCGGGTGTCGAAAGACACCCGGCGAGACAAGCGAGAAAACAGTCCGCAGGCTTACCGCTTGCTGAACTGGAATCCGCGACGGGCTTTCTTGCGCCCGTATTTCTTGCGCTCTTTGACGCGGGGATCGCGGGTCAGCAGCCCGGTGCGGCGCAGGCGCGGACGCAGTTCGGGGTCTACTTCCAGCAGAGCCTTCGAGATGCCGTGCCGAATGGCGCCAGCCTGACCGGAGAGACCGCCGCCGTTGCATTTGGCGATGACATCGAAGCGACCGACCATCTCCGTCACGTCGAACGGCTGCTGCACGATCTGCGACAGCACGGCGCGGCCCAGATATTTGGCGCCGGGCCGCTCGTTGATGGTCACCGTCCCGGTTCCGGGAGTGATCCAGACACGGGCCGTCGCGTTTTTGCGATGTCCGGTGCCGTAGTAGCGAGTGCGAGTTACGTCAGACACGCTTATTTATCTCCTCTGTCTTGAACGCCGCCGGTGAAGGTGTCGGGCTGCTGCGCCTCATGCGGATGCTCGGAGCCTTTATAGACTTTCAGCTTCTTGATGACGGCATCTCCCAGCTTGTTGTGCGGGATCATACCGCGCACCACGCGCCGGATTGCCTCTTCGGGCTTCTTGTCCAGTTCCTGCTGGCGCTGAATGGATTTCAGAGCGCCCGGCCAACCCGTGTGATGGTAGACCGTTTCGGTGCCTTTGTTGCCGCCGGTGATGGCGACCTTCTCCGCGTTGATGATGATGACGAAATCGCCGGTGTCCACGTGCGGTGTGAAGATAGCCTTGTGCTTGCCGCGCAGGATGCGGGCCGCATCCACCGCCAGGCGTCCAAGCGGCTTATCGGTCGCGTCCATCACGTACCAGACGCGCTCCTTCTCCATATCTTCCGGACGTGCCGAGATGGTTGTTTTCATAGTTTTTCCCCGGTAGTTTCCTCGCCGTGGGCCGTCTCCGACCCGGCGACTCTGCCTTGGCGGGCGTAGTCCTTACGCTCGCCGTATCTTACCCGCAGCAGGCACAGTCCCTGTGGCGGAGCCGAAGGCCCGGCCCGTCTGCGGTCATGTGACTCGATGATTGCGCGGATGTCGTCCGGGCGGCGTTTGCCCGTTCCGACCTCCATCAGTGTCCCGACCATATTGCGGACCATACCGCGCAGGAAGGCGTTGGCTTCGACCCGAACAATGACGAAATCACGATACCGTGCGATCTGCAAACGCATCACGTCCCGCATCGAGACCTTCGTCGGATCGTACTCGTTGGCGAAAGCCGCGAAGTCCTGCTCGCCGAGCATCTCGCGGGCCGCTGCCCGCATCGGTTCCACCTCCAGCGGCTCCAGGCACAGGGCGCTGTAGCGACGCCAGAGCGCAGAGGGTGTCCGCCGGTTCAGGATCAGATACGAATAGACCCGCGACGACGCCGAAAACCGCGCATTGAACTCCGGTGCGACCTCCGTCACTTCGCGAATGGAGACATCCGAGGGCAGGGTATGGTTCAGAGCGAGCGCCATGCGGTCCAGCGGAATCCGCGTCTCCACTCCGAAACTGACCACCTGCCCGAGGGCATGAACCCCGGCATCGGTCCGCCCTGCTCCCGTCAGCCGAACGGTCTGCTCGGTGCGGAGAAGCAGGGCCTTTTCCAGTTCGCCCTGCGCGGTACGGAGACCATGCTGCCATTGAAAGCCAGCCAGTTCCGTACCGTCGTATTCTACAATCGCTTTGAAGTAACGCACGGCCTGTCCCGGTCGTTACTTATGCCGTCGGCCCAGGCCGAACAGTCCGCGCCGACCGGAAGTGGTCTGCGGAATCTCCGGCTCGACAACCGCATCCGGTTCCTTGCCTTCGACGAACTCCAGAAGCACCAGCGGGGCGCCGTCACCGCGTCGGAAGCCGACTTTGGTGATACGCATATAGCCGCCGTTGCGCTCCATGTAGCGGGGCGCGATGACCTCAAAGAGGCGCGGCACGACATAGTAGGGATTCCGTGCGATCTTCGCGCCGCCTTTGGGGCCGCCCGGAACGCGCACGAACTCATCTACATTGCTGTCCACATAGCGGCGCACGAGGCGGCGCGTATGCAGGCGCATCTCGACAGGCGCGTCCACGCCGCCCTTGCGGGCGATGGTGACCAGCTTCTCGACGATGGGCCGAACCTCTTTGGCACGAGTCTCGGTAGTGACGATACGGTCGTAGAGCAGAACGCTGCGCGTCAGCCCTTTAAGGAGTGCGCGGCGTTGGTCGCTCGGCAGTCCGAATTTTCTGTGCGCCTTACGGTGACGCATAATCTGTATCCTCCACAGCAGGGGAAGCGGAGCGGGAGACGCCGCGCAGAGCGTCGGCTCCCGCCCCTTCCTATCCCGCTGTTATTCGTTTTCGGAATCGGGTTCGGCGTCGCCGTCCACTGCGTCCAGGTCCACCGTTGTCCCGCCCCGCAGGGAGAGGTTCAGGGCCGTCAGCTTCTCGCGGACTTCGGTGAGCGATTTGCGCCCGAAGTTGCGAATCTGCATCAGGTCGTTTTCGGTATAGTGAACCAGGTCAGGAATGGTCAGGATATTGGCCTTCTTCAGGCAGTTATAGGTGCGTACCGAGAAGTCCAGCTCCTCGATGCGGATATTGGGCGGCGGCGGGCCATCGAGTCCCGGCTCCACAATCGCCCCCTTGCCGTCCGCACCGGGGCCGGGCCGGAAACCCTCGAACAGCTTGAAGTAGCTGACGAGAATTTTGGCGGCCTCGCTGATTGCCGTCTCCGGGGTGATCGTGCCGTTCGTCCAGACTTCCAGCACCAGCCGCTCCAGATTGGTATTCGACTGCACACGGGTCTGTTCGACGATATAGTTCACTTTGCGGACGGGCGTAAAAGCAGCCCCCATAGGGATCGTACCGATATTCATCAGGCTGCGGCGTTCCAGACGGTCGGGCAGGACATATCCCTTGTTGATCTCAATGGTCATCTCAATCGAAAGGGTCGTCTCGTTGTCGTTGATCGTCGCCAGGTAGACCTGCGGGTTGACAACCTCCACGTCACTGGGACATTCGACATCGGCCCCCGTGACCACGCCTTCGCCTTTGCGCTCGATCCGAATTGTCTTCGGCTCGGCCCGGTCCTCGCCCTGAGTCAGCACACGCACATTCAACCCTTTCAGGTTGAGCAGCAGTTCCGTCGTATCTTCTTTAACACCGGGAATCGTCGAGAACTCGTGCATCACCTTGTCAATCTTGACATAGGTGATTGCCGCGCCCGGAATGGACGACAGCAGCACTCGCCGCAGCGAACTGCCGAGAGTCGCCCCGTAGCCGCGTTCCAGCGGTTCGATGACGAATTTCCCGTAGGTCGCTCCGGTATCGAGCGTCAGCACGTTCTGTAGAGTCAGTTCCATGGGCTCCTACTCTCCTGGTTATCGAGCGACGCGGCTCATAAGCGCGGCGTCGGCTCCTGACGGTGCGAACCGATCAGCGTGAATAGAACTCAATAATCAGCTGTTCACGGATATCGCGGACATCGCCGCTCGCTTTAATCTCTTCCAACGACGGAACGGCGACGATGCGCCCTTCCAGAGCCTGCGGATTCACGTCCAGCCAGGCCGGAACCGACCGCTTGAGGACGCGGTCACGCGCCTGTTTGACGCCGTCGTTCTTCGCCATCGTCTCATGCACTCCGATGACATCGCCCGGCTGCAAAATGTAGGAGGGGATGTTCATGCGGCGTCCGTTGACCGTAAAGTGGCGGTGCGTGACCATCTGGCGGGCCTGAGCGCGGGAAGCCGCGAAGCCAAGCCGATAGATCACGTTGTCCATGCGGGTTTCCAGAAGCTGAAGCAGGTTCTCGCCCGTGACACCGGGGCGGCGCAGGGCCTCGCTCAGGTAGTTGCGGAACTGGTTCTCCAGAACACGGTAGATGCGGCGCAGTTTCTGCTTCTCGCGCAGCTGATGACCGTACTCGGTGGTCTTCTTCTGAAACGCGGGCGCGCCATGCTGGCCCGGCGGCTTGTCGCGCCAGCGGGTCTTGCCGTCTCGGCTCATCTTATCGAGCGTACAGCGGGTGAAGCACTTGTCGCCTTTGAGGTAGAGTTTGACTCCCTCGCGCCGACACTGGCGACACCGGGGATCGTGATTGTCAGCCATTCTTAAACGATGCTCCTTGTGGTTCGTAGATCGTTGCCACGAAGTAACGGGGCAAGACGGCTTTCGGCCCTCTGCCACCGGGTGTTTACACGTCCGAAGACGCTTCCTCCACCTCTGCTCCGTTGGAAATCTTTATACACGCCGTCGCTTGGGCGGGCGGCATCCGTTGTGCGGGATGGGCGTCACATCTTTGATAAGCGTGACTTCCAGTCCGACTCCCTGCAAAGCGCGGATCGCGGTCTCGCGGCCTGCGCCCGGTCCCTTGACGAAGACATCCACACGCCGCAGGCCATGTTCCTGCGCGGCGCGGGCGGCCTTCTCCGCCGCGATCTGTGCGGCGAACGGGGTGCCTTTGCGGGTTCCCTTGAACATCCCGACGCTGCCTGCGCTGGCCCAGGAAATGACCGCGCCCTGCACATCGGAAATCGTCACAATCGTGTTGTTGAACGTACTCTGGATATGGGCGATACCCTGCACGACATTCTTTTTCTCGCGTGACTTCTGCTTGCTTGCGCCCGGTTTTGTTGTCTGTTTGTTTGCCATAGCGTCGCTCCCCTACTTCTTCGCCTTTTTCTTGCCCGCGACGGTGCGCTTCGGCCCCTTGCGGATGCGGGCGTTGGTTTTCGTCCGCTGACCGCGTGCCGGAAGGCCGCGCCGATGACGCACACCCCGGTAGCAACCGATCTCCATCAGGCGGCGAATGCTGAGCTGGAACTCGCGGCGCAGGTCACCCTCTACCCGATACTCTCGCTCCAGAATTTCGCGTACCCGTGCTGTCTCCGTTTCGGTCAGTTCACGCACCCGTGTCACCGGGTTGATTCCTGCCTCCACGACGATCTTCTTGGCGCTGGGCAGGCCAATTCCGTAGATGTAGGTGAGCGCGTATTCGATTCTCTTATCGCGTGGCAGGTCCACGCCAGCAATACGTGCCAAACCGCTCCTCCTTCGGGACGGGGCGAGCAGAGCGGAAAATCGGAACAGCCGCTGCCGACTCTTCCTTTCCGTCTCTTCTCACGCCTAACCCTGTCGTTGCTTGTGCTTGGGATTGATGCAGATGACCCGCACCACGCCTTCGCGTTTGATGACCTTGCACTTCTCGCACATCTTCTTGACAGATGCTCGCACTTTCATCTCGCACCTCCGATGCTTTGCAATTCCGCTCGCCGAACAGTAGATACGGGCGAGCGCCTACCCGGATGGGTAAAGACACACAAAAAGAGGGTCAGCAGAGGAGGAAATAGCTCTCCTCCGCCTCCCGTAAATCGCTTCGCATGGTACTCGCCGGATTACGACTTGTAGCGGTAGCGGATACGTCCACGCTCCAGGTCGTAAGGCGAGAGTTCCACGAGTACCTTGTCGCCGGGCAGAATGCGGATATAGTTCTGGCGCATCTTGCCGGAGACATGGGCCAGAACCGATTTCTTCTGGTCGCCAACGGGTATCTCGACGCGGAACATAGCATTCGGCAGAGCCTCGGTAATCACGCCCTCGACTTCGATACCGGCCTCTTTGCCGCCTGCCGCCTCTTCCTCTTCTGTCGGCTGCGGGCGCGGGGTCGGTCCGCCGCCCGGTCGCTGCGGCCCTGCGGGCGGGCGCGGCCCGCCGCCTCCGCGTCGCGCAGGCCCTCCGCCGCCCGGTCTGGGCGGTCCTCCGCCGCCTGGTCGTGGCGGCCCTCCCGGTCGTTTGGGTGGTGGCATTCAGTCTCCGTTCGTCAAAATCATGGTCCCATTGGGAACAATGGCGACCGTATGTTCGAAATGGGCCGAGTACTGTCGGTCCGCTGTTGCAATCGTCCAGCGGTCATTCAGAGTTTTGGTCTCTTTACGACCGGCATTGACCATCGGCTCGATGGCAAACGTCATACCGCATTGAAGTACGTCGCCCTTGCCTCGCGCCCCGTAATTAAAAACCTGCGGGTCTTCATGCAGCGATCTGCCGACCCCATGCCCCGAAAGCTCCCGCACGATAGAGTAGCCGTGCGACTCGACAAATTTCTGCACCGCGTGACCGATGTCGCCCGTGCGGTTGCCCGGCTTCGCCATCGCAATGCCTTTATAAAGGGCCTCTTTAGTCACCTTCAGCAGATGGTCTACTCTCGGCGAGACTTTCCCCACCGGAAACGTCCACGCGCTGTCGCCGATCCAGCCGTCCAGTTCCACACCACAGTCTACAGTGACGATGTCGCCCTCTTTGAGAACCCGCCGTCCCGGAATTCCGTGAACAACTTCGTCATTGACAGAAATGCACGTCCAGGCCGGAAAGGGCGGATGTCCGACCGGTGCGTAGCCGAGAAAGGGAGAGGTTCCCCCGCTGTCGGCGATGAGACGCACCGCGATGTCTTCGAGTTCACCGGTGGTAACACCCGGCGCGACCGCCGCTTCCGTGGCTTTCAGCACCAGATTCACGACACGCCCCGCCGCCCGTATCTTCTCAATCTCTTCTGCACTTTTCAGATAGATCATCACATACCTTACGCAGTAGCACGACGCCTGCGAAGCAGTCCCTCACTTTTTCCGGCGCAGCAGTTCATTACGGCGCGTAACTGCGACCGAGTCAGCCGTCGTCCCTATTTCATGCGGCTGATAGCCTCTAATATACGCCCGAAGACCGTCTCCGGTTCCGCAATGGCATCCACCGTGAAGAGCAGACCGCGCTCCCGGTAGTACTCCATCAGCGGGGTCGTCTTCTCCATATAGACTTCCAGACGCCGCTGCACGATTTCGGGATCGTCATCGGCCCGCCGCACCAACTGCGTGTGGCAGATGTCGCAGAGGCCGGACTGTATCGGCGGCTGTGTCTCGATATGGTAGCTCGAACCGTCCACCGGGCAGACCAGGCGTCCGCTGAACCGTCCCACGATTTCCGGGATAGGCGCCTGAAGTTCCAGAGCGCCCTTGACGCGCTGTCCGCGCTCCGCAAGCAGATCGTTCAGCGCATCGGCCTGCGGAATCGTGCGGGGAAAGCCGTCCAGCAGAAAACCGTTGGCACAGTCTGCTTCCGCCGTCCGCGCTTTCACCGCGTTGATGACGACCTCATCCGGCACATACTCGCCTTTTTCAATGCTGTAGCGCTGAAGGATACGGCCCAGGTCGGTTCCCCGTGCCGTTGCGTCACGAAACATCGCTCCCGTAGAGATGGTAGGCACTTCGTAATGGAGGGCGATTCGCCCTGCCTGCGTACCTTTGCCGACTCCCGGCGGCCCCAGCAACACCAGAATCATCGCTGCGCTTCCTCGCACCGGGACAGCCGGAGATGTACCGGACTCACACTACAGTTCCCTGTCCGCTCTTGATGAATCCTTCGTAGTTCCGCATCAGAAGCTGCGCCTCAATAGCCTGCATCGTCTCGATGGCGACGCCGACAATAATCAGCAGCGACGTTCCTCCAATCAGGGTCACCGACTGGAAGTGCGTGATGTTCGGTACGATATACTGCGCTACCGCGATCAACGCCAGGAAACAGGCTCCGGCCAGCGTGATACGCGAAATCACCCGCTCCAGGTACTCGAACGTCGGCTTACCAGGCCGAATGCCGGGAATGTAGTTGCCGTACTTTTTCAGGTTATCGGCAATCTCCTGCACGTTCATCGTAATGGCCGTGTAAAAGTAGGTGAACACGATAACCAGCAGTGCATAGAGCACCGTGGAGATCACATTCGCGCCGGGATTCAACTGTAGCAGCAGCTCTTTCACCTTCACCATGAACCCGGTCTGTACGGGAATGGCGTTGGCGATGGTCGCCGGGAACAGCATCAGCGAGATGGCGAAGATAATCGGGATAACGCCCGCCGAGTTCACCTTGATTGGGAAGTAGGAGGCCCCGCCCTGCGTCTGGCTTCTGCCGATAACGCGCTTGGTATGCTGGATAGGTATCCGGCGCGTTCCCTGTGTAATCATGATAATGAACCAGACGGTCGCAACGAACGCGGCGATCAGAATTATCAGGTTGAACCAAGGCGTCCCCGCATGAATCTGTGCGATGATTCGCGCTCCCTGCGTGGGCAGACTGAGCAGAATACCGGCGAAGATAACGAGCGAGATGCCGTTGCCGACTCCCTTCTGCGTCACCTGTTCGCCCATCCACAGCAGGAACGAAGAACCGGCGGTCAGCGCGATCCAGATTTCGATCCTATGGAACATCGTCAGCGGAGCACCGTTCTGACCAAAAATCAGCGTAATCCCGACCGCCTGCACGAAGGCCAGTATAACCGTCAGGTTGCGGGTGATTTTGGCGATCTGCTTGCGGCCCGACTCGCCCTCTTTCGAGAGCGCGTCCAACTGTGGCAGGGCGATTGTCATCATCTGCATGATAATGGAGGCATTGATATACGGCCCGATGCCCATCGCGAAGATGGACATACGCCGTAGCGCTCCGCCTCCGAAGGCATCTATCAGTGACAGAATGCCGCCGCCGCCGTTGCTCAACAGTTTCTGGATAATCGTCTTATCAATGCCCGGTACGGGAATGTGCGCTCCGACCGCAAAGACCGCCATCATCACCAGGACGAAAGTGATCCGCTTGCGAAGTTCGGGAATGGACCAGGCTCGAATTATCGCCTCTATCATGGTGTTCCTCTTAGCGTCTGCGTGCTGCCAGCACTTCAATCGTGCCGCCCGCCGCCTTGAGCTTCTCTTCTGCGGTCTGGCTGAACTTCTGCGCCTGAACCGTGAGGCTTTTGGTGACCTCGCCTGTTCCCAGCACTTTCAGTCCGGCATGAAGATCGCGCAGAATGCCCCGCTCGACAAGCAGTTCCGGTGTGATCGTCTCGCCCGCCTCGAAGTTCTCTTCGAGAATGTAGAGATTGACCAGCGCGTAGAACTTTTTGTTGACGGGCTTGAAGCCGCGCACCTGCGGCAGTCGGCGGTGGAGCGGGGTCTGGCCGCCTTCAAAGTTCGGGTTGATCTGTCCACGCGATTTGTTGCCCTTGTGGCCGCGTGTACTGGTTTTGCCGTGACCGGAGCCGCCGCCGCGTCCGACGCGCTTGCGTCGGTGCGTGGAGCCTGCCGTGGGCTGCATATTATGAATACCGAGTGACATTTTCTCTCCTAAACCCCGGCGCGGCCCAATCACGGGCCGACAGTGCGCGAGGAGCCGTCTCTGCACAGGCGAGACGGCCAGAACGGGTGCAGGGGTCAGGCCGTCTCTTCGGTGACCTGTTCCACATGGACCAGATGTCTGATCTTGTGGCACATCCCCCGGATGACCAGGTTATCGTCGTGAATGCGGACCTGCTGAAGTTTGGTGAAGCCCAGCGAACGTGCCGTCGCCCGGTGAGAGGCCGCATAGCCGATGGGACTCTTCTTGAGCGTGATTTTGAGCTTAACCGCCATGATGTCCCTCCAGTTTACGCATCCAGGGCGCGAGCGCATCCACGGTGGTTCCCCGCAGCCGCGCCACATCTTCCACACGCTTCAGTTTTTTCAGAGCCTCGATGGTGGCCCAGGCGATATTGACGGAGTTCGAGGAGCCGAGCGACTTGCCCAGCACGTCGTGAACGCCCGCCAGTTCGAGAATGGTCCGCATACTGCTGCCCGCCACAAGGCCGGTTCCCGGAGAAGCCGGTTTGAGCATGACTTCCGCCGCGCCGTCCGTCACGAACAGTTCGTGCGGCAGCGTTCCGCCGACGATGGGAACGAGAATAATGGCTTTTTTGGCCGCTTCGACGCCCTTGCGGATGGCATCGGGGATGGCGCGGGCTTTGCCCAGGCCGACTCCCACATGACCGTTGCCGTCTCCGACCACGACGAGGGCGCTCCAGCTCATGGTGCGTCCACCCTTGGTGGTCTTCTGGCATTTGTTCGTTTTGATGACGCGCTCTTCGAGGTTCAGCGTATCAGGATTAATTTTCGCCAACGATTGCTCCTTAGAACTTTAGTCCGTTCTCGCGCGCACTGTCGGCGAGAGCCTGTATACGACCATGATACTTGTAGCCGCCCCGGTCGAAGACGATAGCGGAGACGCCTTTGGACTGCGCCCGTTCCGCAATCAGCTTCCCGATGGCTTTGGCTGCTGCGACATCGCCGCCGGTTTTCAGGCTGTCGCGCATATCTTTCTCCACAGTGGAGGCGGCGGCGAGCGTGTGTCCGGTCGTGTCGTCAATCAGTTGTGCATAAATATGTTGAAGGCTTCGCGACACGTTCAGGCGCGGGCGTTCGGTCGTCCCGATCACTTTGAAGCGCAGTCGGCGGTGTCGCTTTTTGCGAAGCACTTCCTTCTCTTCAATTCGCATGGTTTCTGTTTCCTCTCGCGTTGGATTGCCGACCCAACGCTATTCCTGCCGTGCCAGCGGTGACCCGCAACACGCAAGGGTTCATTATACCACAACCAGACCCGGTTTTTCTACCCCGCACCGAAGTGCGGGGTAGAAAGCCGAACCTATTTCTTGCCCTTACCGCCCTTACCGCTGGCCTTACCCTGCTTGCGGCGCACGGCCTCGCCTTTATAGCGAATGCCCTTGCCTTTGTAGGGTTCCGGTTTGCGGAGTTTGCGGATTTCGGCGGCAGTCTGGCCCACGCGCTCTTTGTCAATGCCCGTGATGGTCACAATGGCATTACGAGTCTGCGGGTCGTTGGCGACCGTGAAGGCAATGCCTTCGCGGGGCAGGACCTCGATGGAGTGCGAAAAGCCGACGTTGAGCTGCAGCGTCTGCCCGACCATCGTGGCGCGGAAACCGACGCCAATGATCTCCAACTGCTTGGTGTAGCCGTTGGTGACGCCCTCGACCATGTTGGCGACCAGGGTGCGGGTCAGGCCGTGCATGGCCCTGTGCGCTTTGTTGTCGGTCGGGCGGCCTACGGTCAGCGTGTCGCCTTCTTGCTTATAGATCAGTTCCGGGCTAAGGCGGCGCACCAGTGTGCCTTTTGGCCCTTTTACCGTCATCGTGCCGTCTTCCGTCGGGGAAACGGTCACATTCGCGGGAACCGTGATCGGTCTTCTACCAATACGTGACATGGAAACTCTCTCCCGTTCGTGAGCGTTGCCGCTGGCCGACTACCAGACGTAGCAGAGGATTTCGCCGCCGACGCCCCGTTTGCGGGCCTCGCGGTCGGTCATCAGGCCGTGTGAAGTGGACAGGATAGCGATACCCAGCCCACGCAGCACACGGGGAATCTTCTCTTTGTCGCAGTAGACGCGCAGCCCCGGCTTGCTAATGCGCTTGAGGTCGGTAATGACCTTCTCGCGCTTGATGCCGTATTTCAGGGCGATCTTAATTTTATCCTGCGGTTCCTGCTTGATGACCTCGTAGCTCTTGATGAACCCCTCGCGCAGCAGAATCTTGACGACCTCGACCTTGAGGTTCGAGGAGGCGATCTCCAGCGCGTCGTGGTTGGCACGGTTGGCGTTGCGGATGCGGGTCAGCAGGTCGGCGATAGGATCGGTCGTGTATGCCATTTTCTCTTCTCTCCTACCAGCTCGACTTCGTGACGCCCGGGATCAGCCCCTTGTGCGCCATCTCACGGAAACAGATACGGCAGATGCCGAAGCGTCGGATGACGCCCCGCGAACGTCCGCAGACGTTGCAGCGGGTGTAAGCCCGAACCGCAAACTTGGGTTTGCGCTTCTGCTTTTCGATCAATGCTTGCTTTGCCAAAAAAGAACCTCCGTCTGATCGTTATCGGGGCCTCTGCCCCTGTCACGCCGCCACCCGAATCGAATTCCAGGCGAACAGTCATGCCAAGAATGTGCGGGACCTTCGGTGGTCCGCCTCGCGCTCCTTCTTGTGGTTCGCGATGAGTGTCTCGTTCCGAGCCAGGCTCGTGAACATCTTGCAGCCGGAAGCCCAAAGGCTCCGCGCCTGCAAATCGGTTAAAATCTTATAGCCTGCCCATCAGGGCAGATGCCGCTGTAATGTCTCTCGGATCCGCTGCCGACACGCCGCACAGTAGGGATTCCCCAACTCGCGCATTCGGCAGTTATATTCTGCTCGATAGAGACCGCAGTGGAAATACTGAGCGCCCTCGAAGGCGCCGACCGTTCCGTTTGCGACTGAACTTGCGGACCCGTCGCAATGGGAACAGTCTGCATTTGACATCGTCGGCAGCGTTGTCGCGGGCAGAACCAGTGTGCGCCACTTCAGCAAAGCTCTGTCTGCCGTAGCAGAGACATTCGGCTCAGAAGGGTCTGCTCCGGTATAGCGATCATGCCCCTGTTCCCCTGTCTCACAACCCGCGTAGTACGGATATTCGTCTGCGAGACCAAAAACCGTGTGACCCATCTCATGCAGGCCGATCTCGGCGGCATCAGGAGCCTGTGAGAAAACAGCGACTGCGCCACCGGAACCGCCATACACTGTCGTATTGACGAGCACCATTGCCATGTGAAAGAGCGGAACCTGATTCATGGCTACCGAAAGCGCTGTGCTGTTGTCTACGACCAGCAATCTGCGTATACCCCTTTCGCAGAAATGAGCGTCGAAGTAGGTAACGGCTACAACTCCTGTCCCACCGCAGGCTCGTGGATCGTCTGCCCCGCTGTCGGTAGAAGTCACATCTATTCGATAGACATTGATCGCTTTCCACAGACTGTCAAACGGTGCGGTTGTCTTCAACTTCGCGACGAAGGCATCTACGTTCTGTTTGTAAAGGGGCTGTTCGGTATCTTTGTAGCCGTCGCCCAAGATGGTAAGATTCCATCGCAGACCGGCATCCCCGTTGTCTATCAGTTTTGTTGTGCCGACAACTTTTCCATCCGTGGTTCCCATACTCTATGATCGCCCCTTTACGTCAAAGACAGCGAACTCTTTTGCCGCCTGCAATGGTTTACCAGGTGTCTTAGCGCTCGCGCAGAGGGCCAACTTTGTTGGCTTTTCCATCTCCGGCACCAGGACGAAAAACGCGCCTTTCGGCTCCGATACATCTTCGCGGTGGATCGAGTGACTGCCCTCGTTCGAGAAAACTTCGACGGACGGTTGGATCGGATTAGACATACAGCGGCGATAGAGGGTCTGCCCGCCCGCATCCCGCATCTCTATCCAGAAACCCGCCTGATTGTCATAGCCTTCCAACGCATCCGAGGGCGGCGCTAGCATCGTGATATGCTGCTGACCGACCAACTCGACTTTATCGCCCTCATACGAAAAGAGCAGGCGAACCGTTCGGTTCGGAGAACCATACGCAGGCTCGGTCTTGTGTGATTTCGACATCGTCATGGCGATCCTTCTGCCGGGCGGAGCGCACATTCCGCCCGGCTTGCACCTTGCGTCTGCGCGGGCTAATGTTCCGCTTCGCGTTCCTTGCGGTGATTGGCGACAATGCTCTGGGCGATATGCACCGGAACCTCCTCATAGTGCGAGGCCGAGGCAGTGAACGTTCCGCGTCCTCGTGTGAGGGAGCGCAGGTCTATCGCATAGCGCAGCATCTCCGAGTGCGGCACGGTCGCTTTCAGCAGGGTCTTGCCCGGCCCGGCGTTCTCGGTGCCGACAATGCGCCCGCGCTTGCCCGTCAGATCGCTCATCACGTCGCCGAGCATTCCTTCGGGAATCAGGACTTCGATATTCATGATCGGTTCGAGAAGCGTCGGCATGGCCTTCTCTGTCGCGGCATGGAACCCGGCGATGCCCGCCATAATGAAGGCAGCTTCCGACGAGTCCACATCATGATAAGAGCCGTTGTAGCAGGTGACCCGCACATCTACGACGGGATGCCCCGCCAGACTTCCGGTCTCCATCGCCTGCCGCACACCCTTTTCGACCGCCGGGATGAACTGACGCGGAATCGCGCCGCCCACCACCGCATCCACGAACTCGAAACCCGCGCCCCGATTCGGCTCGATGCGGAGCCAGCAGTCGCCGAACTGACCGCGCCCGCCGGTCTGTTTCTTGTGGCGGCCCTGCGCTTCGCCCTTCTGCGTCACCGTCTCGCGGAACGGAACCCGCTGATCGACGATCTCCAGGTTGGCCCCGAACTTCTTCAATCGCTCGATCACGATGCCGAGATGCGTCTCTCCGGCCCCGCACAGAATCGTCTGCCCTGTCTCCGGGTCGCGCCGGAAGCGAAAGGCGGGATCGGAGGCCGCGACACGCTGGAGCGCTGGCCCCATCTTGTCCTCGTCCACCTTCGTCTTCGCCACGACCGCCTGCTCAAAAATCGGCTCTCCGATCGGTATCGCGTCCAGAACAATGGGCTTCGCCGGGTCGCACAGGGTATCCCCGGTATGCGTGTCCACCAGTTTCGCCGTCACACCGATGTCACCCGCATGGACTTCCGGGGTCGGCTCCTGGCTCTTACCTCGCGCATAAGAGAGCTGCCCGATGCGCTCTTCCTTGCCGCGAGTGGTGTTCAGGACGGTCATGCCGCCCTTCAGCACCCCGGAGAGTACCCGAAAATAGTTCAGCGTCCCCAGGAACGGATCGGCAATCGTCTTGAAGACCAGCACGGCGAGCGGCGCGGCGTCCGTGGCCTCGCGCTTCTCGGCGGCTCCCGTCTGCGGATTCTTGCCGTGAATATGCTCTATCTCGACCGGGTTGGGAAACTCATGCACGATGATGTCGAGCAGATCGGTCATCCCGATGTCGCGGGCCGCGCTGCCGCACAGCACCGGGACGACTTTCCCGGCGTCTATCCCTTCGTGCAGGCCGCGCACCACCTCATCGTGCGAAAGCGATTCGCCGTTCAAAAACTTTTCGATAAGCTCGTCGTCGCCTTCGGCGGCGGATTCGACCAGCAGTTCGCGGTATTGCAGGGCTTCCGCCATACACTCCGGCGGTATCTCCGAACACTCCACGTCCTTGCCAGTGCCGACGAACGCCTTCATCTCCACCAGGTCAATCACGCCGACGAACTTCTCGGCGGAACCGATAGGCAACTGGAACGGCGCGATGATATTGCCATAGCGGGAGCGCAGAGTCTGAAGAACCAGCGCAAAGTCCGCATTCTCCCGGTCCATCTTGTTAACGAAGACCGCACGGGGCAGGTTTCGTTCGGTGGCGAGATCCCAGGCGTTCTCGAAACCCACTTCCGGTTCGCCCTGCGCGGGGGTCACCAGAATGGCCGCTTCGACCACGCTCAGCGCACTCTGCACCTCACCCTGAAAATCCAGGTAGCCCGGCACATCCACGATGTTGATCTTCGCGCCATGCCATTCGCAGGGGGCCAGGGCCACGTTGATGCTGATGCGTCTGCGCTGCTCTTCGGGATCAAAATCGCACGTTGATGTGCCGTCGTCGGTGCGGCCCAGGCGGTCAATCTCGCCGGAGACGTACAGCAAGGCTTCCGCCAGCGACGTTTTTCCGACTCCCTGATGCCCGAACAGCCCGACATTGCGTATCTCCCTGATGCCGTAACTTTTCATCGCGTCTTACTCTCCTCGCCATGTTGTGACAACCACGCCGAGCAGCCCCATTGCGGCACGACGCATTGCCCAGTCTCGTGAAGGTTCCTCTTCTCGATCCTGTCGTCGTCGTCGCGCCCATCCGAAGCCGAACAGTCGCGGCGGCGAAGGCAGAGCAAACACCCAACTCTATTCGATTGTGAAGTAACACCCTGCGCCTCATGGACGCCGGGTAGACGGAAAACAGTGCCGTCTACCCTCTTGTACGCAAACTATTTCTCGCGGAACGGCATGCCGACCGCTTTGAGCAGCGCACGGGCCTCCGCGTCGGTCGTTGCGGTGGTGCAGATGATGATGTCCATACCGCGCACTTTGTCAATCTTATCGTAATCAATTTCGGGGAAGGTCAGTTGTTCCTTCATGCCGAGCGCGAAGTTGCCGCGACCATCGAACGAGTTGGGCGAGACGCCCTGAAAGTCACGGATACGGGGCAGGGCGATGGAGATCAGACGATCCAGGAACTCGTACATCCGCTCGCCGCGCAGGGTGACTTTGCAGCCGACCCGCGACCCGGCGCGGAGTTTGAAGTTCGAGATAGACTTGCGGGCCAGGGTAATGACCGGCTTTTGCCCGGTAATCATGCCCATATCGCGCACCGCGCCGTCCAGCTCTTTCGCGTCGCCGCCGGTCTGTCCGGCCTTGCCGACGCCCATATTGATAACGACCTTATCAATCTTCGGAACCTGCATGATGTTCTTATAGCTGAATTGCTTCATCAGACTCGGAATGATCTCTTGCTGATAACGCTCTTTGAAACGCGCCATTCGATCTCTTCTCCCTTACATAATTCGCCGATTTCCGACCGGCAGCGGGAACAATGCAGTGACTTCTTGTGCCGGGGATTTTGCCCCTGGCCAATCCGCTTTGTCCAGCCGAGTACGTTTCAGTACCCGGCCAAACAGGGTTTTCACCCCGGACAAGCTCAGACGTCTATGGACTTGCCACATTCCGGATGCTTGCACACGCGGTATTTGCGGCGGGCCATCTTCTCTTCGCCCTCTCTGTAGGCGTATCCGACGCGGGTCGGTTTCTTGCAGGACGGGCAGACCACCATCACTTTGGAGGCAAAGAGAGGGGCTTCCTTCTCGATGCGTCCGCCTTTGATGACGTTGTTCTGGCTGGCGGCTCCGGGGGCGCGACTCGGGCGATCTTTGGTGTGTTTCACCATCATGTTCGCACCCTTGACGATGACCTTGTTCTCCTTGGGAAGCGCCTGCAGGACTTCGCCCTGCTTGCCCTTGCTCTTGCCGGAGATCACCTGGACGATGTCGCCCTTTTTGACTTTGAGTTTGACCGGCTCTTTTGGTTTGCTGGCTTTAACGTGCGCCATTCTACAGCACCTCCGGGGCGAGAGAGACGATCTTCATGAAATCGCGCTCCCGCAGTTCGCGGGCAACCGGGCCGAAGATACGGGTTCCACGCGGCTCCAGGTTGGCCTGAATAACGACCGCGGCGTTGTCGTCGAAGCGCAGCACCGAGCCATCGGCGCGGCGGATCGGCTGGCGGGTTCGCACCACCACGCATTTGACCACGTCGCTCTTCTTGACTTGCTGGTTCGGCGTCGCCGACTTCACCACGCCGACGATGACATCGCCGACGAAGGCATAGCGGGTATTCGAGCCTTTCATGACTCGGATACACATGATCTCGCGTGCGCCGGAATTATCCGCGCACTTCAATCGGGTATAGGGTTGGATCATCTCTCTACTTAGCCCTCTCGACGATACGCACTACGCGCCATCGCTTCTCTTTGGAGAGCGGTCGCGTCTCCATGATCTCTACAGTATCGCCTTCGCCGCAGTTCTGTTCGTCGTGCGCTTTGAACTTGGCCGTGCGCCGCATGAACTTACCATACAGCGGGTGACGCACACGGGTCTCCACCGCCACGACGACGGTCTTGTCCATTTTGTTGCTGACCACGCGCCCGACGCGGACTTTGCGGCGGCCACGCGTGGGGTCCGGCTTATCGCCGAAGTTCAGGATATCCACCGGGCGCGGTTCGGCGGGAGCCGCCGGGGCTTTCGCCGTCACGACGGGCGCTTCGACGACCGGGGTCACCGGCTCGGCAGCGGCCTCTTCGACCACCGGAGTCTCCACGACAGCGGCGGGCGCTTCCTCGGCGGGCGTCGTCGCGACGAGCGTCTCTTCCTCCGCAGGGGTCGGCTCCGACACGTTAGCGGGCTGCGGCTCGGTCTCCTCCGTCGTCGCGACGGAGTTCACAGTTTCCTCAGACATAGACTATTTCGCCTCTCTTTTCGCGGCCAGTTCCCGCTCTCGCAGAATGGTCAGGGCGCGGGCGATCTGTTTACGCGCAGCGCGAATGACCGCTGTCTTCTCCAGTTGTTTCATGGCATGACGCTGACGGAAGCCGTAGAGCGCGGCCCGCTGCGCGGCCACTTCGTGGCGCAGTTCGTCATCGCTCATACCGCGAAGCTGTGCGCGTATCTCGTTCTGGTTAAGCTCCGCCATCGGTGCCCTCCTCCGAGTCTGACTCGTTGATCACCTGACCCTCGACAGCCTCGATCTCGTCCTCTTCGTCCTCATCGCCCGCGCCCGTCACCGGAGCGGCCTCCCGAAGGACAAATTTGGTGTCAATGGGCAGTTTGTGCGAGGCCAGACGCATCGCTTCGCGTGCGGTCTCCTCACTGACGCCTGCCAGTTCAAACAGAATACGTCCCGGCTTGATGACCGCCACCCAGCCATCGGGCGCACCCTTACCGGAACCCATGCGGGTTTCCGCAGGCTTCTTGGTAAACGGCTTATCCGGGAAAATGCGAATCCAGATTTTACCACCGCGCCGAATATAGCGGTTGATTGCGATACGAGCGGCCTCAATCTGATTGGCTGTCATCCAGCACGACTCCAGCGCCTGGAGTCCATACTGGCCGAAGCTGACCGCCGTGCCGCCGGAGGCTTTTCCTCTCCGGTGACCGCGATGCTGCTTGCGGTGTTTCACACGCTTTGGCATTAACATAAACGAGTAACCTCCATCAGGCGCACCGCGCAGCCAAAACTGCCGATACGCCGTCCACTGACTTTCGCAGCCAGTGCGGGAACAGAATAGACACACCACTTTACGGAGGATAGTCCTCCACTCAAAACCCTTCGGACACAATCCCTTCAGAGAGTTCCGTCCGAAGGACGCTCCGGCGAAGCCGCGTAGCGAGGGGTATGAACCCCTTGCCACTCACACCCTTTGCTTCCCCTCGCTGCGCTCGCCCCTACTCTCAAATCAGGCTGCGGGAGGCGTACTGCCGCCACCGCCACCGCTGGGGCCGCCGCCCTCACCCGCAGGACGGGGAGGACGCGGGCCACCCATCGGGCGACCGCCGCCCTGACCGCCACCGCCCTGGTAACCGCCACCACCGCCTGCGGGGCGTCCACCGCCACCGCCGCCCTGATAGCCACCACCGCCCGCAGGACGGCCTCCGCCACCACCGCTGCTGTAGCTGCCGCCGCCGGAGTAGCCTCCGCCACCCTGACCGCCGCCACCGCCTCCGGGGCCACGTCCACCGCCGCCGCCACCGCGACCGCCGCGATCCCCGCCGCGTCCGCCACGATCATTGCCGCCGCGTCCACCGCGACCGCTGTCCGACCGCTCGCCGGAACGATCCGGCCGTCCATCGCCACGCGCATTGCGCGGCGGCTCGGAATCGGTCTGGCGAGAATGGCCCGGCAGAATATCACCCTTATAGATCCAGACCTTGATGCCGATATGTCCGTAGGTCGTCAGCGCCTCGGCAAAACCGTAATCAATGTCGGCGCGAAGCGTGTGCAGGGGAATACTGCCCTGGCGATCCTGCTCTTTACGCGCCATTTCCGCTCCGGCCAGTCGCCCGGAACACATGATACGGATTCCGCGCACACCGAGCTTCATGGCGCGAAGAATGGCCTGACGCATAGCCCGCTTGTAGGCGATGCGCTTTTCGATCTGCTGCGCGATGGACTCGGAGACCAACTGCGCGTCAATATCGGGATGGCGAATCTCCTGGACGTTGACCAGAACGGACTTCTTGGTCATCTTCTCCAGTGCGTTCTTCAGCACGTCCACGCCCTTGCCCTGGCGTCCGATGATGATACCAGGCTTAGCGGTGTAGAGGGTCGCCTTAACGCGGTTCCCGGCTCGCTCGATCTCGATACGGGAGATGGCGGCCTGCGACAGGCGCGGCGCGTCCTTCTCCTCGCCCTTCTTCACGAACTTCTGAAACTCGTCCTTCTTGATAGCGCGGCGAATCAGATAGTCCTCATACAGGGCGGCGGCGAACTGGCGTTTCGGCAGATACCAGGTGCTGTCCGGGTTGCGGATGACGCCGATCCGAAATCCGATAGGATGTACTTTTTGTCCCAACTCGTTTTCCTCTCAAGCAGCCCGTCCGGCTACTTCGTCTCCGCAGGGGTCTCAGCGGTCTCAGCGTGTGTTTCCGTCGTCTCCGTCGTGGTTTCCACAGCGGGAGCAGCCTCGGCTACCGGGGTCTCCTCGGCCTTCGTCGCTTCCGCCGTCTCGACCGGCTTGGTCTCTTCAGCAGCGACAATCGGCTTCGTCTCTTCTACAACCGGAGCAGGCGCAGCCTGAGGCTGTTTCACGGCGCGGGCGGCCTGAGCACGGGTTCCGACTGCCTTTTTCGGCTTCTTCGGCTTCGGCTCGGACTCTTCCACGATGACCGTGATGTGGCTCATGCGCTTCAGGATGCGGTAGGCGCGGCCTTGGGCGCGGGGCTGCACACGCTTCATGCGCGGCCCCTCGTCCACACGCGCCTCCACCAGTTTCAGCAGGTTGGGGTCCAGACCGTGGTTGTTCGCCGCGTTGGCGACAGCGGAGGTCAGCACCTTCGAGATATAGCCCGCCGCACGGTTCGGGATGAAGCGCAGAAAGGCGAGTGCGTCCTGAGCATACCGTCCCCGCACCTCATCAATGACGAGACGGGCTTTGCGCGGCGGAACGCGGATGAACTTGGCAATCGCCATCGCCTGATTCGGTTCCACTTTACGACCCCGGTTTTTTTTGCGGTTCTCGCGGTGTTCGCGTGGACGCTCCAGCGTCTCCGCAACTGTATCTTGTGCCATATCGTCTACGTCCTCTGCTATTTGATTCCGGAACGGCGCTCGATCTGCTGACCGGCGTGTCCACGGAACGTGCGGGTAAAGGCGAACTCGCCGAGCTTATGCCCGACCATGTTCTCCGTAATGAAGATCGGAATATGTTTGCGCCCGTCATGGACGAGCATGGTATGTCCGATGAAGTCCGGGAAGATGGTGGAACGGCGCGACCAGGTCTTGATGGCCTTCTTCTCGTTCCGCGAATTCATCAGCCGAACTTTCTCAAGCAGTTTGGGGTCGGCATACGGCCCCTTTTTCAGTGAACGTCCCATCGTTATCTCCAGAAGGAGGGGCCGCAAACGTTTGGCTGAGAAGGCGAAGCAGAGTTCTCTGTCCGTGCCTTCGCCGCCCGTTTGTAGCCGCCCGCTTCCTACTTCGCGCCGCGCCTGCGGACGATGAACTTGTCGGTGCGTTTGTTGTGGCGGGTCTTGAAGCCCAGCGCCGGTTTGCCCCAGGGAGTGGCCGGACCTTTTTTGCGTCCGATGGGGCTTTGCGCCTCACCACCACCATGCGGGTGATCGCGTGGAGTCATTGCAATACCGCGAACGTGCGGCTTGATGCCACGCCAGCGCGATGCGCCTGCTTTGCCGAGTTTCTCGTTCTCATGTTCCGGGTTGCCGACCTGACCGATAGTCGCATGGCAGGTAAGGAGGATGAGACGGGTCTCACCGGAAGGCAGGCGAACCTGAGCGTACTTGCCCTCTTTCGCCATCAACTGCGCTCCTGCACCGGCAGAACGGACCAACTGCCCGCCTTTGCCAAGATGCAGTTCGATGTTGTGGATCGTCGTACCGACCGGGATCGCACGAATCGGCAGGCTGTTACCCGGTCGAATGTCGGCGGTATCGCTCGCGATGATCGTATCACCCTCTTTGAGGCCGATGGGCGTCAGGATATACCGCTTCTCGCCATCGCTGTATTCGATGAGCGAGATACGGCAGGTGCGGTTAGGATCATACTCGATGGTCAGGACATTTCCGGGCATATCATACTTATTGCGTCGGAAGTCAATGATCCGGTACATCCGCTTGTTGCCGCCCCCGTGGAAACGGTGCGTGATACGGCCTTTGTTGTTACGTCCGCCGGTGCGTTTGATCGGTTCCATCAGCGGCTTGTGCGGATCAACGGGCTGGTTCTTACCCACTTTTTTCGTCAGCTCTTCGTAAGTCGAGATGGCGCGGAACCGGCGACCAGGGCCGGTTGGTTTGAATTTTCGAATAGGCATGGTTAGATTCCCTCGAACAGCATCAGCGGCTTATCCGTCGTGACGATGGCCTTTTTCCAGTTCGGGGAGTAGCCTGCCTTACCTTTGCCCAGGGCGCGACGTTTCTTGCCCTTGACGTGCAGTGTATTGACGGCGAGGACGTGAACTCCCTGCTCGGCATAGATAGCCTCAATCGCGTGTGCGATTTCGATTTTGTTGGCGTCCGGTTTGACGCGAAAATGAAACTTATTGAACGCGGCCTGATCCGTGCTTTTCTCGGTCAGCAGGGGCCGTTCGATAATCAGATGCGGGTCTCTCATACCGCCACCTCCTCTGTCTGTTGCGGCGTCGCCACTGCGCCCGCCTCGTCGTCCGTCTGCTTCGGTGACCAGACAGCCTCGATCTTGGCAATCGCACCCTTCACCAGCACGATTTTGTGCGCTACCAGCGTATCACGCACCGAGAAGTTCGGGGCGAAGCGCAGTTCCACGTTCTGCAAGTTGTGCGTGGACTTGAGCAGCGTTTCATCGTGTTCGGGAATGATGATGAGCACACGGCGGGTCTCGCCGAGGCCCAGAGCCTTGAGCAGCTCAACCGCGCTTTTGGTCTTGATAGCGTCGAAGGCCAGCGCGTCCAGCCCGATAACGGAGCCTTCCGCCACCTTCCCGGAGAGGACGCAGCGCATCGCGCCACGGCGCATCTTCACGGGGAATGCCTTGCGATAGTCGCGGGGCGTCGGGCCACCGACGACACCGCCCTTGCGCCACTGCGGAGCGCGGATCGTACCCTGTCGGGCGCGTCCGGTACCTTTCTGTTTCCAGGGCTTGCGTCCACCACCGCGTACTTCCGCACGGGTCTTGGTGGAGTGCGTTCCCTGCCGATAGTTGGCTTCTTCGGTCACAATCGCCTGATGCACCAGCGCTTCGTTGTAGTCCACGCCGAAGATCGCATCAGGCAGAGCCAGGGTTCCGAGGTCTTTGCCTGCGGAGTCTTTTAGAGGAATGCTTGCCATAATGAATATCTCCTAGCGCTGCTTCAGTCGCTGAATGGTTAGCAGGCCGCCGTTGGCGCCGGGAACAGCGCCCTCGATCAGCAGCAGGTTGCGCTCCAGGTCCACGCGGACGATTCGCAGGCCGCGCACACTCACCTGCTTGTTGCCCATCTGACCGGGCTTACGGGTTCCTTTGAACGTGCGGGCCGCGTCCGTCGCACCGCCGGACTGCGGCTTGCGGTGAATCATCGAGCCGTGCGTCATGTCGCCGCCATGAAAATGGAACCGCTTCACGACACCGGCAAAACCTTTGCCCTTCGAGGTGCCGGTCACTTTGACGCGCTGACCCGGCTGAAAGATGTCGCAGGTAATGGAATCGCCCAGCTTATAGTCGCCGAGGTCTTCCGTGCGAATCTCCTGAAGGTGGCGCAGCGGATCAACGCCTGCCTTGTTAAAATGCCCCGTCTCCGGTTTGTTGACAAGTCGGGGTCGGATCTCGCCGAACCCCACCTGGACAGCTACGTAGCCGTCGCTTTCAACACTTTTGAGCTGCGTGACAATGCAGGGGCCTGCCTCTATCACGGAAACCGGCACCACTTCCCCACGGTCATTGAAGACCTGGGTCATGCCGATTTTCTTGCCCAGAATTGTGTCTACCACGTTCTTCTCCTAAATAGATAACGAAACTACAGTTTGATCTCGATGTCCACGCCGCTTGGCAGATCGAGGCGCATCAGAGCGTCAATCGTCTTGGGGCCGGGTTCAAGAATGTCTATGAGGCGCTTGTGAGTCCGCTGTTCGAAGTGCTCCATGGACTCTTTGTCGATCGTCGGTCCCCGGTTGACGCAGAAAATCGCTTTGTCGGTGGGCAGCAGGACGGGGCCGGAGACCCGTGCGCCTGTGCGCTTTGCGGTGTCCACAATCTTCTCTGCGGACTGGTCCAGAATACGGTGGTCAAACGCCCGAAGGCGAATTCGCACTTTATTCTGTCTGGTTGGTGTAGCCATTCGTGTCCTCTCTGGCAGGTTTGCACAAACAGAGTAGGGGCCGGTCCTCGGTGGCTGACCGAGGACCGGCTCCCGTGAGTTATCTTATTCCAGGACTTTGGTAACGACGCCTGCGCCGACGGTTCGTCCGCCTTCGCGCACTGCAAACCGCAGACCCTCTTCCATCGCGATAGGCTGGATCAGCTCGCCCGTAATGCGGATGTTATCCCCGGGCATCACCATCTCC
>JBBRLP010000063.1:0-30088 GCA_038231295.1 Chthonomonadales bacterium
ACACGTCTGCCGAGACGTCTTTTGTCAGGAAAAGGCGAGATTGGCGTCTGTTTGTCAGTAAAATCGACGATCAACCCGCTCTGTGGCATTCTTGGCGGACAAACCAACCACGGCGACAGCCGACTTTTGAAAAAGGCTCTGTACTGTTCGATTACTGTTCGGGAGGGCAGATCGCCTGGGAAAGGTGAGTTCTGATTTTCAAACGATTTGGTGCGACGGTCGTACTGGCGGCAATGGATTGTCGCAGGTCTACCGTCTCTGGATCATGGAGGGGGGCGAGATGGCGCAGTGCGGCCAGGAGGATCTGCGTGTGACGGGGAGAGAGGTCGGCGCGGCCTGCGTTCCAGAGGCGCTTTACGATCTGGCGCAGAGCGCCTGCGGCTTCGTCCGGGAGGACTGTCGGGTGTTCACTCTCCAGCAGCCGGAGCAGGGCTGTCTCGATAGCGTCCTGGTACTTCCCGGCCCAGAACCAGTTGGGTTCAAACACGCGGGAGAGCGGAGCCAACCCCCGCATATCCTCCTGATTGGCCAGGAGCAGCGCGGCGCGTGTCCCGGCCTTTCGCCCGGCAGGGCTTTTCTCCGAGATGATCTCCGCTGTTGTGAACATCGCCAGGAAACCACGAAAGAACAGCGAGAAGAGGGAGCGCGATTCCGGCCGGGCGTACTGTGCGATCTCGACCAACACCTCGGCGGCCTCGGCGGGCGGTGTGCGCTTTAGCCAGTTGCGGACATAGGGACTGGTGTAGATGTCCTCATTGGCAAGCCAGTAGCGCAGGGTCTCCTGCTCCTCCGCTGTTCGAGCCTCCTCCGCTGTCCGGGCGGCACCCGGTATGTTGGGAACGACGCTGTCCCTCTCCTCACGCATTGTCCTCGTCCTTTCCTGCGTCTACTTCGGGGGTTTCGCGAGATACTGCTCGAACCAGTCCGCCAGCAGTGGAAAGTCCTTTTCGATGCCCGCCCAGCCATGTCCCTTGCCGGGGCGCACTTCCAGACGATGGGGAATCTTGAGTTCCTCCAGTTTCGCCATGAACCGCTGTGACTGCTGAATCGGCACGAGCGGGTCGGCGTCGCCGTGAATAATGAGCGTCGGCGGCATCTTCGCGGTCACGCCGTAGATCGGGGAGACGTTCCGGGCAATCCGCTCCGATTCCTCGGTCGGTGTCTTGTCGGTCACGCCGAACGCGGGCCAGTAGCCTTGAAGCGTGGCGATCTTCATCGCGCTCGCACCCTCTTTGCCGTAGTTCAAAAAGTCGGTCGGCGGGAAGAAGCACGCCACGGCCTGCACGGCGCTGCTCACGCGGTCTATCGGGTCTGTTGCCGTCGCCACGCCCTCTTTGCCGTTCGCGCCAATCATCAGCGAGAGATGCCCGCCCGCGCTGGCCCCGGAGATGCCGAGGCGGTTGGGGGCTACGCCATACTCGGCGGCATGGTAGCGTACAAACCGCACTGCCCGGTTGATGTCGTCCACAATCTCCGCGACCGTGAACTTCGGCTGACTGCCATGCACGACCTCGAAAACCGTCATGCCCCGGCTGGTAAAAAGCTGCGCGACGCCCGGATTGATGCCTTCGTGCGTCGAGACCCAGCCCCCACTGACCATGAAGAGAATCCCGATGCCGTTGGGCTTCGCGGGCTTGAAGACATCCATCGTCAGGGCCACGCCCACCTTGTGCCGGTAGATCACGTCCTTGATATGGTTCGGGTCGTTCGCCTGCCCGTAGGCACGCGGGCAGACAATCCACAGCAGCATCCAGATCGCCAGCAGGTTCAGTCGTCGCTTCATTGCATACTCCTTCGTCGCACCGGGGAATTATCGGGCGCAACGTTCTTGAAACATCTCGCTCGCTTTCGTCTCAAACAAGACGCCTATTTCGGCTCCAGCGGGCCTTCAAAGCGCACGAAGACCGCGACATCATGGTAGGTCTTCGCGATGGGTTCGCCCTTTTCCTGGCCCAGAACGCTCACCACTTTAGAGAGACTATCCGAAGTCAGGCCGTTCGGGGCGGTGATCGTCACCTGAATCCGGTCGGTGAGCGCCTGGCCGGTACGTGGGTCTACGATGTGCGAATAGCGATGTCCGCCGATTTCGACAAACTGTTCCGTATCCCCGGAGGTAGAAATCGCCCGATTGGAGAATAGTAGTACGGGAGCCTGCGTAGCCCTTGCGGCGTTCGCCACCTGTATCTTCCAGCCCGCCTCGCCCGGCGGCGGGCCGCTGACTACGATGTCGCCGCCCGCCTCTACGAGGGCGCGGGTGATGCCGTTCCGTTTCAGAACTTCCTGAGCGCAGTCGTCGGCATAACCTTTGCCGATGCCGCCCAGGTCAAGCTGCATTCCGGGAACCAGCAGCCGCACCGTATGCCGTCGCGCATCCAGAGCCATTTTGCGCCACCCGACCAGCGAACGGGCATGGTCTATATCGGCGGGCAGGGGCAGGACGTGCGTTTTGCGGGCAGTACGCCACAGCCGGACAAGCGGCCCACAGGTTACGTCGAAGGCACCGCCGCTGCGCTCCGAGACTTCGTAGGCCCGCTGCAAAACCCGAAACAGGTCCGGGCTGACCGTGACGGGCGGGCCACCCGCCTTCGCGCAGAGCCGCATCAGTTCGCTGTCGGCGCGGTAGTCGCTCATAATGGTATCGAGCGCCGCGAACCGCTCGAAAGCGGCGGCGCAGGCGCGTTCCGCCGTCTCCTGGGTGGGCGCGTAGACTGTCAGGCGCACATCCACGCCCATGTGGTATTCGGTATAAGAAAAGCGTTTCAGAGGCGGCTCGTCCGCCCGACCGGGGCCAAACACCAGCACACACCATGCGGCGCAGGCCCAGACAGAAAGGGATCGTTTCCAGTTGAAAAATCGCATTTCGTTACCCATAAAGCCGCAACAGCGCGTTGGGCCTTGCCGCCGGAAAGCCGCACGTCTCGCGTTGTCCCTCGGTATTTCGCTTGCCTGTATTGTACCCGCTGCGCTGCGAACGGAGTATGCCCACGCCGCCTCTCCTCAACAGTCCAAAACGGTCGCGGCAGAAAAGCAGACCAGTTCGGCTGGACAGACGGGAACCGAGGCGCTGAAAACCTATCTGCTGACCCTGCCCAACTCGGTCGTCAAAGTCGAGATGGTGGCTATTCCGGCGGGCAGCCTGACGGTGGAGGGGAAGAAAGTACCTGTCAAAACGTTCTGGATCGCCAATACCGAGATGCCCTGGGAGGCGTTCGATGTCTTCCTCGCCAGCGGCCCGCCCTCCATCTCTTACGACCAGACGGAGTTCCCCCCCGACGCCATCGCCCGCCCCAGCAAGTCCTATATTCTGCCTGATCTCGGCTGGGGACATCACGGCTATCCGGCGATCAACGTCAGTTTCCTCTCCGTGACCATGTATTGCCGCTGGCTTTCCGCGCAGACCGGCAAGAAATACCGCCTGCCCACCGATGCCGAGTGGGAATACGCCTGTCGCGCCGGTTCCACCGGGAACAAGCCGCTTCCGCCCGCGCAGCTTGGCAAGATCGCCTGGTACGCCGCGAACGGCGACCGCAAGACGCATCCGGTCGGGAAGAAACTGTCGAACGCCTGGAAACTCTACGATATGTACGGCAATGTGGGCGAATGGGCGACGGATGCGGAGGGCAAGGCCGTCCTGTGCGGCGGCGTCTTCAAAGACAATCCCGACCGCGTCCTGCCTACCATGCGCCGCCGTCAAACTCCCGCCTGGCAGGCCACCGACCCGCAGCTTCCGAAAAGCCGCTGGTGGCTGGCGGACGGCAACTTCGTCGGCTTCCGCATCGTCTGCGAGCCTTAACCACCCCCTTACGCAGACGAGCAGGCAAAGGGTTGACAACCCTCGCTACGCGGCTTCGCCGGATCGTCCTTCGGACGAAACCCAACGCCACAATATTTGTTGAGCGCGAGGAGTGGCCCTCACAACCTCGACGTTTCCGAAGGAAACTTGGCCGCAGGTCATTCAGCGGAGGAGTTTACTCCGCCGATTTCGTCCGACACATCAACTGACTGGCCTCCTGCGTAAGGGGAGTTAACCATCTATCCTGTGTGAGAAAGGAGAGTGTAATGACTGATTCTAAGGGAATAAAGCCCGCGTCACGGCGCGAGTTTGTTCAGACTACGGCGGCAGGGGCCGCGCTGCTTGCAACCGGCAACTATGCGTTCGCGCAAGGTTCGCAGCGTATTTCGGTGGGACTGATAGGATGTGGGGGACGCGGAACGGGCGCTGCCGCCGACACGCTGATGGGCGATCCCGGTGTGGTGCTGACGGCGATGGGGGATGTCGTGCAGTCGCAGTTGGACAACAGCCTGAAAACGCTCAAGGCGCAGGAGGGCATCGGGGCGCGGGTTGACGTGAAGCCGGAGAACCGGTTCGTCGGGCTGGACGCCTATCTGAAAGTCATCAACAGTGGCGTGGATGTGGTGTTGCTAACGACCCCTCCCGGCTTCCGCCCGCTCCATATCAAGGCGGCGGCAGAGGCGGGCAAACACATCTTTGCCGAGAAGCCGATGGGAACGGATGCGGCAGGCGTCCACGCGGCGCTGGCGGCAGTGAAGGCAGCGCAAAGCAAAGGCCGCTGCTTCGTCTCCGGCTTCTGCTACCGCTACAGTTTTCCGCACCGCGCCTTCTACAAGCGGCTGCATGAGGGCGCTCTCGGCCCCGTGCGGCACGTTCACGCCACCTATCTCACCGGCCCCGTCAAGCCCATGCCTCCTGCCTCCGCCCGACCTGCCGGGATGAGCGATACGGAGTGGCAGATCCGCAACTGGTACAACTTCGTGTGGCTCTCCGGGGATGGCCTCATCGAGCAGGCGTGTCATAGCGTGGACAAAATCCTGTGGGCGATGAAGGACGCTCCCCCGGTGCGGTGCGTCGCCACCGGCGGGCGCGACAATCCCAACAACGAGGGCAATATCTTCGACCATATAGATGTCTTCTACGAGTTTGCGGACGGCACACGGGCGACGATGGCACAGCGCCAGATTCCCAACTGCTCCCATAACGACAACACCGATTACGTCATCGGCGCGAAGGGAACCGGAACCGTCCATTTCGCCGACACCGATATGGCGGGTGACACGAAATGGAAGTACGAAGGCCCCAAGACCAGTATGTATCAGATAGAGCATAAAGAGATGTATGCCGCCATCCGCAAAGGCGTCGTCATCAACGACTCCGAGCGCATGGCCCGCAGTACGCTGGCCGGACTGATGGGGCGCATGGCCGCCTATACGGGCGACAGCATCAGTTGGGAGCAGATGCTCACCTCCAAAGAGAACCTGTTCCCCGCGCATCTCGACTGGAACGCGCCGCTCGCCGTCGCTCCGATGGCCGTTCCCGGCAAGACCGTGTTTGTGTGAGGCCCGCACCCCCGGCTTCCGGGCCGTTCCTGCGGCAGAAGGATGAGACGTGAACCTGGGAACCCGTGCCGTTTTTCATCCGCTGGACTGGCTGCTGCTGGGAGTGTATGTCGTGTTCCTGCTGGTGGTTGGCTTCTGGCCGCGCCGGGAGGACACCGAAGGCTACATGATCGCCAACCGCAGCCTGAGCATTCCGGTGTTCGTCGCGACGCTGGTGGCGACCTGGTACGGGGGGATTCTGGGAGCAGGGCAGTTCGTCTACGACGCCGGAGTGGTGGCGTGGGTCTCCAACGGACTGCCCTACTACCTCTTTGCCATCGTCTTCGCGCTCGTGCTGGCCCGGCGGGTGCGGGGCGGGGCGGCGCACCTCTACACCATCCCCGACAAACTCGCGCAGGCGTATGACCGCAAGACCGCGCTGCTCGGGGCCTCGTTCGCCTTCTTCTACGCCGCGCCTGCCACCTATGTTTTGATGACGGGAACGCTGCTGCAACTGCTGTTCGGATGGCCCCGGTTTGTGGCGATGCTCGTGGGGGTTCTGTTTTCGGTGGTCTATGTGTTTCGAGGTGGGTTTCTGTCGGATGTGCGGGTCAATACCTTGCAGTTCGTACTGATGTTCATGGGGTTTCTGATGGTGGCCGGTCTCTGTCTGGCGAAGTTCGGCGGGCTGGCCTTCCTGGCCCACTCGCCCAACATCCCGCCGACGCATCTGCATCCGCTGGGGACGACCACCATCGCCGGGGTTGCGGTCTGGTTCTTCATCGCGCTGACGACCCTGAGCGACCCCGGCTTTCATCAGCGCTGCTACGCCGCCCGAACGCCGCGCACCGCCGCTGTCGGCATCCTGATCGCTGTCCTCTGCTGGATTCTGTTCGACGCCCTGACGACGACCACCGGCCTGTTCGCCCGCGCCCTGCTGCCCGGTCTCCCCGACTCCATGCTGGCCTTTCCCGCCCTCGCCGAGCGCGTTCTGCCTCCGGGCCTCAAAGGGCTGTTCTATGTCGGGATGCTCGCCCCCATCATGGCGAGCCTGGTCTCGTATACCTTCATCGCCGCCGTCACCATAGGGCGGGACTTCCTCTGGCGGCTGCGTAACGACCCGGACGAATCCCGCATCCCCCTCTACACCCGCTATGGCCTCATCGCCTCCACGCTGTTCGCCCTTGTCATTGCGATGGCTCTGCCCAACATCGTGCAGCAGTGGTATACCTTTGGCTCGGTTTTCGTGCCGGGAATGCTGATCCCTCTGCTCGGAGCCTACGCGCCCTCGCCGCGCTGGAAAACAAAGCCCGACTTCGCCTTTCTCTCCATGCTTGGCGGCGCGTCGGTTGCGCTCGGCTGGCTGCTCTGGGGCTGGAGACACGGCGGACTTGACGACCCCCACTATCCCCTCGGCTGGCCACCCATGTTCCCCGGCCTCCTCCTCGCCGCGTTTTTCTACAGCCTCGGCCTCTTCCCCATAGACGCAAAAAAGCCGGAGGTTTAAAACCTCCGGCCACACACAGAAATGAGCGTTACTCCCAGGTAATCAGCGCGAGTTCGATGGGAAGTTCGGCGTCGGGATGGGTGGGAAGGACGCGCACCGAGAAGCCCTGCTGCCCGCTGGTTTCGCAGGGGAAGTCACCTTCATAGTGGTGCAGGCCATTCTCTTCGGATTTCCAGATCAGCGGGGTGGCGGTTCCGTTGACGACCTGTCGGTTGGTGTCGAGGACGCCATGCACCGCCTGAACCGTAACGTCGGTCGGAGACAGAGTGCCGAGGCGGACATGGGCGGCGATATGCAGAATATCCCCGACATGGTAGCTGTCTGCCGAGCCGTTCTCTGTCTGCCAGCCGTCCTGCGTCTGCGGTTTGGAGGGCATCGTCACCGACTCGACTTTGACCGCGCTCCACTGGTCGCGTACCCGCTGCTTCCAGGCGACCAGCGTTTTCGCACGCGCCATTTCGTCGGCGAGCAGCATGGTGCTGCGGCGAGAAGAGGGCAGGTAGAAACGGTCGGCGTATTCCGCGACCATGCGGTGCGTGTTGAAGCGCGGGCAAAGCAGGCGCATGGAGTTGCGGACACGGGACAGCCAGGCGCGGGGAATCCCCTCCACGCTGCGGTCGTAGAAGATCGGAACGACCTCTTTCTCCAGGATTTCATACAGGGCGTTCGCCTCCAGACGATCCTGTTCCGCCTCGTCGCTGTACTCCTCGCCCCTCCCGATAGACCAGCCTGCGCCGGGTTCGTAGCCTTCCGCCCACCAGCCGTCTGGTATAGAGACGTTCAGGCCGCCGTTCGCCAGTACTTTCATGCCGCTCGTACCGCTCGCTTCCATCGGGCGGCGCGGCGTATTCAGCCAGATATCCACGCCCTGCACCAGTTCGCGGGCGACTGTCAGATCGTAATCTTCCAGAAAAACGACGCGGTGCCGGGCCTCGTCACGGTTGGCGAACTGCACGACCTGCCGGATCAGTTCCTTGCCCCCGTCGTCCTTCGGGTGAGCCTTACCCGCCATCACGATCTGAACGGGGCGGTGCGTATCGTTGAGCAGGCGGAACAGCCGTTCGGCGTCGGAGAGCAGCAGGGTGGCGCGTTTGTAGGTCGCAAAACGCCGGGCGAATCCGATCGTCAGCGCGTTGGGAGAGAGGACTTCCCGTGTCTGCCGAATCTCGTACTCGCTGCGGTTCCGATGCTCGTACTGAAGCTTGAGTCGGGCGCGGGCGAACTCAACGAGTGTGGCGCGACGGCGCTCACAGACGCGCCAGAGTTCCTCATCCGGGATGCTGTCTACCTTTGCCCAGATAGCAGGGTCACTCATGTCCCACTGCCAGCGTGCGCCCAGATACCGGTCGAGCAGGTCGGCCATCTCCCGCGAGATGAACGAACGGATATGGATGCCGTTGGTGACGTGGGAGACGGGAATCTCCTCTTCGGGGAAGCCGGGATAGCCCGCCTGTACCATTCGCCGGGTCACTTTGCCGTGCAGTTTGCTGACGCCGTTGACGTGGTGGGCATGGCGCAGGGCGAAGACGGCCATATTGAACCTCTCGCTCTGGTCGCTGCGGTTCACACGCCCCAGCGCCATAAACTCGGCGAACGGCAGCCCCATCTGCTCCACATACGGACCCAGATAGCGACTGAGAAGGTCGGTGGAGAAGTAGTCGAAGCCTGCGGGTACGGGCGTATGCGTCGTGAACAGGTTACCGGCGGCGGCGGCCTCGCGGGCCTCGGAGTAGCCGACGCTGTGCGCGACCATCTGCATTCGGGCGCGTTCCAGCGCCATGAACGCCGAATGGCCTTCGTTCATGTGGCAGGCGGTCGGGGTGATGCCGAGTGCGGTCAGGGCGCGAACCCCACCGACGCCCAGCACGATCTCCTGCATCAGTCGCATTTCGACATCGCCGCCGTAGAGTTGGTCGGTGATGTTCTGATCCTGTTCGTTGTTGAGGGGGATATTGGTGTCGAGCAGGTAGAGGGGGATGCGCCCCACCTGCACCCGCCAGACCTGCACCCAGACGATGCGGCCGGGGAAATCGAGGGCGATGCAGAGCGGTTCGCCATGCGCGTTGCGTTCTGGCTGGACGGGCATATTGTAGAAATCGTTGTCGGGATAACGCTCCTGCTGCCAGCCATCCGGGTTGAGCGACTGCCGGAAGTAGCCCTGCTGATAGAGCAGGCCGACAGCGACCAGCGGCAGGCCGAGATCGCTCGAAGACTTGAGGTGATCGCCCGAGAGAACGCCGAGACCGCCCGAATAGATCGGCAGGCACTCGGTCAATCCGAACTCCATACTGAAGTACGCGATTTTTACATCGGTCTTGTCGGCATGGTGCCGCTGGTACCAGGTGCTGCGGGACTGCATATACGAGTCGAGGCCTCGCCCGATGCGATCCAACTGCGCCAGGAACGCCTCGTCCTGTGCGGCGTCCCGCAGGCGTTCTTGCGCGATGCTGCCGAGCATCCGCACGGGGTTGTGTCCGGTCTGCTCCCACAGGTCGGGGTCCAGGCCCTGGAACAGGGCGACGGTCTCCGGGTCCCAGGCCCAGCGCAGATTGTAAGCGATATCTCGAAGCCCATGCAGCGATTCGGGCAGAGAAGGCACGACATGAAATGAATGTACGGTTGGCATAAGAGCAATTCCTCCCTCCCGATTCTACCCTACCACTCCCCCTGTTCCCTGCAATTCCCCGTCTCTTAATCAGATTTTAACCAATCTCTTCCTCAGAGGTGTCCGGCAGTTGAAAACCCCCCGGCAAAACTGACGGGGGTTTTCAACCTTCGGTCAGGTTTGTAACGCCCGGCCAGCCGACGGCGTCTAACGAAGAGTTGAGCGCAAGATAAGGAAAAGAAATGAAACTGCTTTCTCTGCTGTTCTCTGCTGGAATGATGCTGCCTTTGTGCGCTGCGCTCGCGCAGCGTGCGCCGTCCATCGTGCCGGAACTGCGGGTGTACAAACCAGGCTTTGTGATGGGCGAGGACATCGAGTTCATCCTGGGCCTCAAAGGTGTGAGCCGGGAGCAAGTCGCTGCGATGCAGAAAGAGGGAAAAGCGGCAGAGGTGGTCATTGAGAATCCGAAAGGCAAGACCATCTCCTATCCGGTGGATCTGCGCTTTGGGGGGCTTGGCACTCATTATATCCTGGGCTACAACCGTTTAACGAAAGACGCGGTGTTTCCGGGACGCTACCGGCTGACGTTCAAGCTCGCGGGGCAGAGCGCCCCCACGGTCACCGTCCGAGTTGCCGATATGCCGATCCTCCACAAAATCCAGGCGAGCCTGCGCCTGGAGTCTGCCGCGAATTTCCCGCAGAGCCTCGCCACCACGCAGGCTGTGTTCACGATTCAGAACAACACGGACGTGGTCATACGGTTCCCGCGTCTGAAACCGCCGGAAGGTCTGCAAGTGAGTGTTCGGGGCAAGAGCGGAGCATGGGAGAACTACACCTTCGATACCGGGTGGGGCAGTTCCCGCACTACGGACACAAAGTTCAACGTGGACGAGTTTACGTGGGATGCCGCTGAGGCGCTTCCGACGGTCACCCTCAAGCCCGGAGAGAAGTTCGAACAGACACTCTCGTTGCAGCCGATCCTCGACTCCTATATGGACGCGTACAAGAAAGACCTGCCCGTGCCGCCCGGTCAGTACGAGGTCACGCTGCGGCGCAGCCTCAACGTCCTCATCGGAGAACGCAAGGATGCCAACGCGATATTCTTCCCGGTGCGAATGCCTGTCTCGGTCACCGCTCTCTTTACCGCCGAGAAAGCGCAATAACAGCCGAGCGAGAGGTTTTGACATCTGTCCGGGCAGGTGTTATAATGGCGGATTGAACATGGCTGCGAGAACCACGTCTAAAGCCGTAGACCTTCCATTGATTTTCGTCCTGGAGGCTATATGAGGACACGCTTCGTTATAGCTGCGCTGATGTCGCTGGCGCTGGGGGCGTTCGCTGCCCAAAAACCGAAGCCGCCGAAAGCATACGCCACCAAGCAGGGAACCCCGCTCGCACTTCGAGACTTTCTGAACAAACGGTGCAATGCCTGCCACAACAGCGTTCAGCGGCAGGGCGGCCTCGACCTCTCCACGCTGGCGTTTCATCCCGACGATGCGAAATCGGCGGCGGTCTGGATCAAGATACACGACCGGGTGCAGAGCGGCGAGATGCCCCCGAAGGGCGTTCCCCGGCCTGCGGAAGCAGAGCGTGGGGCGTTCCTGAAAACGCTAGCCGCGCCCCTGATTGCCGCAGACGAGACCCGCTCTCGCCGCGAAGGCCGCTCGACCTGGCGGCGCATGAACCGCTACGAGTACGAGAACTCCCTGCGCGACCTCCTCGACGCTCCCTGGCTTCAGATCAAAGAGATGCTTCCCGAAGACGGCCTTGCCTACCGCTTCAATAAAGTCGGCGACGCCCTGGATGTCTCTCATGTCCAGATGAGTCGCTATCTCGCAGCAGCGGAATATGCGCTGCGTGAGGCGATGGCGAAGCAGTCGGAGCGTCCGGCCCTGATTCAGAGGCGGTTCTACGCCCGCGAGCAGCGTTCGTTTATCGGCCCCGCCAAATTCACTCAGTTCAATGGCAGCCCGGAGCGGGCTACCTTCCCCATCACCGGCAACGCCGCCGACCTCCCGGCTCTTCAGGAGACGGGACCGATGACGGTGGGGGCGAAAGACCCGGCCCGCCGCGAACAGGAAGGCATGGGCGTAGTGGCGAGCGCGTATGAGCCGCTCCAGCCAAAATTTGACCAGTTTCGCGCTCCCGTTGCAGGACACTATAAACTGCGGCTCTGCGCCCACTCCTTCTGGGCTGGCCCGGAAAGCGCACAGCGCTGGTGGCGACCCAGCCGCACGGAACTCTCCGCAGGGCGCACCCAGGAGCCGGTCAGCCTCTACGCCGAACTGCCGCCACAGCAACTGCGAAAGCTCGGCAGTGTAGACATCGGCATCACACCGACCGTCGGGGAACTTGATGTCTATCTGCTCAAAGGCGAAACCGTCCGCCCCGACGCCGTGCGGTTCTTCCGCTCGCGTCCCCCGAATTTCCGCAACCCGCTGGCGCAGAAAGACGGTCAGCCCGGAGTGGCCTACCAGTGGCTGGAGGTCAACGGGCCGCTCTACGCCTCCTGGCCAACTGCCGGACAGAGACTGCTGTTCGGAGACCTGCCTGTCAAGTCCGAGGGCAAGGGACGTGTGACGGTTGTCTCCGAGAATCCCGACGCGGACGCCGTCCGCCTGCTGCGCGGCTTTATGAAACGCGCCTACCGGCGGCCTGTGCAGGACGACGATGTGCAGCCATTTGTGAAGCTGGTGCAGACCGCTCGCGCCGCCGGAGACGACTTCACCGACGCGATGATTACCGCCTACGCCGCGGTGCTGTGTTCGCCCTCCTTCGTCACGCTGGAGGAGAAGCCCGGCCCGCTGGACGACTATGCGCTGGCCTCCCGCCTCTCCTATTTCCTCTGGAACTCGGAGCCGGACGCTTCCCTCCGTTCTCTTGCGGCGGAGGGCGGTCTGCGGAAGCCGGGCGTACTTCGCGCTCAGGCTGACCGGATGCTTGCCGATCCGCGCTCGGAACGGTTCACCGAGGCGTTCCTCGACTACTGGCTCGACCTGCGGAAGGTCAACACCACCTCGCCTGACGCCGATCTCTACCCCGACTACTACCTGGACGACTATCTGGAAGAGTCCTCGATAGACGAGACACGCGCCTACTTCTCCGAACTCGTGCGCGGTGACCTTCCGGCCCGCAATCTGGTCGCCTCGAACTTCGCGATGGTGAACGACCGACTGGCGACGCTCTACGGGATGCCCGGAGTGGAAGGAACAGCCATCCGCCGCGTCGAACTGCCTGCGGATTCGCCACGGGGCGGTCTGCTGACGCAGGCGAGTGTGCTGAAGGTGACCGCCAACGGCACCACGACCTCGCCCGTTCTGCGCGGCGTCTGGATCAACGAGCGGATTCTCGGCCTGCCTGTTCCGCCACCTCCGCCCTCCGTGCCAGCGGTCGAGCCGGACACACGGGGCGCGACGACGATCCGCGAACAGCTCAGCAAGCACCGCACCCAGCCGACGTGCAGCGTCTGCCATGCGAAGATTGACCCGGCCGGTTTCGCTCTCGAAAGCTTCGATGTCTACGGCGGCTGGCGCGACCGCTACCGGGCGCTTGGTGACGGCCCGAAAATCGTGGGCATTGGCAAAAACGGGCAGGCGTTCGCTTTTCATGCGGCTCTGCCGGTAGACCCATCGGGCATCCTTCCTGATGGCCGCAAGTTTCAAGACGTGCGCGAATTAAAGCGGCTTCTGCTTCAGGACGAGCGGCAGATCGCCCGCAACCTCGTCCGTCAGCTTATCACCTACTCCACCGGCGCGCCCGTTCGGTTCGGCGACCGCCCGAAAGTGGAGGCGATCCTTGACCGGGCAAAGCCGGGCGGCTACGGGGTCAAGTCCCTGCTTCACGCCATCATTCAGAGCGACCTCTTCGGGAACAAGTGAACTCATGAAAAACGTGCATTTCTCCATACCTCAGACACTCTCCCGGCGCACCTTCCTGCGGGGCGCGGGCGTCCTACTTGGGCTGCCGCTGCTGGAAGCGATGCTGCCCGCCTCTGCCGGGGCCGACCCGTCCACCGCCGCGCCACGCCGCTTTCTGGGCGTCTGCAACAACCTGGGTGTGCTGCCGGAGAAGTTTTTCCCATCTGCCGCGTCGTCCGGTCGCGACTACATACTGTCGCCCTATCTGGAGAACCTGCGCGAATTCCGCAGCGACTTCACCGTTCTCAGCGGCGTGATGCACCCGGATGTGGACGGCGGGCATCCGGCGGACATCTGCTTCCTCACGGCGGCCCCGCATCCATCGAGCGGTGGCTTCCGTAACACTATCTCCCTGGATCAGTTTATCGCGGAGCGCGTGGGCCATCTCACCCGCTTCCCCTCGCTGACTCTGGGCGTAAATGTGGTGCAGGGCGCACGCAGCCTCTCCTGGACGGCGGGCGGCGTTCTTATCCCCTGTGAGGATAAGCCTTCGCAGGTTTTCAAACGGCTGTTTCTGGGCGGGACGCCGGAAGAGGTGCGGGCGCAGTCGCGTCGGCTGGCCCTCGGACAGAGCATCATGGACACGGTGGCGGCGCAGACGAAGCGGCTTCAGAAGAACATCGGAGCGCACGACCGCGAGCGCTTAGACCAGTATCTGACGGGAGTCCGCGATCTGGAGCATCGCATGGCGCAGTCCGCTGAGTGGGAGACGAAGCCGCGCCCGGTTGTGACCGAAAAGCCGCCGCTGGACCTCACCGACCCGCGTGAGTACATGGATAAGGCGCGGCTGATGTACACTATGGCCCGCCTTGCCTTCGAGACCGACTCCACCCGCAACATCACCCTGATGCTGGACAGCGTCAACTCCCCGGCCATTCAGGTCAATGGGAAGGCGGTCTCCGACGGTTACCATAGCCTCTCCCATCACGGCAGAAGCCCGGCAAAACTGGCGCAACTGGAAGCGATAGACACGGAGCACATGCGCCTGCTGAACCGTCTCTTCACCGATCTGAAATCCAGGCACGAGGGCAGCGAAACCCTGCTCGACCGAACGATGGTCCTCTACGGCAGCAACCTGGGCAACGCGAATACCCACGTCACAACCAATCTTCCGGTACTTTTCGCGGGCGGCGGCTTCAGGCACGGTCAGCATCTCGTCTTTGACCGCGACCGCAACTACCCGCTCCCCAACCTCTTCGTGAATATGCTCCAGCGGTTCGGCATCGAGACCGACCACTTCGCTTCCAGCACCGGCACAATGCGCGGCCTCGAAATGGCGAAGGGGTAACCTGCGAAATATCCTCGGTAGGCTGAACCCTGCCGAGGGCCGATCAAGCGAGAATCTCTTTGACGACGCGGGCGGGTTCGACGCCGGTGAGACGGGCATCCAGGCCCTGGAATTTCACCGAGAACTGCTCGTGGTCTATGCCGCAGAGGTGCAGCAGAGTGGCGTGGAGATCGTGCATCGAGACGACATTCTCCACCGAGCGATAACTGAACTCGTCGGTTGCGCCATACGTGATTCCCGGCTTCACGCCGCCACCCGCCATCCAGAGGGAGAAGGCGTTGATGTGGTGGTCGCGCCCGGTTCCCTGTCCCATCGGCGTCCGCCCGAACTCACCGCCCCACAGCACAAGGGTATCTTCCAGCAGACCGCGCTGTTTCAGGTCCTGAATCAGGGCCGCACTGGCCTTGTCCGTCTCGGCGGCAGCGAGGGGCATATTGCGGGCAATGTCGGAGTGGTGATCCCAGGCGCGGTGATAGAGCTGTATGAACCGGACACCGCGCTCCGCCAGCCGCCGCGCCAGCAGACAGTTGGAGGCGAAACTGCCGTCTCCGGGCGTCTTCACCCCGTACATCTCCAGCATCTGCGCCGGCTCTTTCGCCATGTCCGTCAGTTCCGGTACGCTCGACTGCATCCGAAACGCCAGTTCGTACTGCGCGATGCGTGTCTGAATCTCCGGGTCTACCCGCTCCCCCGCCAGCATCCCGTTCAGCCGCTGTATCTCGTCCACTACCAGCCGCTGTGTACTCTGGCAGACGCCCTCCGGGCTGCCGACATAGTGGACGGCATCGCCTTTCGTCTGGAACTGCACCCCCTGAAACTTGCCCGGCAGAAAGCCGCTCGCCCACTGCCGCGCCGAAACAGGCTGCGCCCCTCCGCCCTTCCCCTGCGAGACCAGCACCACGAACCCCGGCAGGCTGTCGGTCTCTGAACCCAGCCCGTAGAGCAGCCACGACCCCATACTCGGACGGCCTTTGAGGATAGAGCCGGAGTTCATGAACGCCTGCGCCGGATCGTGATTGATCTGCTCTGTCACCATCGAGCGGACGATGCAGATTTCGTCGGCAATGCCTCCGATGTGCGGAAAGAGCGTGGATATCTCCTGCCCGGACTTTCCCCATTTCTGAAACTCCGCAAAAGAGCCGCGTACTTTCAGCGTGGCGCCCTGAAGCTGCGCCAACTGCTGTCCCTTTGTCAGCGACGCCGGGAAGGGTTGGCCGTCCTGCTGACGCAGAATCGGCTTGTTGTCGAAACTCTCCACCTGGGACGGCCCGCCCGCCATGCAGAGATGGATGATTCGCTTGGCACGCGGCGGGAAATGGAGCGGGTATATCGCACCCGGCGCGCCGCCTTTCGGCGGCGGGGCTGCCTGTGCATTGGCTTCGAGCAGCGTTCCGAGCGCCAGTCCGCCGAGGCCATAGGCGGACAGCTTGAGGAATGCACGGCGGCTGATGCTCTGTGCGAACTGCGCGGGGTCGAAGGGCAGGGACATGGTCGGGTTGACTCCTTCAGTAGCGGGTGATCGTCTCGTTCAGGTTCAGGAGGACGCGGCAGACGCTGGTCCAGGCGGCAAGCTCCACCGGGTCGGCGTTAGGCGGGGCAGGAGCCAGCCCGACTCTGAGCAGGCTTTTCGCGTCCTCCGGGCGTTCGCGATAGGCCGCCCGCATCTGCTGTAGAAAGGCCAGCAGCGACTGTTGCTCTTTCGGTTTCGGAGAGCGACAGAGCGCACGGCGGCAGGCCGCTTCCAGTTTCGCCACGTCGGTCTGCGGCTTGGTCTGCATCAGGCTGGCGGCGAAGACACGCGCCGCCTCCACGAAAGTCGGGTCGTTCAGCAGAGTCAGCGCCTGCTGCGGCGTGTTCGCCACAATGCGCGAGGCCGTACAGTCCTCCCGCGAAGGGGCGTCGAAGTTGGCAAGCATGGGATGCTCAAACGTGCGCTGGCGATGCATATAGAGGCCCCGCCGGTATTCCCGCTCGTCGGTATCGGCGCTATAGTTTCGGTCGGGGAACTGGATATTCGCGTAGTATCCGGCAGGCTGATAGGGCTTGCAGGGCGGGCCGCCGATGTCGGTGCAGAGCAGCCCTGCGATGGCGAGGGCGTTGTCCCGCACGAACTCCGCCTCCAGACGGCGCGGGTTCTGGCTGGCGAGCAGGCGGTTGTTCGGGTCGGCTTCGCGCAGTTCCGGGCGCAGACTGGACGACTGGCGGTAGGTCGCCGACGTCACGATCAGCCGCACCATCTGCTTGATGTTCCAGCCACTGTCGCGGAACTCGACGGCAAGCCAGTCCAGCAGTTCGGGGTGCGTGGGCCATTCACCCTGTCCGCCGAGGTCTTCCACCTGCCCGCTCAGGCCGTTGCCAAAGTACTGCTTCCAGAGCCGATTCATAAAGACGCGGGCAGTGAGCGGGTTCTCCGGGGCCATCATCCACCGGGCGAGGTCCAGGCGTGTCTGGCGCGGCGCATCGGGCCGGGTCGCGCCGGGCAGGAAGGCGGGAACGGCCGGAGGCACCACCGCGCCGCTCTCATCCTGCCAGTTGCCACGCGGCAGAATGCGGGTCGTCATCGGTGTCGTCGCCTCGGTCACCATGACAGGCGTCCAGCCCTGGCGGCAGCCTGCGATGTCGTCCGCGATAGCCCTTGTCAGCGTGAAGGCTACGGTATCCCAGGCGGTCGCGGCGAGATAGGCACGGAGTGCAGGCAGGCGGTTCGCAGGCGCATCGGGCAGGGCGAGCGCCTGCCATAGGCCGGGAGGCAGCGCAAGAGTATCGGGGTCTTCCGGGGCAAAAGGCGAGACCGCGACGCGGATACAGCCTGCGCCCGCCTCGGGGAAAGTGAGCGACAGCACGGCATCCGGCGGGAGCGTAATCGGCCTGTCCGGCAGCCAGAGGGAGGTGCGCGGCTGATCGGGGCGTTCGGGGGCGAGTTTCCAGCCGCGCTGCACTCCGACCATCTCAAAGCCGGAAGCGTAACGCGGTTCGGCATAGCTGGCGGCGGCGTAGTGAAGCGTTACCGGCTTTGGCTTGCCCTCGCCCTGCCGAACGTTCACGGTCAGCGTCAGCAGTCCGGGCTTGCGGCCCGCCCGAAACACGGAATTGCCGTTCTCAGGCAGTGGCAGCAGTTCCAGGCGCAGTGCGGCGATCCGTGCTGCGGTGGGGCGCAGGCGCAGTTCGACCACAGCGGCTGGCTTGCCTGTCAGCACGACGCGACCCTCTGTCTCACTGCGGTACTCTTCGGCTGTAACGGCTGCGGGCAGAGGAGCGGCTATCTCCCAGCCGTCCGGGTGCTGTTTCAGAAAGTCGTTGGCCCCGGTGAGCCAACGGCGGAACGCCTCCTGCTGGGCCGGGTCCTGACGCAGTTTCGCTCCGGTCTGTGCGGCGATCTCGCCGAGGCGTCCCTGCTGGCGTTCGATGCGCTGTTTCAGGTAGGCGCTCTGGACTTTGATTTCGGGCGGGAACGGATAGTCGTTGTTGTAGCCGCGCAGGTCGGGGTTCGGGGTATAGGCGTAGTCGGCATAGACGCCCCACTGCTTCAGATCGGAGAAGAAGGACGCCATCGAGTAGAAGTCGCGTTGCGTGAACGGGTCGTATTTATGGTCGTGGCACTCGCAGCAGCCCATCGTGGAGCCGAGCCAGGTCATGGAGACGGTGCGAACCCGGTCGGCGGCGTACTTCGCGAGATACTCTTTTGGCTGTGCGCCGCCTTCGCGGGTCACCATATTGAGGCGATTGAAGCAGGTGGCGGTCAACTGTTCCGGGGTGGGATGGGGCAGCAGGTCTCCGGCCAACTGCTCCTGTGTGAACCGGTCAAAGGGCTTGTTCTGATTGAACGCGGCGATCACGTAGTCCCGATAGGCCCAGGCGTTCTGGTTCTGGTCACCGTGAAAGCCGACGGTATCGGCGTAGCGCACGACATCCAGCCAGGGAACCGCCATCCGTTCGCCATAGTGCGGGGAGGCCAGCAGCCGATCCACGACCTTCTCCCAGGCATTCGGCGACCGATCCGCCACAAATGCCTGCACCTCCTGTGGGGTCGGGGGCAGGCCGAGGAGATCGAGCGTGACGCGCCGAATCAGCAGGGCACGGTCTGCCGGGGGAGAGGGCGCAATGTGCTTCCTGCGGAGCGTATCGAGAATAAATGCGTCAATGGGATTGCGGACTATCAGACCCGGCTGCGACAGAATTTTCGGGACAGCGGGCCTGACCGGGGCGATATAGGCCCAGTGGGGTTGGTAGGCGGCCCCTTCGGCAATCCAGCGGCGCAGAATGGCTTTCTGCACAGGCGTCAACTGCTTGTGCGTGGCGACGGGGGGCATCACGACATCGGTATCGGTGGCAAAGATACGGGAGAGAACTTTGCTCTCTTCCGGTTTGCCCGGCACAATCGCCTGCTGCGCCAGAGCGCCCTCCCGCTGATCAAGGCGGAGTCCGGCCTGTCGCTTGTTCCTGTCCGGCCCATGACACTGAAAACAGTTCTCCGAAAGGATCGGACGAACATCCCGATTGTAGACCACCGGCGGCTCTGCAGCGAACGCCGCGCCAGCCGCCCGTGTCAGGGCCAGCAGAATTGTCAGACGGATGCAAACAATGCGTGTGATGTTCATAGTAGGTGGCGTTTCGACACCCTGCAAGTGGGTTCCTGCGCGAAAATCCGTGAGAGCGGATTCCGTTCTCGCCGTAAGCCGCGAACAGGTATAATGAACTCACATTCAATTCACGTGACGCTTCAAAACTACCTGCCCGACCCGGCAGCATTCCGGTCAGCTCTGGCACACGCAGAAAATACAATGACAAGCATATCTACGAACCGCCTGAACAACACTCTGCTCGCGAGATGGTCTTTCGCGTTGCTCCTGATCTGCGTCGGTCTGTCCTGCAACAGCCTGGCCTTCTGCGGCCCGATCCATGATGCAGTAAAGGCCGGTGATCTGCAAAAGGTCAAGGCGCTCCTGAAGCGCAATCCGCGTCTGGTGTCCAGCAAAGACGAAGACGGCGACACACCATTGCATCTGGCAACGAAATGGGGCAATAGGAATGTGGCCGAATTGCTACTTGCAAACAAGGCCCGAATCGACGCAAAGGATAGGAGTGGCGACACGCCGTTGTATCTGGCAATGTACGGCGACAAGGAGATGGCTCTGTTTCTTCTGTCGAAAAAGGCAGATACTACGATCAGATCCAACTACGGCACAACACTGTTGCACCTCGTGGCGTCCAAGGGGTGGGTGGACGTGGCACAATTACTTCTGAGAAGACATGCCGATGTAAACGCCAAGTCAAAGGATGGTTGGACTCCTTTGCACGATGCGGTGATAGATGGGCATTATGACATGGTGAAGTGGCTGATCGCTAATAAGGCTGATGTCAACGCGAAGACGGACAAGGGTGAAACGCCTTTACTTGTGGCCGCACATAACTACCAGAGTGACGTACAATACTTGTTGGCGTCCCACGGTGCCGATGTCACGGTCAAGGATGATGAGGGCGCGACGGCGGAGTATTATGCCGTGCAGGTACTCAACATGGAAATGGCGAAATTCCTTCACCAGCACGCGGGCCACAAATGAATGGGTGGTCGGTAGGTGAAGCCATAGGAGGACAGATGAAACGCAGGAAAACAATTGGGTGCATTTCATTTTGGTGGGAGCCAAGGGCGATGATGTTTTCAGGATAGCTAATTTCATGCGGTATGTTTCGGAATATGAAGTTCTGGGAACTATTTTTAAGATTGCGGGTGCGAGCAGCGAGCCTAAAGTGGTAGCGCAACAGATTATGGGCATTTCGACACCCTGCAAGTGGGTTCCTATGTGCGGGTTAAGGGGATTTTCACGGTACAGTGTTTCTGATGCGATTTGTAGTGAAAGGATAACGCGATGGCTCTGACACTTACACCGGAACAGGAACAGCGATTGACCGCTTATGCAAAGAAGCGACAGAAGCCTGTGGAGCGGGTGATAGAAGAGATTCTCGCCGAACTACCGCAAGAGACGCCGTTGGAGCAGGACACCAATGTGTTGCCGACCTGGGGCGCAAGGAAATTAGCAGAACTTCGAGCGTCAGGGGCCATCGGCGCATTTCAGGATCGTCCCGAAGACAGCCGCGAATTAGCACAAAAGTTTCAGGCTCTCGCGGAAGGCAGAGGGGATTTTTACGGTGCAGCGTAGACACTATCGTATTGCGGGGCGGTGGGGAATGGGCGCGGGTCTGCTGCTCGTCCTAGGCGGGGCGGGACTGGCGCGGTCGGCGGAAGGACCGGATGCGGCGGTTAGGCCTGCGCTGGAGGGCAATCGGGGGCCGTACAAGGTGGCGTTTACGGCGGACGGGTCGCGGGCCATCGTGACGGAGTTTGACGAGGGCGCGGTCGCCATTATAGATCGCGTCTCCGGCAAAGTCCTGCACCATGTTCCCACGCTCGGCACGGAGCCGACGGGCGTCGCGGTCACGCCGAACGGTGCGCTGGCGGTGGTGACCAACAGCCTGAGCGGTTCGGTCGCATTTGTGGACTTGAAGACACTGACGACACAGATTCTGCCGATGCGAGGAGCGCCCTGGGATGTGGTGCTTTCGCCGGATGGCACAAAGGCGTATGTCTCGGTCAGTCAGTTGGATCAGGTGGCGGTCATCGAGGTCGCCACGCATAAAATTCTCGGCGCGATCCCGACCGGTCGCCGCCCACGCGCCTTAGCCATCACCCCGGACGGCGCGACGGTCGCAACGGCGAACATGACCGCAGGTTCGGTGAGCTACCTGGATACTTCCTCGCGCACGGAGACGGCGCAGGGAACGACGCCCGCCGTGAACCTGCGCGGTATCGCGCTCTACCCGGACGGGCAACGGGTCTTCGTCGTGGGACAGCGGGCGCAGAACGAGCGGCCTACGGAGACCGCCGTCGGCATCTGGTCGAATCAGGCGTTCATTCAGGTTCCGAACGGGCCGCGCAACGGCGTTCAGAATCTCTGGCTCGACCTGATGGGCAAAGATGTCTCCGACCCCGACTCGGTCGTTCTGGATGCAGGCCGGACACGGGCCTTCGTGACGTGCAGCGGCGGTCACAGCGTCAATGTCGTGCCGGTGCGCGGCGACGGCGATACGCTGACGGTGGAGCACGTCGGGGCGAATCCGCACGGGCTGGCCTTCACGCCGGACGGCAAAGAACTCTGGGTCGCGAACACGCTCGGCAACGATCTGGCGGTCATAGACTCGAAATCGCTCAATATCACTCGCCGCATCTCCCTCGGACCGACAACGCGCAAAGACCCGTATCTGCTGGGCCGCTATCTCTTCACAACCGCAACCATCGTCAAAGGGCAGCAGTTCAGCTGTAACTCCTGCCACCCCGACGGCGGCACCGACGGCATCTCCTGGAAGTTCACGCACGTCAAGGACGCCTTCGGCAAGGAACTGGATCGGAACGCGAAGGGCCTGCGCGGCCATATCGCGGCGAACAAACCCTACCGCTGGACAGGCCACGAACCTACGCTGGAGGGCTTCATTCAGGAAGAGATTCCGGGCCTCATGCAGGGCCAGAAGCCGACCGCTGCGGAGACCCATGCGATGGCCGAATATGTCAATTCCCTCCCCCTTGCCCCGAATCCGTTCCGTGCGCCCGACGACTCGCTGACGGCGGCGGCAGTGCGCGGCAAATCGCTCTTTGAGGGCAAGGCAGGCTGTGCGGCGTGTCATACCGGGCCGAAGTCGAGTCCGTTGCAAAAAGCCTGGATAGGCACGACGCCACCGGGCATCGAGCTTCAGGTGCCGCGTCTCGAAGGCGTCTACGACACCGACCCCTATCTCCACGACGGCAAGGCGAAGACATTGGAGGAGGTATTCTCACAGCAGAACGCGAAACATCTGCATGGAAAAGCCGACCAACTTACGGGAACAGAGATAAAAGACCTGCTTGCGTTCGTAAGAGAGTTATGAGACGCCTCCCGGCGTCCGCACGAATCGGCCCTTTCTCATTGGGCCGCCACATCGGGTCGTACCTCCCTACGGTGCGCCCTGCGTCTCTCCCGGCATCAGCCGGAAACCACAAGGAGTCTACGGAATGAACAAACTGAAAGTAGGCGGGCTGATTGCCGCCGCCTGTCTGATGACCGTCACCGCCTTCGCCGCCGTCAAATCCGGCCTCACCCCGGGAACCGTTCCCGGCGCCTTTCAGGTAGTGGATGTCACCGGCCCGAGCAAGGGCAAGCAGCTCTGCTACCGCTGCCAGTACGGCGCGGCCCCTGTCGTTGCGGTCTTCGTGAATGGCGACGCCAGCAAGGCCACCAAACTGGTCGGCGACCTCCAGAAGATGGTGGATGCCCGCAAGACCAAAGGTCTCAAGAGCTTTGTGGTCTTCATGAGCGGCCCCGAGGCGAAAGACGCCATTCAGAAAATCGCCGCCGACAAAAAGACCACGATTCCCCTCGTCCTGCTGCCCAAAGGCACCAAGGAAGAGGACATCGCCGCTTACAACATCAGCCCCGATGCCAAGAACACGGTCATTCTGTGGAAGGGTTCCGTCAAGAGCAACTTCGTGGACGTAGACACCGCGAAACTGCCCCAGGTGGAAAAAGCCCTCGACACCATGCTCCACTAAATTGGAACTTACAGGACGACGCGGTTGTCCTACAGACCTGTGGGCGAATTGAACCGCTCATTTTTCGCTGCCCTGTGCAGCCACAACGAAGGAGTGAATCCATGATGAAAACACGCAAGATCGGCGCAGTCGTCGCGGTCGCGTTTGGCTTGATGCTGGCGGTTCCGGTGACGGCGCAGGATGCCTGCCAGAACGCGCTGACCCACATCAGCCAGGCCAACGCCACTATTGTCGGTATGAAGGACCTGTTTGCCCAGATCGCCAAGCGCAAGGCAGACCAGACGGTCTCCGGCAGTGCCGTCGCTGTCGAGGACAACTATGGCCCCCTGAAATGCCCGGCCTGCGGGATGATGATGCCGAACAAGCCGAAAGGCAACCTGACCAAAGCGGTCAAATACAACGGCAAAACCTACTACTGCTGCAAGGGCTGCGACATGAGCGCGACCGCTGACAAAGAGTAGTTTTCGCTCCGCATTGAATCAGCTCGCCCCTTCTCTGCTGCCGTTTCGGCGGACAGGAAGGGGCGATTTGCGTTAGGGCTGTTGCGGAATGGAACCGGGGCGCGAAGAACGGGGAACGAGGGAACAATGCGGTTCGCTGTGCAGTCTGCCGTGCAGCCCGGTGACAATCACCGTGGAAACGAGTCTTCCCGAGAAGATGAGGAGAAAACGATGAAATTAGCGTCACTGTTGTTGGGACTGACGGTTCTCGCCCCGGCCGCCCTGTTTGGCTGCGCCGCCCGAAATCAGGATCAGGGCGTCGCGGTCACGGAGATCGGCTACAAGAAACAGGGCGTCATCCACAAAGCGAAAGAGGGGATGCGAGACACGACGGACGCGATCCATATCACGCCGAAAGTGAAAGCCGCCATCATTGCCGATTCGCAGTTGAACGATAAGCGCAACCACATCAATGTCGGCACAAAAGACTATATCCTGCACCTCACGGGCCATGTCTACAGTAAAGCCGTCAAAATGCACGCAGGCAGCGTCGCCGCCGCTAAACTCGCGAAAATGCACAAAAACTACAAAGTCAGCAACGAACTGACAATCTCCAAATAACCGCACCTGCTCAGGAAATGGGTCTCCTAACGCCGGGAGGCCCAGCCTGCGATCAGGCAGACGATGCCGATGAGATCGAAGATGACGGCGTTTTCGGTCGCGCCGTTAAGACCGTTCTGCATGGTTCCGAACAGGTGGCTGGTGACGGTCAGATAGAGGCCGACGACCAGAACGACGGCCCCGACAGCGAGCAGGAGTTTCGACATTCTTTTTCTTTCTTCCCCCTGTATCCCCAGTTTCCGCCTTCAGATGGAGAAGTCGCCCGGCGCTTTCCCGACGGCGTCCGGGTTGGGCGGCGGGATGCTGGAGACGATCATGCCTGCCCCGACGGTGGAGTTGGTGCCTTCGTCAATCAGGATAAGGCTGCCAGTCGTGCGGTTGCGGCTGTAGGCGTCGAAAACGAGCGGCTGCGTTGTGCGGACGGTGATGCGGGCGATGTCGTTCATGTTCACGTCTTTGTCGTCGTAAATCTTTTCGAGATTACTGATATTGAGCTTGTATTTGATCTCTTTCACGACGCAGCGCACCTCTTTCGTCGTGTGCTTAACGGCGTACTTCGCGTTCAGCGCAAGTTTCTTCTCCCCCATCCAGCAGACCATCATCTCGATATCCTGCGATACCTGCGGGTACTCGTTCTCGCCGACGATCATGTCGCCCCGGCTGATGTCTATCTCGTCCTCCAACGTCATGGTGACGGACATGGGCGCGAACGCCTCCACATGACTCTGACCCTGCGTATCGAGCGACTTGATGCGGGAGGTAAGGCCGGAGGGCAGGACTTTGATCGGCTCGCCCTGATGAAAGACGCCCCCCGCGATGCGCCCTGCGTAGCCCCGGTAGTCGTGGAACTCCGTCGCCTGGGGCCGAATGACATACTGCACGGGCAGGCGCGTCTCCGTCAGGTTCAGGTCGCTGCTGATGTGGGTGGTCTCCAGCACCGAGAGCAGGGTCTGCCCGTCGTACCAGCCCATGTGCTGCGACTTCTCCACCACATTGTCGCCGAGCAGGGCGCTGATCGGGATGAAGCGCACATCCACGACTTCTAAGCCTGCCGCGAATGCATCGAAGTCGCGCCGTATCTTCTCGAAGACCTCCTCGCGGAACTCCACCAGATCCATCTTATTGACACAGACGACGATATGCGGGATTCGCAGCAGGCTCGCGATGATCGCATGGCGGCAGGTCTGCTCAATCACGCCCTTCCGCGCATCTATGAGGATGATGGCGAGGTTCGCTGTGGAGGCACCGGTGACCATGTTGCGGGTGTACTGGATATGGCCGGGCGTGTCGGCGATGATGAACTTGCGTTTCGGGGTGGCGAAGTAGCGGTAGGCGACATCTATGGTGATGCCCTGCTCTCGCTCCGCCCGCAGCCCGTCGGTGAGCAGGGCGAGATTGACATACTCTTCGCCCCGCTTCTCGGAGGAGGCTTTGATGGCGTCGTACTGGTCATCGAAAATGGACTTGCTATCATAGAGTAGCCGCCCGATGAGGGTACTTTTGCCGTCGTCCACGCTGCCTGCCGTCGTAAAGCGCAGGAGGTCCATGTCGAGATAACTGGACGAGGAGAACGATTCAGGCGTCGAGTTCCCCTCGGCTTCCCTTGCGGGGGCAGGCACTTCGGGGAGCGGCTCCAGCGCGTCTGTAGGTGGGGTGGTCGTCATCAGAAATACCCCTCTTTTTTGCGGTCTTCCATGGCGGCTTCGGAGCGTCGGTCGTCGGCCCGGTTGCCGCGCTCTGTCGTGCGGACGGCGGCGACCTCCTGAATGATCTCCTCCATCGTGCGGGCCGGGGAGAGGATCGCGCCGGTATTGGTCATATCGCCAATCGTGCGGAAGCGCACCTGGGCAGTCTGTACCGTCTCGCCCGGTTTGAGCATCACGAAATCCGACTTCGCGAGCAGGACGCCGTCCCGGTCAACGACTTCGCGCCGATGGGTAAAGTAGAGGCTCGGCATCGTCACCTGTTCGCGGTAGAGGTACTGCCACACGTCCATCTCGGTCCAGTTGCTGATGGGGAAGACGCGGAAGTGTTCGCCGATGTGCTTCTTGCCGTTGAACAGGTTCCAGAGTTCGGGCCGCTGGTTCTTCGGGTCCCACTGGCCGAACTCGTCCCGGTGCGAGAAGAAGCGTTCTTTGGCGCGGGCCTTCTCTTCGTCGCGCCGCCCCCCGCCAATCGCCGCATCCACCTTCAGCTCTTCCAATGCCGACAGCAGGGTCACCGTCTGGAGGATGTTGCGGCTGGCGTTCGGGCCTTTTTCTTCTACGGCGTGGCCCGCGTCAATAGAATCCTGCACGTAGCGCACCAGCAGTTTCGCCCCGATCTGCTCGACCCACCTGTCGCGGTAGGCGAGCGTCTCCGGGAAGTTGTGACCGGTGTCTATGTGCAGCAGGGGAAAGGGGATTTTCGCAGGCCAGAACGCCTTACGGGCTAGATGGCTTAAAATGATGGAGTCTTTGCCCCCGGAAAACAGCAGGACGGGCCGCTCAAACTGCGCCGCAACCTCCCGCAGGACGTAGATCGACTCCGATTCAAGTTCTTTTAAATGGGTTAAACGATAGGAATTCATAAAACTTCCAGGCGCGGCCTTTCGCCTCGGCCTCAAGACCGCCAGAATTCTGCCGCCTCACCGCGACAGCACTCTATTATACCTTGAAACCGCTTACGGGTCTTTTGCCTCGTCGTGGAGGAACTGTTGCAGGTCCAGGAGTTCCAGCAGGTGTTGCCTGTCTTTCGGGCGGTTGGCAGCACGTTTCATGGCGATAATGTCTTCCAGAGAAGCCACACGGACTTTCTGTCCAAAAATCTCCATCTCAGCCGCTCTCTCCCAGAGGCCCTCAAAACTGTCCACTCCGGCAGGCTCGGCAAGAAGGTCTATATCGCCCACATCCGTAACCAGGGTGAAGTTTTGAGTATTCTTGAGGGTACGCAGATCAAAAAAGAAAGGCAAGTCGGCAGGTACATTTCTCAAGCGGACGTGGTTTTGGTTAAGTGCCGCTACCAGACCGGGCAAGCGTTCGGCATCTCGCGAGTAGCTGAAATCTATATCGTCGGTGATGTGAGCGCTTCCCTGCATACGCATGGCTACGCCCCCGATGATAACGAAACGGACGCCGCTCTGTACCATCAACTCAATTGCTTTTTGGAAGTCGGTTGCCACGGATTCGCTTTACCTCTTCAAAGAAATTAACCGCAGATTGCAGACGTTCTATTCGCTCGGTGGGGGTTCGGCGCAGATTTTCCCGGAAGAGCGACAGGTCATAGCCGTTTGCGCCCTGCTCGCCGTAGCCGGAGAGAGCAAGGTCGAGTTGTGCCTGCTGCTCGTCTGTCAGTTGCGGGCGTTCTTCTGTTTCGTCGTTCAAGACGCCTCTCCTTCCTGAGATCGTGACGGGCTGGTTTCATTATAGGCTATCTGCGCCGTTCGTGCAAGGCTACCGCGACCCGTGACCGCAAGCGGACAGAAGCAGAGCCCTGATGACCGCAGACGACAGGGTATAATTTTGGCATACACGCTCTGAGGAGAAGTGACGGCGAGAGTTTCCACCAGAGAAGGAGATAAGACATGAGACATTTTTTGTTTGTGCTGCTCGTACTGGCTATCCTGAACGGCTGTCTGCTCGGATGCGGCGGGGGCAGCGGGAATGCGACCGCGACCGGCCCTCTGGTGGCAGGCAGATGGGCCGGTGCGCTCAACTCCGGCGGAGGTGGGGTGTATCCTGCGGTGCTGACGCTGACGACAAGCGGCGGACAGATGACGATTGCCTGTCAGGGAGAGGCGCAGTTCACCCAGCCAGCGATTGCGGACACCGGCGGGCATTTCTCCGTCACAGGCACAAGCACTCCCTGCTGCACCCCCGTCGCCGTTCCCACACGCTTTGATGGCGTCGTCTCCAATAACGTCATGACGATCACGCTGACGAATACGCAGAACGGCGCGAATCTGGGAACCTACACGCTGAACTTCGGGCAGGATCCGCCTGCTCAGAACGTCGGCTGTCCGGGCTAACCCAGCGGTTACGATTTGCTTACTCTCTGCTGACCTGAAGTCCCTCGAAGTCGAACTGGAAGGGAATGATCCGCGTTCCGGCCTGCGCGAGAGCCTCCGAGACGGCCTGCTGTTTGCCCGGCGCGGCGATAAAGAGCAGACACCCGCCGCCGCCCGCCCCGCACGCCTTGCCGCCCACACTGCCAGCGCCCTGCGCCTGCGCGAAAAGCGTCTCGATCTGCGGATTGGTGACAGAGGCGTCTAGCGCCTTCTGGCACTGCCAGTTGCGGTTCAGCAGGTCGGCAAAAGCGGCGCAGTCGCTTTGCAGCAGGGCCTCGCGCATCTGCACCGCGCACTCCCGCAGCGTATAGAGCGCGTTGACGGTGGCCGGAACGCCGCGCCGGAACGCGCCCCACACGTTCTCGTGGATATTGCCGGAAAGACGCGGCTTGCCGGTATAGCAGAGGACCAGACGCGCCTCCAGTTCCGCGATCATGTCGGCAGCCACTGGCAACCGCTCGACTTCCACCGATTCCCCAAACGTCATCGAACTGAACCCGCCGAACGCGGCAGCGTACTGGTCCTGCTTGCCGCCCAGAATGCCCAACATCTCCTCCAGTTGGTAGGCCAATTCCGCGATGCGCCCGCGATCTTCGTCCGTCGTGATCTGCGACTTCACCAGACTGAGCCAGACGACATTCAGCGCCGAGGAGGTTCCCAGCCCCGAACCGGAAGGCAGGTCGGAACGATAGGAGACGTGCAGACCCTCTGCGTTCGCGCTGCCCGGCGGCAGGGGAGCGGCAGCCTCCTCGCCGTCATGAATCACCATGCTGCCCGAAACATAGTGGCGTATCGCCGCATTGACGACCACGCCTCCGGCCCCGGCGGAAAAGATAGGAACGTCTGTCCACCCGCCTGCGAAGTCTACGCGAACGGGAGCGCGGCTCCTGATAATCATGGCTGATCTCCTTCGATACTTTGATTCCGTGATGTGAATCCAGCGTCCTATTCGCGAATTGCGGCCCGGTTCCCTCTTGCCGTTCGCCCCGATGCGGCGGCGGGCAGGGTTTACTTTGCCGGGAGAACGTGCTAAAATACCTACCTCTGCGGGCCGGACGATGGCGGCGCTTCGGGAGAGGTCGGCGCGGATGTGCCGCTGCCGTTGGCATAGGGCGGCCCCGGCGCGGCAACGACTGTTCCCAGCACGTCGCGCACCGGAACGGGGCCGAAGTAACGGCTGTCCTCGGAGACGCGCAGATTGTCGCCGATAACGACGATATAGCCCTTCGGCACAAAATACCTGGTGCGGTCTCCTTCGGTTTTCTGTTCGTAGTAGTCTTCCAGACTATGCGCCAGAGTCGCGTGCAGCACATAGGGAAACGTATCGTCTATCTCCTCGCCCTCTCGCCGATAGACGCGCTTGATGATGACGTCGCGGTCCTTGCGGAGCAGTACGACCTCATTCCGCTGCAACGGGGGGCTGAACCAGTTGCGGCGATGCACCAGCACCACCTGACCGTCGGCATAGGTGGGGGTCATGGACTGACCGCGCACCACGCCCATACGGAACAGCACCAGAAAGACAAGCACCAGCAGCAGGAAAATCCCTATAAGAATGGTCTGTCGGCGTGGAGCGCGACGAAGCATAACGCGTTACTCCCTCAACTCTTTGTCTGAAGAGCCTTTTGCAAAAGTCTTTGAACGTTGATAAATGAGAGTTAGCACTCCCTGTCGAATTTGGTTTTGCCGATCAAATCGAGAAAGGAGCGCTAACATGAACATTTTAGCAGATATCTGGGACACAATCTGCAAG
>JBBRLP010000064.1:0-29837 GCA_038231295.1 Chthonomonadales bacterium
GAAACGAGACCGAACATAGCATCCGGTCCCTGGTCATAGAGGATCTGGAATTCTTCGCGTGTCAACATACGGTTTAGATCGCAAAAGGGGGAGACAAAGTTTCCCCAAGTTGACTGGCAAGGCTGGGTGAATAGTTACGCTGATTTTACAACCACGTAGAGTATATCAAGAACAAAAGTAGCTGAGGACTTACGTACGGTATTTATTTTTGGCTCATTGACAAATAGTGTGGTTGCCATGCCGAGCAGATTCCCTTCCGGTATTGCTACCGACTGCGGTGTCCCGGCAATTTGGTCTGCTCTACAAATTGCAGGCTGAACCGATGCGAAACCTCGACCACACTATTTGTCAATGAGCCTTATTTTTTTGGCGGCGGATACGAGTTCTAATCATCTGTTTCACCCTGTCTTTTTGAAGTGGGTGCAATGTTTTTTCACCAGATTGCTGTTTCAAGCGTTCAAAATGGCGCTCGTAGACCGCGTTCAGTTCCAATAGTTCCGCTAGGTGGGATGTGATGTCTCTAGTGAGATCATCATCTACCTTCGGACGCCCGTTGTTTTGTAATGAGGTGTTGGGTATGTGGTCAGGTACTATCCGACGCGCCCAGGCAGTATGTCGCCTAATCATCTGAGGCAGTCGTTCTAATGTGTCTCCAGCCCAAATGCTGGAAAAAGTACAGCATGTGATAGCATCTCCCTTTATCCAAGAGAGAGTATAGGGAAGATTGGCTGCTACAACCAGAGTGGTCACTACAATGCCCCGCGTCGGCGGCGTATTTGTATCGACGCTATAGCCAGCTTCACGAAAGGCATTCTCAGTTACAAATTTCGCGGTGTCCAGAGTGGCAGGGAAGCCATATACTGGCAAAAACACCCGTGCCAAAGATTCGATCTCCTCACCGAACAGTTCATATCCATTTTCCAAGGCTTCAGTGGGCACGTCGTCCGCTTCTTGCGCCGCTGCTAAGGCTTTACCTCTAAGCGGGAACCCGTTTTCATGTTTCCATTCCCAAGGGTCGTCATCATTCCCATAGATATCATCTGTTCTGTCCCATATAAATTCGTGGAGTAATTCCTCAATATCCTCCCATGTAGGTAATTGCCGGAGTTGTCGCTCAAGCCGATCATCAACAGATCGCTCTTCGATACTTTGTCTAAGGACGCATACGAGATCGCCCTGATAAACCCCGCCGCTTACAACAGCGTACGGCCAATCTGGTAGCTCTCTATATTTGCAATTAACCATTCGCCCGTCTCCGAGCAAAATGAAGCGTGGGTCTTGAGTATCCGAAATCATATCTTCACGCCAGAAATCGATTGATTCAAGTGCAACTTGCAAACAGACACATTCTGGCAGAGCGTCCTGCTCTGCCAGAATGTGGGGCAGAAATCCACAATCGCAGAAGTTGGCATCCTCTGATTTCATCACTTTTTCCCTTTCATCCGCTCCACGGGGAGAACTGTCTGTGCTGATTCTCGACGTCGGCCTGGGCGAGGTGAACGTACCGCGCTGTCATCGCCAGGTGCGTATGCCCGAGGATATGCATGAGGGTGAACTGATTGCCTCCCTCGCGGAGGAAACTGATCGCGAATGTGTGGCGGAATGTGTGCGGAGAGCAGCGTACCGACTCGATACCTGCCACTTTCCCGATCCGCTCGATAAGCTGCCGCAGTCCGCTGCGGGTCAGGCGTTCGCCACGCTCCGACTGGAACAGCGGCTCCTCCGGCGTCCGTTCGTCCTCCCGAAGATACTGCCACAGAGCGCGGCCGGTCGTGCGTCCGAAGTAGACGGGCCTGCTCTTGCCGCCTTTGCCCTCGACCGACGCCTTCTTGCCGCTCATATCCACATCGTTCAGATTGAGGTCACAGAGTTCGGAGGCCCGGCAACCGGTGTCCAGCAGGAACAGCGTCAGCGCCTCGTCCCGACGCGGCTGGCGTGTCTTCTTCGCGGCTTCGAGGAGCGCTTTGACCTGGGCTTCGGTGAAGGGTTCGATGGAGTCGGGACGGTCTACCGGGACGGGGATACGCTCCATCGGAGACACCCTCAGTGCGCCCTCGGAGACGATCCAGTTGAAGAGGGTTCGCAGAGTGGCGTGATAGTCTTTGACGGTACGAGACTTTACCGTTTCCGTGAGTTGAGGATTGCCCCAGCGCCCGCCTTTGTCTTTGTGGCCGGTGCTGAGATAGGCGAGGAAGACGCGCAATTCGGTAACGCCGCAATCCTGAATGTCCTTCTGCTTAAAGAACCACAGAAGCTTGTCCAGAACCATGCGCCGATTACCGAGGGTACGCTCGGAGTGCTGACTGATCTGGCAGGAGAGAAGCCAGCCGTCCGCATATTTTTGCAGACTGGAAACCGCGATGCACGGCGCGGTTTCTTGCAAACGAGGTGCTGAGTTGTTCATTTTCGCCCTTTCTCCGGGGGAAGAAAGGGCAGTGAGACGCCGAACGAGGAGGTCAGTTTGAGATCAAAAACGTGTCAGGCAATGGGCAGTACTGGATTCGAACCAGTGACCCCCTCGGTGTGAACGAGGTGCTCTACCACTGAGCCAACCGCCCGAACCGGAGTGGCGGGCAGTTGCCACTCCGAAATAGATGCCGAGGACAGGACTTGAACCTGCAAGCCTTTTGAGCATACGCACCTCAAGCGTACGTGTCTGCCAAATTCCACCACCTCGGCGAGCGCATTTCAGACCGTCCGACACGGCGCGTAGGGATACGGGGAATCGAACCCCGGCTTAAGGACTGAAAATCCCTCGTCCTAACCTCTAGACGATATCCCCACATTGGCCCGACGGCCTGAATTGCAGATTTATTATAATGGGGGGAGGGCTGTTTTGTCAAGGGTAACTGCAAACACGGAGAGGGTTCTGGAGATTGCCGGGTTCGTGCCCCGGCGACGCTGGCTGCGTTGACAGCGCGTCTTGCCGCGTGTCATACTGTCGGGCTGAGGAACGTTGGCGGAGACACACCACCTGCATTACCCATGAGGAGGGAACTGTGGACGCCATCGAGAGAGTAGTTTTGATAACCGGAGGCAGCAGCGGCATCGGCAAAGCGACCGCCGCCGCGTTGCTGGCAGAGGGCAGAGGCACGGCGGTCGTCATCTGCGGACGAGACCATGCGCGGCTGGAAGCGGCGATAACGGATTTGCAGCCGGACGGAGAGGTCTTTCAGGCTGTTCAGGCCGATGTGACGCTGGCCGCTGACGTGGAGCGTCTCGTGGCCTCGGCGCTGCGAAAATTTGGGCGCATTGACGCGCTGGTGAACAGCGCGGGAGCGGGCTATCTCGGCCCGTTCGCCGAGACGAACGAAGAGACGATGGACCGCCTCTGGAACGTCAATGTCAAAGGCGCGATGCGCGTCACGCAGGCCGTTCTGCCCGATATGGTCACTCGGAAATCCGGCGCGATTGTCAACCTGTGTGGCGTTCTGGGCGTCAAGACTATCGCGAATGCCACCCTCTACTGCGCCACCAAACACGCCCTGGTCGGCTTCGGGGGAGCGCTGGCGGCGGAGGTCAAGCGCAGCGGGATCGCGGTCTCGTCGCTCTGCTGTTCCGGTGTGGATACGCCCTTCTGGGAGGGAGTCGCAGGGAAGCCTCGCGCTGAACTGCTGCTGCATCCCGAAGAGGTCGCGGCTGAGATCGTGCATATTCTGCGCCAGCCTGCCCATGTCATCACCAATACCGTGCTGCTTCAGCACGTTGCCCATCAACTCTGAGCCTGCCTTTGTGAGGAACAGTCCGGCGCTATTCGCGGGCTGTTCCCCGCCAGGTTCGGCGCTCTATCCCGTTTGATCTGTCCATCTAACCTATGAAACGTTCACCGCTCATCATCCTGTTTGTGACCCTCTTTATAGATATGCTCGGTTTCGGCATGATTATTCCCCTCCTGCCGATCTACATTTCGCACTACGGCGGCAAGCCCTGGGTCGGCGGCGCGTTGATGGCGACCTTCTCCTTCATGCAGTTCCTGTTCTCTCCTATCTGGGGCCGGGCGTCGGATAAGTATGGGCGGCGGCCTCTGATCCTGTTAAGCCTGCTCGGTTCTGCGGTGTCCTACTTCTTTTTCGGCATGGCGAACAGCCTGCTGGTTCTCTTTATCGCCCGTGTCGCCTCCGGTATCCTGACCGCTGCGGGCATCCCCACCGCGCAAGCCTATATCGGCGACGTCACGCCGCCGGAAAAACGAGCGGGCGGTATGGCAATTATTGGAGCCGCGTTCGGGCTGGGCTTCGTTTTCGGCCCGCTTATCGGCGGCATTATGGGGCAGTTCGCCGTCTTCGGCCTCCCCAAACTGGCGACGCCCGCGCTTTTCGCCGCGGCCCTCGCGCTGGTGAACTTCTGCCTGGCCTATTTCCTGCTGCCGGAAAGCCACACGGATCGCTCTACGCCGACGGAGGCAGGCAAACAAGGCCCTATGGAAGGGCTGCGAAGCATTGCCAAAACCCTGACGAATCCCTCGGTCAGCAGGCAGATCGCCGTCTATGCGTTCGCGACTTTTGCGTTTACCGCCGTGGAGTCCTCGTTCTCCTGGCTGGTCATTCTGCGTTTTAATACCGTCTTGATGCAGGGCGTTCTGCATACCTGGGCGCAGAGCCATCCGCTGAATATGGCAATGCCACCGGCGCAGCAGCAGTCCGCGCTGGAAGTCGCACAGACGGTCGCCACTACCAGAATATTCCTTATCGTCGGAATGACAGTGCTGGCGACGCAGCTTGCCATGATGGGGGGACTCGCAAAAAAATTCGGCGAACGCCAACTCGTGGTCTTCGCTACTCTCCTGCAGACACTCGCTCTGCTGGGGATAGCCTTTGCTGGCAGTCTTCCGGCGCTGTGGGTCGTCTCCTTTTTCCTCGCTGTCGGCAACGGCGTTCTCAGCCCTTCGCTCAGTGCGCTTATCTCCAAGGCCGTCGGGGCGCAGGAACGGGGCATGGTCAGCGGGGCGCAGCAGGGCATGGGAAGTCTGGCCCGGGTCTTTGCGCCGCCTATCAACAATTCGCTGGTAGCGCTGAACACGGCCGTGCCATTTGTCTCCTCCGCAGTCCTGATGGGCGTGTCGTTTCTGCTTGCGCTGCGCCTGCGTCCACACCCTCCTACGCCTGCCTCCGAGATGCCGGTCGGCTCGCCAGACCCCAGTGCAAAATAAATTCTCGCCTGCCTGTTTACTTTGGGAACAAAGGCATAAGTCAGTTCGTCTCTTCTTCTAAGGACGGATTATCCTTCCTCGCATGGTTGCCGCGAAGACTATCGTGGTTTGGCCCATGCTTTCATCGTCTATTCTGCGGTATCAAGACGATGCACCCAATACACGAAGAACGTTCGCCGTTCCCCCTATGGGCTGGAACGCTCTTACTCAGGAGATGAGACACAATGGCAACAAATAATACAACGGTTCAGAGCAACGTAGACAATGAAACAACCCAGCACATCAGCGGACGCGGCTGGCACGGAGACCCGGAAGGCCATGCAGCCGCCGGGCGCAAGGGCGGCCGAAAGGTCTCTCAGGATCGTGATCATATGGCGCAGATCGGCAAAAAGGGTGGCTCGAAAGTCGCTCAGGACCGGGAGCATATGGCGGAGATTGGGCGACGGGGCGGTTCCAAAGTCGCACAGAATCGCGAACATATGGCCGCTATCGGCAAAAAGGGCGGCGAGAGCCGTGACAACAGAGAGTCCAAATAGATTTCTCTATAGGTGAATTATCTCAACGGCGCGGTCGAAGACAATACTCTTCGACCGCGTTTTTGCCGTCCATTGCTTGTCACCCTTCCCTGCCCTGCGGACACCCTATCGCATGAAAATGCCTACTCCCCCATTATTGGGGGCCGGGGGGCGAGACGGAATTTACCAGTCGGCGACGGAGCCATCGTCGTCGTGGAACCAGCGGCCGGGATCGGGCAGAGGGCCGAGCGGACGCGCCGCAAGGAACTCCTCGTCGAGTTCGACGCCGATACCGGGACGTTGCGGCAGGTCTATGTAGCCGTCACGAACGACGAACGGCTCCTTGAGATAGCCTTCGCCCAGACCGAGCGGGTCTACAAACTCCTGAATGAGGAAGTTCGGCGTGCAGGCGTCCACCTGGAGGCAGGCGGCGAAATTGATGGGGCCATAGGGGTTGTGTGGGGCGAGGGCTGCGTACCAGGTCTCGGCCATGCTCCCGATCTGCCGGGTCTCGAAGATGCCGCCGCAGATGCAGGGGTCGGGCTGCAAGATCGTGGCCGCGCCTTTCTCCAGCACCTCCCGAAATCCCCATTTGGTGAACAGCCGCTCCCCGGTCGCGACGGGCGTCTTAGACTGCCGGGCGAACTGCACCAGCGCATCCACATTTTCCGGCAGCACCGGCTCCTCGATGAACATGGGGTGGTAAGGCCGAATGGCCTCTTCCAGCCAGATCGCCATCGTCGGACTGACTCTGCCGTGAAAGTCCAGCAGAATATCAATCTCACTGCCGACGGCTTCGCGCACCGCCTGCACCCGCGCCGCCGCCTCTTCGACGATTCGGTAGTGATCTACGACATGGACTTTCTCGAACGGGCAGAACTTCATCGCCGTATAGCCCCGCGCCACAACGGATTTCGCGCTGGCCGCCAGTTCTGCCGGAGTCTTGCCGGTGGGACGGGTGTAGACGCGGATGCGGTCGCGTACCGCGCCGCCGAGCAACTGCCAGACCGGGACGCCGAGCGATTTGCCCAGAATGTCCCACAGCGCGATCTCGATGCCGGAGATAGCCGCGCAGAGGGTCGGGCCGCCGCGCCAGAAGGCTCCGCGATACAGGTTCTGCCAGTGGTGGACAATGCGTCGCGCATCCTCTCCGATGAGCGCGTGTTCGTAGCTCCGCACGGCCTCCGCCACGACGAACGCCTTGTCGCCCAGACACTCGCCATACCCGACGATGCCCGCGTCGGTCTCTATCTTCACGAAGAGCCAGCGCGGCTGCACCGGCAGGGTCGTCACTTTCGTAATTTTCACGCAATCCCTCCTCTTTGTGGTCGTGTTTCCTCTATTCGCGATGCCCGCCCGAACTCCTCCTCACTCAGAGGGACGCTGCTCGATGCTCTCTGAACGGTTAGGCATCTCTGTGGGGCGCAGCCAAACGATCAGGCAGGGGGGGCGGCAAGAAGCGCCCTTACTTACCTTGACACGATACCGGGGTTTGGGTATACTGGCAGACAACTGGAAGGGTAGACGCACTCGCGGACTGCCCTCTCTTTTTCTCTCTACAGGACAGGATGAACGCCCCCCATGGCGATACTTGGTTTCGAACTGGAAGAGCTGGCCCGCCTGATCGCCCTTGTGGAAGCAAACGACCTCGACGAGATTATTCTCGAAGAGGAGGGGCGCAAACTTCGGATTCGCGGCCCGCGCACGGCGCAAAAAACGACGGTCTTCTCCGCGCCGGGAGGGGATATTCTCACACCGGCCCTTTCCCCTGCGCCCCGCAGACCCGCGCCTGCCCCGGAGCCTACCGCGCCGGAAGAGGGCGTTATTCCGCTGGTGTCGCCGATGGTGGGCGTCTTCTATCGGGCGGGCAAGCCGGGCGATCCGCCGCTGGTCGAGATAGGACAGCGAATTGCCAAAGATCAGCCTATCGGACTGATCGAGGCGATGAAGATATTCTCGGAGATTCCGGCGGAACAGGGCGGAGTGATTGTCGCTATTCCCGCGAAGGATGGCGAGTTGGTGCAGGCCGGAACGCCGCTGGTGGTGCTGAAGCAGGAGTAAGCGCCTGAGATATGGCCTTCTGTCGTGGACGTGGAGAAGGGCTGGCGATAGGAGGAACGATGAGCGGAGCAGCCGCGAAAGTTTGGAACAAGGCGTGCGTCGAGATCGGTATTCTCGGCCTGGGCGTGGTCGGCTCCGGCACAGTGCAGTTGCTGGAACAGAACCGGGCGGAGATCGAGCGTAAGATCGGGCTTCCGTATCGCATCAAACGTATTGCCGTGCGTGACCTCCACAAGCAGCGGGCCGTCGCCGTAGACCGCGCCCTGCTGACCACCAACGCCTACGAAATCCTGGACGATCCTGAGATTGATATCGTGTGCGAACTCATCGGGGGCGTGGAGCCTGCGAAGGAGTTTGTGCTGCGTGCGCTGCGGAACGGCAAGCAGGTGGTGACCGCCAACAAGGAGATGATCGCCAAAGAGGGCCACATCCTGATGGAGGAGGCCAGTCTGCGCCGTCTCGATTTTCAGTTCGAGGGCAGCGTGGCGGGCGGTATTCCGATCATCCAGCCGATGAAGAACGCTCTGAGCGGCAACCGGGTCGTCGAGGTGATGGGCATCATCAACGGCACGACCAACTACATCCTGACAAAGATGAGCCAGGAGCGGGCGGATTTTGCGGAGGTGCTGCGGGAGGCGCAGGAACACGGCTACGCCGAAGCAGACCCGACCAGCGATGTCAGCGGGTTCGACGCGCAGTATAAAATCGCGATTCTGGCCTCTATCGCCTTTACCAGTCGGGTGCATGTGCAGGACATCTATGTGGAGGGCATCACCGGGATTGAGGCGGCGGACATCGAAGCGGCCCGCGAACTCGGCTATGTCATCAAGTTGGTCGGGATTGCGCGTCGGGTCGGCGAGGAGGGAATGCAGGTGCGGGTGCATCCCGCGCTGCTGCCGCAGTCCCATCCGCTGGCCTCCACAAACGGCGTCTACAACGCGGTATTGGTGAAGGGCGACGCGGTCGGGGATGTGATGTTTTACGGGCGAGGCGCGGGCAGCGGCCCGACGGGAAGCGCGGTCGTGGGCGACATCATGGATGTCTGCCGCAACCTGCGTTCCGGTTCGACCGGACGGGTGGCCTGCACCTGTTTCGAGCGGCGGCCGATGCAGCCGATTGCCGAGGTCTCGACGCGCCACTATCTGCGTATGACCGTTGAGGACAAGCCGAAAGTGCTGGCTTCCATCGCGACGGTCCTCGGCAACAACGACATCTCCATTGAATCGGTCGTGCAGAAGGCCACGCATAGCGGCCTCGCGGAGATTGTCTGGGTAACGCACGAGGCTCCGGGCCTCAAGGTCGTGCAGGCGCTGGAAGAGATCGTTCAGCTCGAAGTCGTGCAGAACGTCGCCAACTGGATTCGCGTCGAAGATTAGACTGCGGAGAACAACCTCCTGTGCGGATAGAAACAAGCTCGCCCCTGTGCAGAACGGTCTGCACAGGGGCGATTGGCTGTGTGAGCCGACGTGCTGCGCTTATTTGCGGGCGCGGCGTCGGCGCAGCAGGAGACCTGCGCCGGAGAGACCGGAGGCCAGAAGCAGGCCAACTGTTCCGGGTTCTGGCGTTGAGGAGAATGAACCGCCTGCCCCAGGGGTCAGTCGGACAATGCTGCTTGTCTGGGTGATGAGCAGAGTGCCATTGGGGTCTACGGTCACAAAGTCGCCACGAGAGCCGCCAGAAGCGATGAGCGTCTGTGCGCTGTTCGACAGGTTGACCTCAACGATACGCCCGTCATTCGTGTTGGCGAAGATGTTCCCGGCAAGAGAGCCGAAGCCGAGAGCGGTTCCGTCCACCGTGCTGATAAACCCGGAGTCGAAAACCTGGTTTTTGCTGACGATATCGTAGCCGAAGACATGACCGCTGACCGCTGCGTAGAGGGTTGTGCCATCCGTACTCAGTCCGTCGGCTCCCGCACCATTAAAGACCGTAGAGGTCTTGGCAATGGGGTCCACATCAATGATGTTGGAGCCATTGCTCACGAACAGGTGACCATTGGTGGGATTGGCGATGATCCCCGTTGCACTGCTGTAGGAAACGATGTTCTGGTTGAACGTTCCGTCCGCGTTAAGCTGGACAACGCCGTTTGAACTCTGGCCGGTCATATAGATGCTGCTGCCAACGGTCGCCATGCCAACGGCAGCGTGGGCACCGTAGTTCTGTGCTACAGCGATGGTGTTTGCGTGTTGTCCGTCTGTATCTGTGGGGAAAACACGGACATTGCCGGGATAGTCGCTGACGAGGACATGACCGCCATTGAAAGCGATGCCCAGCGGCCCGATGGCGCCCTCGGTTGGAAAGTTGTCCGCGAAGGTGGAGAGAGTGAAACCGGCGGTAGCGGCTGCCCCGGTCAGAGTGAGTTGGGCGTTTGCCCGATTGCCAAGGGACAGAGTTCCGGCAATCGTGAGAGCGGCAACACCGAGCAGGGAGAGAAAACGACGCTGTTGCATGATAAGAAATCTCCTGGAAAATTGCCTGTCTATGCAGGCATTCATGTTGATATGCGACACTGCGAACCAGCCCAGCAGCAAACGGTCTTCCTATTTGCTCGGTACTGCATAAAGTGTGCCAAATGACCGCAAGAGGATGCCTATTCTGAATTTTCCTGACGGGAATGCCCCAGGCTCGTTGTGAAGACGCCGTTGGGCTATACGGTATAATGAACCACTACCGGTGAGATGAGGAGATGTGGAATGGCAGCGAATGAGAACGGAAGCCTGACGCGAAGCGGGTCAGAAGAGACAGTGGTTCCGACGGACCCGGCCTCGTTTGAACTGCGGATACTGGAGCCGAAGCGAATACGGATTTTTCGGCAGGCCGGGGTCGCCCGCATGACGCTGGAGAACGACCGCTCCTGGACGAAAGTGGCGGTGGCACGGGCCTTTCCGCTCTCCGATCCCGAACACTATCTGGGGTTTCTGGACGGGGCGGGCAAGGACATCGGGATGCTGCACGACCCGACCCTGCTGGACGCCTCTTCCCGGCAAATTGTGGATGAAGAGCTGGACAAACGCTATTTCGTACCCGTCATCGAGCGGGTGATCTCCGTCAAAGAGGAGTTCGGCACCATCTACTGGAAGGTCGAGACCGACCGGGGCGAGAAGGAGATCATCGTCCGCAATCTGCGCGACAATATCCAGGAACTGAGCGCAACCCGCGTCATTATCACCGACATAGACGGCAACCGCTTTGAGTTCGCCGACCTGATGAAGATGGACAGCAAGACACAGGGCTTCATCCTGCGGAACCTGTAAATGGGCGGCTGACTCGCGGCGGGAGAGCGGCGGAGAGGGGAGCAAAGGGTTGACACCCCTCGCTACGCGGCTTCGCCGGATCGTCCTTCGGACGAACCCCTTTTCCCTCTGGGAGACAAATGGAATGTCTGCCTGCGTAAGGTGAGCCTGGAAGTCGGCGCCTATATCGCGGCGGGAGAGCGGCGGAGGGGCAGGCTGACCTTCAGATTGTCGCGGGTCGAGAGGTAGGCGGCGTGAACGATCTCCAGGGCGGCGCGGGCATCGGCGGCGGTCGTCTGCGGAGGGACAAGGCCGCGAGCGGCGGCGGCGAAATGGCGCAGCATCCCGGCCTGACGCAGCAGGGAGGGCCGAAGCGAGGAGACAGGAAGCGCGGGAAACTCCGCCTTCTGCCCGGTGCGCTGAATTCGCAGCAGCGGCTGGTCGGTGGCGGCAGTCTCGCCCGCGTCTAAGGTCAGTTCCATATCGCCCTGCGTCCCGGTCAGCAGGTAACGCTCCAGCGACTGAATCGAGCGGGTGCGGGAGAGGTGGTGGGTGGACTGGCCGCGCTCGTGCGAGACGATCAGGTTGGCGAGCGTCTCACGCGAACCGGAGGGAACGGGCAGACCATGACTGTGGCCGGGCAGATCAATGTCCGCACTGACGGTCTGTGCGTCTCCGAGCCAGCGCCGACACAGATCGGCGGTCTGGCAGGCAAACTGTGGCAGCTGCACGATCCAGTTACGCTCCTCGACCTCGCCCCCGTTTTCGACCGCCGCTGTACCCCCTACCGGAAAACTCCAGTCACAGCGCACATGGCGCAGGGTTCCGATCTCTCCCGCCGCCAGCCGGGAAGTCATCTCCACGATCCAGGGGTCGAACGGCCGGGCGAAGGCGGGCAGCAACAGGACACCGGCGGTCTCGGCGGCTTGCAGCAGTGTATCGAACTCGGTCAGGGTCGGCGCAAAAGGGGCGTCGCACAGTGCAGGAAGATGGGCGGCGACCGCACGGGTGAGGAAGGCAGCCCGCTTTTGTGGCGGCAGGGAGATCAGCAGCGCGTCGGGGCGAGTCTCCGATTCCAGCAGTTTTTCAAGGTCGGGAAAGACGACGGAGCGGCCTAACTCGCGGGCCAGCGTACGGGCAAGACGGACGTCCTCCTCGATGAGCGCGACGACCTGAAGCTCTTTCGCGGCAGCCAGGGCCGCATCGTAGCGCACCCGACTCTCCAGCAGGCCCACTCCGGCCAGCCGCAGAGGAGCCATCAGCCCGTTCGCCTCGTCCATCTCACCGGGCCTCCGACTTCTCCGCACGGCGCACCATGCGTACAAAGCGCGGCAACAGCAGCACTTTGCTGATCTTGCGCGGATTGGACAGCACCCGCCAGAGCCACTCCAGCCGCGCTCGCTGCATCACCTTCGGGGCGCGTTTCACGTTGCCGGAAAGCACGTCGAACGTCCCTCCGACCCCGATCAGTACCGCCGCGCCCAGCCTGTCCCGGTGCGCTGCGATCCACTTCTCCTGCTTCGGGATTCCCATCGCCACAAACAGCGCGTCGGGCCGCGCCTCGCGTATCTCCGCGACCAGCGCCTCGCTCTCGTCCTGCGAGAAGTAGCCGTCCCGTGTACCCACAATCTGCGTACCCGGATATTTCAGCCGCATCTGCTCCGCCGCTTTCGCCGCCACACCCGGCGCGGCCCCCAGAAAGAAAAGCCGATAGCCCGTCTCCGCCGAGCGGCGGCATAGCTGCTCCACGATCTCCACGCCCGACACTCGCTCCTGAAGCGGCCTGCCGTACTGCTTCGCCGCCCACAAGACCCCCACGCTGTCCGGCGTCACCAGATCGGCCCCGCTGACGATGTCGTGCAGCGCCTTATCTTCCTGCGCCAGAACAAGCATCGAGGCGTCCGCCGTGATGACATGGTGAGGAGAACCTGCCTGGACAAAGCCGTCCATTGCGTCCAGTGCGGAGGCCATCGTGACGTTATGGACGGAGAGGCCCAGAATGGAGACGCTTGGCAGCGGTTTTCGCGGTGGGGTATTGATGGATGATGTCATGGGAGATCACTTTTTGACGCGCATCCAGAGGCGAAAATTGCCCGCAGAGATGCGGAGAATACGGTACGTCACATACAAGAGTATACCCCATGCCGAGTTTCGCTCTGCCTGCACGGGCCGGTTCTCTCTTCCGGGCCACTGCCCGCCGCGAATACTGTGGAGAACAGGTCACAAAACAGGGGAAGGAGAACCAATCGGCTCTCCTTCCCCTGTATAATCAGGCCACCCCGCCAATACCGTGTGCATCGGAGCGCATGAACCCGAAGGTTCATTTTAGGTAGAGGCTCCCCGGTTTCGCGTATGCCTCGAAGACGAGGCTGTCACTAGTCCAGATGTTGCATCCACCCATGTGCGAATGTTGGCTCTGCGCCCACAGACGCATCACGTGTACAGCAGGGTGCGGCCCTTACCGCTTCGTTTACCCCTCTATTTTAGCACATTCCCTATCGGTTGTGGCAAGCAAAATCTGTCTTTTTCCTGCCGCTCTCAACGTGCTGGAACCTTCACCGAGGCTGCATCGTCCGTTCGATAATGATTTTTTCGGGGCGAAGTGCCAGTCTTTCAGCGGGCGCTTTCCGCACCATTTTAGAGAGAAAGGGATCGTAATGAAACTGATTACATTTGTCAAAGGCGTGGCTATCGGGGCGGGAATGATGTACTTTTTTGATCCCGAACGTGGGGTAAGGCGGCGGGCGCTGGTGCGCGACAAGGCGATCCATACGACGACCCGTCTCGGCAAGACGATCAACTCCGCCTCTCGCGATCTCAGCAATCGGGCCACCGGGCTGGTCGCGGAACTCCAGTCGCTTTTTTCGACGGAGACGCCGACGGATACCCGCGTCGTGGAGCGCGTGCGGGCGCGGCTGGGACACATGATCTCGCATCCGGGCCGTGTACAGGTCACGGCGCACTATGGGGTTGTCACGCTCTCTGGGTCGGTACAGTCCTCCGAATGGGAGACCCTGCTGCGCTGTGTGGCGGGAACGCGGGGCGTCGTCGGCGTCCGCAACGAACTGATGGCCTCTTCGGTGCCGGGAGCCGATCCGGAACACATGGGCGAAGTGGTGGTGATGGCAAAGCGCAGTGCGCCTCTGCACTGGTCGCCTGCCACCCGGCTGGTTGTGGGAGCAGCCGGGGGCGCTCTGGCGCTTTACGGCAAAAAGCAGGGCGGAATGCTCGGCAGCGCGGTCAGTGCGCTCGGTTTTGGCCTCGTGACGCGGAGCCTCACCAACACGGCTCCCGTCCGCACCGTCCGACCGACGGTTCCCACCCCTGTCCCGCCTGTCCGTCTGCCGGAGTTTACCGCGAATGAGACGCCGCTGCTCATGCGCTGACGCCCGTTATCGGAGCGGGGGGCCATTCGCCGCCGCGTCCATCTGAAACGGTCTGCCTGCATATCATAGGCAGACGTTCACGTTCCGAACAGACGCTATTTCGTTTTGGTAGCGGGCGCTTTGACATCCATCACGCTGTCCACCGTCTTGATCTCCATCCAGGCGTTCCCGATCTTCTTCCAGCTATCAACGCCAACCTCATGGAACGTGGTGGTTCCCGCTGCGGTCGGAATACTGCCGGTGCAATCGAAGGAGACCTCCACAATCCCGTTATGCGTCTTTGCGCCCTTATAGCGGATATTGAGGGTGGATTTCTTCGCGCCTTTCAGGAGTGCACGTATTCCTGCCATGTATGCCGCTCGATCGGAGGATTTGCCGGAAGGATCCACCGAAACGTAGTCAGCCGAGTAGAAACTATCATAACTTTTGAGGTCCACTTTCTCTGCAGCTTTTAAGAGAGCCGTGTAGCGTACCTGAATCGGCGCAGGCACTGGGTCCGCCAGTACAGTGGAACCGAGACACAAGGCGATGAGAGCAAATCCGATCCGAGAGGTAATTCTGGTGCTCATTCGTTTTCTCCTGTAGGCTGATAAGCCAACGATCATTTCACCGCTCTTTCGCTGTTTCCCTGCGCTTCTTTGACGCGAATTACCTCTTTTCCCGGATCGTGAAACGCCTCTGCTGATGCACTTATGCTCGGTAAGAGACAGTACTGCTCCTCAGGCAAAGAGTTCCTGAAAGGTCTCTTCTCCGCGCAGATAGTTGAAGGCGGAATCATCGCGGACAGTCGTCAGGGCCTCTTTGCCGCCGAGTTGGCTGACGCGATGCAGGCAGACTAGCGTCCGGGCGGAATCCCGTCTCCATGCGTATTCGATGGCGAGAGTGCGATAGTCGGCGGCACGGCGAACGGCATCTATTCTTCGGGCGAAACTGGCAATCTCTGTGGCGTTCGTTGGGTCGGTGAGGAAGCAATCCACGCCCAGTTCCCATGCCTGGAACAGCCGGGCGTCCGTAGCGCGTACTCTGGGAACGACGAAGATCACCGCGATATGCCTTAGCCGCTGGTCGAGGCGCAGAGTCCGCAGGGCGTCGTTCTCGTCGAGCGTCCCGAAGGGCGCATTCAAGATCAGAATATCCGGCGGCTGACGACGCAGGCGATGCAACAGTAGCTCTTCCGAAGAGATGACGGAGATGGTGAAATCGTCGGAGCGCAGGGCCAGCCGGAGCGCTTTCGTCTGCACGGGATTGACATCCGTGATGGCGATACGAGTTTTGGGCAGCGCGATCTCCGTTTCCCGCGTGTTCGCTATTGCCATGTCTGTGGTGTTCACCTGCATTCCCATTCGTTCCAGTTCCTTTCGCATCTGCTGACGGCCGCTGTCGAGGCGGCCTTTTACGGTGCTGGCCGGAAGATGCCAGAGCGCTGCCAGTTCGTTTTGTGTCAGGCCGTGCAGATAAAACAGGCGTATCGCCAGCCGCAATTCCGGCGACAGTCTGTCCAGCGCCGCCTGCACGGTCAGTCTTTCCAGCGTGGTTTCGTCTGTCTCACCGGCATTGGCCTTTTCCCACTCGGCGAACTCCAGCGGGAGAGGGGTCTGTTTTTCCCGTGCCAGCCAGTTGCGGAAGATGTTGAGCGCGATGCGCGTCAGCCATGCGGAAAGCGCCTCGCTGTTCTGAAGTTGAGACAGGCAGGCGCATCCACGCAGCAGGGTCTCCTGCGCCAGGTCTTCCGCATCCGCCGGGTTGCGTGTCCAGCGCAGGCAGAGCGCGTAGAGCCGCTCCTGCTGTCCGGCAAGCAGTTCCTGAAGGGCGTCCCGATCCCCCGATTGCCCCCTTTGCAGCAGCGTGGCTTTCTCCTCCGGCATCTATGCTTCCGCTCCTCTTCCGACTGTTTGCTTGATGGCGCTTCTGCGCTTTGTTCTGTCTCCCGGCAAGCCAGGACGCGGCACGGTTTTCACCGTTCTTCCTCTATAGAGACACACTGACCGCACGAATCGGAAGAGATGACGCAAAAAAAGAGAGATTCCTCGTGAATCTCTCTTCAGAACTGCCTGCGGCTCTCTTCCCCTCCTGCGTCATTGCAGAGAAGATGGAGAGCCGTGCTTCAGGAGTTAGTTGCAGTTCTTATGTGCGCCGTCCTGGTCGGTTGTCCAGAGGCAGACATCGCCAACGGCGCGGTTGTAGGGAAGGGACTTGGAATGCCCGTCCACGAACTGCACGTTGATCTGGTCGCTATGGCGCTGTTTGCCGAGCGGGATAGCGTTCGCGCCGGTCAGAGTACCGCCGCCGTAGCTCCAGTTGGCATTGCCGATATTCTTCCAGTAGTTTTTGTATTGACCGCCCTGCGCGTTGTAGAAGGCGAGTTCGACGTTACAGTCGGTGCCATTGACGCAGTTGCCGACCTGAGCCAGACCGCTCTCGTTGGAGACGTCGAAGCCGACGCCGTAGTAGGTTGCATCCGTGATGATGATACAGCTTGCCACGCGGGGAACTGCTGCGAGGGCCACCGAGGACGGCTGACCGGTAGCGCCCGCGAAGGCTCCTGCCGGGCTGAGGTAAGCGTCGTTGTGGCCGTAGCTGTTTTCACCGCCATAGGAGGTGCCGACGCACCCGGCACCCGTACAGGTGGGCGAGGGGCCGGAGACGGGGGTGAACGCGCCCGGCGCACTCGGACACTGGAAGACCTGGTAGTTCTTTACATACGGCTGGAGCAGGAAAATCCAGTAGAAGCGCTGCTCGGCGCCGCCGGTGAAGCGAGTAAGAGCGTTGGGTATGCTGCCGTCAAGGTACTGCGGGCAGGTCGCGGAAGCGCCGGGGCCGGGGCAGTTGAAACGGTGGGGATAGAACTGCTCGTCGTAGTCCTGGACGTACATGGCGGTCGAGGTTCCAAGCTGTCGCATATTCGACAGGCAGGAGATCTGACGGGCCTTCTCACGAGCTTTGGCGAAAACAGGGAAGAGGATGGCTGCCAGAATCGCAATGATAGCGATGACAACCAGCAGTTCGATGAGTGTGAAACCGGAACGGGTTCGACGATCTACGGTCAATGTAGTTCTCCTTTTAAACACCAGCGGAAATTTGGATGACTGCCACCCGCGTCGCGTGTCAGGGGACACCTACGCGCAGGCGGGAACGGCCTGTTACAGTCCGTAGTGAAACACATACTCAAGAATGGCATCGGATTGTTAAGGCTACGTTAAGCGAAGGTTAAGATTTTGTAAAATCCCACTCTTCGGCTATAATAGTTCATCCTGACAAACGCACGAAGCGGGATGGCAAATCCCCACAGGCGGAAAAATAGCGGGAGTTCGGAATAGAGACGGTTAGGAAAGGAAGACGCATGAGTTTCGATGTTTTTGGGATGTGCAATCCCCTTTACGATATTCAGGCCGAAGTGCCGGATACGCTGCTGGCGGAGCTAGGGGTCGCGAAGGGCGGGATGTTCCTGATCGAAGAGGCACAGCAGAAGGAGATGGTCGCCCGGATTTATGAGCATATCGTCAACGCCGAATCGGGTGGCTCCGGCGCGAATACCATGATCGGGATCGCCATGCTCGGCGGCAGCGCCTGCTACACCGGTAAGATCGGCAAGGACGAACATGGTGACCTCTACGCAGGCAAACTGACCGAAAAGGGAGTGCGGGTCAACACTGCGGCCGGGGAGGGTACGACGGGAATCTGCCTCGTGCTGGTCTCGCCGGACGCAGAACGGACGCTCTGCACCTATCTCGGCATCTGCCGCGAACTCGGCCCGGAAGATGTACAGCCCGACCTGATCGCACAGAGCAAGTACCTCTATGTCACCGGCTACCTGTGGGATACCGATACGCAGAAAGCCGCCGTTTTGAAAGCGATGCAGGCGGCAAAGGCGGCCGGGGTCAACGTCGCGCTCAGCCTCTCCGATCCCTTTTGCGTCAACCGCCACAAGGCCGACTTTATCCAGATCATTCAGGACTATGTAGACCTGGTTATTGGCAATCACGAAGAGGCGATGGCTCTGACCGATACCTCCACGCCGCAGGAGGCTATTAAGGCCATGAAACCCTGGTGCGACCTCGCGGCGGTGACGATGGGCGGCGATGGCTCCCTGCTGCGGGATGGAGAGACCGTGGTAGAAGTTCCTGCCTTCAAGGTCAAGCCAGTGGATACGACCGGAGCGGGCGATATGTACGCGGCTGGCCTGCTGTATGGCCTTACACACGGCCTTTCGCTGGAGAAGACCGGGCGGCTGGCGGGTTACCTTGCGGCGCAGGTCGTCGCGAAACTTGGCCCGCGCCTGGACGAACTCGACCGCGACGCCATCGCGCAGATCGTGGCCTGATCGCAGCTCAGGTTCAAAGGAGAGAGGGCAGATGCTGACTATCGGCAAGTACTCGTTCGGGATGGGAGACCGATTCGCGCATCAGGCGGCGGCACAGTTGCGGGCCTGTCAGATGGCGGCGGAACAGGGGGCGGAAGTCGTTCCGGTCTGGAACAAGTCGAATCGCGAACACACCACCATCGGTTCGGAGCCGGACAGTGTGCTCGCGGCGGCGGTCGCGGCGGTGCGGGAACTGCGCTGGGCGCAGCCATTTCACATAGACGCCGACCATATCCGCCTGGAGACGGTGGATCGGTTTCTCGCGTCGAGCGATTTCTACACGATAGATGTCGCCGATTCGATAGGGCAGCCTGCGGAGTCAGCGGACGTACAGGCGTTCGCAGCACGACATCCCGAACTCATTGGGACGGTGCAGATTCCGGGTATCGAAACCCCTTTCACCATCACGCGGGCGGAAGTCGAGCGGGTCGCCGGGAAATATCTGCGGGCAGTGCAGGAGGCGGGGAACATCTACCGCCATATCGCGGCGGCGAAGGGCGAAGGGCAGTTCATCACGGAGGTTTCGATGGACGAGACCGACAGCCCGCAGACGCCGCCGGAACTGCTGATCATTCTCGCCGCGCTCGCCGACGAGAAAATTCCCCTCCAGACTATCGCGCCCAAATTCACAGGGCGGTTTAACAAGGGCGTGGACTATGTGGGTGATCTGGCGCAGTTCGAAAAGGAGTTCAGCGCCGATCTCGCTGTGATTGCCTGCGCCATCGCCTGGTATGGGCTGCCGCAGAACCTGAAACTCAGCGTCCACTCCGGCAGCGATAAGTTCTCGCTCTATGCGCCGATACGCCGCGCCCTGGCCCGTTTCGATGCGGGTCTGCACATCAAGACGGCGGGGACGACCTGGCTGGAAGAGGTCATCGGGTTGGCGGAGGCGGACGGCGCGGGGCTGGCGCTGGCGAAAGAGATCTACGGCAAAGCGCTGGAGAAACGCGAAGCCCTCTGTGCGCCCTATGCCGCCGTGATTGACGTGGACGTACTGCGCCTGCCGTCGGCGGAGACCGTCAACGGCTGGAGTTCCGAACAGTTTGTCTCCGCCCTGCGGCACGATCCGACCTGCCCTGCGTTCAACCCCTCGCTGCGGCAGTTGATTCACGTCGGGTACAAGGTCGCCGCGCAGATGGGTGACCGCTATCTCGGCCTGCTGGACGAGTTCGCGCCGGTGGTAGCCCGCAACGTGACGACGAATCTGTACGACCGTCACCTGAAACCCCTGTTCGTGGGAACGGGAGCGGCGCGATAATGGCATCCGACCTGTTCCGTCTGGAAGGGGAAGTCGCTATCGTCATTGGCGGCACGGGAGTCCTGGGTGGGGCAATGGCGGCAGCCCTGGCCGATGCGGGCGCGAAAGTCGCCCTTCTGGGGCGCAGTGCGGAGCATGGGGAGGAGCGTGTGCAGGCTATCGAGGCGGCAGGCGGCACGGCCCTGTTCCAGAGCGCCGATGCGCGGGAGCGCGACTCGCTGATGCGGGCGCGGGATGCGGTTACGGCAAAATGGGGCGCGGCGAGTATCCTTCTCAACGCGGCAGGCGGAAACCGCCCCGACGCCACCCTGCCTCCGGGCGCGGATTTCTGCGGCTTGCCTCTGGAAGCCTGGCAGGGCGTCTTCGACCTCAATCTGATCGGCGGAGCGCTGCTGCCCTGTCAGGTCTTCGGGGAAAGTATGCTTGCGGCGGGCCGGGGCAGTATCATCAACATCGCCTCCCTGTCGGGCATAACGCCGCTGTCGCGGGTTGTTGCCTATTCTGCCGCGAAAGCAGCGGTGCTGAACCTGACGCAGTTTCTGGCGCGGGAGTGGGCGACGCGGGGGGTGCGTGTCAACGCCCTCAGCCCCGGCTTCTTCCCCGCCGAGCAGAACCGTGCCCTGCTCTTCAAGCCAGACGGCAGCTACTCCGAACGGGGCGCACAGATCATCGGGCATACCCCGATGGCGCGGTTCGGCGAGGCGTCGGAACTGGCCGGGGCCGTTGTCTGGCTTGCCTCCTCTCGCGCCTCCGGTTTCGTCACCGGCCAGAATATCGTTGTAGACGGCGGCTTCTCCTCCACAACAATTTAGCGCAGTACGTCTCTTTGCCGGGCGAGCCTTCAGAAACCTCTCGCAAAATTAGAACGATTAACACCTATTTTTTCAAATCAGGGCGTATTTTGCTGCGGTTCGAGAGCAGGACTCAGCCAATAACGGGCGAACAGACCACAAATAAGCAGGAGATTTCAAACTCCTGTCGAAAATAGAGAGCAGAGACAACAATTTCTGTCTTGTGTTTCTCAGTGAGACCAGAAGGAGAATAGTGTGCGACAACCCAAACTCAATACCCCGGAAAAACGCGCTCGCGTTGGGGAGCGGATAAAAGTAGCTGCCACACAGTCGGGGCTTTCCCTAAAGGAACTGGCTCAGGCCTGTGAGGTCTCCCCTTCGATGATCTATCAGTATGTGCGCGGCATAACCTCGATCCCGCCCGCCCTGGTAGAGAAGATCGCAGCGGCCACGAGGGTCCATACGGACTTTTTCGATCCCGAGCGAGATGCCCGCTCTATGCTGGCGATGAATGCGGAAAGCGGCTCTTTCGAGGGCGGGACTTCGGTATATGCCTCCTCTTCCTCCGGCAGTTCCGAGCAGAACTCTTCGGCGCGAATCCAGTCCGAACTCCGACAATTGACGGCGCTCGCCGCCGCGCAGAATCATCCCGAACGCGATAAGGCGGGTTATCGTTCCTCGCTGGAGCAGATGCTAGCTCTGGCCCGCGCCGGGAACAATAAGAAGCAGGAAGCCACTCTGCTCTGGAAACTCGCGGCTCTCAAGTCCGATCAGAGCGATTTCACGGGAGCCGAACAGAACTACCTTTCGGCGCGGGAACTGTTTCAGGCGGAAGGCTCCGAGGACTATCGGCAGATGCTCAATCTGGCGATGGCGGACGCCTATCTGCATCAGGGAAATTTCGATACCGCGAAGACCTATCTGGACGAAGTGGTAAGCAGTTCCGACCCGAATCTGCTCTATCTGACCTATCTGGAGATGGCAATGCTGAGTTTCCGCCAGAACGACCACTCCGGCGCTCTGAAAAACCTGTGCAAGGTGGCGGAACACCTGGAGCGGATCGAGCCGGAGAAGCGCGACCCCCAGGCGCTGCTCTCCCTCATCGGCAATCTGGCTGACATCGTGCGGGCGGCGGGACACTACGAAGAGGCCATGATGCTCTGGAGCCGCTGCATGAAGCAGGCGACGAGCGAGCGCAAGGCCGACGCCTTTTTGGAATGCCTCATGGAGATCGCGCAGTGCTGCAATCTGATGGGACGCTACGGCGAAGCGAAACAGCGGCTGGAACTGGCCTCTGTGCTGGCTGGCTTCCTGTTCGAGGACGAAGCGCGGCTGAGTATCGCCCGGGCCATGCTTGCGGACGTGCTGGCGACCCTGGGGTATCTGGACAGCGCCCGCGAGAATGCCCGCACTGCCATGAAGATCGCCCACAAGGTCGGGGCGGCTCACCCGACCATTATTGCCGCGCTGGCGCTTGGGGAGACCTACCTGGCCGGGGGGCAGTGGCGGGACGCACTGGAGTACACTGACGAGGCGCTGGAAGAGGCGAAAACCTCTAAACGCACCCGTGAAATGGCGCACATTCGCGAACTGCGCTCCCGTGCCTGGCTGCGAAAAGAGGAAGAGGCCCGGTCTGCGGGAGATGCTGCCGAGGCGAGGGAAGCCCTGAACCAGGCGTTCCAGGAAGCCTCCTCCTCGCAGGAGTTCGCGGCAAAAGCCGATTCCGTCGCGGAGCAGGTCGCCGCGCATCTGGCGATGGCACGCTGTTACTTCCGCAAGGAGGATGCCGCCGCCGCCGAGCGTGAGGCGCATACCGCGCTAGAACTGGCTCAGGCTGGCGCTGTGGGACTCTCGCGCCTGCTGGGCGAAGAGGCCAATAGCCTGCCCGCACTCATGCTCTCTCCTGACGTGGACCTGCCCTCGCTTTTCGCGGGCCGCAAGGTCAGTCTGCCCTCGCTGGAATGGCAGGCGCTCTATCTGGAAGGCGCATCGCGGGGAATACGTCTGGGGCCGGGCGAGGGGTTTGCCTCTATCCGTGATGCCGCGCAGACCTTGATAAAGATGCTCCCCAGCCTGACGCAGACCGAAGCGGTTCATTTCCAGAAGCGGCATCCCGAAGTCTCCGATGTCTTCGAGAAACTCTCTCAGTTCTCGCTCTCCGAAGGCGCACGCAAGGAGACGGCGGCGCTTCTGGACAGCGCCCGCTGGATTCAGATCGAGCCGATAAGCGCTGCGCCCAAGATCGGCAAGAAGAACGGCAACGGCCACTGATTCCCGCTGTCTTCTTGCTCTGAAAAGGCAGATTGCAGTATAACGCCCACCTTTCCTGCTAAAGGAAAGGTGGGCGTTGGTGCAAAATACAGTTGGTGCCTCTCACGCTATTGACTGCGGACGGGTTAGCCGCCATTATTGGGAGCCACATGAACCCAGGTTCCGTCGGGATAGAAAGTTGTGCCTTCGGAATAGTACACGGTTCCATCAATATCGCATCGTGCGGCGGGAACGGAGTAGGTGACGCCATCCTTCGTGTAGTTTCCGGTCGCCGTGAGTTCGCTGCCATCCAGGTAAACGACGCTGGTGGAGGTCACGGTCGAGGGCAGGACGGCCGGAGGCTTGACGTTGCCCCAGCCCTCTGCGAGGCAGACGGAGACCAGCAGCGTCAGCAACGACAACGAGACAAAAAGGGTGCGGGTGGAGCGGCGAATGCGAGCGGTAAATGCGTTCATGTCTGTTCTCCTCAAGGAATGTGCGTTGAAGCGCTTCGGTGTTAGGAACAGGCCGTTCGTCGGGCTATTCTGCTGAGGAGAACGGAGCGCAGGGAAGGGACCTAACAGAATTCACACGGAGTCGGAGAAAAGTTTTTCAGGGAGCAGCGATGATGCAGGAGAGAGATCAAAACGAGAGGGAAAACCGGCAGGCGCAGCGGGAGGGGCATCTCATCGAGACCGAGACGCTGGCCGCGCAGATAGCGAGCGGGGAGCCGAATCTGCGTATTGTGGATATGCGCGGGTATGTCCGCACACGAATGCTGGAAGACGGAGTGCAGGCCGCCGACTACACGGGAGCGCCGGAGGAGTACGCGCTGGCGCATCTGCCGGGAGCGGTCTATCTGGATTGGACACGGGACATCGTGGATTTGAACGATCCCATCCCGGCCCAGGCAGCGGATACGGAGAAGATCAAGCGGACGCTCGAAGCGGTGGGTAGCGGGGACGATGCGGAGATTGTGGCCTACGACGCGCATCCGGCCTCGCAGTTCGCGACACGCCTCTGGTGGGTGCTGCGGTACTATGGACACGCCAACGTCCGGGTTTTGAATGGCGGCTGGAAGAAGTGGACGACAGAGGGCAGACCAACGACCGCGCAGATTCCGCCCTTTTCCCCGGCGACGTTCACGCCGCGTCCGCAACCGGAGTGGCGGGCGACGGCGGAGGAGACGCTGTCACTGCTCGGTCGGGAGGGCGTCGCGCTGCTGGATGCCCGCGACGAGGCGCAGTATACCGGGCAGATTCGGCGCGGCAAGCGCGGCGGACATATTCCGGGCGCGAGACATCTGCCCCGCGAGGCGTTCTTTCAGCCCGACGGCGCGTTCCGCCCCCTGCCGGAACTCCAGAGCCTGATTGCGGAAACAGGCATTCAACCGGACGAACGCATTGTCGCCTACTGCAACGGCGGTGTCGCGGCGACTTCCGCCCTGTTCGTCCTCTCGATGCTTGGCTTCCCACACCTGACCAACTACGATGGCTCTTGGAACGAGTGGGCCGAGCGCGAAGACCTGCCCGCAGAAACAGGCGATTTTGCAGGCTAATTAGCGAAGGCAGTGGCAAGACTGCGAGCGGAGGGGAGGTTCTGAATGAGAGCTGAGAAGAGATTAGAGCGGCTGCGGGGGCTGATGACGGCGATACTGACGCCGTTTGATTTGCAGGGGAATCTGGCGCTGGAGCATCTGCCGACGCTGATGGAGTTTCAGAGGCAGGCGGGTGTGGATGGCCTCGTTGTCTGCGGGACGAACGGGGAGGGCACCTCGCTTTCGGTATCCATGCGAAAGCTCACACTCGATACGGCAATGGAACACCGGGACGGCCTGTGTATTGTTGCGGGAACCGGCGCGACGAGTGTGATGAACGCGGTGGAACTGACCCGTCATGCGGCGGAAGCGGGCGCGAATGCCGCGCTTGTCCTGCCGCCGTTCTTTGTGAAAAATCCCTCGGTGGAAGGACTGGAGGACTATTTCCGGAGGGTACTCGATTCCGCGGATCTTCCGATGCTCCTCTACAACATCCCGCAGTTCACCTCGGTTCCAATCACGGACGACCTGATGGAGCGGCTGGCGGATCATCCCAACCTGGCAGGCGTGAAGGACAGCGCGGGAGACTGGACGCGAACGCAGGAGTTTATCGTGCGCTATCCTCACCTCCGTATTTTCGCCGGTTCCGACCGTCTGGATGCGCTCTGCTACGGTGCGGGGGGCGCGGGCTGCATCTCCGGTGGAGCCAATGCCTTCCCGGAACTGCTCGTGGCCGTGCGGGACGCCGCCCGACAGAGTCCGCAGGCGGCCCTGAAGGCGCAGGCGCATCTCGATACCCTGCTGGATATCACCGGGCGCTATCCGTTTATCTCTACCAGCAAGAGTATCCTGGCAGCGCGGGGTCTGCCGCGCCTGGGCGTCTCCCCGCCCCTGACCCCTCTCACGGCGGAGAGGGAGAGAGACCTGCTTGCGGAACTTCGAGAGGGTGGTTTTCTGCCTGCGGATTAGACATTCCCAGCAGACAATAACCCGCAAGAAAAACCGGACGACGCACAAACTTCTGGTTTACACGCGAGTCACGAATATGTTATAATGCCGCATGAGGATGAGCGGTCAAAATACGATCGTGCGAAGGAGCCATTCGATGAGTTTGATAATTGATGAAGTGGTGGCCCGTGAGATCATGGACTCACGAGGCAACCCGACGGTGGAAGTGGATGTCTATCTCGAAGACGGGACGCGAGGCCGCGCCGCCGTCCCGTCCGGCGCTTCGACGGGCGCCCATGAGGCGGTCGAACTGCGGGACGGCGACATGAGCCGCTACTCCGGCAAGGGCGTCCTGACGGCAGTGGACAATATCAATGATAAGATCGGGCCGGAGATCGTGGACATGCTCGCGACCAATCAGCGGGGCATTGATATGCGCCTGCTCGATCTGGACGGCACCGACAACAAAGCCAACCTGGGCGCAAACGCCATTCTGGGGGTTTCGCTGGCGGTCGCGAAAGCCGCTGCGGAGAGTCTGCATCTGCCCCTCTACCAGTACATTGGCGGCGTCAACGCCTTTACCCTGCCCGTCCCGATGATGAATATTCTCAACGGGGGCGCACACGCCGACAGCAACGTGGACTTGCAGGAGTTCATGGTCATGCCCATCGGCGCAGAGAGCTTCTCGGAGGCCCTGCGGATGGGTTCCGAAGTCTTCCACGCGCTGAGAAAAGTATTGAAAGGGCGCGGACTCTCCACCGGTTATGGCGATGAGGGTGGATTCGCCCCTAACCTGCCGAGCAACGAGGACGCCATTCAGATCATCATCGAGGCCATCGAGCAGGCAGGCTATAAGCCCGGCGGCGACATCGCCCTGGCCCTGGACTGTGCGGCGACCGAACTCTATGAGGACGGCAAGTACAATCTCAAGGGCGAGGGCCGCATACTGACCGGAGCCGAGATGGTAGACTTCTACGCCCGGTGGGTGGACAAGTACCCGATCATCTCTATCGAGGACGGCTGCGCCGAGGATGATTGGGACACCTGGAAGATGCTGACCGACCGCATCGGGGGCCATGTTCAACTCGTCGGCGACGATCTTTTCGTTACCAACACCACGCGCCTGGCGCAGGGAATCGCCTCGAAAACGGCGAACTCCATCCTCATCAAAGTCAACCAGATCGGCACGCTGACCGAGACTCTGGACGCAATTGAAATGGCGAAACGGGCCGGATACACCGCCGTTGTCTCGCACCGTTCCGGCGAGACCGAAGACTCTACCATTGCCGACATCGTGGTCGCCACGAACGCCGGACAGATCAAGACGGGCGCTCCCAACCGCACCGACCGGGTCGCCAAGTACAACCAACTGCTTCGCATCGAGGAAGAGCTGGACGATGTCGCCTACTACGGCGGGCGAGAGGCGTTCTACAACCTGAAATAGACGCGGGGAGACTCTCTCCTCCGCAGTTCGGGAGGGCAGGCGCATGGATGAGGCACACGCAAGAGAGCGTGACGAGTATCAGGCATACATTCGGGGCTGTCGGCAATTTGACTGGCAGCCCCTGAGCGCCGAGATGTTCCGCAGCCTGTACGGGCGCTATCGGCGGTGCAGCCGCGCCATTCAGCGCTACGAACAGCGGCGCAACCGCCGTCTCGCGAAACGCACCGGTTCCGCCTGTCGGGACGATGCGTTTCTGGAACGGCTGATTCGTAGCATTCGGCACGAGCGCGAACGCCTCGACTATCTCTCGACGGCGGTCTCCGCCGGGCAGAGGGGCGAAGAGGAGAATGGCGGGGCCGGAATGCCCGCCTATCGCCGTCCCGATCTGCCCGTTCTGGTGGGGGCCGGGGCGAAACTGCACCCGGAACTTGATCCGGAGCCGCCCGTGCGCGACCCGTAGGACGTTCTCACACAGAACCGACAGCGTTCGGGAACGGGAAAAGAGGCACGGACTTGCGACGCACCAAAATCGTCTGTACCATCGGCCCGGCGAGCCGCAAACGTGCGGTCATTGAGCGCCTGCTGCGGGCCGGAATGGACGTGGCCCGGCTCAACTTTTCGCACGGAACCCACGCCGAACACGCGCAGGCGATAGCCGACCTGCGCGAGGCGGCCCGCAAACTCAACCGCCCGCTCGCGCTTTTACAGGACCTGAGCGGCCCGAAGGTGCGTCTGGGAACGTTTCCTGTCCCGAGCGTGACACTGCGGCGCGGTCAGGAAGTCGGATTCACCGAGCAGGTCGAAGGCGAGCCGGAGATGACAGCGGCTTCCGCCCTGGAAGCCTGGCAGAAACGCAGCGGCGACTGCCTGATTCTGCCATTGCCCGTGCCGCCGCTGATCGCCGCGCTGAAGCCGAACTGTCACCTGTTGCTGGACGATGGCAAGATCGAAGTGCGCGTGGTGCGCTGTGATGGGGAACCCGGTGACCCACAGCGCGTAGTATGGACAAAGTGTACGGTCGGTGGCGAACTCAAGCCGCGCAAGGGAGTGACCGCGCCCGGTGTCAAGTTCGACGTTCCCGCTATTACCGCCAAAGACCTGGACGACCTGAGATTCGGGCTGGAACAGGGCGTGGACTGGATCGCCGCCTCGTATGTGCGAACGGTGGACGACCTCGATCCGCTCTTCGCGCTGATGGCGGAGCGAGGACAGCGCGTTCCACTCATCGCCAAGATCGAGAAGGCGGAGGCGGTTCAGAATCTCGAATCGCTGCTGCGGGTGGTGGACGGCATCATGGTGGCGCGAGGCGACCTCGGCGTGGAGATGCCGTTCGACGAAGTTCCCATCGTGCAGAAGCGAATCATTCTGGCCTGCAACCGGGTGGGCAAGCCGGTCATTACGGCCACGCAGATGCTGGAGAGTATGATCCAGAATCCGCGCCCGACTCGCGCTGAAGCCACCGATGTCGCCAATGCCATTCTGGACGGAACCGATGCCGTGATGCTGTCCGGGGAGACGGCGGCAGGTCAGTTCCCGGTCGAAGCGGTGCAGACAATGGCGCGGATCGCGCTGAAGGCGGAGGCCGCGCTGTTTGCCGGGATGGATTTTGAGCGCCGTCTGCCCGCGCCTGTCGGGGTGACGGAGGCAGTGGCGCGGGCCTCAGCGGAGATCGCCTGTGAACTGAAGGTGAGGGCTATTCTATGCGCCACAACGAGCGGAGGCACGGCCCGTAAGGTCGCGCAGCACCGCCCAAAGGTTCCTATCATCGGCGTGACGACGGAGGAAAAGACCTATCGTCAACTTGCGCTGACCTGGGGCGTACAGCCGCTGTTGGTGGAGAGCGTTCTCGATACGGACACCATGCTTCAGGTGACCGTGGACGCGGCGCACAGGGCGCGTCTTGTCAAAAACGGCGATATGGTTGTGCTGACAGCGGGCGTTCCCGTCAACAATCCCGGCACGACCAACCTGATAAAATTGCATACCATCGGGCAGGCGTTCAATCCCTCTCAGCCGCATAAGGAACATTAAACCTGCTCAGGATTTGTGCCTGCCCAATCTGGCTGTAGTTGTGCGCGACTTTATTGCTACGAGGTGATTACCATCGCTATTCCTCCCCATGAAAAATCGGCGCGTGTGTGTCCGCGTTCCTCGCGTCGGCTGCTGGTACTGCTCGCCATGCCGCTGATCTGCTGCGCCTTCACCTGGGTCGGCATCCGGGCTGCCCACGCCTACCTGACAGCGCAGGAGATGCGGCTTGTCAACGACTCGCTGGAACACAAGTATCTGACGATAAAGCAGCAGAACGAACGCATCAAGGTTCAGGTCAATTCCCTGCAAACTCCGGCAGGCATCCTCCGGGCTGCCCGCGAACATGGCTACGTCATGCCCGGTGAAGTCCGTCTGCGCATTCCCTGAGCCGCTGCCACCCGCCCAAAGCCTCTCGCACAAACGCGGGAGGTTTTTTGTTTCCAGATGATCCTTTTGCGTCCCAAAGGTATCTAATCGCGAAAGGGGTGGACCTCATCCCCCAACCCCCTTCTCCCGGGCGGTCGCAAGCTCCCTGAGAGAAGGGGGCTTTCAATCTCTCCACATTCCTGTTCCACAGAATGTTCAGAGGATGCCCTGGGGGTTGCCCTACTCCAACCCCTCTTCCAAAAAGTCTGGGGAGGGTTGAAGGTGGGAGTAATGTTGGTCACTGAAAGTGAAGGGATAACTGCGATTGTCCCTCTGTGCGGAACGAAGACGGTAGGAGTTTAGGAAACCTGATCGCCCCCTTCTCCCAGCGAGCCTAAGTACACGTCCTCGCAAATAGGGTTTGGAAATCACGGCATCCATTAAAACACTCCTTTGTACACGCGAATAGCAAGCACGAACAAAGAGACTAACTTGCCCTTCTGGTCAGGTA
>JBBRLP010000065.1:0-29581 GCA_038231295.1 Chthonomonadales bacterium
AAGTAGGCGGCCTCATTTCGTTCGTAGATTGGGATTTCGTGTCCCGCAGGGACACTTGGCGCAAAGCGTCATCCAGCGAAGGGCTTTAGCCCGTCGTGGCACTGAACGAAATCTGCGAACGAACTACGTCCGGCTACTTAGTTGACGCGTGGCGGAAATGCAGAAGTCCCGTCCTCTCTTGAAAGAGGACGGGACTTGTTTATGAGGATGTGAGCGAGGGAGAGACAGGTTCATCGGCTCCCTCACACAGATTTAGTGAATCACTTCGATACCGCTGAGGAGGGGAAGGCTGACAACGGAGACCAGATGGATGCTGACCTTGCCCGCACTGTCCGCAGTCACGGTGAACTGCTCGGCCAGCGCCTTGTTCGTTCCACCCGCAGCGGCGAAGACATCAAGGTTTGACTGGACGGTCGTTCCGTTGATGACGACGTTGCAGACCCGCTGACCGGAAGAGGTGAAGTAGGTTTCCGCAAAGTGCAACCGAACGGTGTAGGTGGCTCCGGGCGTCAGGTTGGGGAGCGTGTAGGTGAAATCCCCGTACCGGCAGGTCTGGTAGACGGAAGCAGGTGCAGCGTTGGCAACGCCGGTGGTGTCAACCGTCGCCCCGACACTGTAGGCGCTTCCTCCAGCGAAGTAGTTGTCTGCGGAGAACGTTCCCGAGGCGTTGCCGCCCGCGTTGATCTGGAAGAGCGTTGTCTGTGCGCTCGGCGTTGCGGAGGCCTGATTGGAGTAGGCGCTTTCTCCGCTGGCGTTGTTGGCGGTGACGACGTAGTAGTAGGTCGTGCCGTTCGTCAGACCCGTGTCCGAGTAACTGTTGGTCGTGACGGTGCCTGGAAGTGCGGTGTAGGAGCCGCCATTGACGGTCGAGCGATAGACTTTATATCCTGTGGCCCCCGAGACCGAGGTCCAGGAGAGCGATGCCGAGGTATTGCCCGCCGTCGCAGTGACACCTGCCGGGGCAGAAGGCGGACCGGCGGATGCGATGGAGAGCAGTTCCACGCCGCTAATAAGCGCAAAGGTTACCGTACTCTGGGTAGAGACGCTGACCTTGCCCGCGCTGTCCGCAGTTGCGGTATACTGCCGCACGACGGCCTTGTTCGGCCCTCCCGCAGCAGCGAGAATATCGAAACCCGACTGGACGGTTGTCCCGTTGATAATGAGATTGAAGACGCGCTGACCGGAGGTGGTGAAGTAGGTTTCGGCGAAGTGCAGGCGGACGGTGTAGGTGGCTCCGGGCGTCAGGCTGGAGAAAATGTAGGCGAAATCCCCGTATCGGCAGGTCTGGTAGACGGAAGCAGGCGCGGCGTTCACGACTCCGAGCGTATCCACCGGGTTGCTGCCGGTGTAGGAACTGCCTCCATTAGAGTTGCTATCGGCGGCGAAAGGCGCGACGGCGCTGCCGCCACTGTTGATCTGATAGAGGATGGTTTGATTGACCGGAGTCGCAGCAGCCTCGTTGGAATTCGTGCTCTCTCCGACCGCGTTGACCGCGCTGACGACATAGTAGTAGGTGGTGCCGTTGGTCAGACCGGTATCAGAATAGGAGTTCGTCGTAACGACAGCGGGAAGCGAGGTGTAGGGGCCGCCGCTGACAGTTCCGCGCTTCACGGTGTACGTGAGTGCGCCCGGAACGACAGACCAGTTCAGATTCACCGAGGCGTTGGCAGGGGAAGCCGTCAGATAGCTGGGCGCGGAAGGAATCGTCGGAACGATGCCGCCTGCGGCCTGTAGGGCGCGATACACATTCACGCGGCCGGACCCCGCTGCGATACCACCACCGTTGTAGTAGGCCGTATAGGAATCCACATTCGATTTGATGAGATTACTTACCTGCGCGTTGGTGAGCGCCGAGTTTTGCGCCAGCATAAGCGCCGCTTCTCCGGCCACGAGGGGAGTCGCCATCGAAGTACCGGAAAGATAACCGTAGTTCTGACCAAAACCGGCCGTTGCCGCATAGGTAGGCAGCGTGGAGTAGATGTTGACACCGGGAGCCGCGACGGTGACCCACGATCCATAGTTGGAGAAAGAGGCCAGCTTATCGCTGCTGTCCGTGGCGGCAACCGAGATCACGTTCGGATAGGCGCCGGGGTAGCTGAAGTTGGAGGTGGCGCTGTTGCCCGCCGCCGCGACAATCACGCAGCCTTTGGACCAGGCGTACTGCACGGCATTCGCCAGCGTGACCGAACCGCCGCCGCCCAGGCTCATACTGATGACTCTGGCCCCGTTATTGGCGGCCCAGGTGATTCCGTCCGCAACCGTCGCATCCGTTCCCGACCCGTTGTTGTCCAGAACCTTGACCGGCATAAGTTTGGTATAGGTGGTGTCGGTGACTCCCGCCTGACCGCTCCAGCCGGAGATACCGGCAACCCCGACGCCATTGTTGATCTGTGAGGCGGCGATACCCGCGCAGTGGGTGCCGTGCCCATGATCGTCCTTGGCATCGTTGCGGGCGCCGACGAAGGCGCTATATCCGACTATGCCGGAGGCGTCGCGCAGGATTTTGTTGGTCAGGCCGGGATGGGTATTGTCTATTCCGGTATCTACGATAGCCAGAATAATCGGGGTGTGCGGCTGCCAGATACCCCAGGCAAGGTCCGCCTGAACTTTCTGCGGTGCGTACTGATTGCTGGCGTAGAAGGGGTTGTTGGGCGCTGCCTGAACGCGGTAGATGTGGTTCGGTTCGGCATAGAGTATTTCGCCTCGCTTCTGAAGCTGCGCGACCGCCGCCGGAATGCTGACTCCATTGCGGAGCTGAATGCGATAGGCATGGAGGCTGGCCTGACGGCCGGTCGTCTGGCCGAACGCGGCGTCCAGCGCCGCCACTTCGGCAGGGGTATCCTGCTCGGCACGGACGCCGACGAGGACTTCATTGGGAACAACCTCGGTCTCCAGCGGAACCTGGGGCGGAGCGATTATCTGCGTCGGTCGCTGTGCAGCAGCGGGAAGAGAGGTGAGACCAGGCACGAGCAGTGCGAACAGGGATACGGAACAGAATAGACGAAAGAACAATTGACGAGACAAACGGGTGGTACGACGAGTCTGAAACGCTTGCATACGGTTTCCTCTTTGTGCAGTTAAAGATTGGTATTTCCGTCTGGGGAGGCAAGTGCTTTTGGGGCCGTCGTGAGCCTTGGGGCAGCCATGCGCCTATTCTACCACATGGTTTTTGCAGATGCAAATGTTTTTTATAGAACACGCAATACAGAGCAGACACGCAAGCAATACACCCCAGGCACACAAACATTTGCGCGGGAAGGAGAACAAAAAAAGAGGAGACAGCCCCGTCATTCACGAAGTTGACTGAGGATCGAAGCGCATCAGGGAGACATAGCAATGGCATCGGACAGCATCGTGTATGCGGGAACCGTCGGGCAGGGAGTCTGGCGCAGTCTGGACGAGGGCGAGACATTTCAGCGGCACTCTCGGGGTATGTTCATGGAGGCGCAGGTACGGGCGCTGGCCGTGCATCCGCAGAACCCGGAGACGCTCTATGCGGGAACGGATGCCGGTGTCTATCGCACGGCAGACGGCGGAGAACAGTGGGAGCGGTTGCAGACGCCCTTCGATCCCGGCAGCGGCTGGCCTTCCGGCGTCGCCGTCTGGTCTCTGCTGATTCATCCGCGCCATCCCGACCTGCTGTTCGCCGGAACGTGTCCCTCCGGCCTGTATCGCTCCCGAGACGGCGGCGGAACCTGGGAGAAACTGAATGCTGCGCTGACACCCGAATGTCCGCCGATTCTATTCTCCCGCGTAACCTGTCTGATTGCGGACCCCGAGGACGACGCGACGCTGTGGGCAGGAGTAGAGATTGATGGCGTCTGGCGCAGCCGGGACACAGGGGAGACCTGGCAGCGGCTAACGGTGGGACTGAGTTCCCTCGATATACACGGCCTGCTGGTTCTGCCCGGCTCGCCGCGCAGCATTCTCGCCACCACCAACAACGATTTGAACATCAGCCGGGACGAGGGCGAAACCTGGGAACCGCAGCAGGTGAAAAAGAGTTTCCCGCACACTTACTGCCGGGGCATCACCGCGAAGGCGGACGACCCGACGCTCGTCCTGATCGGCAACGGCAACGGCCCTCCCGGCACGACTGGCTCCCTGCAAATCTCACGCGACAGCGGTATGACCTGGCAGCAGGCATCCCTGCCCCACGAACCCAACAGCACCATCTGGACCTTCACGACGCATCCCGGAAACCCCGACCTCATCTTCTGCGCCTCCATCAACGGCGGCCTCTATCGCAGCCGGGACGGGGCCGTTAGCTGGCAGAAATGTCACCACGAGTTCGGTGAAGTCCGCTCGCTCGCGCTGGTAGTCAAATAGTCTAGTGACCTGCGTAGGGTGCGTTACCAGTTGTCGCGGAAACGTTCTTCCTTCCAGGGGTCGCCATGCATGTGGTAGCCGCCGCGTTCCCAGAAGCCGGGGCGGTCTGCCTCAATGAGTTCTAGTCCGCGCACCCACTTCGCGCTTTTCCAGGCATAGAGGCGCGGGATGATAAGGCGCAGCGGCCCGCCATGATCCACGCTGATCGGTTTGTCGTCGTGCGTGTCGGCGAACAGGCAGTCTTCTTGCAGGAACTCATCCAGAGGGATGTTGGTAGACCAGCCCCGGTCGTAGCCATAGGCCATGACATACCCGGCCTGCGGCAGAACCCCGGCATGGCGCAGGACTTCTGCCGTCGAGACACCCTCCCAGACATTGCCGAGGCGTGACCACCGGGTGACGCAGTGCATATCCGCAAACACCTGTCTCCGGGGTAACTTCTGAAACTCTTCCCATGTCCAACGGATAGGCTTTTCCACCAGGCCATTTATCTCCAACTGCCAGGCCGCCATTTCGATATGCGGCGGGCCGCTTGCGTCCAGTACCGGCCATTTGCGGGTACGTGCCTGCCGGGGCGGAATACGGTTCTCCCGGCGCGTATCTGGGCTGACGACAACGTCCGGCCCCACACTCTCCGGCGCAGGCGGAACCTCCGCCTGCAAATACGGGTCACGGTCAAAACCAAACATAACGCCTCCTTCAGGAACCGAACAGATGAACCAGCGCTTTAAGCAGAACTACGTGCGGCAGTGGGCGACAATTCCCCTCCTTACGGCCCTCACCGTGTGCGGTGGGGGAGGGTGGGGCCAGAAGAAGCCTCCGAAACCGGGCGCGCCCGTTCGCCCGGCGTCCGCCCCACCGGAGATGGTCTTCGCGGGTGGGGAAGGGTCCATACGGGCGCTTGCGTTTGCGCCGGACGGCAAGTCGCTGGCCTGTACAGAGAGCGGACACAGCGTCAAAATCTACGACGTGGCCTCCACAGAACTGGTAAGGGTTCTAAAAGAAGAGGCGCCTGTCGGCGCACTGGCCTACTCCCCGGATGGCAAAGTGCTGGCGGCGGGGGCAGGGCGCAAAGGCGAGCCGCTGAACGGTGTCCCGCAGGCCAATGCGGCCGTGCGCCTCTGGAATCCACAGACCGGGCAGCCGGACGGCGTTCCGCTCGATTTTCCTGCCGGGAAGGTGCGCCGGACCCTGATCGCTCTCGCCTTCTCACCGGATGGCAAAACCCTCGCCGCTGGAACCGATACCTATGACCTGACCGAGTCGAAACAGGTGGGTGAACTGACGCTCTGGGACATGACCACGCGCAAAATCCGTCTGCATCTGGCCGCGCATGAGCGGCAGACGGGAGCGCTGGCCTTCTCCCCGGACGGCAGTCTGCTGGCAAGCGGCGGGGGCGATGGGATCATCAAACTTTGGAGTCTGGCGACCGGGGAGGTCAAACAGTCGCTGAAACCGCCGATTCCCACCGCGCCGATCACCTGTCTGGCGTTCCTGCCGGGGGGCCAGCAGATCGTCAGCAGCGGAGACTATGGCGGCTCGGGTAACGTCTGGGAGGTTGCGACCGGAACTCTGCTGCGGCGCAACTTCGGCGGCGGCTATGCGAAGTTCGTGCTGCTGGATGGCGGCAAGACCGCCGTCTTCACCAGCCGGAACGGGCCGCTGCTCTGGGACGTTGCCACCGGGCGGGCCTCGCAGCCACTGACCAGCGGCGATGGCAATGCGCTGGCGGTCACGGCGGATGGCACGACGCTTGCGACCGGGGCGGGAGACGGGTCTATTCGGCTCTGGAATGTGGAACCGGGCGCGGAACGCGGCAGGCTGCTCGGCGTCCTGCCCGGTGTGGACAGCATTCCGCAGTCCGTCTCTATCTCCCCGGACGGCAGTCTGCTGGCGCTGGGCGGTCCGAACGGCGTCCGGCTCTGGGATACGCATCGTGCGGCGCTGCGCCATCTGCTGACAGCGCCGTCCGGCAGCGCCATCAATAGATCTGCTTTCTCTCCCGACAGCAGCCTGCTCATCGCGGCGACGGGTGGAGGCGTACAGATGTGGGAGACGCAGGGAGGTCTGCTGCTCCATACCTTTGCCATCGCGGATGGGCCGGGTTCCCCTGCTGAACTCATGCCTGGCCTAGTGCGCGAGGTCGCCTTCGCGCCGGATGGGGGGCGCTTCGGGGCAGGCGGAGGCAAGCAGGTCTATCGCCTCTGGAACGCACGGACGTTCGCCCTGGAAAGGACCTTGAGTATTCCCGGTGTGCCGACCTATGTCCTCGATTTCTCCCCGGACAGCAGCCTGCTGGCGACCGGCGACATGATTCAGCAGGGGCAGGAACGCACGAACCGGATTCGGATTCTGGATGTTCGCACCGGAGAGACGAAACGCACACTCAACGACCCGCGTGACAAAAACCAGAACGGGCGGTTCCTTGTACCACGTCCCCACTATTTGCCGAACACCACTCTGCTCGCCACCTGGGCCTTCGGGGACAACACCGTACTGATCTGGAATACCGTTACGGGCCAGGTCGTGCGGCAGTTGGATATGGGCGAGGAGACGCTGACGGGCATTGCCGTCTCTGCGGACGGGGCACGCCTCACCGCGACTGGCGTGAACGGCGGACTCTGCCTGTGGGACGTGGCAACGGGCAAAAAACTCAAGGAATGGCGTGGGCATGACGGGCAGGTGACCGGTTCTGCTTTCGCTCCCAATGGAAAGTCGCTCTACACGGTCTCGGTAGATCGCACCGTGAAGGTCTGGAGTATCCCCGACGGCAAACTGCGCGGAACGCTCCGGTTCTTCTCAACACGCGACAGCCGCATCGCCAACGCCTGGATCTTCACCACTCCCGAAGGATTTTACACCGCGTCTACAGGCGCGGAAGCCCTGTTTCAGTTTCAGGTCAATGGTCAACTGTTGCCTGCCTCGCGCTTCAAAGCCACTTACAATCGTCCCGAAATGGTCCAAAAACTGCTGACTCCCTGAAACACAGAAGCGCCCGAAATCAAGCAGGAATCGGCACGACGGGAGAGGAATAGTGAGAGACTATCTCCATCCCCGCAACTGCACCTATACGCTTTTACCGGGCGAAACCCAGGTCTGCCGTTTCGCCCTCCCACTTTCGCAGGGGCTGACCGCCAGCAGCCGTTCAGGCCGATGACGTGCCTGGGGCTTAGATACACAACACAAAGGAAAGAGTACTCGATGGCAACGGAGCAACCGGAGAAAGGACAGCGTGACGACGGACACGAGGGAGACGGGATACCGTCCGGCGGAATGGGACGCACCAAAGCGGTGACCTGGCGCTCAATTCTCCTCTGTCTGCTGATTATGCCACTCAACTCCTACTGGGTCGTGCAGATGGAGGTGGTGCGCTACTCCGCACACCCGACGACGATCTCCCTCTTCTTCAATACCGTCTTTATCCTGCTCTGTCTGACGCTGCTGAACCGCACGGTGCGCCGCTTTGCCCCGCGTATGGCCCTTCAGCGCGGCGAACTGCTGCTTATCTTCTCCGGTCTCAGCATCAGTTCGTGCGTCTCCGGCCACGATATGCTGCAAGTCTTCGTGCCGATGCTCACCTGGACCTTCAAACACGCGGACTCCAGTAACGAATGGGCCAAGCTTATCAATCCGCACCTGCGGGACGGGCTGTTTATCAAAGACGAGGCGATCTGGAAGAGCTACTACCTCGGCAACGACAGTATCTGGCACTGGAAGTATATCTCCGCCTGGCTGCCCGTCGTTACCATATGGACGTTCTTCGTCAGCCTACTGCTCTTCGTGATGCTGTGTATGAACGCGATTTTGCGGAAGCAGTGGACGGATAACGAACGCCTGACCTATCCCATTGTGCAGTTGCCGCTCCAGATCACGACGGAGCAGGCGTTTCAGCCGAAAGGGCTTTTTCTCAACCGTCTCTTCTGGATCGGCTTCATCATCGCCGGGACGATTGACTGCATCAACAGCCTGAACTACTACTACCCTTCGATTCCCACTGTGCTGACCCCCGGCTTCGGCCAGAGTTTCCTCGACATCGGCCCGATGTTCACCGCGAAGCCCTGGAACGCGGTCGGCTGGACGCCCCTCTCGTTCTATCCGTTCATGATCGGGCTGGGGATGTTCATGCCCCTGGACTTCCTCTTCTCCTGCGTCTTCTTCTACTGGTTCTGGAAACTGGAAAAGGTCGCCTCGGTCGCGATGGCCTACGACCAGGACCCGCGCTTCCCCTATACGGAGACTCAGTCTTTCGGGGCGTATATCTCGTTCTGTCTCTACTCCGTCTGGGTCAGCCGCCACTATCTAAAACAGGTGCTGAGTCGGGCGCTGGGCCGTCCCTCTGACCTTGATGACAGCCGCGAGCCGATGACCTATCGCAACGCTCTGCTTGGGATTGCGGTCGGTGTGGGGGGACTGGTCGCCTTCGCCAGTTATCTCGGAATGCCCTGGTGGATCGGGATCCTCTTCTTCCTGATGTACTTCGCGCTGGCCCTCGCCATCACCCGTATGCGGGCGGAACTCGGCACCCCCATGCACGACCTGCACTTCACCGGCCCGGAGATGATTATGACGCGGGTCGTGGGCAGCAAAGCCTTCGATATGGATACACGCACGGTCTTCGCGCTGTTCTTCTGGTTCAACCGCGCCTACCGTTCGCACCCGATGCCGCACCAGTTGGAAGCCTTCAAGCTGGCGGAACAGAGCCGCACGGACTACCGCAAATGGTCAAAGGCCCTGCTTTTTCTGGGCAGCGCGGCGATCTTCATCGCCTTCTGGGCGATTCTACAGCTCATGTACTCCTATGGTGCGGAGAGCAAGTCGCGCATTACGTTCGGCGCGGAAGCCTACAACACGCTGACCGGCTGGTTGAAATCGCCGCAGCCCGGCAAATTCCAGGAGTTTATCGCCATCTGGGTCGGGTTCGGCATCGCGTTCCTGCTCCAGGGGCTGCGAATGCGCTTCCCCTGGTGGCCTCTGCATCCGCTGGCTTTCGCCGTCACCTCGTCCTTCGAGATCAATCTGGTCTGGGGGCCGCTGTTCCTCGCCTGGATTTTCAAGTCCCTGATTCTGCGCTACGGTGGGCGGGGTGGTTTCCATCGGTCGCTGCCCTTCTTCATCGGCCTGATGCTCGGTCAATTCGTCGTCGGCAGCCTCTGGAATATCTACGGCATCGTCCGTAACCTCCCAACCTATCAGTTCTGGCAGTAGGGAAGGGACTGCCATAATGCGGCGACAACAGTGAATTTGACGTTAAACTAGACAGATTGCACAGCGCTAACCTACTCACCTTACGCAGGCAGGCTATTCGCCGCCCTCACCAGCGGACTAAAGTCCTGTGCTGAATGGCCTGCGGCCAAGTTTCCTGCGGAAACGTTCCTGCGGCAAAGTTCCCTTTTTGCACTCAACACAACTTGTGGCGAAGGGATACGTCCGCAGGACGTTTGGCCGAAGGTCAACCAGCGGAGGACTTTAGTCCGCCGAAACTCTGTACGATGGAAGAGGTCGCCTGCGTAAGGGGAGTAACCTAGACAATTTCCACGAATTCGGGTGTATTTGGATACCCTTGTTCATCCATCCTACGGTTCCTCGCCAAGAGAGATTTCTGCATACCGCAGGGAGTGGGATGTCGCCTCGCAAATGTCTTCTTCTCAATACCGATACGGCCAATTCGCTCCCTCCAGAGGAAACCCTTCTCCGTGCCGCTAAGGAGACGCCTTCATGCCAACAAGCAGAACTGCTCCGAGCGGTAGGACAGGGAGCGGAGACACCACCCGAACAACTCCTGAGAGCCGCACAAGAGAACCGAAGGAGAGTTGAGGAAGGCAGGAGCATTCCATGATGGATAAAGGGATGACCCGTTGGAAGTCTCTCATTTCCCTGACCGCTATCGTTGTAGTGGTTGCAGCAGGGATAGGGTTCGTTGTCGGCCAGCCGCAGGCACGGAAGGAGTTTATCGGAAAGACAGACCCCGTTTCAGGCTATCGGTGTCGGTTTACGGTCTCTACTTACTGGAAGCCTGACCCCTTTCGCTGGTGCTCAAAAACGGATTTTGAGCACTCTTTTGTACTCACTTCCAGCCCTATACAACTCTGGATAGAGCGTCATCTCATGCACACCTTTACTGACAAAGAGATTCCCCATATCTACTTGGCTGAACTCCCAACAGACGAAACGAGCAATGCGTCTACTTTGGTTGACGGATATCCCGAGGTGATGACAGCGGGCATGAGGCGACTGATTTCGCACCGACACCTGACAATTGACGGCTGTCCCTCTACCATTGCCACCTATGAGACGACTGAGATGCCAGGCGGCTTATCCTCCCGTACAATGGTTCTGCTTGTTCATGGTTCCACTTCGGCCGTCGTATGGGGCATGGCAGAAACTGAGAAATTTGCGTCCGTTGAAGAGGAGATGCAGGCAATCATCTCCTCATTCCATGTCGAGAAGATGCGAGTTCCACCGGGCGAGAAGCGGTGAGTAAGGGTGCGATAATATCCTACTGTGATGGCTTGTGTCACTTGCACTTGCATTGGAAGTAAGCCCGACAGCCGGTGATGCCGTCGGTCAATCTGATGCGAAAATAGCCGCCCCCGGCCCCCGATTCCGGGGGAGAAGGCATTTTCATGCGATAGGGTGCGCCCCGCTCATGGAAGGCTTACAAGAAAAGAACCCTTCGTGACTGTATGTCAACACGAAGGGTTCTAACAGTGACTATAAGCGTCCGCATCGGGATGATCCCGATGGAAGAGGCGCTATTTTTCTGTACCGAAAGGGCGAATGATGGGGCTCGAACCCACGACCTCCAGGGCCACAACCTGGCACTCTAACCTACTGAGCTACAATCGCCACATTGCCAATCCGCGCAGAAACTTTGCGGGCAGCAATGCATTATGGTAGCATGAGGATTGAGAATTTGTCAAGACAGGATTGCGGGCGGAGGGCCGCTGCAAAATAGTTGAACATTCTGCGGGGAGTGGCGTCTAATAAAATGTGTGAGGGTTCGGAACCGTTGTAAACATCGCGTTTGTATCTTGGCGCGACCTCGCTACGGGAATAGACCGTCTTGTTTGGCCGAACGCTCATACCACAAATCGGACTTCGCCATGCTCGCCTATCCGGGAACGGGAAGTTACGCATAGAGTTACGGATGCGCTAGCGTATCCACACAAAAACAACATATCGCTGCTCTGTTTCCCCTGTAGGGAGACAGGACAGAGGCCAGGGGTGCCTGCACGGAGTTTATAAACTTTGTGCAGGCACCTTTTTTGGCCCGCAATATTCCCTCCCGAGTACCTTTTAGAAGGCTTCCAACCACAATGGCAATTGATATCACTCCCGTCTCGTTCGGACGACGGCGTAGCGTTGTTCCCTCCCCTGCCAGTACCAAAAGCGTACGGCGTCTCTCGCGTCGGCGTGTTCTGGCTGTCGCGCTGTTGATTCCGATGCTGGTGGCGGCGAGCGGAATGGCATATGGGCTGTGGGTGGTCAAGTCTATCTCCGACCATCTGCCTGCGGTCAACAGTCTGGCCGAAGTACGGCTGAACCCTGCGACAACTATCGTCTCCAGCGATGGCGTTGTCCTGGCGACCCTGGAAGCGCAACGGCGACGGCCTGTAGACCTCGATGCGATAGACAAAAAAGTACAGGACGCGACGATTGCGACGGAAGACAGCCGCTTCTACGCGCATGAGGGCGTAGATGTGCATGGGATTTTTCGCGCTGTCTTTGCCAATCTCCGCAACGGCAATGCGACTTCGCAGGGCGGCAGCACCCTCACGCAGCAACTTGCCCGCAATCTCTATCTCACCAATGAGAAAACCTACCGCCGCAAAATCGCCGAAATTCTGCTGGCGCGGAAGATCGAGGGGCAGTACGGCAAACGTCAAATTCTAGAAGCCTACCTCAACACCGCGTACTACGGTAATGGAACCTATGGCATCGAAGCCGCCGCCAACACCTATTTCGGCAAATCCGCCCGCAGCCTGACGCTCGGAGAGGCCGCGCTGCTTGCCGGACTGCCGCAGCGCCCGCTCGCGTTCGCCCCGACCCAGCATCTGGAAGCCGCCCTGCGCCGCCGCCGAACCGTCCTGTCGCGCATGGCTGTGACAGGCCAGATTACGGCCCAGCAGGCGAAAGAGGCGGAAGCCACGGTTCCCTGTATCCTGCACCCGCACGATACCCCGAAAGCCGACTGGAAAGCGCCCTATTTCGTGAGCGATGTTGTGCGGATGCTTCGCGACAAGTACGGGCCGGAACTGCTCTACAGCGGCGCGAGAATCGTCACGACCCTGAACTGGAAGATGCAGCAGGCGGCGGAGACCTCACTGCGGCAGGGACTGCCCGGCGGACAGGGGCCGAACACCGGCGCCCTCGTCGCTATTGACCCACGCACCGGGGCTGTTCGGGCGCTGGTAGGCGGGGCGAGTTTTCAGACAGACCAGTTCGACGCCGTGACGCAGGGCATCCGCCAGCCCGGTTCCGCGTTTAAGCCGTTCGTTTATGCTGCTGCATTCGACACCAATGCCTGCGATCTCAGCACACCGATAGACGACAAGCCGCTCTCCTATCACGGCAGCTCCGGCAACTGGACCGTCCACAACTATGGCGGAGGCCACGCGGGAACGATGACGGTACTGGACGGACTGCGCCAATCTGTCAATACCGTTGCGGTGCAGGTTATGGAGAAGGTCGGGCCTTCGAATATCGTGGACTACGCGCAGCGCATGGGCATCACCACCCCCATGACGGCGGTACTGCCGCTGGCTCTCGGCGCGTCCGGTGTCCATCCGCTCGACCTCTGCTCGGCTTACTCCGCCTTCGCCAACGGCGGCGAACGTTACGATCCGGTCTTCATCGAATCAATCACGGACGCCTACGGACGCGATGTTTTTCGTGACGATTCCACGCAGCGACACCATGCCTCCGTACTTAGCCCGCAGGCGCTCGATGAGGTCAATGTCGGACTCCGAGAGGTCGTCATCAACGGAACCGCCGTTGCAGCGGCGTCCATTCCCGACGCGCATGGGAAGACCGGAACGACCAGCAGCCATCGGGACGCCTGGTTCGTCGGCTATACCCGTGATCTGACGGTCGCTGTCTGGACGGCGCATGTTCATAAGGAGACAGCCGTGCAGTCAGGCCAGCGTGTTGTCCTGGCGAAGTACCTTCCGATGGGCAGTGCGACGGGCGGTGCGATCTGCGCCCCCATCTGGCGCAATTTCATGGCCCGTGCGCTCCCGGAACAGCAGCGTGTCAATCTAGCACACGGCATCGCACCCGGCAAAATCGTCGCCCCGGAGACCGCCGTTCTCCTGACCGCTCTGCACCAACAGGCTGCGGATGCCGCTCAAGAGGACGTTCAGACGCAGCCCGCCGATACCCTGAAAACAGAAGTCGCTGAGAACGGTTCGGTCTCTGTTCCCATCACCGCTCCGAAGGACAGCATCCCCAATGTTTCGGAAACCGACGAAGCGCGTGTCGAGCCGACTGATAGCTCCACCGTCCCGGTGTTGGATCCCAATCCGCTTCCGTGATGGGTTCTCAAAGCAGATTTGGAACGGGGTCTATTTCGGTTTCAGCGATTGCCAGGCGAGCAGGAGGGTGGGGAAGGCCGAGGGGGCGCGGGCGACGAGCGGCTGGAAGTTCTGGATGGTCAGCGCGACCTGCTGGCGATACTGACTGACCTGCGCGGGTGTCTGGCCCGGTGTGGCGGGGAGGGAGGCGAGGCGCGAGAGAACCTGCGCGGCGACGCCGGTGGGAGACGGAACGGCATCGTCTTCGCCGGAGCGCGACTGTGCGACGGGAGCGCCGTTTGGCCCCGGCGTCAGGAAGCCTCCTGCGCCGTCTTTGTCCCAGAATCGGCGCAGCATCTGTTCGGTAAGGGCCTGCGCCTGCTTGCGATAACGGTCCTCCTTCGTCGCGGCGTACAGATCGAGCAGGCCGTCTGCGGAGTAGGCGTAGTCGTCGAGGAAGCCAGGAACGGCTCCCGCTTTGCCCTGCCGGGCGACGCGAAGCAGGCTGCCGTCCGGTTTGGTGAGGGGTGAGGTGAGGAAGTCTGCGGCGTTCTGCGCGGCTTTTTTGTACCGCTCGTCGTGAGTGATGGCGTAGCCTTTCGCGAATGCCCCGATCATCAGGCCATTCCAGGCGGTGACAATCTTATCGTCGGTGTTCGGGCGGACGCGCTGACCGCGCACGGCCAGAAGTTTCGCCCGCAACGGAGCCAATGCAATCTCCTGCGCGGCGGTCAGCGGGACAGGCCGGGACAGCACATTTTTGCCGCCTGCGAAGTTACCCATCTCGGTGACACCATACGCCTTGTTGAAACGGTCTGCGTCGGCTTTGCCGAGTGCGGTTTCAATCTCCTGTGCGCTCCAGACGTAGAATTTGCCCTCTTCTCCCTCGCTGTCGGCATCCAGCGTCGCATAGAATCCGCCTGTCTTCGCGTCGGTCATCTCCCGCAGCACGAAATCGAGCGTACCCTGTGCTGTCTTCAGATAGAGCGGGTTCTGCGTCAGCTCGTAGGCTTCGAGATAGACCTGCGCGAGCTGTGCCTGGTCGTAGAGCATCTTCTCAAAATGCGGCACAAGCCATTTCGCGTCCGTGCTGTAGCGGTGGAAGCCGCCGCCGATCTGATCGGTGATTCCGCCGTGCGCCATCGCGTCGAGGGTGCGGGTCAGCAGGGCGAGAATCTGCGGGTCGTGGCTGCGGCGAGCCTGCGCCAGCAGGAACCGCAGGCGCGGTTCGTCGGGGAATTTGGGCTTTGCGCCGAAGCCGCCGTTGACACGGTCGAAGTCGCGCAGATAGGATTCGGTGGCTTTGGCGAGGCTGTCGGCGGGGATGGCGGCGGTGGTCTTGCGGGTCGTTGCCTCCATCGCCTGTTTCATCCCGGCAGAGACCTGTTCGGCGGCAGTGCGGATTTTGGGCGCGTCGCTGCTCCAGAGCGCGGCGACCTTTTGCAGCAGGGGCTTGAACTCGTTCGGGGGATAATAAGTGCCGCCGTAGAACGGTTTCAGGTCGGGGGTCAGCCAGACCGACATCGGCCAGCCGCCGGAACCGGTCATCATCTGCACCGCCGCCATATACTGACTGTCAATGTCTGGGCGCTCCTCGCGGTCTACCTTGATGCAGACAAAGTTCTGATTCATTATCTTCGCGATGTTGGCGTTCTCAAAATCCTCGCGCTCCATGACGTGGCACCAGTGACAGGCCGAATAGCCGACCGAGAGGAAGATAGGACGGTTCTCCTTCCGGGCCAGCGCCAGCGCCTCATCGCCCCACGGATACCAGTCCACCGGATTGTGGGCGTGCTGGAGAAGATACGGGCTGGTCGAACCCGCGAGATGATTGAGGGGCCGCATGTCCGCCTGCGGCGTCTCTCTTTTCGCGGCGTTGCGGGCCTGTGCCTGGGCTGCGCTATGCTGCCACTTCCACCCGACGATACACAGCGCCACCACGAGAACCGCGCCGAGAATCCCTTCGCGTATCTGTCGGGTCGGGGGCGGCGGTTCAGGTCTCTCTTCGATTGTGGTGGGCATGGTGACTTCCTTCGTTGGAGCGGACGGTTTCGGGTATCCTAACAGCATGGATCAGGAACAGAGTGCAGAGCGCAGTGCAGCGCAGGTGCGGCGTAATCTTTTCGCCTTAATGCTCGATGTCACGTTTTTTTCGCTTGGAATGGCCTTTACCGACCCGAGTGCGGTTCTGCCGGTGCTGCTGAAGCGTCTGGGCGGGAGCAGTCTGCTCATCGGCGGGTTTGTCACTCTGCGCTATCTGGCCTTCAACGGTCTGCAAATTGTGGTTGCCTACGCCACTCACGGCAAACCGCGTCAGAAGCCGTTCCTGGCTTTCATCGCGGCGGTGACGCGCCTGCCGCTGCTCGCACTCCCCTACTATATATACCACGCCAGCGACTCGCCTGCCGCGCAGAGCCAGGCTCTGATCGCGCTGGTCGTCCTGCTGACTCTGTGGGCGCTGGGAGACGGCCTCGGCTATGTGCCCTGGATGGAGATCGTCGCACGAGCGTTTTCGGGGAAAGTGCGCGGGCGATTCTTCGCGGTCACGCAACTGCTTTCGGGGCTTATCAGCGTCGCGATTGCGGCGTTACTGGTGCGCGGGGTGCTGGCCTCCTCTCGCTTTCCGTTCCCCCACAACTACGCCTTGCTCATGCTGATCGCGGCGCTCATGTTCCAGATTTCGCTGATAGGTGTCCTGCTGATTCGGGAGCCGCCGTATCCGCCCTCCGCCATTCAACCCCATATTCCGCTCGTCGCCTATTTTCGGCGTCTGCCCGGTCTGGTGCGGCGTAATCCGGCCTTCGCTCGTCTTGCCGCCATCCAACTTCTCATCGGTTTCGGCAGCGCGTCCGCGCCGTTCTATGTGCTGTACGCGCTCAAGCGGTTTGCGCTACCCGACTCCTGGAGCGGCATCTATCAGACCGCAGCGGCCGTCGGCGTGGTGGCCCTCATGCCGCTCTGGACGTTCCTGAGCGAGAAACGCAACCCCGCGACCGCCGTTCGCGCTCTGGCCCTGGGCTGCCTGCTCACGCCTGTCCTGGCCTTCACGCTCGGCAGTCTCTCTCCCGTACTCTTCACGCTGGTCTTCCTGCTCATGGGCGGCACCCTCGGCTGGGGGATGTGGATCGTTCTGAACCACTATCTGCTCTCCCACGTCGCCGACGACGAACGCCCGGTCTTCGTCGCGCTGATGAATCTGTTGTTCCTGCCTTCTGCGTTCTACCCCTCGCTCGGTAGCCTCTTCCTCCTCCACGACCATTTCATCACCATCGCCGGTGTTCCGGCGCTTTTTCTGCTGACCGCGCTGGTGATAGCCTTTGGCCTGGTACTGGCTCTCCGCCTTCCTGCGCCTTCGGGGTCAGCAGGGTAGGCTGATTTTCCGGCAGTTTGGCCGGAAGTTGAAAATCCTGTGAGATTGTCCGAGGGTTGCCCCCCCGGCATTAAAAATCGGACGTCTTTCAGACGTAATGCCAGAGGCTCCGGATTGGTTTACCGTCCGTGAGTTTGCGCCGGAGTGAACTCTGGAGCAACCCGACGACTTGGATATTCCGTCCGCTTCGTCCGTAGGACGACCGCTTTTTCCAGCCCGGCACGTTCCTGTGCCGGGCAACGCACTCCAATCCCTGGCAGGTGGGTCGGGTGAAAATGGCCGGATGGGTTTAGGAACCACTTCCCAGTAACGCACTCCAATCCCTGGCAGGTGGGCCGGGTACAAAAACGTACCCGGCAAGAAAGTGCGGGCGTCCTGCGGACGCAATCTTCAGAAGCCCATTCTCGTCGGAGCGCCTGTTTTGGTGGGGTTGGGAACCACTTTCCGACAACGCCCTCCGAAACCTACCAACCAGCAGGGCATTTCCGTCTGCAAGACGTTTGCACTTTCATGACGGGGGTTTTCAACCCTCGGCCTTCTTCCGGAAAACCTACCCCGTTGCGCCGTCTACCTGGCCTCGGTAATTGGGGGCGGAGAGGGCGGCGGCTTCGACGGCTTCGGGGAAGCTGGGGTAGGCGTGCATGGTGTCGGCGATGGCGGAGACGGGCAGGTGATGCTTCATGCAGATGGCAAGCTCCGCAATGATGCTGGAGGCGTCCGGCCCAACGAGATGGGCGCCAAGAATCTGCCCGTCCAGTTCGTCCACGACCAGTTTCACCAGCCCCCGGCCTTCGCCGTAGATGATGGCGCGGTCGAGATTGGCGAAGGAGAAGGAGTGGGTCACGACATGGCGACCCAACTCGCGGGCCTGCCGTTCCGTGATACCGATACTGGCGACCTCCGGGTCTATGTAGGTACACCGTGGCACGACCCGATGATCGAACGGCTCCGGTCGGTCGGTGAAGGCGTTCAGCGCGACGAGTTTGCCCTCGTAGCTCGCGACGTGGGTGAAGAGATAACCGCCGCTGATGTCGCCCGCCGCCCAGATGTGCGGGACGTTGGTGCCGAGATAGCGGTTAACGTGGATGCAGCGCCGCTCGAATTCGACCCCTGCCGCCTCGACGTTCATCCCCTCGACGGCCGCGCTGCGCCCGACGGCGACCAGAATCTCGTCGCAGTGCATCTCCTCCAGCCCGCCGTGATGCCGGACGCGCAGGGTCTTCGTGCCTTTAGCGTGTGTCACCCGTTCCACATAGCAGCCGGTCAGGATGCGGATGCCCTCTTCGATGAGGAAACCGGCGGCAAGCGCGGCGACATCCTCGTCCTCACGCGGCAGAATCTGCGGGTCTTTCGCCAGTACCGTCACCTCGGAGCCGAACCGTCGGAACACCTGCGCGAACTCCAGCCCAATCGGCCCCGCTCCCAAAACGACCATGTGCTTCGGCAGGCGCGGCAGGTCTACGGCCTCCCGGTTCGTGATGTAGCCCGCCTCTTCGAGACCGGGAATATTCGGGATTTTCGGTACCGTCCCGGAGGCGATCACGATCTGCTTGCCCCGAATCACTTCGCTCCCGACGCGCACCTCACGCGGCCCCTCGAAACTCGCCCGCTGCTTGTAGAAGACCGCGCCGTATTTCGACAGCCCACCGTCCTCCGGGCCGTCGCCCGCCACTTTTCGCAGCACGCTCTCTTTATAGGCCATCGCAGCGGCGAAATCTTCCTTCTTGATCTCGACATGAATGCCGAACTCCTGGGATTTCCGCACCAACTGCCAGACCTGCGCGGCTCGCACCATCGCCTTTGTTGGGACACAACCCGCCCAGAAGCACTCGCCTCCCAACTCCCGCTCTTCCGCCAGCGCGACGGTGCGCCCCAGACGGGCTGCCGTTCGTGCGGCCTTCAGTCCGGCGGAACCGCCGCCAATCACAATCAGATCAAACTCCTGCACGTCTTCTCCTTTATTCACGCTCTGTGACGGACGGCTGCTTGACCGTCGCGCCGAGGTTCTGCGCCAGTTCCGGCAGCACGGTCTTGAACGCCCGATCCCAGTAGGGCCAGGTGTGCTGACCGGGCAGTTCACGATAGCAACAGGGATACCCGACAAAATTCAGATGGTCGGAGAAACGCCGGTTTGCGGTCAGCAGCGTGTCCTCGGCGCCGCAGTCGAGGAACAGACGCGGGCGTTCGGTGGGCCAGCGGCAGAGGGCCTGCTCTACCAGCCAGAACGGGTTTTCCCGATGCCGCAGGGCGCGATCCGTCTCCGGGTCTCCAAAGACTGGATGCACACTGGCGGTCTGCATCTTCTCGAAGGCACCGCTGTGACTGACCGCCGTGCCGAAAAACTGCGGATGTTTGATCGCGATCTTGACTGCTCCGTAGCCTCCCATCGAGAGTCCGCCGATGCCCCAGCCCTTACCGGGTGGTACGAGCGGAAACGTCGCCTGCAGATGCCCGACGAAATCCTGGATGATGTCGTCTTCGCGCCGCTCTCCGCCATTTGCCGCGTTGGTGTACCAGCCGCTGTCGCCGTCCGGGCAGGCCACTATCAGGTCATAAGCGGCGACGTAGCGGGCAATGCGGGTATAGGTCGTCCAGCCGCGATAGTCACTGCCTATGCCGTGCAGCAGCACGAGCAGCGGGTAGGTTCGGGCTGGGTCGTAGTCGTGCGGCAGCAGGTAGGTGTAAGGCTGTTCCCGGTCCAGGGCTTGCGAAACATAGCTGCCGGTGTGAACGGGCAACGGCACAGGTCGGCCCGACCCGTCCACAGGATAGTGCGTCATCTCCTGAACTCCCGCCTCCTTGCAATCGGTCACGCGGTAGGCTATAATAAGCGCGTGAAAACCGCGTCCCTGCCCAATCAGTCTACCCCACAAACCCCGCGGGACAGCGACGTGACGCAGCGTCTGCCCGACCCCGGCAAGACCCAGCGCATCGCCTGGACGCCTCCCAACACGGCCCTGCGCCTCAGCGTCACGCCTGGAGGTGGCCCCGTCCCCGACCGACCAGTTCGCCTCCAAACCCTGCGCGGAGTGGCCGTCGTCGTGTTGACGCTGCTTGTTCTCGCCTGCATTCCCGTCGCCCATCCCCGCCCAAAAGCCCCTGCCGTCAAGCCCCCAACGCCCTCCCCACTCCGCCTCCCCACGTCCCCGGACTCCCGCCCCACGCCCCATCCACTGCTCTTCCTCCCTCCCCAAACCTCCGCACACGCCCCCATCCGAATCTACCATGTTCCCCCGTCCGCCCCTCTCCCCAACGACTCCCCACTCGGCGAATAAGAGTGACCATCAGTAAGCGCAACACCTAACTTCTTGCGGCAAAACCGCCTCTGCGAAAAAACTTTCCCCGACTTCTCCCAAACCCCTTGACAACCTATCCCTAGTAGTGTTATCCTAACGCAGTCTCCACATATAGGCAGGAAGCGCAGAAAAACCCCGACATCTAGTGTGCGCTCGTCGGGCGAAGCGCGTTCCCTTCTCTATATCTAGTTCCCTGTGGTATCGGGAACCGCCGCTCCGACAGAATCGGGACGGAAGGGGAGACGGAAGCGGAGTATGCGCGTAGACGATGAAGTGTCCGTTCTGCGGTATTCAGAATAGGGATCATGTCCTCGAAACACGTACTCTCAACGATGGAGTCGCTATCAAGCGACGCCGGGAGTGTGAGGCGTGCGGTCGCCGCTTTACGACTCTCGAAGAGATCGAAGAACTCCAGCTTTTCGTCGTCAAGAGCGACCACAGCCGCGTTCCCTTCGACCGCACCAAAATCGTGCGCGGAATGCAGTTGGCCTGTACCGGACGCGATATCAGCGTGGAGACGCTGGACGAGGCCGCGCAGGACATCGAACGGATGCTCTACAATCGCCTTGAAAAAGAGGTCTCCTCTCGCGAAATCGGCGAGATGGTCATGGACCGACTCAAGTCGCTTGATCAGGTGGCCTATGTGCGCTTTGCATCGGTCTACCGCCAATTCGAGGACGCCACCCAGTTCAAAGAGATCGTCAACCTGCTTCACCGTCGCAGCACCCGAAAGAGTTGAGCCGCACCATGTCCTCGCCGCAAATCGCCCGAACCCCACCGCCTTCTCTGGAGGCCCTGCTGTTCGATCTCGATGGAACGGTCGCGGACACACACGGTCTGATAAGGGAGTGCTACGACCATGCGATCCGTACCCACCTGGGGCAGCCCGCCCCGCTTGAAGTCTGGCAAGAACGTGTTGGTCTGCCGCTCGACACCGTCCTGCTGGCGGCCTTCGCGCACTACGATGCGGACTGTTCCCCGGAAACCCTGGGAGCGGTCAAAGTCAGCTACCGCGCCCACATGCGTACCCGGCGCGATGATATTACGGCGTTCCCCGGCATACGCCCGACGCTGGAGGAACTCCGCAAACGCGGCCTCCGTCTGGCTATAGTCACCACCAAATACCGCGAGATGGCCCTGCATCATTTGGAGACCGCAGGCGTCGCGGAGTTTTTCGAAGCGGTGGTTGCGGGCGACGACTGCACCGAGTGCAAGCCCCACCCGGAGCCGTTCCTGAAAGCGCTGGCTGCGCTGAGCCTTCCGCCGGACCGCGCCGCCATGATCGGCGACAGCCAGTACGACATTCTGGGAGCGCACAACGCGGGCGTCTATGCGGTCGCGGCCTGCTGGGGAACCGACAGCCGCGACGACCTGCTCGCCGCCCGGCCCGACTTTATCGCGGAGACGCCCGCCGAACTGCTCGGCCTGCTCCCGCACACGCTTTAAGTTCACCCTGCGGACCGCCCGGACGACGAATTCCGAAGGCCGCACCACGCAGATTTAATGCCATTCGTCACGTCGCAGGAGGAGTGAAGAGTTGAAAGAAGAGCAGGCGAGCCATCAGACCGATATCGATTCCGTGATACATCAGGATGACCTGGAGACCCCACCCTCCAACGTCATGGCCTCCAACGGACACGCGGTCGTCAACGGAAAATCCAATGGCAGAGCGAAAGTGGCGGCGAACGGCAACGGTCATCACAAGAGCGTCTGTCCGTCCGGCGCTCCTGGCCTCAAGATGGAGCGGCGCTTCACCATTCCCGGCGTAGATGTCTACAGCACGGTCGAGTGGGAGATGCGCGACGCCGTCATCACCAACGAGCGCGGCGAAAAGGTGTTCGAGCAGACCAACGTCGAGATTCCCAAATCCTGGACGCAGCTTGCCACCAACGTCGTCGTCTCTAAATATTTCCGGGGCCATATCGGTACCCCGCAGCGCGAACGCAGTGTCCGCCAGCTTATCGGGCGCGTCGCCGATACGATGGCGAACTGGGGCCGGGCGATGGACTACTTCGCTACCGAAGAGGACGCCCAGACCTTCCAGGACGAACTGACCCACATCCTCCTCCACCAGAAAGCCGCCTTCAACTCCCCCGTCTGGTTCAACGTCGGCCTGCCCGACCAGCCGCGCCCGCAGGGCTCCGCCTGCTTCATCAACAGCGTCGAAGACACCATGGAGTCTATCCTGACCCTGGCGAAGACCGAGGGAATGCTGTTCAAATACGGCAGCGGCACCGGCACCAACCTCTCCACCCTGCGCGGCTCGACCGAGAAACTTCAGGGCGGCGGCACCGCCAGCGGCCCGCTCTCCTTTATGCGCGGCTTCGACCAGTTCGCTGGAGCCATCAAGAGCGGCGGCAAGACCCGACGCGCCGCCAAGATGGTCATGCTCGATGTGGATCACCCGGATATCGCCGACTTCATCCAGAGCAAATCCAAAGAGGAGAAGAAAGCCTGGGCGCTGATAGATGCGGGCTACAGCGGCGCGTTCAACGTCTCCGGCGGAGCCTACGACAGCGTCAACTTCCAGAACGCCAACCACTCCGTGCGCGTCTCCGACGAGTTCATGGAGACCTACCTGCGTGGCGGTGAGTGGAACACCCGTTACGTCACCAGCCGTAAGGTCGCCAACACCTATCCGGCCAAAGAGCTGATGGACATGATCGGGGAGAGCGCGTGGATCTGCGGCGATCCAGGGATGCAGTACGATACGACCATCAACAAATGGCACACCTGCAAGAATACCGACAAAATCTACGCCAGCAACCCCTGCTCCGAGTATATGTTCCTCAACGACAGTGCGTGTAACCTCGCGTCGCTGAACCTGATGAAGTTCCGCAAAGAGGACAAGGAGTTCGATGTCGAGGCGTTCCAGCACGCCTGCCGCATCGTGCTGACGGCGCAGGAGATCATCGTAGACAACGCCTCTTATCCCACGCCCCGCATCGCCGAGAACTCCCACGACTACCGTCCCCTCGGTCTGGGCTATGCCAATCTCGGCGCTTTGCTGATGTCGCGGGGCCTCGCCTACGACAGCGACGAGGGCCGCGCCCTCGCCGGAGCCATCACTGCCGTCATGACGGGCGAAGCCTACCACCAGTCCAGCGTCATCGCCCGCGATCACGGCTGGCCTTTCGCGGGGTATGAGAAAAATCGGGAGCCGTTCCTCGAAGTCATGCGGATGCACCGCGAGGCCGTCGAGGAGATTGACCACACCTATGTGCCGCGTGAACTGATGGACGCCGCCCGCACCTGCTGGGATGATGCGATTGCCAGTGGCGAACAGCATGGCTACCGCAACGCGCAGGCTACTGTTCTCGCCCCCACCGGAACCATCGGCTTCCTCATGGACTGCGATACGACGGGCATCGAGCCGGACATCGCCATCGTCAAGTACAAGAGCCTCGTCGGCGGCGGCATGATGAAGATCGTCAACAACACCGTTCCGGAAGCCCTGGAGCGACTTGGCTATACCGCCCCGCAGTGCACCGAAATCCTGGCTTACATTGATAAGCAGGATACGGTCGAGGGAGCGCCGCATCTGCTGGACAAACATCTCTCGGTTTTCGACTGTGCCTTCAAGCCCGGCAACGGCACTCGCTCCATCCACTATAAGGGCCATATTCGAATGATGGCGGCGGCGCAGCCGTTCCTCTCCGGCGCGATCTCCAAAACTGTCAATATGCCGACGGAAGCGACCGCCGAAGAGATCGTCAACACCTACGTTGAGGGCTGGAAACTCGGCCTGAAAGCGATTGCCATCTACCGCGACGGCTCCAAGCGCACCCAGCCTCTGATGACCAAACGCACGGAAGAGGCGGTCGAAGAAGAGCCGATGGTCGCCCCGCAGATCGTCACCGTGAACAAGCCTCTTCGCCGCAAACTGCCGGACGAGCGGGCAAGTATCACCCACAAGTTCAGCATCGCCGGACACGAGGGCTACATCACGGTCGGAATGTACGAAGACGGCACTCCGGGCGAAATCTTCCTGACCATGAGCAAAGAGGGTTCGACCATCTCCGGCCTCATGGACTCGTTTGCGACAGCGATCTCGCTGGCCCTCCAGTACGGGGTTCCGCTCCCTACGCTCGTAGACAAGTTCGCCCATGCCCGGTTCGAGCCGAGTGGCGTGACCAATAACGCCAATATCCGGTTCGCGAAGTCTATCATGGACTATATCTTCCGCTGGCTCGGCAGCAAGTTCCTGAACCGTGTGCCGGAAGTAGATCGGCCCTCGCTGGCAAACGGTCACGGTGACGAGAACGGCCACAGCACTGCGAACGACGTGATGGCGGAGCGTCCGCATCTGACGCTGACCACGCCGCTCACGCTGACCGAACACGAGCGGGAGACCTTCCAGAATCAGGCGGATGCGCCTATCTGCACCGAGTGCGGAAGTCTGATGGTTCGCAACGGGGCCTGCTTCAAGTGTCTCAACTGCGGCTCGGTCTTCGGCTGCTCCTGATTCTGCGCTGTTCGGAGAGGCGTCAGATCGGAGCCTGCCGCCACTCCCGACACCCGCCGTTCCGCTGATCTTGCCACCAGCGGGACGGCATTCCGGCTTCCGTTTGCATTCCAAAAACGACAGGGTGAACGCCTGCAGGACGCCTCTCAGATAATCCCGACAGCTATGCCCCTGCGCGCAGTACGCGCAGGGCCGGGAACGAGGCGTATCTCCGTTTTGTGGACGATTTCCCCGGGAGAAGAGCGACGATGTTAAAAATCATCGAGGTGCATCCGGCGACAAGCACACAGGGCGAGTATGTGGTGCTGCAAAATACGGGGCTGGTGACGGTCAGCCTGCGCGGGTGGGCGCTCTGCACGGATGCCTACCTGGACGACGACCCGCTTCGTATGGCGCAGGAGATGTATATCTTCCGCGACGATGTGCCGATCAAGCCCTACACTCGCGTCGTTCTGTTCACAGGCTGCGGCGAGGACGACTGGATGCCCACGATAGATGGCAGACAGGCCTACTGTGCCTACTGGAACCGCCGCGAACGCCTCTGGACTTCCGCTTCGCACGTTCATCTGCTCCACCTGCTGAACTCGAAGATCGTTCTGCCGCAAACGCTTCCCGCTCCGCCTGTCACTGCCACCGCTCTCTCCGCCTGATCTCCCACGCCCCCCGGCAAACAGCGCAGGCTTTCCACATTGTTGGAAAGCCTGCGCTGTTTTGGGATCACTCGTATGTCACTTCTATGCTGGCAGGACAGGACGCCGCCTCTGCGGTAGCCCGATAGATGTGCAATCGTTTTTCCGTCAGGCTATTTCGGTTTCGGCGCAGGGGGCGCACTCTCTTTCGGCTTGCTGGTGGGCTTGACGTGGGGGATTTTGGGGACAAGGTTCGGATCGTATTTCGCACCCGCCGAGACCTGCACCATGATGATACGGATTCGTGTCGGGAAGAACTTTTCGGGGTCGGGGCGCGTGTGGGCTTTGTTGCCGTCCTTGTCTTTCATCACCAGGTCCATCTGCTTAATGCCCTCGGGCCAGAGAATGGAGTTGTTTTCCCAGAACGATGTCATCGGCACATCCTTGTCGTACACGCCTTTGTCTTTGTAGGGATCCGTTCCGGTACACCCGTAACCGTTACCCTGGCCGTGATTGGGAATATAGCAGAGGCTCCACTGCACGGGTTCACTGCCTGCCGGGCGGTCGAGAACTTCCGTGCGAATATGCACGGTGCCGTTCCGATAGTCCACTGGGCTGGTCCAGTCGGTGGGCCGCTTCGGATTGATCGCTGTTCCCTTGACGTAGTAGTGCGACTTGCTCGGCGTCGAGTTGTCCGCATCCTCTTTGGTAAAGGTGAACGTCACATCGAACAGAACGAACTGTTCCGCTCTTACCCTGCCGGGTATCAGCGCCAGCGCCATGACAGCCACCGGAAGTGTCAGACCTAAGATAGCAGCACGTACCGAACGAATCCCTTGCATCATAATGCCTCCCTGACCCACATTCTGTGAGAAGCCGCCGCCACGAACCCGCCAGACGGCTGTTCTCAATTCCAGCACAGACACGAAGGAAGATTAGCGAAACGGACATTCGAGTCCTGCTTTATCTCGACTGCGTTCATCCTTCGCCCATCAGGCAGCGCTTTCGCCGCACGTGCGAGCGTCTCCATATCCCCTGAGCCGCGTACGTACCCCCCCTCGGCAGCACGGCGGAGGAGGCATTCGTAACTCCCCAATACGCAGACGGGCATACAAGGTGCCGCCCTGAAGGGAAGCCCGACGTTCTCCCTGGAGCAACGGATTTACACCGCTCGCTGCGTGTATGCGGGGAGCAAAGGATTGACACCCCTCGCTACGCGTCTGCGACGGATAGTCCTTCGGACAAAATACGGTTGAACGCGAGGAGTGGCTCTTACAGCCTGAACGTTTCCGAAGGAAACTTGGCCGCAGGCCATTCAGCGGAGGAGTTCACTCCGCCGATCGCGTCCTATGCTTCAACAGACCGGCCGCCTGCGGACAGGGAGTTCGTAATTCTAAAGCGCGAGACAGAGGCCGGGTAGGTCGGAAGAGGCTTCGAGAGCCTGTATCAGGCGCAGGTGAACGGTGAGCGGGTCGCGAGAGGGCAGGGAACCGCGCACTTTCAGGAGAGGTTCGAGGAATTCGGCGGGCAGCAGACTCTCCTCGTGTTGGGAGCGGCAGCGTCGGATATCTATCGCCGGATAGAGGCGCTGGCGCGTGAGTGTATCCGACAGCGGCACGAGCCATGCCGCTTCCGGCAGAATATGTTCGAGCAGGCGCAGATGCGGATGGAGTTCGCGATCCTCCTCGGCCGCAGTGTCTGTCTCTTGATGCCAGACCGTTCCGAGGAGGGTGAGCGAGCCGCCGAGTCCGCCGCCGAGCGGGGCTTCGCCGTGGAAGCAGCCCGCTTTCTGCACCCATTCGCGGATGCGCTGCCGCGCCTGTGCGCTATCGGCCTCCTGCTGTGCGTCCGCCTCTTCCGCCTCCAGCAAGGCTCCCCACAGGGCCGTCAGTGAATCCACCAGCAGCACGACATCGCGCCCCTGCTCCGTCTGACGCTGCGCTGCCTCCCAGATCAGATCGCACATCTGCAAGGTCTGCTGCGGCGTCCCCTCCCCGAATGCCGATGACCCGACGACAATGTCGGCCTGCGGAAACCGTCGCCGCCACTCCGTCGCCTCTTCGACACGCGGACGCAGGAGCAGAACAAGCGGAACGACATCGGGCGAGTTGAGGAGCAGGCCATTTAGAACGGATTGCAGGGTGCGTGTCAGTCCGGCCCCATGCGGCCCATAGATCATACCGAACCCGCCCGCACCGAGCGGGGCCGCAAAATCCAGCATCCGCCCGGTGAAGTCGTGCGGGCCGACGGCAAGCGACAAGAGGCGGTCGGGCGGAGTGCGTTCGGAGCGCGAACGCTGTGTCCGCGCAGAGGGGCGTTCCTCCGCCGCTTCCCCCTCCAACCCGTTGACCTGCGTGATCGTGGTGAGGCGCAGTGTCGGGAAGCGAAGGGAGCTAGTCACGCCAAAGCGCGGCGCGGCGCGATGGGCGGCAGGCTCATCGAACTGCGCGTCCCAATCCGGCAGCAGTTCCGGGGTTTCCGCGCTGTTCTCGAAGGCAGGCATCTCCACAGCAAGTGGTTCTGTCTCCCCCGCAACCACATCTCCCGTCGCAAGGCGAAAGGCGTCCGCCAACGCTTCCGGGACAGCGATTTCCGTTCCCGGCCCGCCGTTGCGACCGGGCCGCAGCAGCGTCACCGAGCCATCCGAATGGCGTTGAGCAATTCCGTTTTGCCCGATGTTCAGTGCCATCGTGTCCTCTTCCTGCACCGATTTGGCTCTCTACTCGATGTTTTTCATTTCAGCCAGCGAACTCCATGCCTGCTGGCCTCGCGCTCGAAAAAGCAGCCACATGCGGCGACTTCCTTTATCCGGGATGAAGACGACCAGACCTGTTCCGTCCTGCTTCTCCACAAGCGTCCCGCCATCTCCCTCAACAGTACTTCGTTCAAGGACGTGAAACACGGTCTTCTGTCCTGTATCGTACTTCTCCACCCATTCGGTTGGCGAGGTTTGCGTCCAGAAACGTGTTCCTTTCGGTGCACTACTCCCATAGAAGTACGAGAACCTGACAGCACTTCCATGACGAGACTCTTCCTCTTTTGCAACCTCATCCCACTTGGGTTCGTTTCGGGGATCCGACAGCCACACATTTACTTTGCCAGAAGCGGCTGCCGTAAAGAGACTTTTGCCATCGGGAGAGAATTCCACCGAAGTTAATATGTCACTCTTGCCCTTGAGAGTAAGGAGCTCCTCGCCCGTCTTCGCGTCCCATATTTTCGCCACACCATCACTACATGCCGTCACTATTCGGGTGCCATCGGAAGAAAACGACGCCCCAGTAAGTTGACTTAAATTTCCTCTAAGCGTCAATGTCGGCCTGCCTGTTTGTACGTCCCACACCTTCGCAGTAAATCCGACATTAGTCGTAATGAGTCGTTTGCCGTCTGTGGAAAACATGGCCGACAACGGGGGACCCTCCTTGTCTTTTAACGTCAATAATTTCCGTCCGGTTTTTGTATCCCGTATATCCGAGGTGTAGTCACTATTTGGCGTAACGACTGTTTTGCTGTCTGGAGAGAAAGGCACTTGACCGTTCACATTTGTATTGACGGTGTAACTAAATATTTTCTTGCCGGATACTACATTCCAAACGCTTGCTCTATGGTCAGGGCTTGTAATGGAGGCATATTGGCCATCCGGTGACATCTCTATTGATTCCTGGGCGGTCAGTTTTAGCGTCTCCGACTCCTTGCCCGTTCGTGCATCCCACACCCTGACAACATGGTCATGACCGAACGTAGAGAAATGATTTCCATCTGAACACAACATGGCATCGCCATCCCTGTCAACAGATATGTTCTTGCTGCGGATTTGCCTGCCTGTTCGCAAATTCCATACTATCGAGCCTTTTGCAAATGTCCTAGAACAATGAGAGTTAGCACTCCTTGTCGAATTTGGTTTTGCCGATCAAATCGATAAAGGAGCGCTAACACGATGATTTTAGCAGATATTTGGGAGACTATCTGCTCTACCCTAGTGC
>JBBRLP010000066.1:0-29581 GCA_038231295.1 Chthonomonadales bacterium
TCCAGAGATTTGCCTTGTGCACGCTGTAGCCAGAACTGAACGGTTGCCAGGCTCACGACATGGTTGCAACGTTGCGTTAGGCTTGTCCGTCCCGTACCGCCGCAACCATGTCGTGCCGTCGCTTGGCTGATGTGCTTTTTTCTCATGTTCGCTGTCCTTCAGGGTTTACTGGATAGGACGAAATGACCGGGAGCAGATGATACACGGGTGACCGGGATCAGATGATACCTGTCTCCATAGCCCTTTACAAAAGCGATCTACTTTCTCATTGGGAGCAGACCGCCTTGCCTCTGTACAGCGCCTTTGCTGTCAGGCAGCGGGGAGTTTCCAGGGGGCGCGGTACTGCGGGGTGAGCAGGGCGGTGGCTTCGGGGTCGCCGGTGACTTCCCACTTTTCGGCGTCCCAGTGGAGTTTACGGCCTAGCTGTAAGGAGAGGTGTGCGAGATTCAGAGCCGTGTGCATGGGCAGGTGACGGGCGAAACTGCACGAACACTCCTCCCGCGACCGAACGCTGTTGATGAACTCGCGCTCGTGGCCGGGCGAGGGCGGGGCAGCGACCGGGTACTCTTTGTCCGTCACCTCGTTGCCACGAGCGTCCAGCACCTGACACAGGCCATAGTTGGCGAGCAGCGTTCCCTGATTGCCCTGAAACACGATGCCGAGCCGCCGACCGGGTCCGGGCTTGCCTACCCCGAAGTTGAAGGCGTTCGCCTGCGACATACTCCAGGTCATTATCATGTTCGGAAACTCCCAGATCACCTCCATCGTGTCGGGAACGTCGGCGAGACTGTCGGTTGCGAAGCGGCCACCGGAGGCCGAAACCGCCGTCGGCTGGCCCAGATCGAGCGCCCAGAACGGAAGGTCCACGATGTGCGGGCCGAGTTCGTGCAACCAGCTATCCACATAATCCTTAAAGTAGCGGTGCATCCCATCCCGAAACCTGCCAACGTTGTAAGGCGCATAGGGGGCCGGGCCAAGCCACATCTCCCAGTCGAGTTCCGTGGGCGGCTCCGTATCCGGCGGACTGCCAAGCCCTTCCGAACTGTCGTTCATCGTGCAGTAGTTGCGGACGGCGGTAATCGTGCCAAGTTCGCCGGAGCGCACCACGTCCACGCATTTGTGGTAGTTGGCGGTCGCGTGAATCTGCGTTCCGACCTGCGTGATGCGCCCGTACTTCTGCGCGGTGTCCGTCATCATCTTGCCTTCGATGGGGAACCGGCACATCGGCTTCTCGCACAACACGTCCTTGCCCGCTTCCAGCGCCGCCAGCGTTACCAGCGGGTGCCAGTGCGGGGGCGGCGAGACAATGATGGCGTCTAGGTCTTTCTGCTCCATCATCTTGCGATAGTCGTGGTAGGGCGTCGCCTTGCCATCGGTGAAGGCGACCGCCCGATCCAGATGCCCCTGATGCACGTCGCAGACCGCGCCGATCTCGACATCGGGGAAGTCCTTAAAGGTGTGCATATGCGCCCCATAGCCGCGCCCGGCCACGCCGACGACGCCAATCACAACCTTTTCGTTGGCAGATATACTCATATGTCCGTTCCGTCTCCACGGTTCGCCCGGCATACGCTGCTGTGGGCGACCCTTTTCAAATCGAAAGTCCGTTCCGCACCGTGACTCAACGGTGCGCGTCCGTCCTGCACAGTTCGCTTTTGCGTCGTCTCCTCCCTGCCTCACTTTACATCGAATGCCAAAATATGGCACTATGAAAGGTTTTGAGAGAAGAAAATGTCCCAACAGCCCATTTCCTGGCCTGAACGCTCGCTGGCAGGCAAAGGAGAACGGCATGCTATGCGAACGGCCGGTCAGAGACAATGCTGCCCGGCGCTATACGACAGCGAAAATAAAAATAGCCCCGCAATAGATGGGGCGTGGAGGACTGCGGTATGAAAACGAAACTCAGCCGGCGAGAATGTCTCGCGGGCGGTAGTGCGATGATGCTCACCCTTCCCTGGCTCGGAGGATGCGGAGGAGGAGGCGCGACAGCGGGTCCGACCACGACCCGGAGCGCCGTCTATCAGTGGAATAAAACGTTGCTCCAGGCCATCTCCAACACCAAACCTGGCCCCCCCATCGTGGCGCGAATGCTTGGTATCGTGCATAGCTGCATTTTCGATGCCTGGGCTGCTTACCACCCCACCGCGCTCGGAACGCAGACTGGCAACTCCCTGCGCCGACCGGGCAAAGAGGGAACTCTGGCAAACAAGCAGGAGGCTGTCAGTTACGCGGCCTATCGCGCCCTCGTCGCCCTCTTCCCCACCCAGAAATCACTTTTCGACGCCCAGATGACCGCGCTGGGCTACGACCCCAACAACACCGGAATGGACACCATCACTCCGGGCGGCATCGGCAAAGCGTGCGCGGCGGCAATCATCGCGTTTCGCAATACTGATGGAGCCAATCAACTCGGCGACCTGCATACCGGAGCCTACTCAGACTATACGAGCTACGTTCCGACCAATACCCCCGATCTGGTAACCGATCCCAGTCAGTGGCAGCAACTTCGCTACTCGAACGGGGCGTCGCCCTCCTATATCGGGGCGCAGTGGGGAATGGTGAAACCGTTCGCGCTCTCCTCCGGCTCGCAGCTTCGTCCCGGCCCGCCGCCTGCCTACGGTTCCGCCGCCTATCGGGCGGAAGCCCAGGAGATTGTGGACCTGACCGCCAATCTGACCGACACGCAGAAAGTCATTGCGGAGTACTGGGCCGATGGGCCGGGAACTGTCCTGCCGCCCGGACATTGGTGCCTCTTCGCGCAGTATATCTCGCAGCGTGACAACCACGATTTCGATACGGATGTCATCCTATTTTTCATGGTGGCGAACGCCGTTATGGACGCGGGGATTGCCGCTTGGGACGCCAAGCGGGCCTACAACACCTCGCGGCCCATTACCGCGATTCGTGCGCTCTACGCGGGGCAGCAGATTCCCAGCTTCGCAGGGCCGAACCTGGGTATCCAGACAATAGACGGCAAGAACTGGTCTCCTTATCAGGCGACCACCTTCATCACGCCGCCCTTCCCTGAGTTCGTGTCCGGCCATAGCACGTTCAGCGCCGCAGCCGCCGAAGTCCTGCGCCGATTTACAGGCAGCGATGCGTTTGGCAACTCCGTGACGCTTCCGGCAGGCTGGTCGAAGTTCGAGAAGAACGTGCCTGCCCAATCGGTGACGCTCTCCTGGCCCACCTTCACGGATGCCGTGAATCAAGCCGGAATCTCCCGGCGCTATGGCGGCATTCACTTCCAGACAGGCGATCTCACCGGGCGGGCGCTCGGTCAGCAGATCGGGGCCGCCGTCTGGCAGAAAGCCGTGGCCTACATCAACGGGTCTCTCTCAAAGTTCTAACGACCGCATAGAACAGGCTCCTCCGAATCCGGCAGAAAAAGCCAGAATCGGAGGAGCCTTTTTTGTTAAGAGGCCCTTCAGCGGGCGGGCAGGCGGAATGCCGAGACTCGGTAACTGCCTTGCCACGCTTCATACGAGCCGCTCACAATGCCGTGGCTTTCGGAGCCTTCATAGCCGTCACAGCCGGGGCGAATGGTCACTTTGATGATCCCCTGTTGCCCTTCGCGCAACAGTCCGGCATGCACCACTACGGTGCCGAGGTCAGAGTCGTCCGTGTAGACCTCACTGCCCCAGATTGACCCCGTCGCTCTCCCCGTCACCACGAAATAGAAACTCTTCCCGATCTTACCTCGCAGTGCAGTCAGTCGTCCGGGGTCTGGCTGAGCACCTGCCATTTTGATGATGAGGGCGCGAATGCCCTCCCGAAGGAGAAGAGCCTCGTCCAGTTTGTCGGCCTGCTGCGCGGCTTCCAGCATCTTTTGCAGGCTGTCCATCCCCGCCCAGAGCCGTGCCGCACTGACTTTCTCGCCGCTCCGCGTCAGTTCGTCCACCAGTCTGCGGGCCTCTTCCGGCATTGCGCCCCGGATCCGAGCGCCGGGAGCGGACAGGCGAAGGCCATCCACCAGTGTGAGGGCCTCTTCGGGCATCGCGCCGCCATGTGCGCCTGTCGCTGCGGAGACAGGAGCAATAATGTAACTGCCTTGCCATATCTCATACGAGCTGCTCGTGATGCCATTGGCCGAACTGCCGTCGTAGTGATCCTGACCGGGTAAAATGGTCACTTTTACGACGCCCCGCTGCCCATCCCGCAGCAGTCCGGCATGAACGGCCACCGTTCCGAGAGTGGAGTCGTCCGTATAGATGCCGTTGCCCCAGATCGAACCGTTCGACTGTCCCGTAACACGAAACGTATGGGTCTGCCCTATCCTGTCGCGAAAGGCAGTCAGGTTACCGGGGTCCGGCTCAAACCCGCCCTGCCGGGCCAGAAACTCCTCGATGCACTCCCGCAGAACAGACGCCTCATCCAGCTTCCCGGCAATCGTATAGTTCGCCTGCATCTTTTGCAGGCTCTCCAGATATTTACGGATACGGTAGCTGTTGCCCTCTTCCGGGCGGCTCTCGTCCAACTGCGCGAGAAGCTGCCGGGCGGCGATAGAGAGAATCCCCACATCCGGCCCCGTCCGTTGGTTTCGCATCTCAAGCACTGGTATATCATCGCGTACAATATCGGTTTCTATCAGTAATAACTCGCTGCGATCAAGCCCATCGGTATCGAAACCGACGGTTGAATCTTGTGCCTGCACAGGCATCAGAGAAAGACTTAGCAGCAACGGCGCAAAGGCCAGAGTGATGAGAAAACGTGAGAAACGTGTCTGCATGGTTAATTCCTCCCGAACGAACTCCAGGGTCTCTTGTTCGATTCGACGGAACTGCACAAAAAAGGGTTACAGGAAGCAGGAGTGTGCCAGAGTGAAATGCTGCGCTGGAAAAAGCAATCGGCTGCTTCGCAGGCACGGTCTGCGGTATGGGGAAGTGGCTTTTCTCTCCTTATGCAGCCTCGAAAAAAGTGTCACTACCAACGACTGACACCCCTCTAACCGTACATCCGGCAGGAGAATGTCGTATAATTAACTCACCTTACCCAGGCGAAGATCGCGACGGACTGAAGTCCCCGCTATGTGACCTGCGGCCCAGTTTCCTTCGGAAACGTCCAGGGTGTGAGGGCCACTCCTCGCGCTCAACAAATCTTGTCGCACTGTGTCTCGTCCGAAGGACGATCCGGCGAAGCCGCGTAGCGAGGGGTGTCAACCCTTTGCTCTTTGTGCCGGGGAGCCATTACACTGCGAAAAATGAACCCGTGCGAGTGTTCGCGGCCCTTTCCATTTCCTATTTCGCATCTCCTGAAAAGACCTATGCCTTACCATCGAAATTCTCTAGTCTCCCTCTGCATTACGATCGGCGCAGCGTTCTGCCTGATGGTGACGGCAATGACAGCGCCGTCCGCGCAGCATACCACGAAGAAAGCGCAGAGCAGGCCGCAGACAAAAACGCTGACGGGCCAGCAGGTCTACAGCGCCCGGTGCGCGTCGTGTCACGGCGCGAAGGGCGAAGGCACCAAACTCTACGCCCATCCGCTCGTCGGTTCGCGCTCGGTCAGCGACCTGTCTCACTATATCGCGCAGTCTATGCCGCCCGGCCCGAAAAAGTGTCCGGGCGAAGATGCCAAAAAAGTGGCGGCCTTCGTCTATGACGCTTTCTATTCTTCGGTAGCGCAGGCCAGGAACGCGCCTGCCCGAATCGTGCTGTCACGCCTCACTGTGCGGCAGTTCCGCAACGCCGTAGCCGATGTCGTCGGGAGTTTCCGTGACCCGGCGAAAGTGGAAACTCAGCGCGGACTGCGGGCCGAGTACTTCAGCGCAAAACGGTTCAATAACGGCGAGCGGGTGCTGCAGCGAGTAGACCCGGAAGTCCATTTCGACTTCGGGCAGGCCGGGCCGGTGCCGGACAAGTTCGAGCCGCATCAGTTCTCCATCCGCTGGCAGGGCAGTGTGCTGGCCGAGGAGACCGGGGACTACGAGTTCGTCGTCCACTCCGAACACGCCGTGCGCCTCTGGGTGAACGACGACAATCAGCCGCTCATAGATGCCTGGGTCAAGTCCGGCAACGACAATGAGTTTCACGGGACGCTTTTTCTGCTGGCGGGCCGCACCTACCCGTTGCGGATGGAATTCACGAAATCCACACAGGGCGTAGACGACACGGAGAAGCAGAAGAACAAGCCTGCGGCGAAGGCGGCTATCTCGCTGAACTGGCACCGTCCGCATCAGGCGGAGGAGGTCATCCCGAACCGTTGCCTGCTCCCGGCCTCAGTCCCGGACACCTATGTTCCGGCCACCTCGTTTCCGCCGGACGACCGCAGTATCGGCTACGAGCGCGGCACCTCCGTCTCGAAAGCCTGGGACGAAGCGACTACGACGGCGGCGCTGGAGACCGCCGCCTATGTGAACGCGCATCTGCAGCAGTTGAGCGGCGTTCCCGAAGACGCTCCCAACCGGGAGGAGCGGCTGCGGAAATTCTGCCAGCAGTTTGTCGAGCGGGCGTTCCGCCGCCCGCTGACTCCCGAGGTTCTTGCGCGCTATATAGACCGGCAGTTCAAAAGCGTCTCCGACCCGACTCTGGCCGTCAAGCGAGTCGTGCTGCTGACGCTGAAATCGCCCCGGTTTTTGTATCGCGAACCCAATTCCGCCACCCCGGACGCCTATGACACTGCCTCGCGGCTCTCGTTCGCGCTCTGGGACACGCTGCCCGACGCTGTCCTGCTCAAAGCGGCAGCAGCCGGGGAACTTGCCACACGCGAACAGGTGCGCGGGCAGGCCGAACGGATGCTCGCCGACCCGCGAGCGGCGGCGAAGGTACGTGAGTTCTTTTTGCAGTGGCTCAAGGTAGACCAGTTCCCCGATCTGGCGAAAGACAAGAAACGTTTCCCCGACTTCGATTCGACGGTCGCCACCGACCTGCGGACGTCGCTGGAGCTGGGGATAGACAGCATTGTATGGAGCGAAAAGTCGGACTATCGGGAACTCTTGCAGTCGGATAGAATGTTTCTAAATGGCAGGCTCGCCAAAATCTACGGGGTCGCGCTGCCGCCGGACGCGCCCTTCCAGCCGGTTGAACTGGACCCGGCGGAACGGAGCGGCATCCTGACGCATCCCTATCTGCTGTCGAGTTTCGCCTATGTGGACAACAGTTCGCCCATCCATCGCGGTGTTCTGATCGCCCGGAACTTCCTGGGACGCATTCTCCAGCCACCGCCCGCAGCCTTTACACCGCTCGCCGCCGACCTCCACCCGAACCTGACGACACGGCAGCGTGTGGAGATGCAGACGAAGCCTGCCGCCTGTAGTGGCTGTCATGGCCTCATCAATCCGCTGGGCTTTACGCTGGAGAAGTTCGATGCTATCGGGCGGCTGCGGACGGCGGAGAACGGCAGCCCGATTGACAGCACCGGCGGCTATAAACCCGGCACGGGGCAGTTGGCGAAGTTCATGGGAGTGCGCGAACTGACGCATTATCTGGCGGGCAGCGACGAAGCGCACGCGGCATTCGTAGAGAAACTGTTTCAGCATCTGGTCAAGCAGCCCGTTCGCGCCTACGGCCCACAGACACTTCCTGCGCTGGAGCGGTCATTTGAGGCGCAACAATTCAACATCCAGAAACTCTTAATAGATATCAGCACAGTGGCGGCGATGGGAGGGCAGAGCGGAAGCGGCCTTCCTGCCCGTTCAGGAGGTGGGAACGTGACCTATAACAACACTCGGCGTGGATTTCTCCGTGATATCGGCGTCAGCGCGGCGGCGCTGCCGTTCATCACGAATCTGCCCTGTCTGGCCTCGCCGGTTCAGGCGCAGCGCAAACAGCGGCTGATCGTGATGTTTAGCCCGGACGGTATCGTGCCGAAGACGTTTTGGCCGGACGAGGAAGGCGAATTGACGGCGTTCAAAGAGTCGCTGTCACCGCTGGAGCCGTTCCGCAACCGCACCCTGACGCTGCGCGGGGTCTGTGACCGGATTCGAGGCGATGGCGATGGCCATATGCGCGGCATCGGCTGCCTGCTGACGGGCATCGAGCTGTTTCCCGGCAATGTGCAGGGCGGTTCGGATACGCCTGCCGGCTGGTCGAGCGGGCTTTCGATAGACCAGGAGATCAAGAGCTTCCTGCACAAAGACCCGGCGACACGTACCCGGTTCGGCTCGCTGGAGTTTGGCGTCATGGTGCCGGAGCGGGCGGACACCTGGACCCGTATGTGCTACGCGGGGCCGAATAAACCAATAGCGCCGTTAGACGATCCCTACCAGATGTTCGGCAAACTCTACGGGCGGATGAAGGATCAGGAGACGCTGAACAGCGTCCTCGATGACCTGAAAGACGACCTGGCGAAAGTGCGCTCGAACGTGAGTGTGCAGGACAGACAGATTCTGGATGAGCATTCGACTCTCGTGCGGGAGATGGAGACGGAGATTCGGGCGTCCAAAAACAGCAAAGAGATCGCCCATGCCGTCCCCGTTATCGAACCGGGCGTGCGGCGGGACAACGACAAGATGCCTGTCCTCAGCAAACTTCAGATAGACCTATTGGTCAACAGTTTCGCCGGAGATTTCGCCCGTGTCGCGACCCTGCAATACACCAACTCGGTCGGGCAGGCGCGACACCGCTGGCTGGGCATTGACGAGGGGCAGCACGACCTCTCCCACAAGCCGGACAGCGATACGGACGCGCAGGAGAAACTGACGCGCATCAACAAATGGTACTGCGAGCAGATGGCCTACCTCGCGAAGCGGCTGGCGGAGACCCCCGAACCGGGCGGTCACGGCTCCCTCCTCGACAATACGCTGATTATCTGGACCAACGAACTCGGCCAGGGCAACACGCACACCCTGGACAATATCCCGTTTGTCCTCGTCGGCAACGGCCTGGACTTCAAGATGGGCCGCTCGATCAAATATCCGCGCCTGCCCCATAACCGCCTGCTGCTCTCTCTGGCGCACGGCATGGGCCATCGTATCCCGACGTTCGGCAATCCCAACTTCTGCGGCGACGGGCCTCTTCCCAACCTGACATAACCGTCAGCGGAATAACACAGACGCATTGTTCCCCACTCAGGATAGGCTTACCCCTATCCTGAGCGCCTTTTCAGGGGCTGTTTGACCCGACAGGTTTAGCCGGAGTTGTCCGGCGGTTGCCCCCCCCCCGGCACCCCCCGGCCAAACATACCGGTACGCAGGAGACAGACGCACATGAAGATTTTACAGATCGGGGCTTATCCCGAAGTAGAAATGCTGGAAGCGCCGACGCCGGAACCGGGGCCGGGGGAGGTGCTGTTGCGCGTGGAGGCGGTGACGACCTGCCCGCAGTGGGATCTGCATCTGCGTCATCAGGAGCCGATGTTTCTCGGGCATCAGTTTCACTACCCCTACACGCCGGGGCAACCGGGCCACGAAGCGACCGGAACGATTGCCGCGCTCGGCGAGGGCGTGACGGGGCTGACGGTGGGGCAGCGGGTGAGTGCATGGCGCGATCCGGGGCATGGCCGACAGGGCTGTTACGCGCAGTTCGTGGCGCTGAAGGCGGAAGGAGTTATACCCGTTCCGGCAGAACTGCCGTATGTCGCGACCGCTTCCGTGGAGCTGGCGATGTGCGTCGGGGCGACGTTTCTGGTGCTGCGGGAAATGGGCGTTCTGGCAGGGCAGCGGGTCGGTATCAATGGACTTGGTCCGGCAGGACTGATTGCCGCGCAGATGGCGCGGTCGGAGGGAGCCTCGGAGGTTGTCGGCTTCGACCTCTCGGCGGAGCGGTGCGCTTATGCCGTGCAGCACGGTCTGGTCGCCTCCGCCCACGACCCGCGCACAGTCTCCGCCGACCTCTTCCCGGCCCGCCCGAAACCGACGGCACTGCACTGCGGGATTGACTGCGTGGGTGCGAAGCGGTCTGTCGAGTGGCTGATGGATCATGTGGGCAACACCGTCGCGCTCTTCGGCGTCCAGCGCGAAGACTACGCCTTCACCCCGCGCCACTACCACCCGATGCTGCGTCTCTGCGGCTACCCCGGCCACAGCCGCGCCGCCGCCGACTACGCGGTCGCCCTCATCACGGCAGGCAGTCTCGACCTCACGCCCCTCGTTACCCACACTCTCCCCCTCGCCCGCTACAACGAAGGCATTGACCTCCTCGAACGCCAGGAGGCCATCAAAGTCTGCTTCCTCCCCTGGGAAAAGGGAACATCGTCCTGACTCCCTCCCCTCACCCGGTTCGCTCTATGAAAAATGGGCCAAAATCCTCAGCCACTCGCGTGGCTTCACCCTACCTGACCACGACCCCGCGTTTCAATTCCAGACTGGTTCGATTAAAGGAGGTCTTCACCATTGACTGCCCAAACCGGGGAACGTCGGTTTCAATTCCAGACTGGTTCGATTAAAGGCAGTCAAGTGGGACGGCACGTCCTGTATGATTCGCGAGTTTCAATTCCAGACTGGTTCGATTAAAGGGCCCGCGAAATGAGGTCTTGCCGCGTTGTCTGCTTCTCGGTTTCAATTCCAGACTGGTTCGATTAAAGGTCGGAGACGTGCCGACCGCCGCGCCGCCATTCGTGCGTTTCAATTCCAGACTGGTTCGATTAAAGGCCCTGCACATCGTGGAGTGTGTCCCCTCCCATGAACCAGTTTCAATTCCAGACTGGTTCGATTAAAGGGACTACCCACGACTGCCCCGGTCGAAATGTCCACGTTTCAATTCCAGACTGGTTCGATTAAAGGCAGCACGACCCCCGGCTCCAACTGGAACATCGTGGTCAAGTTTCAATTCCAGACTGGTTCGATTAAAGGGTTCAACTCCATGTCCCGTTGGCCGCAAGGCTCAGGGAGGTTTCAATTCCAGACTGGTTCGATTAAAGGTGTCGAAAGCGTAGCCGGTGCGGGCCAGTTCATTCAGTTTCAATTCCAGACTGGTTCGATTAAAGGGCCTGACCCCACGTACCAGCGGCCCAAAGGTACCGGTTTCAATTCCAGACTGGTTCGATTAAAGGACCTGATTGACCCGAAACTGCGTATCCTCCTCGAACTGCGTTTCAATTCCAGACTGGTTCGATTAAAGGTCGGGGGTTTCCCCGACGGCCTTGAACACAACATTCGGTTTCAATTCCAGACTGGTTCGATTAAAGGGGGCATTGATGAAGGATTTGACAACCCTACGCCACCCAGTTTCAATTCCAGACTGGTTCGATTAAAGGGAAATCTATCATGCATACGCTTTTCCCCAAAAACAATGTTTCAATTCCAGACTGGTTCGATTAAAGGTCTGCCGGGGTCAAGGTGAGCCGGAATAGGTAAAGAGTTTCAATTCCAGACTGGTTCGATTAAAGGTTCCGACCTCAAAGGTCTTGCGTCTGACGCACTTGAGTTTCAATTCCAGACTGGTTCGATTAAAGGACACTACTCGTTTACATCAAAACTCTATTTAACTAGTTTCAATTCCAGACTGGTTCGATTAAAGGTTGCGCCGTCAATTCACCGCAGACAAGGAAAATACCAGTTTCAATTCCAGACTGGTTCGATTAAAGGTGGTTCTTAACCGAAGGCGCACAAATGCAGGAGGAAGCGGGTTTCAATTCCAGACTGGTTCGATTAAAGGGCTTGGTTTAGGCCGGTAGGGATACAGTTAGCCCTACAGATAGTAACAGATTGGCTAAAGGATGTCAAGAGTCCTTCTTTTGGGTGGAAAAAGGGGCAAAAGAGTCGTCGGAGTCACGAGTGGGAGAGGGCTACCGGGGTCCGACGACGATTTGAAAGGGCGATTGGGAGGTATTTGGGGGAGTGGCTGGCGGACACTTTTTCGTCGCCACTACTCCAACCCCTCTCTGCGTTCAGGTATAATGGCTTAACTTTATGTTGCCTATATAGCTGCCTACTTTGCTCGTTTATCAGGCACGATTTGCATGGAGGGACACCGATTCGCTTTGCTGCACGGGCTAATTCCGACGGTGATATTCTTATTGAGGGAATGTGTCTGTGCCGAGGCAGAACTGGTACAACTGTGGGTGGCAAGGGAAGCCTTACGGTAACCAGGCCACTAAAACTCGTTTGACAGGCGCGGAGAAGCGCGAAGGGAGAAGAGAACAGGATGGCATGGAAGGTGCTGACTTCGGCGCGGGCGTTCTGGGTGAGCGGGCAGGCAGCGCAGGCGGCGCTGGAAGCGGCAGGATGTCAGGTGATCCACTCGCCCCGCCCCGGCCCCTATTCGGCGGAAGAGACCATCGCGTTTTTGCAGGGCTGTGATGCCGTGATCGCATCAAGCGAACCCTACAACGCGCAGGTCTTCGCGGCCTGTCCGCAACTCAAACTGGTGGCGCGGTGCGGCGTCGGGACCGATGCTGTGGACATGGCGGCGGCGGCGGCGGCAGGCGTGGTGGCGACCAACACGCCGGGAGCCATGACCGAAGCCGTCGCGGACTACACCTTCGCGCTCATGCTTGGCATTGCCCGCCGCCTGCCGGAATCCGACACGCTCATGCGTTCCGGCGGCTGGGGCGAGTTTCGCGGCGTTCTGGTCTATGGCAAGACGCTGGGGCTTGTCGGTGTCGGGCGTATTGGGCAGGCGGTCGCGCAGCGGGCCAGAGGGTTCTCCATGCGCGTTTTGGCCTACGACCCGATCCTCCAGGCGAGCGGCAAGGCCGATCCGATCATCGAATTCGTCGGCTTGGACGAACTCCTGGCGCAGTCCGACTATGTCTCTGTCCACGCCCCGTCTACGCCACAGACCGTAGGAATGTTCAATGCCGCACGGTTCGCGCAGATGAAGCCCACCGCCTACTTTATCAACACCGCTCGTGGCACACTCGTCAACGAGACCGATCTTCTCGCCGCTCTCCAGACAAAAACTATTGCCGGAGCAGGTATTGATGTCTATGCAAAAGAGCCGTGTCCCGCCGACAGCCCGCTCCGCAACGCGCCCAACTGCGTCCTGACCCCGCACAACGCCTTCAATGCCCTCGAATCCACCATCGAGATGAGCCGACAGTCCGCCCAATCCATCCTCGACCTGATGCAGGGCCGCCTGCCCGACAATATCTGTAACCCCACCGTCTGGGCCTCGCCCAATCTGCGCGTTCCCCGACGCTGAAAAGGAGAAGAGAATGCGAAACAATTCCGTGAAAGCGGCGCTTCGAGAGGGCAAACCGCAGATAGGAACGTGGCTATCCCTGGCGAGTCCACTGGCGGCGCGATATATGGCACGAACCGGGTTTCACTGGCTGACACTGGACATCGAGCATAGCCCCGTGAACTGGGAAAGCGCCGCGCTCATCTTCGGGGCCATTGCGGATGCAGGCGGCGTTCCTCTGGCGCGGGTTCCGTTCAACAGTCTGGAGAACGTCAAACGCTGTCTCGACAATGGCGCGTTTGGGATCGTGTTCCCCATGTGCAACTCCGTCGAAGAGGCGGAACGCGCCGTCTCCGCCTGCAAATACCCGCCGGTCGGGGAGCGCAGCATTGGAGGTAGCCTCCATGCCATGAACTTCGGCGGCAGCCCGGCCGAATACTATCGCCGCGCCAACGACGAGATTCTGGTCATCATTCAGGCCGAACATCTTCTGGCGGTCGAGAGAGCAGACGAGATTTTCCGCGTTCCCGGCGTGGACGCCATGTTTGTTGGCCCCAACGACCTCCTCTCCTCCATGCACAAGACCCCCAACATGGATTCGGATGACCCGGAGTTCGTCGCCGCCCTGCGCCACCTGCGCGAAACGGCGAAACGGCACGGCATCGCCCCTGGTCTCCATGTCTCCAACGCCGCCGCCGCCACACGCCGGATTGAGGAGGGCTGGCGCTTCGTCGCCGTCAGCAGCGAACTCGCCTTCATGCAGCAGTCCGCCGCAGCCGCCGCCGAAAGCATACTCGGTAAGCCCGCCGCCAACGTCGCCCGGTATTAAAGGCAGAGCGGTTCTGGCTCCCCTGTCTCAGCGGTATTGGAGCAAAGGCTGCAAGCCAAAACCCGGCTCCCAGCGACAAGTGAAGATATATCAGCGTCGAAGCCGGTATATCGCAGTAGACAGCACAAAAGGAGAACTCGGTGAGGACAACACCCCTACAAATTTCTTATGCGCCGTTAGTACAACCGCACCAACCATGCGATCCGGAGAAATGCAATGATAACGTTAGATAGGATAACCAGTCATCAGGCACGATTGAACGGGCAGCCGTGTATTCGCGATCTGCGGATTACCGTTCAAAGGGTCATTCAACTTCTGGCTGCCTACTCCGATAGAAATGAACTGCATAAAGATTTCCCTGATCTACAAGAGGAAGACATACGGCAGGCGCTGCTCTATGCAGCCACCTACATGGACGATAGAATTATAGAACTGCCGAGCGACTATGAAACTGCTGCTTGACCAGGGATTACCCCTTTCCGCTGCCGAACGATTACGTCTGACGGGAATTGATACGCTCCATACAGGCGAAATAGGGTTGGCGACTGCGGAGGACGCCGCCATTCTCGAATATGGTCATTCTGAGGGGCGGGTAGTTGCGACCCTGGATGCTGACTTTCACACGCTGCTTGCACTGTCAGGAGCAGCATCCCCATCTGTTGTACGCATCCGCATTGATGGACTTCGGGGAGAGGACATTGCGAATTTGATGCGGCGTGTTCTCCAACAGTGTGATGAGGATTTGCAGCAAGGAGCGGTTATTACGGTGCAGGCAGGTCGTCTGCGGATACGGCGCCTTCCTTTATTGCTCGCCTCAGAAAGAGAGAAGGGAAACTCAGAAGAAAAATGAGGCACTCCGCAGGGCCAAATCCCAGCAGCCTCCCATAGGTTGGAAGGGTTAGCGGGCGAAGAGGAAGAAGACGGTCAGGAGGATGAGGCCGTTGTGGAGGGCGTGCATGACGATATTCGGGAGGAGAGAGCCACGCCGCTCATAGGTGAAGGCGAAGGCGACGCCGAGCAGCATGATTGGCAGGAAACCCGCAGGAATGGTCGGATGGATGATGGCGAAGACCGCCCCGGAGACCAACGCGCCGCCTGCGACTCCCCAGGGCTTTTTGAGGGCCGGATAGAGCAGGCCGCGAAACATCAGCTCCTCTACCACCGGCGCTCCGACTGCCGTCACGATCAGCAACAGCAGGCGATCTATATTGTCCTGCGCCATCATGGAATCGAACTGCACCGGGTTGATCGGGGTATGGTAGTGCTGAAACAGCTTCTGTGAGAAAGCAGTCAGCGCGAAGAAGAGAGGCATAATCAGGACATAGCCGAAAGCCCCCCACCCGATGTCGGCAAGGGGATTTTTTGATGTCATCCCCAGAGCGGCGAAGGTCGCTCGCCAGGTCGGTACGGTGCGCGTCGGGGATTCGAGAGCGGAAAGACGCCGCAGAACCCAGATCGCAATCAGTACGACCGGGAAATAGACCACGATCTCCAGAATGGTATTCAGGCGCATCATGGCCCCGCTCGACCAGTTCTCCAGCATGGGGCGCAGCAGACGCAGCGGCAGACCAATGAGCATGAAGACGGCCAGATAGACGCTGAACGCGATGGTGCGGGCGCGATAGGAGAAGTCGAGTGCAGGGGCGAGCGGAGCAGCAAGAACCGATGGGGCGAATGTCGGCGTCTCTACTGCGCCGGGCATCGGAAGCGGCGGAACGTCAGGCAGCGGGATAGAGGAGAGATGCGGTGCATAGGGTACGCAGTAAACAGGGGGGCCGCCAGAGCCGGAAGTCGGATAGTTCGGCGCGGGTTTGCGTTTTGAGGTGCGTTCTAACACGAACAGCAGACCACAGACCAGCAGACCCAGGGAGCCAAGGAGAATCAGACTGACTTGGAAACTGCTGTAGCCCACGATCAGAGAGGCAGAGCGATAGGCGGCGTCCGCTTCTGCCATTGCCTGAGCCTTCTGGCTGGCGCGGGAGTAGAGCTGCGCCAGCGCCGCGTGTTCGAACCAGCCCAGATTCAGCCGCCCGATCACCGTGCGGAGCGCGGCGACATGATCCGCCGCAACTGGTTCTGGCCCATAGAGCGCTTTCCAAAGCGCGACCTCCTCCGCCACGGGGACTTCGGCAGCAGCGGCGCGGCGGCGGCGGGCGGAACGGCTTTTTTCACCGGCCAGACGCAGTGCATCCACAGTGCGGGCGGCAGCGATATGACTGAGGGCTTCCGTCGCCCCCGGACGATTAAACAGGGTAAGGGTTAGCGCGAGCCTGCGCCAGTCGGCGGTATGCGCGTAGGACGAGTTTGCGAGTTTGCGCCACGCCTCAATGGAGTCATCAGCATACTGCACTCTGGGAGAGAGACGATTTGACCGCAGCGAGGGCGTCCCGATGTCCGGCATCCGCGTCATCGCATAGGCGATCTTGGTCAATTGTACGGCGCCGAACGTCTTCTCGATAGACTCCGTTTCGTCCTGGGAACCGGAGGCACGGGTGGCAAAGGCCGTGCGGAGAATGATGCTGACCACAAGCAGCAATAGCACACCGCCCACGACCCAGCCGGGCAGCCGACGCAGCCCCCGCGAGGTCTCTGGAACGGAAGGGACAGGCGAAAAGTTATTCGGGGGAAGTGTCATGCAGTATCCAGAAAAGCGTCTCTCCCGCTCACGCTTACAGAGTCAGCGGATCCTATCCGAGCAGCCTTTTCAGACTGCCGGAACGGGACAGAGGGCGGCAGAACCTTCACAGGCCGAGAAACCTGCGTAGTACTTGCAGCAGAACAATGACGATCAGGGGGGATAGGTCCAGGTTGCCTGTGCGGGAAGGCGGCGGCAGCAGGCGGCGAACCGGGTTCAGAATGGGATTGACGATAGCACGCAGCGTGGTCGCCACCGGATGGCGCGACGACATCTTGCCGAACGCGACGATGTTGCTGACCAGAGCCTCGATAATGATGATCCAGATCAGGAGTTCAATCAGGTCCGCGACGATAGCGGCAGGCGAGACGGGCGGTACAAAGAAAAACACGATACTCTCCCTTAAGTGTCGGCGGCGCAAGGCGCACATGGACACTTACAGACGCTATTTTTGACGTTTGGCGAGTTCGGCCTTCGCACGGGCCAGATTATGCTTCGCCGTCTCACTGATTTGCATCTGCGTTTCGGAACCGCCTTTCGGCACGAGCGCCGTGACCTTTTCCCAGGTCTTGACGGCCTTGTCCCACTGGTTCACCTTCTCGTAGCAGTGCGCGAGGCCGCTCCAGGTGATATAGGGCGAGGTGAACTGAACGGCTTTCTCGTAATAGGGCAGGGCGTTCGCGTAGTCTTTCAGGTGATAGTAGTAGTGTGCGCCCAGTTCGTCAAACATATAGTAGCTGTCCGAATTGGCCGCAAGCCCCTGCTTGAGGAAGGCCGTCGCGTCGTCGTTGCGCCCCGTACTCCAAAGCAGATAGGCGGAGTTCGAATACGCTTCGACATTGCGGGGATCGCCCTGCACAATCACACGACTGATATTGACATAGTGATTGTACTCGCCTTTATGCCAGTGTGCATCGGCCTGGACCCACATCTGATCCACGGCATCCGTCAGAATAGCATCGGCAAGCTGCTGCTGTCCTTCCGGGGTGTAGAAGGCCGTCGGCTTCGATTTCGCGGGCAGGGGTTTGGTCTGCTTACCCGCTTCCTGCGCCTGAGCGCAGGACACCAGCGCCGCCCCCAGAAGAATCGCCATGCTGCTGATCTGAACGAGTGCGACAAGGCGTCGCATCGGCACAAGAGGCGTACTACAGGAACGATTTCGCAGCATGGCTGTCTCCTTCATCTCTTTTCGAGCATTTTGATCACGTCTGCGGCGGCAGTGCGAACAGTTGGGTCTTTATGCTGAAGTAGTTTGCGGATGGCGGGAAGCGCCGACGAGTCCCCGATACGTCCTAATGCCAGCACCGCTGCCTTCGGGATCGCCTCGTCGCTATCGCTGAAAAGAGCCAGCAGGGCGGCTACCGCTGACTTGTCCCGGATGCGCCCCAGCGCCTTCGCCGACTGTTCGCGAATGTCCTCGTTCGGGTCTTTCAGCGCTTTGATGAGGGCAGGAACCGCACGGCGATCGCCGATGCTGCCGAGCGCCTGCGCCGAGGTAAACCTTACCAGATAATACTTATCTGTGAGCAGTTTCGTCAGCACCGGGACAGCGGCCCGTTCGCGTAGGCTGCCGAGCGCACCCGCAGCGGCGACCCGCACGGTCGGGTCTTTGTCTGCCAGACCCTTCGTCAGGACAGGTACGCCCCGACGGTCGTTCAATGCGCCGAGGGCGTAGGCCGAATAGAAGCGCACTCCGAAAGGCTCCTGGTTCGCGCTGTTCTCGACAATGCGAATCAGGGCGGGAGTGATGCTGCGATCTCCAATACGAGCCAGCGCCACCGCTGTTCCCTGCTGCACGGCGGTACTGCTATCATGCAGCAGCGGTACCAGCGCGGCGGCGCTAGGCACGTCCCGCAGCAGGCCGAGCGCGGTGACGGCCTTGAGGCGGACACGGGCCTCCGGGTCGGTCAGCCGTTGACGCAGACTTTCGGCGGCGCGGGGATCGCCAAGCTCACCGAGGGACTCGATGGCGGCAACCCGCACGGCGGTTTCTTTGTCGTGCGTGGCGGCGACCAGCGGGTCGGCGGCGCGGCGGTCGTTCAGCAGGCCCAGCAGAGTCGCCGCCCCGGCGCGGCGATGCCCGTCCCTGTCCCGTAGGGCCGTCAGCAGCACAGGCACTTCGTTCTTCGTAGCGGACGAAGCCAACGCCCGCACTGCCCGCGCCCGCACCGACTCGACCGCATCGCCCATAGCCTGAATCAGCGCGGGAACGGCCCGCACACTCTTCTCTTTGACCAGCGCGTCCACCGCGTCCGACCGCACTTCGACCCTCGGCGACCGCAACTGCCCGATTAGGTCGTCCACTTTGTCCGCACGGGACGCCAGAGGGGAGACCAGAACGCCCGCAATCAGAAGGCAGAGTATGCTCTTATTCATCGTGCATTTCCTTCTGCGGGCTGGCCCGGAACGTTCCTGTGCCGGGCACTCCGAAACCTATCCGTCAACAGGGTATTTCCGTCTGGAAGACGTTTGCACATTAATGACGGGGGTTTTCAACCGCCGGTTTACTCCTCGTAGAGGGTCTGGATGTAGTTGATCTGGCCTTCGTGGTAGCTCATGTTCCAGTAGGGCATGAAGATCACATCGGCAGCGGTGTGTTTGCCCCAGGGCAGGGGAATCTCCGCATCCAGATTTTCGGCGGGGAAGGCGGCGATGGCGGCAGTCAGAGCGGAAGTGCCCTCTTTCAGCGAGGCAATGACTTTGTCGCGAGTGTCGTTGTGCGCGAAGGCGGCGTCCATCTGCTCCCGGAAATCGGCAGGTATCTGGTGGGTAGCGAGCATCCCGGCAGCCATCTTGTTGATAACCGCGCATTCGGCGACCTGATGCAGCACAGTGCGAGCGCCCTTTTCCGGCTTCCAGGTCAGTTTCTCTTCCGGCATTTTGAGCAGATTGCGCTCCAGGGTCTCGGCGGCAGCGGCGGTCATTTTTGCGGCCTGCTCCAGTAACGTCGGCATGGTGGCTCCTTTGCGATAGGGGGTAGTTTAAGCGTTCAGACGCTCGTCTATGAGGCGGTTGACATCCTGCGGGTCGGCTTTGCCCTGCGTGGCTTTCATCACCTGTCCAACGAGGAATCCACGTTTCTGTACGAATCCGCGCTCCTGGATGTCAGCGACAATCACCGGGTTTTCAGCAAAGACCTTGTCCACGATAGCGGCGAGCGCATCCGTGTCCTTAAGGGTCTTCCAGCCCTTCTCCTCGACGATCTGCGCGGGCGGGCTGCCGGTCGTATACATCTCCTCAATCAGCGTCTTTGCGATCTTGCCGCTGATAGTGCCTTCGGTCATCAGCTGAATCATTCCGGCCAGATGCTCCGGTGAAATCGGACTCACACTGATCTCCTGCCCACCGGAATTAAGCAGGCGTGCGAGGTCACCCATCATCCAGTTGGAGACGGCTTTCGCGTCGCCGCAGAGTCTCGCGGCCGTCTCGAAGTAGTCCGCGAGGGCGCGGCTCTCGGTCAGCAAAGCGGCATCGTAGGCGGGCAGACTATACTCCGTCACGAAACGGGTGCAGCGGTCATCGGGCAGCTCCGGCATGGTAGCGCGAATCAGCTCGATCCATTCCTGGGAAATCTCCAGCGGCACCAGGTCCGGCTCCGGGAAGTAGCGGTACTCCTGCTCGCCCTCTTTGGAGCGCTGCGAGAAGGTCTGCTGTTTGGTGTCGTTCCAGCCGCGAGTCTCCTGCGGGATGCGCTCTCCGCGCTCCAGCAGATTCGCCTGCCGCTCACACTCGTACTCGATCCCGCGCTGCACGGCCCGGAACGAGTTCAGGTTCTTGATCTCCGTCTTGGTCCCGAAGGTGTCCGAACCCTTGACGCGAATGGAGACGTTCGGCTCACAGCGCAGCGAACCCTCCTCCATTTTGCCGTCGCAGACCCCGATAAAGGTCAGGATCGCCCGCAGTTTGACGAGGTAGGCTTTGGCCTCGTCCGAAGAGTGGATGTCGGGCGGGAACTCCGTGACGATCTCCATGAGCGGAACGCCACTGCGGTTCAGGTCTACGTAACTCTCGTCGCCGAGGACATGAAACAGTTTGCCGGTATCCTCTTCCAGATGGACGCGCCGGATATGAATGCGTTTCGTTTCCCCGCTCACCTCGATGTCCAGCCAGCCCGTGACGCCTATCGGGAAGTCGTATTCGCTGATCTGATAGCCTTTCGGCAGATCAGGATAAAAATAGTTCTTGCGGTCGAACTTGGCAATGGGGTTGATCTGACAGTTGAGGGCCAGCGCCGTCCGCATCACGTGTTCGACCGCCGTGCGATTCATCACAGGCAGCGAACCGGGCATTCCGAGGCAGACGGGGCAGCAGCGGGTGTTCGGCTCGCCGCCGAACGCATTCTTGCAGCCGCAGAACATCTTGCTCTCCGTCAGCAGTTCGGCGTGGCACTCCATACCGACAACGGGTTCATACTCAGGCATTCGTTTACAAACTCCTCATCCTCTATGGCTGCTGTCGCGCTCCGGCGTTCAGGGCAGAAAGATAATCTTCGCGTCCAGTGCGGTGGTATCGTTTATGTTGGTGCGGTTGCGGCCCCAGCCGACGACGAAATCCACCGTTTCGTTCTGTTTGATCGTGATGGTCTGGCTGAAACGTTTCGCGCTCCCCGCGCCGAAACCCTCGACAAAATCCTCGAAGAGCGGGTTGACGCCGTAGAAAACGTGAACGTCGGTCGTGGTCGGCTTCGCGTCCGCCCCCTGAAACGCGCCCTCGATACGGTATTTGCCCTCACGCGGACACTTCCAGCGCACCACACTGAAAAAACCCTGCCAGCTTGGGTGCAGCGTCAGCGCGTTCGGCTCCCAGGTAATCGTCTGCTGCGTCACCGTTTTGCCGACCGCGTTATGCACCACGTTCGGGTCCACGTTGCCGGGATAGCGGCGAACGTCCACCCCCTCCGTTCCCTTGACCCACTCTTTGTACTCTTGAAAAGAGAGCGGGTTGGGTTTCGGGTCTGCGGAGTAGAGGCCGTAGCTCCAGGATCCGTTCGGATTATTGGGAGCGTAGAAGTCGTTGGCGGCATCGAACAGACCGTCCGCACTGCCGTTCAGGGTGGCCTCGTTGACGATAATCGTGTTGCCCTGCGTGTCGGTGACGGCAATCTCGGCTCCGGCAGGACTGCCCGCCAGCATCCGCGCCTCCGCACGGCTATAGCGCAGAGTCAGCGGCCCCCCGTTCAGAAACAGCTTGTACTGCCCACTGCGCGGCGTCGAATCGGGCCGATCAAGCGGCGGCTTGAACTCGATAACGCGCACCCCATACGATGCGGTTATTACAACGGTCTGCGTTTTCGCCTCATAGCGAATCTGAGGCGGGCGGGCCGTCAGCGCGGTCGGCGGGTCGGGCTGAAACCAGGGATTGACGCTCAGACGGGCGGCATACGGCGCTTCCCACTGCGCGACAGCGGTATCGGCAAACGCGGTCGGAGACGGCGTCAGACGGCTTGGCTGCTCGACGACGGTGAAGAAACGGTTGAAATGGTCGAAGCCCCGCGACATAATGCTCTCGCCGTCCGGCGAATGCTCCAGCCCGAACGTATGCCCGAGTTCGTGCAGCGCGGCTCCCATCGTCGTCGCCGCCAGCCCCCACGCCACGCTGCGCCCCACGCTGTCGTCCGACACTCGCGCCGGATTGACGGGAGTGGTGTCGGTGAAAGCGCGATAGGCGTCCCGAATACTGGATGGCCAGACGTGCAGCCCATACGCTCCAAACATCGCCTGATGTCCCGCGCCCAGCGCCCCGCCGACATAAAGGGTGATGACCAGGCACTTGTTTTTGTCTTCGTTGAACTGCTGACCCGTCCAGGGATAGTATTTCTGCCAGAGGGCATTCGAGTCGAATTTCTTCAGCTCTTCCGCCTTCGCCGGGAAGCGCAGGGTATGCACGACGATCCTGCCAGATGGCTGAAAATCCAGGGGAAAGGTCCTGCGCTCGAAACCCGCGTCGTGCAGCCGTTCCGCCGTAAAAGTCTGCATCAGTTTCAGAGCGGTGTCCAGCCGGTCGGCAACGTTCTGCGGATCGTCGTCCCGCTCGGTGGGGTATTTCATCTCCCCATCGGAGGCCCCGACATACAGCACATTGACCCGATAGGGCGTCGTCATCGGACGATAAGTCAGCGTAAAAGCCGTCCGTTGTGTCCCCGCCGTCAGTTCCAGATGATTCAGCCCCGGCTGAAGCTCTACCAGAACCTTGAAGGCACCCGCTTCGACCGGAACGGAGTTCGTACCGTCCGGGCGGCTGTTATCCCGATTAAGGACGCGCAGCTCGCCGGGGCCATTCGCCGTACCCCGCAGAAACGCAACCGGATAGCGTATCGTCTCCCCTTCCCGGATATTGGCAACCGTAATGGCGGCGTCCGCGCCCCGCGAAGCCGCCAGCAGCAGTAGCGCCAGCCAGAACCGCTGGAGAAAATAGGAATTGATGAATACGGTTCGAGCCACGTCTTGCTTATCCTCAACGAGCGAATCGGATGGTGGGTCTTTTCTTTTAGTGCATAGGTGGTGCCGGGTCGCTAGAGAGACGCCGCTCCATATAGACGACGCCGAGCCAGCGTCCGAATTTCGTGTAGACCTCATGCAGTTCACCGCATTTAGTGAAGCCCTGCGCGGCGTGAAGGCGGATACTGGCTTCGTTCTCGCTGTCTATGCTGGCAATCAGGACGTGCAGGCCGCGTTCTGTTCCGGCTTCGATGAGCGGCGGCAACAGCCTTTTTCCGACTCCCTGTCCGCGTGACGCCGCCGCGACGTAGATAGAAACTTCAGCGCTGAAACGGTAGCCGATGCGGGCATGATAGGGACTGAGCGAACTCCATCCGACAATCTGCCCGTCTGACACTGCGACGAAGACAGGCAGGTTTTTCTGTCTTCGTTCCTCGTACCAGGCGGTTCGCGACTCGAGGGTACTCGGCGCGTAGTCGGCGGTCGCGGCAGTATTCAGCACGGCCTCGTTGTAGATGGCGAGGATGGCGGGCAGGTCGGTCTCGGTCGCGGGGCGGATAGAGAGACTCACAACGCTGGTTTCTGTTTGTGCCATTCGGTAGCCTGTTCGTAGGTGTAGGCAGCGCGGAAAAGGGTCTCCTCGTCAAAGGCTTTGCCGATCAGTTGCAAGCCGACGGGCAGGCCATTGATGAAGCCGCAGGGCAGCGAGAGGCCGGGCAGGCCCGCCATGTTGACGGGAATGGTGCAGACATCGGCGAGCTTCATCTCCAGCGGGTCGGATTTTTCGCCGATTTTGAAGGCCGGGCCGGGCGCGGTCGGGGTCAGCAGGACATCGAATGTCTCGAAAGCCCGGTCAAAGTCGCGGCGGATGAGGGTACGCACCTGCTGCGCTCGCTTGTAGTAGGCGTCGTAGTAGCCTGCGGAGAGGGCGTAGGTTCCGATCATGATGCGCTGCTTGACCTCCGCGCCGAAGCCTTCGTCGCGGGTCTTTTCGGTCAGGCCGATATGTCCGGCGAGTTCTTTTGTTCGCAGCCCGTACTTCACGCCATCGAAGCGGGCCAGGTTGCTGCTGGCCTCGGCGGGGGCGATGACGTAGTAAGCGGCGAGGGCGAATTCGGTGTAGGGCAGGGAACACTCTTCCGCTGTCGCGCCCAGTTCGGTCAGTTTCGCGATAGCCGCCTGCACCAGGGCGCTGACTTCCGGCGTCACGCCCTGTCCGAAATACTCCTTCGGAATACCGATTCGCAGCCCCTTGACGCTGGCGCGGCAGGCAGTGGCAAAATCGGGAACGGGCAGGTCGGCGGCGGTAGAGTCGAGCGGATCGTGTCCGGCAATGGCGCTGAGCAGCAGGGCACAGTCGGTGACATCCTTGCCGAACGGCCCGATCTGATCCAGCGAAGAGGCGTAGGCGATGAGACCGGAGCGGCTGATGCGCCCGTAGGTGGGCTTCATCCCGACGACGCCGCAGAGAGCGGCGGGCTGCCGGATGGAGCCGCCGGTATCGGAGCCGAGCGCGACCAGGCACTCCCGCGCCGCGACCGCCGCCGCCGAACCGCCCGATGAGCCGCCCGGCACCCGCTCCAGGTCCCAGGGGTTGCGGGTGGTATGGAAACCGGAGTTCTCGGTGGAGGAACCCATCGCGAACTCGTCGCAGTTGGCCTTCCCGACCATGACCGCGCCCGCTGCCTTCAGCCGCGTGACGACCGTTGCATCGTAGGGCGGGAGAAAGTTATAGAGGATTTTCGAGCCTGCGGTGGTCTTGATACCCGTCGTGCAGAGGTTGTCCTTGAGGGCATAGGGGATTCCGGCGAGCGGCGGGAGGGCTTCGCCCCGCGCTCTGCGCTCATCCACAGCAGCCGCTTCTTGCAGCGCGGACTCGCCCGTAGTCGTCAGAAACGCCTGCACCTGCGGCTCAACGGCCTCAATACGCGCCAGCGTCGCCTGGGTCAGTTCCTTTGCGGAGAACTCGCCCCGCGCCATGCGTTCCGCCGCCTCGTGGACGGTCAATTCGATGAGTTCAGACAAATGCGTAGACACCTTTTCTCTTCCCTCGGCTTCGGTTCAGTCGGCGACAATGCGCGGCACGACGAAGCAGCCATCGCGGGCTTCGGGCGCGTTGGCAAGGACCTCCGCACGGGTCAGCGACGGCTTCATGCGGTCTTCCCGCAGGACGTTGACAATGCGAATGGAGTGTGAGGTCGGCTCGATACCGGTCACGTCCAGCCCCTCTAGCCGCTCGAATTGTTCGAGCAGATCGTTCAGGTGTTTGGCCTGCGACTCGATCTCGTCGTCCGTGAGTTCCAACCGTGCCAGCAACGCGACTTTCCGTACCTCTTCCCGGGATAACGCCATAACGAAAACTCTCTTTTCCAGACGCCGTTCACAAGTGAAGAACGGCCCATTGGGGCAGTGGTCATGAACCTACATTATAGCATATCTACCCTGTGGGGTTGGCCGGAGATTGAAACCCCCGGCAGGAAAAAGCCGCATAGAGTAAGGACGCGACAGATGAGAATCTGTCGCGTCCCGTGATTGTTTGGAGTGACTGCCCTGTTCCGGGGCAGTTGCTCTCTTCTGGGGGTCAGGCGGCCTGGAGGGTTTCGCGAAGCATCTGTCCGGCGGGGTTGCCACGCAGCTTTTCCAGAGCCTGGATCTCGATCTGGCGGGCGCGTTCGCGGGTCAGATGGAGGGATTTGCCGATCTCTTCCAGGGTGTGCGGCTCGTTGCCTTCCAGTCCGAAGCGCAGGCGCAGTACGTCCTGTTCGCGAGGTGTCAGGCTATGCAGGGCGCGGACGACCTCTTCCTGCACGGCACGACGGAAGACCCGCGCCGAGGGGCTGGCATACTCTTCCGAGGGAATCACGTCGGCCAGATTGCGGTCGCCATCCTCTCCAAGCGGCGCGTCCAGCGAGGCCGGTTCGACCATGCTCTGGAGGAGGTCCGTCAACTGCTCTTCGGTCATGGCGGCGGACTGGGCGAGTTCGGCGCGAGTCGGCTGCCGTCCCAGCCGCCCTTCCAGTTCCCCGCGCAGGCGGGCGATGCGGGCGATGTTGTCCACGACATAGGCAGGCAGGCGAATACTGCGCCCGGAGTTGGCGAGCGCCCGAAGGATGGTCTGCCGAATCCAGGGAGTCGCATAGGTGCTGAACCGGAACCCGCGCCGCCAGTTGTACTTGTCGGTCGCCCGAATCAGCCCGATGACACCCTCCTGTATCAGGTCTTCCAGCGGCAGTCCGCGTCCCTGATAGCGCTGCGCGATGGAGTTGACGAGGCGCATATTGCTGGTGACCAGAATATCTTTGGCGTGCTGATCCCCGGTCTCCGCCCGACGCGCCAGGATGATCTCCTGGCAGGGTGTCAGCAGGACAGGCCTGCCGCTCGGACTCAGTCCGGGGACTGCCGGTTCCGGTAGTGACGAGACGGTATGCTGCTGTGCGAGCGAACGCAGACGGTGTTCTGCGGGCGAAACCTCGCGACTCTCGATCTGTCGCCGCAGACGTGTTCCCTCTTCGCTCTCCGGGCAAAATTCGTCTATCAGGCGACGCATGTGCATCGTATCCATATCGGTAACATCGCCTCCCATGTCCGGGGACAATCGTTTCGGGCTTTTACCGGTTTGCCGGCCTTGCAGTTTCCCGGTTCCCGGCGCTCCCGCCTTGCTCCCGACCTTCTTCTCCCCCCGCGTCGCTTTTGTGGCTCCCGTACGGAACATCCCTTGATCCCTTCCGCTCGCGCCTTCGTCAGGCCCACAGCGCGACCACGTATATCGTTAATACGGAAATTCCGGGGAAATGTTACGCCCGTCCCAAGTTTGCCTCGAAAAGCCCCGGCGCGAAAGTTTCATGCCGTGCGCCGTTCAGAGCAGGTGCATCATTTTATGGGTCTGGGGAATGACGCGCACCTCGTCCAGACGGCGAGCGGCGCGGGCATGGAAGGCGATCATCCGGGCAGGATCGGTGGGGAGGGGTTCGTAACCGAACGGGGTAACAGGCTGGAGGATAAGGGGAATAGAAGCATTGACAGAGGCGATGGTCTCGATCACGGCGTCGAGTTCCGCTTCGGTCGTGGAGGGCGTGACGACGAACTTGGCATACACGTTGGCCGCCTGCGCCACATTCAGGAACTCCCGATGCCGCTCCCAGGTCTGCGCGGCGGAGAGGCCGGTCGCGCTCGGCGCTTTGAAGTCCATCGAGACATAATCGAGTAGCGGCAGCAGGCGGCGCAGATGCTCCGGCAACATCCCGTTCGTCTCCAGAAAGATTTTGAGGCCGAGTGCGCGGACTTCCGGCAGCCAGTTTTGAAAAAAGGCGGCGTGAAGCAGCGGTTCTCCGCCCGTAATCGAGAGGGAATGGTGCGGCTCGGCCAGATAGCCGCGCACGATAGCGGTCAGGTCGGGGAGAGGAACAGGATTGGCAATCGTGCGAAACTGCCACGAGCCGGGCGTCGTCTCGACGCGACACAGCGCGGGAGAGCCGGATTCTTTCAGGGTCTCCGGGCTGTCGCAGTAGGTACAGCGCAGGTTACAGCCATACGTGCGGACAAACACCTGCCGATGCCCTACCAGAACACCTTCGCCCTGAATAGAGGAGAAGACCTCCACCAGCCGCGCCACAGGAGTCGCCCGCAAAACCGGAACCTCAATCATTCTCATAACACAGCCTTTACTTCACTTAACCTTACGCTGACGAACATAGCGTTTGCCTGCTGAGGGAAGCAAAGGGTTGACACCACTCGCTACGCGCCTGCGGCGGATCGTCCTTCGGACGAAACCCAACGTGACAAGATTTGTTGAGCGCGAGGAGTGGCCCTCACACCCTGGACGTTTCCGAAGGAAACTGGGCCGAAGGTCAAATAGCGGGGACTTCAGTCCGTCGCCCCCTCGTCCGTCGCGATATTCGCCTGCGTAAGGTGAGTTAATCCCCCTCGCAAACGGGGTTACGGCCAGCCGCGCACGATGGCATCCGCCATTCGTGCGACGCGGCTCATGGCCTGCACATCGTGGACACGCACGATGGCTGCGCCGTTCGCAATGGAGAGAGCGACCGCCGCCGCCGTGCCTTCCAGCCTATCTTCGGGCGGCAGGTCGCCCAACACTTTTCCAATCGTGGATTTGCGCGAAGCGCCGACGAGCAGCGGATAGTCCGGGGTAGTCAGTTCGCGCAGCCGCCGCAGCAGTTCCAGGTTCTGCGCCACCGTCTTGCCGAAGCCGATACCGGGATCAAGGACGATGTTCTCCGGGGCAATTCCTGCCTGCACTGCCGCCGCCGCCCGCTCACACAGATGCGCCCGCACCTCCCGCACGACATCGCCGTACTCCGGGTGGGCGGGAATCGCGGTGGGCAGGCCGAGCAGGTGCATCAGGCAGACCGGAACACGCAGTTCGGCCACCGTCGCCGCCATCTCCGGGTCGGCCCGCATCGCGCTGATGTCGTTGACCAGCTCCGCGCCCGCCTCAATGGCTTTTTGTGCGACCGCCGCCTTATAGGTATCCACCGAGATCGGGACGCCGGGCATCTCCGCCGTCAACGCCTCGATGACAGGCAGGATACGCCGCAACTCCTCCTCTGCATCCAGCGGGCTGTGCGTCCGAAAGGTCGCGGGGCGGGTAGACTCGCCGCCGATGTCCAGAATGTCCGCACCCTCCGCCACCATACGGCGAGCATGGGCCACGGCTTCCTCCTGTGCCAGAAACCGTCCGCCGTCCGAAAACGAATCCGGCGTCACGTTCAGCACTCCCATCACCAACGTCCGTTTGCCGGTACGCGCCTCGGTGAGCAGACCGCGCAGTCGCTGCCGGGCGTCGAGCGAAGGAGACACGGAGAGGGATACGGGCGGCAGGGGAGAGTCAGTTGTAGACGGCGGGACGGCACTCATACGGACACTCCGTCAGCATGTCGAGCAGAAAACCGTGAAGCATCTGATTGCCCGAAGGACTGAGGAGATAGCCCCGCTCCGAAACCGCTTTCTCCGGGTCCCGCAGCACCTGCGTCCGAAACACCAGATCGTCTACGGCCAGCACGAATATCTGCTGCATCTGGTGCATATCGAGCGTGTAGAGACAGTCCCGCGCCGCGTCTGCATACGGCCCTTCCGGCTCGATGCGGCACACTTCGACGAACGCCTCCACCGCCAGCATGATCTCTCCCTGATGCTGGCAGAGCAGCGCCTTTTTGAAATGATGGACGGGATTCAGCGGATCCAGGCGAATCAGCGTGCTGAGGACGCGCAGCGCCGCGCCGACATCACCGCGCTGAAAATAGGCCGCGCCGAGCGCATCGTAGGAAGGGAGGTGATGGGGGTTGCGGCGCAGAGTCTCCTGCGCGAGATCGAAAACACGGTCCAAGTCTTCACGACTGCAAAAATGTTCGAGCATCTGCTCGGTCGAATACGGCAGCGAGAACGGGGGGATCGCTTTCAGCATAAACAGTCTCCTGAGTCAGACAGCGCGACACCATTCAGAGGATGGTCTATTGTACCCTGTTCCTGACCGCATTCAAAATAGTCTGCGTTTGACAGGCGCAAAGAGGCTGTGCTACACTACCGACAGGCTACAAAACAGACGTCTTGACGGGCAGAACCGTCCGCTTTCAGAGGTGGAGAGAACACGGTATGGCATCGTTTGAACTGATTTTCGAGGCGGATGAGGACGTTCTGGAGGTCACTTTCGAAGCGTTCGACGAGA
>JBBRLP010000067.1:0-29472 GCA_038231295.1 Chthonomonadales bacterium
ACACGTCTGCCGAGACGTCTTTTGTCAGGAAAAGGCGAGATTGGCGTCTGTTTGTCAGTAAAATCGACGATCAACCCGCTCTGTGGCATTCTTGGCGGACAAACCAACCACGGCGACAGCCGACTTTTGAAAAAGGCTCAGCAGTCCTCTTCCACACTAATCAGAACAGCGCGAGTAAGAAGAATTGGACAATGCATAGCGTTTTTTTTGTAGAGAGGCATCCGCAAAAGCCGTGAGAGGGGCGGCAGCAACGGCGCTGCACAACAAAAGCCCCCTTCTCCCGGGCTTTCAGGGGAGAAGGGGGCTGGAGGAGGAAGTAAACGGCTACGGCTTCTTCTCAGGGTTGGGGGCGTGGCGGGTGTGGGAGAGGAACCAGGTGTAGAGTTCCGGGTTGTTGTAGGTCTCTGTCCAGGAGTCGTGGCCGGCATCGGGGTAGATAGTGAGTTTGACATCGCCGCCGTTGGCCTTCATCGCGTCCACCATCATGTTGGCCTCGTTGACGGGAACGGTCGGGTCTTTGCCGCCATGAAAGACCCAGGCGGGAACGTTCTTGAGGCGGCGCGTGGAGAACGGGGAGCCAAAGCCGCAGATGGGCGCAATGGCGGCGAACCGCTCCGGACTGGTGGTTGCCCATTGCCAGGTTCCCCCGCCGCCCATGCTCAGCCCGGTCAGATAGACGCGCTCCGGGTCGGCGCTGTACTTCGTCATCACTTCGTCCAGCATTCCGTTCAGGGTATCCGTCTCCCAGCCTCTGCCGTTGAGCGGAGCCTGCGGGGAGACGACGATAAACGGCATCTCCTTGCCCGCCGCAATCAGCTTCGGCGGGCCGTGCGTTTTGACTTTTTCCAGATCACTGCCGCGCTCCCCGGAGCCGTGCAGAAAGACCAGGACAGGCCACTTCTTATCGGCCTCTTTGCCGTACTCCTTTGGCAGGTAGAGCAGATATTTCAGGCTGAGGGTTTTGACGACCTGTTTCTCGAATGCCTGGGGCTGCTGCGTTCCGGGCTGCGCCTGCTGAGGTTGCTGGGCGGTCGCCGCAAGCCCTCGCGTCAATGCCAGGGCGATGAGCAAGGCCGTTCCGAATCGGTACTGCATGGGTTTCTCCTTCCGTTAGCGCGGGTCGAAGTTGCTGCGGGCGGCATGGGCCACCTGAAGAATGCGGGGGGCAGGGGGACGGCGTCCGGGGTTGGGGCTGAGGGCGGCGGCAGTCAGGGGGCCTCCGAAAACCGCGCCCGTGTCCAGCCCGAGTTTGTTGCGCTCGATCAGCGGGCGCTGCGTGGGGGTGTGTCCGAAAACGACGATTTTCCCGTCGAAATCGTCTTTGCTGGAGAGAAAGGGTTCGCGTATCCACAGCCGCTCGTCCATGCCGTGCGCCTGTCCCTCCCACATCTTGCCCTTCGGCAGCAGCCCGGCGTGAACGAAGAAATAGCGCGGGGTGGCGTACTCAAGCCGCGTGGCTTCCAGAAACTCCCAGTGTGAGTCCGGGATCAACTCCCACCAGTGCAAATACTCCTCATCGTCCAAATCGGCTTTGTAGGAGTAGAGGGTGTCCTCACCGCCGTTCTGAAACCAGAGCAGGGTGGCGTCGGAGAGCAGGAACGAATCAGGGGTCGCGCCCTGCCGGGGCGGCTCGCTGCTGCGGGCATCCAGCATCAACTGCTCATGGTTGCCGCGCAGAAAGATGGTGTTGGGCCGCTCCCGCTGGAGTTCCAGCAGGATTTCCATCGTGCCGCACGAATCTTCGCCGCGATCCACATAGTCGCCGAGGAAGAGCAGGGTGTCCTCATCGCGCAGGGGCTGCTCCTTCAACAGGTCAAGCATGGCCCGCAACATGGTGATCTGTCCGTGAACGTCGGCAATCGCGTAGATAAGGGGTTCGTCCCCGGCGCGGGTCGCCTCCCGCTGTAGACCGAACAGCCGCATGAGCGCATTCCTCTCTGGCAAACGAAATCAGGCTAAAGGTCGCGGACGAAACGGTTGCGCTCGTCCACCAGAATAGCGCGGGCCAGCACCGGTTCATCGGAGAGGCAGAACGCGGTGATAATCACGCGATGCCCCACCTTCACCCGATGCGCTGCCGCTCCATTGACGACAATGACACCGGAATTCGCTTCGCCTTCAAGGACGTAGGTCTCAAATCGTTCGCCGTTGTCCACATTCCAGACATGAACCAACTCGCCCGGCACCAGCCCCGTCCGGTCAATCAGATCACGGTCAATGGTGATGCTGCCGATATAGTTCACGTCCGCTTCCGTCACGGTCGCACGATGGATTTTGCTTTTCAGCAGAGTTAAGAGTCGCATAGCGGTTTATTGTACCTGAAATCGGTTCAGGTGCGTTCCAGCAGCAGCCAGCGCGTCAGTTCGGCCAGCGCCAGCAGGCCGGGATTGTCCGGTGTCCAGAGGCTGACGGGCATCTGCTGACAGAAGAGCGAGAGCGCGAAGCGTCTGCCGTCCGGCGCGGTGACGAGAGCGACATCGTTGCGGACGGCGTTGATCGCTCCGGTTTTGCCCGCATACTTCCAGTCTTCGGGCAGATAGCGGGGAATGGCGTCCCGATACATCTGCGCCTCCATCATCGTGAGAATCTCCCGGCTGGTCTCCGCATCTCCGATCTTGCCCTCCGCCAGCAGCGTCAACAGGTCCAGCATCTCCTGCGCGGTCGTTCTGCCGAGACCGTAGACGCGGCTGGCCTCGACATCGAACGAATCGCTGTCTGACGAATAGGATTTTCGGTAAAGCGTAGTGAGGGGCAGGCCGAGGCTCCGCATCCGCGCATTGACGGGTTCGACGCCCAGATGCGCGATGACCATGTTGGTTGCGGTGTTATCGGAGACGACGGTCATCAGGACACAGAGGTCACGCAGGCTTATCTCCAGGCCGGAGGTAAGCTGCGTCAGCACCCCGGAGCCGCCAACCTTCTCGCCATCGGTCAGGCGCAGTTTTTCGTCCCAGCGCTTCTGCCCTTCGCGCACGGCCAGCGCGGCATGGACAAGAATAGGGAGTTTGATGATGCTCGCGGTCTGGCACAGGTGGTCAGCACGATAGCGCTGCGTCGTGCCTGTCTGAAAGTCGGTAAAAGCGAAGCAGATCAGGCCTCCGCACCGGGTTTCCAACTCCTGCACGAACTCCCGCATCGGCGCAAAATCAGGGGATACGTTTTCGGACACTCGTTTTCCCTTTCAGTGTGGACTTCGCAGCAACTTTCTTTGCGGCAGGCCGAACGATTTTTTTGCGAAGGGGAGGTTTGGCTGCCGTTTCGCTAGTCGGCATCTCCACCTCCGGCAGGTCGGCAAGGCTGCCTCCGGAGTCGAGGACACGGACAAAGTCCCGTACAATCTCCACTTCCGAAGGCCGATCCAGGTCGGTGGCGATTTCGGGAAAGCCGGAGATATAGACTCGTGCAGGCCCGGCGATCAACTGCGAGACACGTGTTTCGAGCATCGGCAGGTCGAGCAGGCCCGGAGCCACTGTCTGTGAAAAGAAGAGCCGGAAAAGCATATCCCATCCGAGCATATTCGCCAGGCGGAGCGGGCTTTTGCGGGCGCGATAGGAATCGGAGATGCGCTGCCGCTGACTGATGAGGAACTGCGGGCGGGCAAGCATCAGGTTGCCGCCCGTAAAGCGGTCCTCTTTGAGCTTCAGGGCCGTGCGCTTCATGCCGGGAAAGCGGGCCGTACAGCGGGAGACCGGGACGATAGGATAGATGAGACTCGCCCCGGTCTGACGGGCCTTCTCTATGGAACCGTTCACGAAATCGGTGACGCACTCGGTGTTCAGGAACGGCAGATCGGAGGTGCAGACAAGCACGAAAGGCTCGTCTTCATAGGCCATCACGCCGGACATGAGGTTGGAGACAAAATCGCCCCGGTCGGGCAGGCGCGTATAGCCGTCGCTCGGCGGCATCTTGCCGATGACGGTGATGGAGCCACAGGGTTCGGAGGCCCGCAGCGATTCTACCACACGCTCCAGCAAAGTCTTGTCGCCGAACTTGATGAGGGCGCGGCTTGTTGCGCCGGTAGCGGCCTCCATCTCGACACTGGCCTTGCCGCCCGCCAGAACGACCACCGGCACAGGGCCGGGAACGACGCTATCGCTCATAAGAGGTTCCCTCCCAGGGGATCGGATTCGGCCCGCGTCAGACTTCGCGCTATGGCAACGTGCGGATAGCGGCCTTCAAAATGCGCGGCGATGCGCTGTGCAGAGGGGCCGTCCGGGGCCACCGCATAGAGCGCGGAGCCGCTGCCGCAGAGATGGGCGGTCAGTGCCCCCGCCATCCGCAGTTCGTCGTGCAGCCAGGCCAGACGCGGAAAATGGGTGAAGACCGGCAGTTCAAAGTCGTTGCTCTGAAACGCCAGCAGACGCTCGCGGTCGTCGGCCTTCAGGGCCTCTTCCAGCCGTTTGGTGGCGCGATGCGAAGCCCGGTCGGTCACGGCATCCAGTTGACTGTACGCCCAGCCGGTCGAAACGTTCTCCTCCGGCTTGACGATAACGAGACAGCAGGGCGGCGCGTCGGGCAGCGCGGTCAGGTTCTCGCCCCGGCCCCGTGCGGTCGCCGTTCCGCCCATCAGAAAGAACGGCACGTCGGAGCCGAGTGCGGCAGCGCACTCATGCAGGGCGTCGCGGGAGAGTTCCAGCCCCAGCAGCGCGTTGACACCGACCAGCGCGGCGGCGGCATCGCTGCTGCCTCCACCCAGCCCCGCTTGCGCCGGGATTCGCTTCACAAGGTGCAGTGTCACGCCTTCCCGAGCGGTCTTTCCTGCCTGTGCTGCCGCCTCCAGCGCGGACTGCGCGGCGCGATAGGCCAGATTGGTGGCATCGGCAGGCACGTCCACACCGTCCGGGGCGTCACAGGTGAAGGCGATTCCCGGTTCGGCGCGGCGGGTCAGCGTCAGCGTGTCGTGCAGCGAGATGGTCTGCATGACGGAGGCGAGGCTATGGTAGCCGTCAGCGCGTTTGCTGAACACGTCGAGGGTCAGGTTGATTTTCGCAAAGGCGCGAACCGTCAGCGACGGCGGTGCTGTGGGCATGGCGATTTCAGGCTTTCAGGGCAGGGCGAAACGCAGGGCGTCGCGCACCATCCCACTCGGCGCGAAGACGAAGAGACGGAACGAAATCTCGACACTTGCCCCTGCCAGTATTAGGTCGCCGCGCTCAGGGGCCATCCAGCCTCCGCCCAGCAGCGGCGCGAGATGCGACTCTCCGGCGGGTACAGGTTCATCTATCCAGCCCTCCAGCGGCGGACGGGACGGCCAGGCCAGCCCGAACGTCACCCCACCCCGATGCGCGGCGGCAAGGCGCGGGGTCTCGGCGACGGAAGGCTCGTCCGGCGGCAGAGCGATAGCCTTGCCGTCGGCGCGGCCCAGACCACCGCCCGGTGACTCGGTCTGAACGAGCAGACGGGGCAGACGCATTCCGAACAGCCGGACGTTCTGCCGGGCGGTGAGGCGAACCCGGCCTTCGATGACTCCGGTATCGCGGCGCACTGTGGCGCTCCACTCCACTTCCCACAGACTGCCCGCCGACCCGTTCAGCGTCACGGCGCCCTCGTCCCGGCTGGAATGCACGACAGCGGTGCGCCAGTTGAACCGCTGCCACCAGGCTTTCTGTCCGTCCTCACAGGAGTTCAGTTCGAGGACAGGGCTACCCGTCGCGAGAACGCGCCACTCCGCGCCGTCCTTCGCCGCCAGCGACAGCACTGGATCGGCTCCATTGGCGCGGCGCAGATGCAACGACACGCGGTCGTTGGCAGCCCAGACCTCGCCGGGATGCGCCATCGCCACCGGCCCGGCAGGCGTTCCGGCCCGAATATTGCCGAGCGCAGGCGGCACGGGAAAATGCGGAATGGCGGCGACAACGGCGCGGGGCAGTCCTGAGACAGCAGGCGGCATCGTCCCGACAGGCGGCGCGGCAGAAATTCCCGCAGGAACCGCGCCTGCGCTCCCGCCGCCAGCGTTTTGAATCATGATCGCCGTGAGCAGCGTACCCTGAGCGCTGCCGGGAGCCAGCCGCCAGCGAAACGCGGTGAACTGGTTCGGGGCGAGTTCCGGCACGAACGGCTTGATCTCGCCGGAGGTGTAGTCCAGGCCGACCATCGGGTAGCAGTAGAGGCGCACCGTGTTGGCAGGCAACGTTCCTGCCCCGACATTGTGCAGCACACAGAGGACAGAAACCTCCTCACGCCCGACGGCATACCCACGCTCCGCCCCGAAAAACTCCACGCGCAGTTCCGGGCGCGGCCCGGCGGCAGGCGGCACAACCGATGGATTGCCTGCCTGTGCAGGGACAGCGTTCTGCGCCGGCAGCCGCCCTGACACCAGACTGAGCAGTCCGAGCAGGGGCAGGACAGCCTCCCGGACGGAGCGACGGCATGAGAGAGAGAGGCAGGGAAATCGGGTGCGAAAAACGGTCACAAAAAGTTCCTGATAGGGAGATGTTGGCAGCAGGCTCGCCGGTATGTGCTTTAAAGTATACCGCTTTACGGGGCTGTTTCGGTGGGGCGAATTGGATGGAAAAGTATCCGTGCTTGCGTCTGCGACTGCCCACTGTCTGAGACTGGCGTTTTCCGGTGAGAATTGGGGTAGACTAAACTTCAGCGCGACTCGCAAGCACCCATTGGGTGGAGCGCGACTGCCATTTTACCTTCACGCTGGTTCCGGCAGAACGTCGGAACCGGGACTCGGACGAGGACGGAGTGACGACCAATGAAGATCGGAATTTTGACGGGCGGCGGCGACTGCCCCGGCTTGAACCCCACCATTCGCGGATTCGTGATGCGAGCGCTGGACTATGGTTTTGAGGTCTGGGGGATTCGCGAAGGCTGGAAGGGACTGGTCAAGGGCATTGTCGAAGAGCAGCCGCTGACAGTGGGCCGGGTCGAGGAGATCATCTCGCAGGGCGGCACCATGCTGCGCTCCTCCCGCACCAACCCCTACAAAGACCCCGCGCAGCTTGCGGCGGTCAAAGAGAACATCCAGAAATTCGGTTTTGACTGCATCGTCGCGCTCGGCGGCGAGGATACCCTCGGCGTCGCCAGCAAACTCTGGAAAGACGGCGTTCCCACCGTCGGCGTTCCCAAGACGATGGACAACGACCTCTCTGAAACCGACTATACGTTCGGCTTCGATACCTCCGTCGGCGTCAATGTCGAGGCGATAGACCGCCTGCGCGATACCGCCCGCTCCCACAGCCGCGTCATCGTGCTGGAGGTAATGGGCCGTCATGCGGGCTGGGTCGCGCTCTACTCCGGCATTGCGGGCGGCGCGGACTATATCCTGCTCCCCGAAGTCCCTCTGGATTACGAGGCCATGTGCGAGCATCTGAAAGTCGCCTATGCCCGCAAAGGCTACGGCATCGTGGTCGCCTCGGAAGGTGTGGAACTGCCGAACCTGGACGAATCGGAGGCCAAACTGGACTCGTTCGGACACGTCATTCTCAGTGACCGCAACGTCGGCGAAACGATTGCTTCCGAGATCGAAAAGCGCACGGGCTTCGAGACGCGCTCCGCCGTCACCGGCCACATTCAGCGCGGCGGCCCGCCCAGCGCCTTCGACCGTGTGCTGGCCTCCCGCCTCGGCATCCGCGCCGCGCAGTGCGTCTATGAAAAAGACTTCGGCAAGATGGTCGCCGTGCGCGGCACCGAAATCGTGGCCGTAGACATCGAAAAGGCCGTTGGCGTTCTCCGCACGGTGCCACTGGACCTCTACGAAACGGCGAAAACGCTCTTCAACAAATAGGGTTCCATCAGGAGAAGCATGGCGGAAGTTGTCTGTCTGGGCGAGGCGCTGATTGACTTTGTGGCGGCGGAGAGTGGCGTTGGGGTCGGGGAAGCGAGCGGCTTTCTTCGCGCTCCCGGCGGCGCTCCCGCCAATGTCGCGGTCGGGGTGGCTCGCCTGGGACGGTCGAGCGCGTTTCTCGGCAAAGTCGGCGATGATCCGTTCGGGCGGTTTCTGGAACAGACGTTTGCGGGCGCGGGGGTGGACACCGGCGGCATGGTGTTCGATCCCCGTCACCGCACCGGGCTGGCCTTCGTCTCGCTGGGGGCCGGGGGCGAACGCGACTTCTGCTTCTTCCGCAATCCGAGCGCGGACATGACCTATGCCCCATCCGAACTGGACCGCGCCCGCATTCAGGCGGGACGTATCTTCCACTACGGCTCCATCACGCTGATAGACCAGCCTGCCCGCACCACGACGCTGGCGGCGGTCGAAACCGCCCGCGCCGCCGGTCTGCTCGTCTCCTACGACCCCAATCTGCGCCCGCCCCTCTGGCCGTCCCTCGCAAAAGCCCGCACGACCATCCTCAGCGCGATGCAGTACGCCGATGTCGTCAAGGTGAACGAGGAGGAACTGGTCTTCCTGATGTCCCGCGACAGCGCCTTCCCGCCGGAAAGCGTCTCGAACGAAGAACGCCACCTGCTCGCGAAAACCCTGCGGGAACGCTATCCCAATATTGGACTGCTGGCCGTCACACGCGGTGCAGAAGGCAGCAGTCTGTATGCGCGGAAAGGGCTGAGCATTCATCTGACCGTGGAAAAAGTGCGGGCGATAGACACGACCGGGGCAGGCGACGGCTTTGCTGCGGCCCTGCTTGTCGGCCTGATTGAGCATAAACTCGCCACAGCGGAGGCGCTTCATACCCCGGAACTTGTGCCTCTTGGGGTGTCCTTGATGATGGCGAATCGGGTCGGCGCATTGACCACGACGCGCAAAGGCGCAATTCCCGCCCTGCCGACACGTGCCGAACTGGATGCCTTCCCCGATCTCTTCCGTTAGACGCTCACTGGCCGGAGGGCTGCACCAAAAATTCTATATATCAGAAGGAATAACTGCCTGCCTGTGTCGTATAATAGGGTGCGTTGGCTTCCGGCACCCCCCCGCCGGGCCTCTGTCTTTCCCGGTGGCCGCTTGGTCGCAATTCACACACTTTCCCTCCAGCCTTCTATACCCTGCGGGTAACCTATCCCATGAAAATGCCTGCTCCCCCAGAATTGGGGGTGGGAGGCGGCTAATTTCCCTCCAGAAAAGAGAAACAGATGCGAAGACGAACATTGCTGATGGCAGCGCTGGGTCTGCTGGCGGTGGCAGGCTGTGGGGGTGGAGGAGGCGCGAACACGAGCCAGGCAGGTTCGGGAGGCGTTCCGCTGACCCGCCTGCCGGGGGCGCACTACAGCCTGACGGTGATACCGCCCTTCCCCGGCGATCAGGCGGCTCATGTGATCGGAATGAACAATCGAGGGCAGGTCATCGGATGGTCCAGTCTGCTCGCGGGCGCGGACCTCTATCCGTGGCCGTGGCATCCCTTCCTGGTCTCCAACGGGGTTCAGATTCCTCTGGCGCGTCTCTCCACCGATAGCGGCATCGAGAGTGTCAGGCCGCTCGCGATCAACGACAACGGGCTCATTGTCGGTCTCGATGGGTTCACACCGATCCTCTGGCGCAATGGAATCCCCGCCCCCATGAGTGGTCTCAACCAGGACTATGTTCCGGTTGCCATCAATAACGCCAATGTCGTCCTCGGCATCAGCAGTCAGGGCTACTTCCTCTGGGACAATGGGATAGTCACGCTCCTGCCGCATAACTTCGGTGCGGCAAATGCTCTCAACGATGCGGGCGTAGTGGCAGGCTCGGTTTTGACTGACGGTCAGAACTTCGTCCTCCTGCCTTCCGGGGCGCGGGCCTCTGCGCCTGGTACGGTTGACCAGCCGATAGCGCCGAACCTCGCTGCGGCTGCCCTCCTGCAGAACGGGATTACGACTCTCCTTCCGAGGTTGCCGGCAAGCGCCAGCCTGTACGTATACGCGCAGGCGATCAATAACGTGGGGCAGGTGCTGGGGAGTGTGCATACGATTCAGGGCCAAAATCAGAGCGTCCTCTGGCAGAACGGGCAGGCAATAGACCTCAATACCCTGCTCGGAGCCACGTTTTCGGATGCCGTCAGTATCAACGACAGCGGGCAGATACTGGGCAGCAGGGACGCTTCTGCGGGAGGACCGACCGTGTTCGTCTATCAGAACGGCGCGATCACGGATGTCAACACCCTGATACCGCAGGGCAGCACAAGGCGGATTGACAATCCGCTGCACATCAACAATCGGGGCGACATTCTCGGTTACGATGCCCATCAGGGAACGCTCGTTCCTGTTCTGCTCTCCCCCAACGAGTTCAAAGAACCTGTCGTAAAATGAGGCAGGCCCTTCCTCCTTCGTTTTGCTTGTGTTTAAGCGGCCATTTCACGACCCATCTCCTTTGGCTCCGAGCAAGTCTGCTTACCCCTCCAGAGACCGCAGCAGCAGCCCGCTCCAGAGCTTGGGATAGAAGAAGGTGCTTTTCTGCGGCATCTTGTCTCCGGCGGCGGCGACATCACGCACTTCCGTGACGGTCGGGTTCTGGAGCAGGCAGGCCAGTTGGAACTCGCCGGATTGCACTTTCTGGACAGCCTCAGCCTCGTCACGGGTATAGGCGACATCGGGCGTGTGTGCGAGCGTCTGCCAGGAGATGCCGAGCGTCCTATCCAGCACCAGCGCCTGCAAAATCGTCACATCCAGATGCTGCCAGGCGGGGCAGTGGCCCGGCTGCATGGCCGCTTCCGCCTGCGCCACATCCCGCAGGGTCAGCGCGTAACTGCCCTGCTGCGTCAGAATACCGAAGCGCTTCTCCCCGCGCACCTCTTCCTGTATCCAGGCTCGCAACGCCGCCAGCGGCAGCGACCGCACGATAAAGTAGCGATCCAACTGCAAGACAAGCTGCTCCATGCGCTCGGCGGAAATATTCTTTACCAGACGATGTGTCGGCAGAACCACCAGACCGGGGTCTTCAAACGCGCTCAGCCCGACCAGCAGATAGTCGGTGGGGATGGCGGGGCCGGACTCATTGCCCGCCCGTACCTCCTTGCGATAGTTCAGGCCCGTCTCATAGCGGTGATGCCCGTCGGCGATCCAGACGCGGCGCGACGCGAAAAACTCCTCCAGATCGGACAGCAGGCAGGCGTCGGTGTGGCGATAGAGCAGATGCTGTTCCGCCTCCGGCCCCGTCCTGCCGGGCAGCGAGGCTTTCAAGAGCGGCTCCGCAGGGCGCAGGGCCTTCAGGCTCTTCTCGACGGTAAGCGTTGGGTCTTCGTAGAGGCCATAGATCGGTTCCGGGTTGGCGTGGGTAGCCCGCATCAGATTCAGGCGGTCGGCTTTCGCCTTCGGATGAGTCTCCTCGTGTGGCAGCACAACGCCCTTTTCGTAAGGCTCCAGTTTCAGCGCGACAAAGAGCGTCCGGCGCTCCATCTTGCGCTCTGGCTCCAGCGGATGCTCGAAAATCTGAACATACTCGTAGAAAGCGGGCGTGTCGTCCTTCACCAGCGTACCGTCTGCGAGGCAGGCGTGCAGAAAGTCGGCGGCGCGGGTATAGCGGTTGTGGCTGTCGTTGTCGTCGGGCTGTTCGCGGTTGAGCATCAGCCGCACGATGTTGGTGGGATGACGCGCATAGAGAGCCTCCTGCTGCGCGGGGGAGAGGACATCGTACGGGGGCGCGATGACCTCAGCGATGGGAACGCGGGCGGGGTCGTAGTGGATACCGGCAAACGGGACAATCTCAGCCATTCTCTCTGCAATTCCTTTCGATTCGGGTGCGGCGGGGCAGCGGTCAGCGTCATCCCACCTGTGCCTAAGACTATACCGCAAAACCGCCGAAACCGAAACCGCAGGGCGGCTCAAACCGGGCGAGAAAATTGAGGAACAAAACGCCCTCCATTTACGTTCCTACTGAAAGGGTCTGTGACTGCTTGCAGACAATACTCGCCAGTTCCGGCTGCGATGCCAGCTTGCTGACGATTTCCACGAAAAAGGAGAATCTCACTGCGATGAACACCCGATCTCGAATTGCCCTCTCTACCCTGCTCGGTCTTGCTCTAACGGGCGTCTGTCTTGGCTCCGCACAGGCGCAGTCGGGCATGAACGACAAAAAAATGATGCACGACAATATGTCGCAAAGCGATATGATGGACGACGACGACATGATGATGGATCCGGCTCCATTGAGCTATCCTTTCGCCGCTCCCGGCTCTCTGCACCTGTACCACTGGACCGACTATACCCACAAGCGCATCGTCGAAGAGTCCACGTCTATGGCGAAAATGGACATGATGCATCACGAAGACATGAAGATGCACGATAAAATGATGCACGACGACGAGATGATGATGCGTGACGGCTATATGCTCACTGATGAAGACGGGATGACGGCGACGGACCGAATGATGATGATGGACCGCAAAATGATTGATCCGGCCCCCATCGGTTACCCCTTCGCGGCGCCCGGCAGCCTGCATCTCTACCACTGGACAGATTTCAGCAAGAAGCACCTCGCCGAGGAATCCGCTTCGATGGCGAAAATGGACAACATCCAGAAGCGGGATCGGATGATGCACGATAAAATGATGCATGATGACGAGATGATTATGCGCGATGGCTATATGCTCACCGACGAAAACGGAATGACGATGATGGATGGCAGCGCCCTCGACCCGGCCCCCATCGGTTACCCGTTCGCGGCTCCCGGTTCGCTGCATCTCTATCACTGGACGGACTACAGCAAGAAGCACCTCGCCGAGGAGTCCGCCTCCATGAAGAAAATGGACGACGCCCATATGGAGGACAAGAAGCGCATGGAGCGCGTGAACAACCGTAAGAACAAGTAGGACTGGCATTTGCCAGCGGCTTCAGGGCGGGCGAACCGAAGGTTCGCCCGCCCTGTTTTGTGTTCGCTTCTTATAGGGGGTCTCAGCGAACCTGACGGAGGCTTTTCTGTCCGGCCTTTACTGTGGGGATGTCCTCTGCGGAGTTAACGGAGGCTCTCCACGCGGTGCGTCCCGCTTCCAACATTGTCTATCCGCCAGAAGCCGGAGTGCTCCACGAGAGCGCCCTTCGCTTTTTTGCCGTCCAGAAGGGGCGCGGCTCCCAGATTGGGTACGAAGATGCTGGCCGTCGTATTGGCGGGCAGGTGCATCTCCATCCGAAACGATCTGCCCGGTTCCGCGTTGAAACGCATCTGAAGAGGCCCGGCAATCGTCGGGAGTTGAATCTCTCCCTGCGTCAGTCTCGCTGGCTGGGGTCGGATTGAGATATGGCGGAAACCAGCGGACGATTCTTCGGGTGTGATGCCCATCAGGCGGCGGGGGATAATGTTGGCGGGCGCGGCTCCCCAGGCGTGATTCCAGTCCAGATTCGGCTTGTATTTTTTGTCCCATGCCTCCAGCGTGATCGTTGAGCCGAGGTCATAGAGCATATGCGCCCAGCTTCGCTCCGTCCGGGCCGTCATCAGCTCCAGCGCGTAGTCAGCGGCCCCGATGTTGTAGAGGGCCTCCAGGAGATACTGCGCCCCGTAGACGCTGCAAGCCATTCCTTTCTGCCGAAACAACGCCAGGAGCGCGGGTAGTCTGTCCGGAGTTGGGCCAAGGCCGAAGGCCAGCGCAAACATACTGGCATGAAGCGAAAAATGCTCGATTCCTTCGCCATCCCGGTAGAAGCCCCGCGTGGGATCGTAAAAGGTACGGGCAAACGCGGTGCGGACTCGGGCTGCCTTCTGACGGTAGAGGAGGACATCTTCGGAGCGGCCCAGGACAGCGGCAATCCGGCTCATCAGGTCGAGCGCTTTGAAGTGGAAGGCGTTCACGACCGAATTGATTGCGCCGAACTGGAATCCGTCGCGCTCTGCGACCGGCCAATCCACAATATCCTGGAGACGTGGCGCGTATATGGAGGCCAGAAACTCTTTAGTTATCGGTTTCGTGGTGGTGATAAGGCCGTCCTCGCGGGCAAGCGCGGTCAGAGTCTTCGCCTTGAGATCGTCATAGTAGAGAGCGAGCGCACTTCTGTCTCCCGTATAGAGATAGTCGCTCCAGGCGATCAGGACGGAATGCAGCGGCCATTCGGTGGGCCATGTCGCGTGCCGCATAAGGTACTCATGGCTGTAGCGGGCGAGCGTGTACTCCCGATCTACGCAGTAGTGTCCAAGCTGATTGATGTAGGCGTCCGCCTCGTAAGGCTTGCGCTCCCGATCCCCATCAATATAGAGGCCGAGGAAACTGGTGGCCTTGATGCTGTATTTGCACAGCTCCCATACATCGTTCAGCACCGGGTCGGAGCAGCGGAAATGGGCTGCAGTGTCGTCGAAGGGATAGTGGTCGGTGATCTGGACAGCGGAACCTGCGTCCAGCCTGCCGGGATACCCCTCGATTTCGGCATAGCGAAAGGGCATCACCTTTTCGGGGAACAGCACGGACGGCGCAGCCGATGTGACTGCGCCCTTTTGATAGCGAATGGAGCCGCCCGGCTGTGCGTTGAGGCTGTTTTCCCCTTTTCGCGCCTCGCCCAGGGCGACGGTCATTTTCTGGCCCGTCTTGCCCGGCGGCACGGACAGGCTTAAGCGTCCGAACGCGGCCTTGCCAAAATCGAGAAACCAGCGTCCCTCTCCTCGATCTACTACCGCGACTGGCCGAACCTCGGAATGCCCAATGGGATAGCGCACAGCGGTACGCGGGGAGACGAAGACGCCTGTACGGAACATCTGTATGGCGGAGAACGGGGAGACACCGCCGTGTGCGTTCCAGGTACGTACTCTCCAGAAGAGGCTGGCATTGGCGGGCAGCGGCTTGCCCGCATAGACCACGCCGCAGGAGGCATCACTGCTGACCTTGCCGCTGTCCCAGAGGTCTGCCTGCCCTCGCTCCAACGGGTCACGCAGGGTGGACACCTGAATCTGGTAGGCCCGCTGCACGGCGTTCAGGCCGCTATCCTCCACGATCCAGGCGAAGACCGGACGGGAGTTCGTAAGGGCGACGCGCTCCGGGGTCGCCATTAACTCGCACATCAGTCCGGAGGGAGCCTCCGGCAAAAGAAGGGCGTTGCCTGCCGGCTGTTCGTGCGTCGGCGCATGGATGGCTGCCGCATTAACGGCGAGGGCGGTGAGAAACTCCCGGCGAGAAGCGGAGGGAGGGCTTGAAGTGAAATCGTCTGATGTCATGGTGGTTTGTCGGAGACGCGCAGGCAGCAGAAGGGATGGTTGGGACAGGCGTTATTCCGGCTCTGCGGTTACGGCAGACTTGACGGCCTCGGTCGCCTTGCAGCTGCGAAGCCAGACGTTCTGGGGCGGGTTGTCGTAGCCTTTCCAGTCGTAGGGGTCGGTTCCGGCGACGGGAACGACACTGCGCCGGTCGGCACCGGCGACGGTCTCGCCGTCCTTGAGCGACCAGGGCAGGAGTGACCAGGCATTCATGTAGTGGCTGACCAGGACACGGCGATAGACTTCGCTGCGATTTTTGCGTGAGCGATGCAGCAGATAGCCGTTGAAGAAGACCAGCGATCCGGTCGGCACTTCGACAGGAACTTCCTGTGACTCGTCGAAACCGAAACTTTCGGCGGCGAAGTCGAACTCGTCGGGGTTGTTATGGGGATGCTGGGGGTAAAGGTAGCCGGTGCGATGCGAACCGGGAACGACCCACAGGCACCCATTGGCAATGGTGGCGTCGTCGAGGGCGATCCATGCGCCTATCAGCGAGCGGTCGCGGGTGGGGATATAGATTTCGTCCTGATGCCATGCCTGCCCCTGAAACTGTGGCGGCTTGACGAACAGCATGGACTGCATACATTTCACACTGCCGTCCCAGTAGGGCAGATGCGCGGCGGTGATCTGGCTCAGAATGCCGCAGATTTTCGGATGCCGGATATACCGCTCCATGACCGGGCTGATATAGTGCGGCTGATGAATGCAGAGGATGGTTCGCAGCACGGCATCGTCGCTTGTTTCCGGCGGCACCGGCGGAATTGAATCGCAGGGATAGCCGCCCCGTGCGACTTTGATGGTATCCTGCCGCAGTTCTTCGACCTCCTCAGCCGACATCAGTCCCGGCACCACCAGATAGCCGTTCTCGACGAAAAAGCGTACCTGTTCCTCCGTGAGCAGTTTCGGCACCTCTATATAGTCCATCGGTATTACAGGCATGAAAAATCCTTTCACAGCGGAGCAATGTTCTTGGGGTCCCTGCCAGTTGCAGCAAAGGGTTGACACCCCTCGCTACGCGGCTTCGCCGGATCGTCCTTCGGACGAAACCCATTGCGACAAGATTTGTTGAGCGCGGCGAATGGCCCTTACAATAGAGACGTTTCCGAAGGAAACTGGGCCGAAGGTCATATAGCGGGGACTTCAGTCCGTCGCCCCCTCGTCCGTCGCGATATTCGTCTGCGTAAGGTGAGTCATTATAACATCTTGCCCGCCCTTTGTAAAACGAGCCGCCTTTTCTAAAGGGTTGGGGTGCGGCGGTTTGCCTTGTCGGGCGGCAGAGAGGTGTGCTATAATGAACGACGATTTTGTTTCTGCTGCAGGACATCAAAGGAGATTTTGCTGTGATTATCATTCTGGAGCCGGGCGCTACCCTCGCACAACGCGAAGCGCTTGTCGCCGACCTCCAAGCGCACGGTTACGGAGTGCATCTTTCCGAGGGCGTGGAACGCACCATCGTCGGTGTGATCGGGACACCGGAGCGTGACAAAGAGGGGCTGGTCGAGCAGTACGAAGCGTGGCCGTTTGTGGAGCGCGTCGTGCCGATTCTCAAGCCCTACAAACTCGTCGGGAAGGCGTTCAAACCGGAGGGAACCGTCATCCATGTACGTGGGGTGCAGATCGGCGGCGGAACTCTCTGCGTCATGGCTGGCCCCTGCACCGTCGAATCGCCCGAAATGCTTTTCGAGACCGCGAAAAGGGTCAAGGCGATGGGCGCTCATGTGCTGCGTGGCGGCGCGTTCAAGCCCAGTACCTCGCCGTACTCGTTTCACGGCATGGGCGAAGAGGGGCTGAAACTGCTCGCCGAAGCCCGCGACATGACCGGCCTGCCCATCATCACCGAGGTCATGGATACACGAGATGTGGAACTGGTCGGCAAATACACCGACATCTACCAGATCGGGACGCGCAACATGACGAACTACTCGCTGCTGCGCGAAATGGGGACGACCCGCAAACCCGTCATGCTCAAGCGCGGCTGGGCCAGCACCATTGAGGAGTGGCTTCAGGCGGCGGAGTACATCGCCAGCCAGGGAAACTACGAGATCATCCTCTGTGAGCGCGGTATCCGCACTTTCGAGAACTACACGCGCAACACGTTCGATATCAACGCTATCGCCGCCATCAAGGAGCTTTCGCATCTGCCGATCTTCGCCGATCCCTCCCATGCGACCGGCAAGCGCAGCCTGGTCAGTGCGGTCAGCCTCGGCGCGGTCGCGACGGGGGCAGACGGTCTGATTATCGAGACGCACCCGAACCCTGAAAAGGCGCTGAAAGACGGCCCGCAGTCGCTCTCCTTCGAGCAGTTCGACAAACTCATGCAGGACGTGCGGCCTATCGCGCAGGCGGTCGGAAAGACACTGTGACGGAGGGGTCCTTCCCGCAAACGACACGCCCCTCTTTCCCTGCGGAAGGAGGGGCGCACTCGTCTCTGACTGCGCCGCTCTTCGCGCAGGTAACCGTTCTGGGCGTCGGGCTGATGGGTGGCTCGCTCGGCATGGCCCTGCGGGAACGTCGGCTGGCAGGAACTGTGGTCGGCTGGGACAGGAGCGCGGAGACGCTGACCCTGGCAGAGCAGCGCGGCACGATAGACAGGGGCATTGCAGACCTTGCGGAAGCCGTGCGCGCCGCCGCCGCCATCTTTCTCGCGGTTCCTGTTGGGGCGCTGCCGGAACTTATGGAGCGGATTGCGCCGCACGTCCAGCCGGAAGCGCTGGTATCCGATCTGGGGAGCGTGAAATCGGAGATCGTCGCGGTCGGGACGCGGCTGTTCGGCCCGCGCTTCGTGGGAGGGCATCCGATGGCAGGCTCCGAACAGGGCGGTATCGTGTCGGCCCGTTCTGATCTCTTCACCGGCGTTGCCTGGGCTGTTGTTCCGCCCGTGGAAGCCTCCTCTCGCTGGCTTGACCGCCTTATGGCCCTGATCTCCGCGCTGGAGGCACATGCCCTCCTGCTCGATGCTGCCACTCACGACCGCCTCGTCGCCCTCGTCAGCCACCTGCCGCACCTGCTCTCCTTCGCCTTTTCCGCCACCGTCCGCTCCGACCCACAGCAGGCAATCGCCACACAACTCGCCGGAGGAAGTTACCGGGATATGACTCGCGTTTCCGCTTCCGACCCTGCCCTCTGGCGGGACATCTTCCTTGCCAATCGCGAATTTGTCCTCGCCGCCCTCACGCACTACGAGCAGCGTCTCGTCGCCCTCAAGCAAGGCCTCGAAGACGGCGAGCCGTTTTCCCTGGAGCGCCTTCTCTCTTCCCTTTGAGGAGGGCAGACGACAAAGTGGGTCGAACGGAAATTCCGTTCGACCCACTTTTTTTGAGGAGAGGAAACAGGAGCGGTTAGTTGCCGCGCTGTCCGAGGTTCGCTGTTACCAGGTCAAGGTCACGCTGCGTCACGATGCCGTCCCCGTCTACGTCTTCGGGGCCGGTGGAGTAGCGACCGAGATGGGACTGCACCCACATGACATCGGCCATCGTGATGGCGTTATCGCCATAGCCGGTGAGCATTCCCGTCGTGTCGAAGATCGGGTTACAGTCGCCAGCCAGGAACAGCGGGCTGACTGTCTGTCCTACGCCGACGCGGAGACTGGAGATCAACCGACTCAGGAAGCCGACCGGTTTGACGCGAACGTCGAAAGTACCGGATGAGGAGGTCAGAAGGGTAAACCAGCCCGACGCGCTCAGGTTGAGAACACGGGTCTCCTGCGCCGCCGGAGCGACTGCGCCTGCTGCCGGAGCGGTGCCGACCGGGTAGAACTCTGCCTTGACGCTGATCTTGGAGCGGGAGCCGCGATAGTTCTGGAGGGTCAGATAGAGCTGCAGCGACTGGTTGCTGCCTGTCTGGAACTGCCACATGCCGCGCCCGAAGGTCGCCACGTTGAGGAAGCCCGTTGAAGGCACATAGTTCAGCGCCCGAACCGGCACGTCGGTGGGGAAGCCCAACCCGGAACCAGCATCTTTCCATGTCGCGCCGCCATCGTTGGTAACGAACAGACCCAGTTCCGTTCCGACGAACAGTTGGAGTTCATCGTCATGCGGGGCGACCGCGAGGGCATTGGCAGCGGCACGGGGCAGATTACCACTGATGTTGACCCACCGCGGAAATGTCGCCGTCGTATCATCACAGCGCCATACGTGGGGAATGTTTCCGGTGCTGCTTAGCGTCACGTAGATGCGGGTCGGACTCGACGGACTGACGGTGATGGACGAGATTGCAGACCGGGGCAGCCCACCCTCGATCTCGACTGCTCCTGCCCACACACGTCCGTCGTCGGTACCGACGTAGAGCGGCCCTCTGGCGGAAGGTGTGATGCAGGTGATGTAGCGGACGAACGGGGTATCGAACGGAGCCGGATCGTTGATATTGCCGCGTGAGCAGTAGAGCTGCGTTCCTTCCGTCCAGGTAATGGTGCCGAGAGTTGCCGGAGCCACCGGCGGTACATGGGTTCCTGTATAGAGGTATTGGAAGCCTGTGTAAACGGTGTTCGGGTCGGTCGGACTCATCGCAAGGATCGTGGCGAAGCCCGGAACATCGTTGGCATAGGCGGGAGCCCCATTGCCCTTGGTGGTCCAGTCGTCGTCTGTAAAGGAGATACCGCCACCCTGTGAACTGTTGTACTGATGCAGAAATCCACGCTTGGTCTTATCCACGTTGAGGGGATCCGTCGGATTCATCAGTACGGCAAAACCGTCGCCTGCCCCCGGATTTTTCCAGTGTAGCCGATCTCCGTCCAGATGGGGTGTCGCGTTGTCCTGCGTTCCCCCCAGAAGCTGAAGCGGATCGGTGGGACTGCTGGCGACCGAGTTGAACTGCGAAATATTCAGGGTCTTGTTGAGACCGATGAACTGGCTGGTATTCACCTGCGGGTTGTAGACATAGTGATAGACACCGCCATCGTTACCGACCAGCATATCGTTCGGGTTTTTGGGGTTTACCGCGAAACTGTGCTGATCGTTGTGGGTGAGAGCGCCATTCGTTGGGGTCAGACCGGCAGAGGCGAAACTAATTCCGCCATTGGTGGACTGAAACAGGTCTATCAAACCGACATAGACGACATCTGAGGAGATACCGCCCGGAGGAACTCCTGCGCCGCCTCCAGGATAGAGGGTCTGGGAAGAGGTTGCAAGATGGAAGTCATAGAAGGACTGTCCCCAATCCGCATTGCGGAGGAAGGGGGAGGTTATGTCCTTCCAGGTCGTACCGCCATCCGTCGTCTTGAAAAGAGACGTCTGAGCGGAACTCAGCACATAGACGGTCTGCGGGTCAAGGCGTGATGTGGCGATATCGAGACGGAACTCGTTGTTGGCAGGCGCTCCGCCTCCCAGTGGACCGGTCCAAGTGACGCCACGGTTGACGGATTTGTAGATGCCGACGCGATCACAACTGGCGAAGAAGACCTGTTTGGTGGAGTCAGGGTTCGCATCCATCACAATATTGCTGAACGAGGCATTAGCAGCGCCTGCCTGCACTGCGGTCCAGTCCGCGAGGTTTTTGCCGCCTGTCGTGGTGCGCCAGATGCCTCCACGAGCGAAGCCAGAGTCAAATCCTGTCGCGACCAGAATGGTCTTGCCGGTCGCGTCTGCGGGGTCAATCACCACTTTGCGAACGGTATGGGAGCCGAAGCGGTTCTTACTGACGTTGGTCGGGTCGGTCGGGTCGGCGCCCATGAGACTCCAGGTCGTTCCGCCATCCAGCGAACGCCAGAGGCCGAACGCGTAGGAATCACTCGCGTCGTTGTCTCCCGTACCCGCATAGACGATGTTCGGATTTACCGGGTCAACGGCGATGCTGTTGACCGCCTGACCGGGCTGTGTGTTGAATTTTGGCGTCCAGGTCACACCCGCATCGGTGGTCTTCCATATACCGCCTACCGCCGCACCTAAATAATAGGTGCCGGGCGTAACGGGATCAAAGGCCAGCGCACTGATGCGCCCACTGACAGACCAGGGACCCCAATAGATGCGATAAGGGGGATCAAGGTTGTTCGGCCCCAGATTCTGCCAGGAGAGCGCCGAAACCAGAGAGATGCTGGACTTCGATGCCGCATAGGGCGCTTTGGAGGTCAGGCCGAGCAGATCATTTACGGTAGCGCGGGGAACGGTCAGCATATCCTGGCGGGCCAGATCAATACTGCTGCCATCAATGGTGTCGTTCGGGAAGGCGTACTTCCGCAGATATTGCAGACGTGCGCCGAGCGGATCGGTGGCACCTTTGGGCAGAGGATGCAGCGCGTCGCGGTCTTTGATAAGCTGAGTAAGACCGCTGATAGAGTTGTACTGATAGACTGACGATTGCGTATTCTGCGCCATCGCGAGGGACGGCACAAAGGCCAGCGCTGAAGCCGCTGCTGCACCTTTGAAAAGAGAGCCAAATCGGAAGAGTGATTGCCGCATACAGGGTTCCTTCCTGCGAAAAGCGATATCTCGGGACGCGATCCCTCGGAGGGACAGACCGCTGCGAGACGATAATACAATGGACCTACCTGAGAAATGCAGATTGGGGGGATAGTAGTCCCTATTAATTTACCTGCAAACAGCGTATTTCCTGCTATCCTGGGGGATAATTTTTGCCCGGAGTCGAACTTTTTTTCGTCAAAGACGTAACGGGGGCGTTTAGAACAGGTCGAGCGTCGTCTGCGCCTGGTGCGGGAGGCCCTGCGCGGTCGGTTTGGGGATCAGACGATCAAATTCGCCAGCGAACCCTTCCTCCAACCGCCGGGCGAATTTGAAGAGTTTGTCCATATAGTAGCGCAAGTTTTCGTCATTGGCGTACTCGTCGCGCAGGCCGAGTTCGCCGTTGGCCTTTTCGTAGATTTGCAGATAGTCGCCAACCGCGACGTTGCGGGCGATGGCAGCGGAACGACGCTTCTGTTCGCTCTGAAAAGTCTTCTCCGTAACGCGCTCACGGCGCATCAGGTCGTCAATGGGAATGCGTCTGTTCAGGAGGTCGTCTATTGTCTGCGCGTAGAGAGCAGCGACGCCTTCGCGGTCATGCAGGAGCAGGCAGTCAATCGCCTTCTCCAGGAATTTACGCCCGAAGCGTTCGTCGGCGCGGGAGCGCAGGGAGGCCCCTTTGAAGGTGCGCTTGCCGTTGTAGCCGACGAGGACGTAGTTTTTAGTCTTGAGCGAAAGCATGGAGGCGTAGCGCCCGTCGAAGGCCAGACGAATACCCGCAGGCAGAGTCGAGCCGATCTCTTTGATATAGGCGCGTTCCGCCTCTTCGCCCTCTATGGTGGCCGGAGGAACGAAGTAGACCCCGTCCGTATCTATCTCGATGATCGTGCTGCCGTTCGCCTCCATGCGCTGCGCCACATCCACGACGAGTTCCCGTCCCAGTTCCGTGACACGCTCGGCGGCCTGGTAGTCGTTCCAGTAGAACGGCCCGCCGAGATAGCCATAAAACGAGTTGATAAGCACTTTGTACGAGCCTTGCAGTCCATCCCAGTAGTGGAAATCCTGTTCGGCGCGGGGCGGGGCGGCGGGAGAGGACTCCGGCGTTCCGTCCTGCTGTTCCGCCGCCTGCGCCTTGCGCTTTGCCTCCAGCCGCCGCTGCGTCAGTTCGTGTAGCAGGGGCAGGAAGATGCCGAGGGTGTCGTTCTGTGGGGCAATGCGGTGGGTGAGCATGAGGCTGGGATAGAGGCTCTCGACATCGGCCTTTACCACGCGATCAAAGACGCCGACGGCGCGGACTTCGGAGTAGCCGCCCGCATAGGGACGGGCGGACTGCATTCGGGAGACGGCGCGACCGGCGGCGAGATAGGCCCGCAGGAACAGCGTGTTGATCTTCTCGCCATTGCCGGTGACGACGACCTGGCCGTAGTTGTCGGGAATCATCTGAGCCTGATAGAACTCGACCGGGGAGATAAGTTCCGCCAATTTGCGCGTCTCGATCACGTCCTGACGGGCGTAGGTGCGGACGAGTTCGGGGTCTTCGGCGTAGATGCGGGCGATTTCGGCACGGGGCAGTTCCACGCGCTGGTCTTCCGCAAAGCCGAACACGCGGGCGCACTCTTTGAGACCGTAACTGGTCAGCGCCTGTTTCGCCCAGTCGAAGCGCTGCACCACCAGATAGGTATCCACAACGTGCCGCCCATGGATGTAGATAGGGATATAAGGACGCGAGTTGCCGCCGATGGCGTAGTTACGCTCCTGTCCGGCACGCGGTTCGCTGCCGTCGCGGCCCAGCGCCAGCCGGATATTATGCCGCTTCGCCCGCGCCATGATAAATGGCAGATCGAAGCCGTAGACGTTGTGGCCTTCCAGGACATCCGGGTCATTCTGCCGCACCAGCGCGGCGAACTGCGCCAGTATCTCCGCTTCGTCGCCCTCGATCAGTTCGAGCAGACCGCGATTGTCGGAGACGGCGATGAGCAGGATACGATTGGCCTCCGGTTCCGGGTCGAGGCCATTGGTCTCGATGTCGAACTGCATCCGCACGATGTCGTCGAAGGTCATGCCCTTGAACAGAGTCTGCCCGGAGCGTATCAGCGCCATTTTCGCCCCGCCCGGATAGGTCAGATGCTCGACATGGGCGTCCCGCAACTGAAACCGTGCCGCCTGGTACTCCGCCTGCCCCGAGAATTCGGCCAGCAGTCGGTAGCCTTCGCCTGCGAGTTCCGTTATCTCTCCTCCCGGCAACGGCAGGTCCGGCGGGCGCGTCAAAAGCATCCAGGGCCGATACTCCGCCCGCTCCCGCACCACTCGCTCACCCTCACGCCGGTAGACCCACATCCCCTCCTCATAGTCCGGCTCAACAGCGACAATGCCGGAGAGAGGGTTCTGTCCGAAGAGAATCTGTTCCGTAGAGACAGGCGTGTTGTTTTCAGCCATAGAAATGCGTTCCGTTCTGTTGAGGAGAGGTCCCGGCTGCAAGCAGTTCACCCTCTGAGGTTATGCTATTATAACTCAACTTTGAACGACTTTGCGACCGGCCATTGTCCGTCGTCATTTGTCAGGAGGCGTTTGAGTTCATAACAATCTATCTCAAATACTGAAAAGGCGTTGATAGACATAAGTGGGGCAGGAAGCACACAATCTGTTTGTCTGCACCGGGATTCTGGGATGGGCAGGATTACGCTACGCCGGTATGGGCTTGCGGGCAAGAATCCTGTTCGTCTTTTCATTCCAACAATCCCAGTGCAGACAATTTCCTTAATGCGCAGAGGTGTCGCGCATCAGATCGTCGGGGAGGGGTTCTCCGGTCAGGGTTTTGAGGAACTCGATCAGGTCTTTCTTTTCCGGTTCGGACAGATGCAGCGGGTGGATGAGCGGGTCTTTCGTGCCGAAGAACGTTCCCACAGGGTCGCCGCCCCGGTTGTAGAACTCTACCACTTCACGCAGGGTAGCGAACTGGCCGTCGTGCATGTAGGGAGCGGTGACGGCCACCTGCCGAAGCGCCTTCGTCCGCCATTTGCCTACCAAGTCCTCTGTGACAGTCAGGCCGTTCAGGAATCCGGTATTCACATCGTCGCTGTATTCGCTGTTGACATTGAACTCGCCGGTCGTTCCAGGCTGATTGGACAGGACAAGCTGGATCGCGGCATAGCGGCCTACTTCCGTCGGGTCAGCATGAGGCGAGCGGTTGGTATCTATCCGCAAACCGATATTGTGAAACTGGCTGTCGGAAAACAGCGGCCCGTTGTGGCAGGCAACGCAGTTGAGACGTTTGCTGGTGAACAGGGTCAGGCCACGCCGTGCCGACGCGCTGATAGCCTCGCGGTCTCCCGCCACGTAGCAATCGAACGGCGCGTCTCGGCTGACGCATTTCCGCAGATACGCCTGTACCGCTTTCCCGAAGTTCGCGAAGATACGATTGACAATCTCCTTATCGGCGTCTGCCATGGCCTCCCATTGCCGGTCGCCGGGCTTGCCGGTGGCGGGGAAATCGGCAGCATGGGGATGGCGCGGATTCAGGCGCGGGTCGAGTGGCAGGGGCGAATGCGAAAAGATCGCATCGTAGTCCTCACGATATTTGTTCCATAGGACGTGCGCGACCTGCAGGCGGCTACCGTTCTGCGAATGCGGGTCTTCCGGGTCGGTGAGGGCGTCGGCCCACGACGAGTCGGCGATGCCGTCGTTCTCGTGCCAGATGTGATAGTAGGCTGTATTGATGATGCTGGATGCGTTGCGTACCGTCCAGTTCGTGCCGAGCGCAGTGGCGTGCGGGTTGCCCGCAACGTGGTCGTCGGAGCGAATATCGAACATCCACCCGGAATTGGGCTGATGGCAGGACGCGCAGGCGACTTTGCCGGTTTCGCCGAACCTGCCGAGCGCGCTTGATTCGGGCGGAATGGGATTTCCGCTGAGGTCAACGGCGCGATCCGTACCGACGAGGAGCGGGCCGGAGATAGCCTTATCGAAGAAGAGCCGCTGCCCGAGACGGGCGGCGCGCGCATCGTCCCCGAAGGCGTTGGTGGTATCGGGCGGCGGTGTTTCTGGGAGCGGTGAAAGCGTATGAAGCAGGTTCGACGACGGGCCGTCTGGCTGCTGTGCGCTCGACGGGCGCGTAGTAAGAACGGTAAAACAGAGTCCCGCCGTTACGGTGGCGAGCGTTCCGGCGATCATCCAATGCAGTGTTTTCTTATGCGTTCGCATTGTCCACTTCCTTTTGGCAGCGATCTCTCTCTGCAGGGAGATATTCGAGAGTTGAGTGTGTTTCGATGGCTGTCCGGCCCGAAACTCGTTTGTTCTGTGTTCCTCCTTCCGTTGTGCTAATGGTAGGGATTGCAAAAAGTGTGCCAAAGCATCCGGTCATAATGTCGGAATCGTAATTTCTTGTCTGAATCGGGATTTATGGGGGTTTAGGATGTACAGGATTTTTGTCTGCAGGCCGCTGTTGGCGATGCATTGCAATACTATCTCAAAAAGTCTGTCCTACTATTTTGCATCCCCATCGGAACCAACTCAGGGCGTAGGCGAGCTTAAGCATTGCCAGATAATTGGCCGTTTTTTTGTCCCAACAGACCAGGATTCCGCGCCAGCAGGCTCACATAATGGGTGTTGCCCCCGCTGATAGCAATGGCTGCTGGCCTACCGTCGGCTTCGACCAGCAGGCTTTTCTTGACGCCTTACTTACTGCGATCCGTGGGGTTCTTCCCGGCGCAGGCGGGTAACTGGCTGCAGGCCCGAGTGGCAGGGTTCAGCCTGCCGAAAGTTGACAGGAACCCTCCCGGCCAAAAGGGTGTTAAAATCAGCAGCGGAGAACACTGCTTCCGGCAAACCTGACGCAGTGATTTTGCGTAAGGAGTAGTGAGCGTGTTGACGACCACATCAAGGAGATTTCGGAAATGAACAGAAAGATGCAAACGATTGGCGGGCTGTTGGCCGTGCTGGTCTGTCTTGGATACGGTGTGATGGCTCAGCATACCAAGCCTGCGAAGCCCAAAACGGAGACCAAAAAGCCTGCCGAGAAGGTGGACAAGGTCGTGAAGACGGATGCGGAGTGGAAGAAAATTCTGACCCCGATGCAGTATGAGGTTCTGCGCCATGCGGGAACCGAACGCGCCTATACCGGCGATACCTGGAACAACCACGAGGCAGGCGTCTATCGGTGCGCGGCCTGCGGCAATCTGCTGTTCTCCTCGAAGACCAAATTCGAATCCGGAACCGGTTGGCCTAGTTTCTGGGAGTCTGCCACCAAAACGGGCGTCAAGACTCGTGGCGATCACAGCGACGGCATGGATCGCAACGAGGTTCTGTGTTCCCGGTGCGAAGGGCATTTGGGCCATCTCTTCGACGACGGCCCCGCGCCTACCGGTCTGCGCTACTGCATGAACTCCGCCGCAATGAAATTCGAAAAGGCGAAGAAGTAGAAATGTCTCCTCGCTTTTGCTGCGGCTGCCCTTCAATTCCTCTGGCAATATATGATATAATGGACATGCTGTAAGCAGGCGTGAGGAGAACTTAATCAGAATGAATCTATTTCGTGGCGTGCTGGGCCGCTTTTCCCGGGATATGGGAATTGACCTCGGCACCGCCAATACCCTTGTCCATGTACGTGGGCGAGGGATTTTGTTACGCGAGCCTTCCGTTGTCGCCATTGACCGCGACAACCCGAAGAACGTGCTGGCGGTCGGCGAAGAGGCCAAGCGGATGCTGGGGCGCACCCCCGGCAACATCATCGCCATTCGTCCGCTCAAAGACGGGGTCATCGCGGACTTCGACCAGACGGAGAAGATGATTCGCTATTTCATCGCGAAGGTACATCGCCGCTCCATGCTGGTCGCGCCGCGTGTTGTTGTTGGCGTTCCCTCCGGGGTGACCGAGGTCGAAGAGCGGGCGGTCAAAGAGGCAGCCCGCAAGGCGGGCGCGAAAGAGGCGTTTACCATTGAGGAGCCGATGGCGGCGGCAATCGGCGCAGGTCTGCCCGTCTCCGAGGCGACCGGCTCCATGATCGTGGACATTGGCGGCGGCACGACCGAAGTGGCGGTCATCTCGCTGGGTGGCATCGTCACGGCTCGCTCTGTGCGTATCGCCGGGGATGAGATTGACGAGGCCATCATCAACTATGTGCGCCGCACCTACAACCTTGCCATTGGCGACCGCACGGCGGAAGATGCCAAATTCCAGGTCGGCTCCGCCTATCCCACCGGGCCGGAGCGCACGATGGAAGTGCGTGGGCGCGACCTGATCTCCGGTCTGCCTCGCAAAACGACCATCACCAGCAGCGAAATCCGCGAGGCCATTCAAGAGCCGATCAACTCCATCGTCGAGGCCGTCAAAGTGACGCTGGAAGGCACTCCGCCCGAACTCTCCGCCGACATCTATGAGCGCGGTATCGTGCTGGCAGGCGGCGGGGCGCTTCTGGAGGGACTGGACAGGCTGATCGCCCGCGAGACCTCCATGCCGGTGCATATCGCTGCCGATCCGCTCTCCTGCGTGGTGCTAGGCACCGGGCGTGTCCTTGAAGAACTGGACACCAACCGCGCCCTCCGAAAGGTGCTCAAACGGTAAAACGGAGCCTCCCATGCGGTCGGAAAAGACGCCAAACGTCCGGCGGTACTGGGCGGCACTCACCTTTCTGATTCTAGGCGCACTGATCGGCGTCTGGCACAACCGTGTCACGGCGCGAGGCCAGCAGGACCCGGTCGTCAGCCTTGTGCGCGGCGTTCTGGCGCGGCCCGTCGGCTGGCTGCACGGGGCATCGCAGTGGTTTGGGGCGCAGACAGGGTGGCTGTTTCGCGGGCGAGCGTTGGACGCGGAGAATCGCCGTCTGCGCGACCGGATGGCGCAGTTGGAGGGCGAGGCAGCCGCGCTGCGCGAGGCGCAGGTCAACTACGACCGCCTGCGCGACGATCTGGGCTTTGCCCACGCCAACACACCGCGCCTGCTGGCCGCAGACATCACCGCCCGGAAAACCGACCCGAAGTTTGATACCCTGGTCATCAATCGCGGGGTACGGGATGGCGTCAGGGTCAACAGCATGGTGCGGACGCGCAGCGGACTGGTCGGGCGGGTGTTTGAAGTGACTCCTGGGACTGCCTCGGTGCTGATGCTGACCGATCAGAAGTCGGGCGTGGGCGGACGCGTGCAGCGGGCGAACTCGCGCTCCGTCGGCGTCTGCGAAGGCAATAACTCCTCCCGTCTCGATTTCCGCTACCTGCCGAGCGAGGCCGACATCAAGCCCGGTGACCTGATCGTCACGTCTGGGCTGGGCGGCGTGTTTCCGCCGGGGCAGTTGATTGGCACTGTGGAAAGCGTGAAGGCGGACGAGGGGAATGTCGGCAAAACGGCGGTCGTGCGGCCTGTCGTGGAGTTCGACCGGCTGGAAGAGGTCTACGTGCAGCCATGACCCCGCCGGTGCGCCGGGCGCTCCGGCTGAGTGTCGCGCTGCTCGTGGCGGCTCTGGTGCAACTTGCGTTCGCCGACTATCTGAGTCTTCGCGGGGCGAGGCCGGACATTCTGCTGGCGACCGCGCTGATCAGCTCGATGTTTTGCGAGGCCAACGGCGGCGCGGTTCTGGGTTTCAGCGTGGGGCTGATTCATGCCTGTTTCGCCGCTCCGCCCGGTGGGTTCGGCAGCCTGCTCTTCAGCCGGACGCTGGTCTGTTTCGGTGTCGGCTGGCTGGAGGAGCGCATCTACCGGGACAGCGGCCTGCTCGCCGTCGTGCTGGTCACCCTCGGCACCGCGCTGTCGGAATGCCTCTTCTTCGTCAGCGCCCCGCAGCGGCACCTGCTGCACTGGGCGCGTTCCGTCGGAACGACGACGCTCTATAATCTCGTCCTCGCCTATCCCCTCTATTTGCTCCTGCGCCGCTGGCTCGGCCCCCTCCGCGAACGCGACACCTATTAACTCACCTTACGCAGGCACTCCCGTTTGCTTGAGTTCCTGCAGTTGCTCAAACGCACTGGCCAATGCCTTCTGGTAAATCTTGGCTTTCATGGCATGGTGGTTCATCTTGGTCTGAACCCGAAGCTTCTCCAACTTCAC
>JBBRLP010000068.1:0-28761 GCA_038231295.1 Chthonomonadales bacterium
ACCCTGGAAGATATCTATACCGAGAAGATTTTCGAGGCGGCGCGGCTTCAGCAGCCACACTGGATGCAGGATAGTCAGCGATTCAGTTATGTAGATCACGCTCCGGGTACCGAGACGAACACACTCTGGATGTACGCGGTCACGACGGGCGAGCGCACAGTTGTTATCCCGGAGCCGACACTGCATCTGGCGAAGGCGGACCGCATTTCACCGCTCCGCAAACCCGGAGAAGTCGAGGAAGACGAAGCGGTAGCAGAGGATGCGGAGAAGGAGCGCAAGAAGGGCATCCTGCCGATTCCCGGCTATCAGTGGTCGCCGGATGAGCAGCGGGTGCTGATAGTTCATCGGCGACGACACGACTTCGGCACGGGGAAGCGTCAATATCTCGCAGGTGAAAGTTACTCTGGCGACTCCCGAACCCGGCGCCTGGACCCTGATGGTCAGCGGTCTGGCAGGGAGTGCGCTGCTATGGCGACGACGGCGAAAACGAACCCCCTCCGGCAAGCAGGCGCAGGATTTGGCACGATTTATGCGGTAGGAGAACTGTGGACAGTCGGTTCGGCGAATCAAATTTGTGAGGAGAAGTACTCAATGACGGCGGTAGACCCGAAAGTCTTTCGTTCCTATGATATTCGTGCGCTGGTTCCTGAACTGGTGGATGAGAGCAGTATCTATTTCGGCAAAGTCGGGGCGGCGGACGCCTATCAGGCTCCCCTGACCCCCAAAGGCGTCGAGGAGATCGGGCGCGGACTGGCTGACCTGTTCGGAGAGGCGACCGTCGTGATCGGCTACGACGCCCGTCTCTCCAGCCCTGCCTGGGCGGCAGCGCTCGCGAAGGGGATGAACGCCCAGGGCGTGGATGTGCTGGACATCGGCCTCGCCACCACCGATATGGTCTACTATATGAGCGGGAAGTATCATCTGCCCGCTGTCATCATCACCGCTTCTCACTGCACCCGCGAACTCAACGGCATGAAGATGGTACGGGCGGGGGCGCATGTCATCGGGATGGGTTCGGGCATGGAAGACCTGCGCGACCTCGTCGGCAGCGGCACATTCAGGGCCGCGCACCGGCAGGGAACGGTCACGCAGAAGGACATTCTCGCGGAGTACACTGACCACTTGATGCAGTTCGTCGAGGTGGACAAGATCAAGCCGTTCAAGATTATCGCCGATCCGGGCAACGGCGTCGGTGGACTGCCCGTTCGCGGCCTCTTCGCCCGAATGCCACAGTTGACGGTCACGGAGATGTATTTCGAGCCGGACGGCAACTTCCCCAACCATCCCTCCAACCCGTTCGAGCGGGAGAACATTGAAGAGCTGATTGCGCGGGTTCCTGCCGAGGGCGCGGACTTCGGGGTCGCCTGGGACGGAGATGCCGACCGCGTTTTCTTCCTTGACGAGAAGGGCGAACCCGTTCCCGGCGACTTCGTGACGACTCTGGTCGCCCGCCACTTCCTCAAACGCGATCCCGGCGCGGGCATCGTCTACGACCTCCGCGCCTCCCGTGCCGTCAAAGACTGGGTGACGCAATTGGGAGGCCGTCCCATTGCCGAGCGCGTCGGACACTCCTACATCAAGCGCACCATGCGGGCCGAAAACGCCGTCTTCGGCGGCGAAGTCTCCGGTCACTACTACTTCCGCGACCACTACTACGCCGACAATGGCTATATCCCCCTGCTCTCCATTCTCCAGATGCTCTCCGAGGAGAACGTCACCCTGAGCGAACTGGTCGCCGGACTCGGCCGCTACTATATCTCCGGGGAGATCAACTCCACCGTTTCCGACACACAGGCAACTCTGGAGCGCGTCAAGACCACCTATGCCGATGGCAAGCAGGACTTCCGCGATGGCATCACCGTCGAATACCCCGACTGGCATTTCAACGTCCGCCCCTCCGCTAACGACCCGGTTGTCCGCCTCAACCTCGAAGCCGAATCCCAGACCGCTATGGAACAGAAACGCGACGAACTCCTCGCCCTCATCCGGCAATAGACCGGTATGGGACTGAGGTTGTCCGCGGTTGAACTCTCCTTTGATGTCTGCCGGGTTGAAAACCCCGCCAAGAAAAAGCGGAGAGGCCGGGGGTTGAAAACCCCCGTCATGAAAGTGCAAACGTCTTGCAGACGGAAATGCCCTGCTGGTTGGCAGGTTTCGGAGGGCGTTGTCGGAAAGTGGTTCCCAACCCCACCAGAACAGGCGCTCCAACGAGAATGGGCTTCGGAAGATTGCGTCCGCAGGACGCCCGCCCTTTCTTGCCGGGTACGTTTTTGTACCCGGCCCACCTGTCAGGTTTCGGAGGGCGTTGCCGGGAAGTGGTTCCTAAACCCATCATGCCATTTTCACCCGACCCACCTGCCAGGTTTTGGAGTGCGTGGCCCAGCACAAGAACGTGCCGGGCTGGAAAAGCGGTCGTCCTGCGGACGAAGCGGTCGGAGGCGCATTATTGTCAGGTTGCCTCGAGGGGCAGAGCGATAATGAAGGGATTGGGGCATTTCCGTCTGGAAGACGTTTGCACTTTCATGACGGGGGTTTTCAACCGCCGGCCTCTCCGCTTTTTCCAGCCGGGTACGTTTCTGTACCCGGCAAAATGTCTAGCGGGAGCGGGGAGAGGGAGGGGTGATCTTTTCGGGGCGGGTTTCGACGGTAACTTGAAGCAGTTGCGTCGTACCGTTGCGGCTTATCGTTATCGGGATTTTGTCGGTGGGATGCAGGCGCATCGTCGCCTTACGCATACTGACCGTAGAGGTAAGGGATTTGCCATTGATATTTACAAGAATGTCACCGGGCTGGATACCCGCCTTCTGAGCCGGAGAGTCGGGATAGACGCCGCGCACACTCACGAAATGCGCTATTTTGATGATGCCATCCTGCTCGTCTACCTTGCGCTCATTTTTCAGGTCTACACCGAGCCAGATATGGGCAATCTTGCCGGTCGCCATCAACTCCTTGATAGAGAACTGAAGGTCGTTGATGGGAATAGCGTATCCGGCGCTGGTGACCGGCGGGCGCAGGAAGAGCCGAGTCATAGGGGGCGGGTTCTGCTCCGCACCGGAAGGCTGCTGCCCCTGTCCGAATACAAACGGGTTGCCCGGCGCCTGCGCGAACGGCTCGGGCTGCGGACTTCTGGCAGGCGGGGCTTCGGGCGGGAAAGGCTTGACGCGAATGCCAGGATTAGGGAGAAACTGCTGGGGATCGGCCAGGAACTGCGTCTCCGTCCACTCGCCTGCCGGGACGCCCGCAATGACGCCAATGACCTCGCCCCGTGCGTTCAGAATCGGCGCTCCGCTCGTTCCGGCTCCCACCGTTCCTGCGATCTGAATCAGGGCCGGATAGAAGCGCTGCCCGGTAAAGGTGCCTTCCGTCCGAAAGCCTGCGATCATCGTCAGCGCGACCGAGTTGTTGCGGCCCGCCTGATTGCCGATGGAGATGGCGAAATGGCCCGCCGCCGCCGTGTCCGAATCGCCCATTTTCAGGGCGGGCAGATTGGCCCTCTCCGGCAGTTTGAGCAGGCCGAGGTTCATCTCCGCGTCAATGCCGACCAGTTTGGCCCGGATGCGCGTTCCGTCGTCCGTAATGACCAGCGGACGCTGCATATCCTCTACGACATCGGCGGTCGTCACGATATAACCGTTGCCGATGCTGAAGCCGCTGCCGGATTTTGGGATGCCGGGATGATCCTGCGGCTGATTGCCCCGTCGTCCCTGCGCCTTCTTCTTCAGTTCCCCGATGCGCTGCTCGGTGGCCTGCTTTTCGCCCGGAAGCGCCGCGACAAGCAGATGGCCGGAAGGAAAGGCGTTCCCGTCTCCGAAGCGATGGTTCGGAGCTGCGCCCTCGTCTTCGATGGAGACGATGCCGCCTTTGTTGTTGCGGACGATGGCGGCAACGTCGTTCTGCATCTGTTCCAGAATGCCATCCGCTCGCACAGGAATGAAAGCGCCGGTCAGGAGGAGCGCCAGGCCGAAGGTCCGGCCGCGCAGAGTCCGCGTTACCATGCCCGCCCCTCCTCCGCGCCGTCTCCATTGCCGGCGGATGTTCCTCCGCCGACCGGGATACTGCCCATCACGTAGTGCGGGGTCGTTTCGGCGTCGGTCTGTGTGGCAACGGGGCTAATGACGAAGTTATGGCTCTGCGTACGGGGCGGGTCTCCGGCTCCATCAAGCTGCGCGGTATAGGTCTCCTTCGCTTCGTTCCGGGCAGAAGCCGCGCCGTGTCTGGGCGTCCAGCGGGCCAGACGAAGGCGCGTAGGCGGCAGGGGATGCGAGACCGGAGTTGTGAGCGGTGCAGGCACGGAAGACGCTTCCATCAGCGCCGCTTCACCGGGAAGGAAACCCTGAAAAATAGTGCGGGAGGCCACGTCAGACGCCTCTGCCTTTGTCTCCGGGGCGGGCATCTCGTCATGCGTGGTCAGCGGGACGGCGCGGACGGTCTCGGGCGGGCGTGGATGGTTCGCGACAGAGGGGTGCAGGCCCTGGCTGTAGAAGGTGACCAGTAGCATTGCCGCCAGCGCGGTTCCGGCCCCGGCCAGCGTCAGGCGGGGCAGCAGATCGGCGGAGCGGCGGATAGGTCGGCGTTCGGGCGTCTCCAGACGACCCCGCAGTTCCTGCCAGGTAGACAGAGAGGTGGGAACGGCCTGACGACGGCCCGCAGAGAGCATCCCGACGGTGAGGCGATAGGCGTCGGCCTGTTCCGTGCAGCGGGAACAGTGCGCGATATGGCGCTCGACCCGCGTGGTTTCACTCTCCGAGAGACGCTGTGCGGCGTAGTCCCAGAGCAGGGCCGAAATTTTGCTGCATTCGCTGTTTATCCACATTATCTTAAATCCTCGGCTTCATTAGCGACGTAACACGCTCTTTCAAGGCGCGCCGGGCGCGAAACAGGCGCAGTTTCACGCTGGTGCGCGAACAGCCCAGTATCTCGGCGATCTCTTCGTAATTCAGGTCTTCTATTTCATGCAGTACGATGATTATACGCTGAGCTGCCGGCATTCCACGCAGTACGCGGAAAATGGTGTCGGTCATCTCGTTGCGCTGCACGATGGCAAGCGGGTCTTCGGCTTCGCCGCTCATGCCCAACTGCTCATCCCGCAGGGTCGAATCGTAGACGACTTTACGCTTATCCCAGGACTTGATACGGTCCCGGCACAGGTTGCCGCAGATTTTCAGCAGCCAGGTCTGGAGGCTGGATTCGCCGCGAAACGATTTGATGGCAGAATAGGCCCGCAGGAAGGTATCCTGTTTGATGTCGTCGGCGTCTTCGCGGTTCCCCAGCAGATGATAGGCATAGCGAAAGACCTGCCGCTCATACTGCGCGTAGACCTGTGCGAATGCATCCTGGTCTCCCGCACGGCATCGCGCCACCAGTGGATCTTCGGCTCCTGGCATTGTCACCCCGGTTGTGGCAATCATATTTACGCTGTCGCCTCCTGTATGTCACCCGATTAGACGACTCTCTTTGCGCCACGTATCACTAGTTTACACCAACGCTATTGGGAAAGACGTACAGGGCATGTTTCCGCTTCTCGCCGCCTGCCGGGAGTTACAGCAAAGGCATTCCGCAGAATCGGAGGATTCCGAGCGACCGATACCGTATTAGATAGGCTCAGAAACCGGCTTGTGACCGATTTTTCCGCGTCCGGCAAATCCGCAGAGAGAAGCGCCCAATTTATGTTTGAGCAGGCATTTCGCAATATTGACGATGTTCTTTGCAAAGACGATGTTCTTTGCAAAGAGGTGTTAAAGAAGTCGCTGCTGCATCAGGCGTTTACGGGGCAGTTATAGGAGGTTGCCATGCCGGACAATGATCTACCGCAATCCAGTATTGTTCTGTATCAGACGGAGGATGGGAACGCTCGAATCCAATGTCGTTTCGAGAATGAGACAATATGGCTGACCCAACAGCACCTTGCCGAGTTGTTCCAAACCACGATTCCGAATATCAACATACACCTTAAAGGAATCTACGCAGACGGAGAACTTGAAGAAGCGGCAACTATTAAGTCTTACTTAATAGTTCGCGAGGAAGGATCACGGCGTGTAAGCCGGGAAGTCATGCACTATAGTCTGCCTGCCATTCTTGCGGTGGGCTACCGGGTTCGGAGTCACCGTGGTACGCAGTTTCGGCAATGGGCAACGGAGCGGCTGACCGAATATTTGGTCAAGGGCTTTGTGATGGACGACGAGCGGCTTAAGAACCCGCCCGGTCCCGGTGTGCCGGACTATTTCGACGAACTGCTGGAACGCATTCGGGATATTCGCGCTTCCGAACGCCGCTTCTATCAGAAGGCGCTCGATATCTATGCGACGAGCGTGGATTACACCCCCGATGCCGCCGAATCGCAGCGGTTCTTCGCGATGGTGCAGAACAAGATGCACTGGGCGTCGCACGGCCATACGGCGGCGGAAGTCATCCACGAACGGGCGGACGCCACACAGCCCTTCATGGGGCTACAGACTACACGACCGGGCGGCGTGGTTCGCAAGAGCGATGTCTCCATCGCGAAAAACTATCTGACCGAGGCGGAGCTGCAAATCCTCAACCGGATTGTCAATCTCTACCTCGAATTCGCCGAATTGCAGGCGTTAGACCACAGGCAGATGACAATGCGCGATTGGATCACGAAACTGGATGAGTTTCTGAAAATATCGGGCCGTGAACTGCTCGACCATGCCGGTAAAATCTCCGCAGAAGTGGCGAAAGCAAAAGCCGAGCAGGAGTTCAGTCGGTATCAAAAGCGGCTCGATTCGCAGCCACGCCAGGTAGATTTGGACTTTGAAAAAGCGGTTCGGCAGCTTCCCAAAAGACCGCGAGAGAAGAACCCAAAAACGGAGGAACAGTCATAACGAAGCCGAAACCAGAGCCGAACAAGCTGACTCTACAGCAGGAATTTACAAGAGAACTTCAGGGAGAATCAAATGAGCAAAGACGACCATAAAATTGACGCCGACGATCGCTGCATTTTTGAAGTTTTGAACGAGCGAAAGTACACCGTTGACTTCTTTCAGCGGGAGTATAGTTGGGAACAAAAGCACATTGACCAACTCGTCACGGACTTGACTACCGCTTTTCTTGATGCATACACATCGGGCGATCCCAGAGCAACAGTCGAGCATTATAACAACTATTACCTCGGCCCCTTCGTCGTGAGCAGCATGAATGGAATGAGGAGTATCATTGACGGACAGCAACGGCTGACCTCGATAACGCTCCTGCTCATTTTCCTCAACAATCTGCAAAAAGAACTGGGCGGTTCGGAATCCATTGAACCCCTTGTTTTCTCCGAGAGATACGGAGAGAAGTCGTTCAACATTCAAGTCGAAGAACGAAAAAAATGCCTGGAATCTCTCTTCAAAGATGGTCATTACGATGTGCAGCCCGATGATGACGAATCGACTGTGAACATGACAGCGCGATACGCAGACATTGTCGAAGCCTTCCCAGAGGAGATCAAAAAGGAGGCATTTCCCTATTTTCTCGATTGGTTGAAGTACAATGTCATCCTCGTGGAAATCACGGCCTACTCGGACGACAACGCGTATACGATCTTTGAGGCAATGAATGATCGTGGTCTGAATCTTACTTCGACAGAGATGCTCAAGGGATATATCCTCTCGCGTTTTAATGACTCAAAAGGCCGAGAGAAAGCGAACCGGTTCTGGAAGGAAAGCATTCAGGAGCTTCATAAACACAGCAAAGAAGAAGATCAGAAGTTTCTCCAGGCATGGCTTCGCAGCCAGTATGCCGATACGATCCGCCAGAGCAAGGCAGGCTCCTCAAATGAAGACTTCGAGAAGATAGGAACTCGCTTTCATAGCTGGTTCCGCGACAATCTTTCCAAAATGGCGCTCAAGGCGAACGCATCGGAAGGGTTTTCGACACTAATTCATGTAGAAATGAAGTTTTACCTAGCGGCATACCTCGACATTCTCGAAGCACAGAAAGACGAGAAAGTCGGATGGGAACACGTTTTTTACATCAAACAATGGGGGATTGCTCCTTCGTTGTCTTTCCCGCTAATGATGGCTTCGCTTAAATCATCGGACTCCCAGGAAGTGACACGCCTTAAAATTAACGCAGTCGCTCGCTACATCGAGACTTTCGCGATTAGGCGTTCAATCAATTTCCGTAACTTTGGGGCCACGTCTATCCGATACACAATGTATACTCTGGTGAAGGAAATTCGCGGTAATAATCTGGATGCGTTAGAAACTGTTTTGCAGGACAAACTTGACGAAATGGCAGAGACATGGGACGGTCTCGTCCAATTCAGAATGCATGGTCAGAATCGACAATTTGTAAAGTTTTTGCTGTCACGAATCACCGGGTTTATCGAGCAGAAATCCGGGGCTTCCAGCAACTTCTCGACCTATTTTGTCAGTTCTGGAGCCAAGCCGTTCGAGGTCGAACACATATGGGCAGATAAGTTCACCGAACATAAGGACGAGTTTGATCAGCAACATGATTTTGACAGTTACCGTAATAGGATCGGTGATCTTGTGCTGTTGCCAAGAGGCACAAACCAGTCCTATGGAGCTATGTCCTACACGAATAAAATCGAGCATTACCTAAAGGAAAATCTGCTGGTTAAGTCTCTGCACCCGAAAGCCTATGAGAACAACCCTAATTTCCTCGGGATGTTTAAAAGCATGGGGCTAAATTTTCAGGCGCACAAATCTTTCACAAAGGCAGATATTGATGACAGGCAGGCACTTATTCAATCTATTTGCGAGACCATCTGGGGTACGCCTGGCAATACTGGAGACCAATGAACGAAGCCGAAACCAGAGCCGAGCATATTGATCCTGCGCTGAAAGCGGCAGGGTGGGCTGTCGTCGCGGACAGCCATATTCGGCGCGAGTACCCCATCACACTGAGACGGCTTCAGTGACACGGGAAGCTGGCGGAATCTATATCCTCGTCTACCATAACACAAATTTTGCGCCTCAAGTATCACAACTCCCTCCCAGACGCCATCGCTGACCTCGGTTCCGCAGGCGAGATCAACAAACTGTTTATCGGCTTTCAGAAATACCTGTATCAAGCCCCTCCCGCCGCCTATCTGTGACTGCCGTGATGGGGCGGCAAAAGCGGCTGCGAAGAGAAGAATGAGGACACCGATGCGGAGACCGGAATTTGCGAAGCGGATGGAGCGGGTGACGCCCTCGGCGATTATGGAACTGCTGAAGGCGGCGGGAACGGGCGACTATATCTCCTTTGCGAGCGGGCTGCCCGATCCGTCGCTGTTCCCCGTCGAGTTGCTGCGGGAGATGGCCGACCGCGTTCTCACCTCGGACGCGGCAGGCGGATTGCAGTACGGCCCGGCAGAGGGCTACGCGCCGTTGCGGGACTGGCTGGCAGAGCGGATGAGGGCGCGAGGCTTCGCGGCGCAGGCGGAGAATATCCTGCTGACGAGCGGCTCCCAGCAGGGCCTCGATCTCGTCGCCCGCGCCTTCCTGAACGACGGCGACGGCGTTGCCATCGAAAGCCCGACCTATCTGGCCGCTCTTCAGGTATGCGATAGTTTCGGGGCCACCTATCGCCCCATCCCACAGGACGAGGCGGGCATGGAGATAGAGGCGGCAGAGTCCGCGCTTGCCACAGGCTGCAAACTGCTGTTCGCGCTCCCCAACTTTCAGAACCCCACTGGACGCACCCTCACAGGCGAACGCCGGGCGCAGTTGGCGGCGGTTCTGGAGCGAACGGGAACCGTCCTGCTGGAAGACGACGCCTACTACGACCTGCGCTATGAGGGCGATCCCCTGCCACCTATCGGCAGCCTGATGCGCGACGGCATCGCGCTCTACTCCGGGACGTTCAGCAAATCCATCGCACCGGGGTTGCGTGTCGGCTACCTCTACGGCCCTGCGCCGATAATCGAACGCCTGACGCAGTTGAAACAGATCACCGATCTCCACACCGGGTCACTCTCCCAGCGCATCATCTACCGCTTCGTCACCGAAGGCGACTTTCAAGCGCAGATCGAACGGCTGCGGAGCGCTTATCGGGCCAAACGCGACACCATGCTGACCACGCTGACCGAAACCATGCCGGAAGGGGTTTGCTGGACGCATCCAGCGGGCGGGATGTTCCTCTGGATGACCCTGCCGGAGACCATGAACGCCACCGATCTGCTCATCAAGGCGCGAGATCGCGGCCTGCTCTTCGTTCCCGGCGCGGGCTTTCACCCGGACGGGCGCGGCGTCAACACCCTGCGCCTCAACTTCGTCAGCGCGTCGCCCGAAAAGATCGTGATCGGGGTGAAACTGCTGGCCGAGGTGATGCGGGAATCGTCCCCATAACCGTTTTCGGCATCCACACAGAGCGGGGAACGAGCGGAAGAGCCACGAAAAAGCGGCGAGAGCAGGGAGTTCTGTCTGAATCCGTCGGAGTCCGGTTGATTCACGACGCTCCTATAGGCTATACTTACAGTAGGAAATCCAATCTTGACAGGAGGCGCAAAGACTGCGCCTCCTTGTGTTTGCCGTGGAGGAGACGCCGCTTTGATCACGCCGCAGATGGTCCGCGAGATGGGCCTTAACGAGGCTGAGTATCAGCAGATACTCGGCATTCAGGGCCGGGAACCGACTATTACGGAACTGGGAATGTTCTCCGTCATGTGGTCGGAGCATTGCGGCTACAAATACTCCCGGCCTGTGCTGGCGCTCTTCAAGACCTACAAAGAGGCGCAGGAGAGCGGCGCCCTGGAGAACGCAGGCGTCATTCCCCTCGACGACGAAATCGGCATCGTCTTCAAAGTCGAATCGCACAACCATCCCTCCGCCGTTGAACCGTTTCAGGGCGCGGCGACCGGCGTCGGCGGCATCCTGCGCGACATCTTCACGATGGGCGCTCGCCCTATCGCCAACCTCAACTCCCTTCGCTTCGGCCCCCTCGACGAACCCCGCAACCGCTACCTCTTTGAACACGTCGTCGCCGGTATCTCCCACTATGGCAACTGCGTCGGGGTGCCGACGGTAGCAGGAGAGGTCTACTTTCACCCCTGCTACAGCGGCAATCCCCTCGTCAATGCCATGTCGGTCGGCGTGGTCGAACTGAAGAACGTGGCGAGCGCGGCGGCCAAAGGCGTGGGCAATCCCGTCGTCTATGTCGGCAGTTCCACCGGCAAGGATGGCATCCACGGCGCGACCTTTGCCAGCGTCGAACTCGGCCCGGACAGCGAGAGCAAACGCCCCAACGTGCAGATGGGCGATCCCTTCCTCGAAAAACTGCTCATTGAGGCCACACTGGAAGCCCTGGCGAGCGGCTACGTCGTCGGGATTCAGGATATGGGCGCGGCGGGACTGACCTGCTCCACCTGCGAAACCGCCGCGAAGGCGGGGACGGGCATGGAGATAGATGTCCGCAAGGTTCCCCTGCGCGAAGCCGACATGACCGCCTACGAGATCATGCTGTCGGAGTCGCAGGAGCGGATGCTCTGCATTGTCGAAAAAGGCAAAGAGGATCACATTCTCGCCATCTTCAAAAAATGGGGCCTCAACGCCGCCGTTATCGGGGTGGTAACGGATGACGGCCTGACCCGTATCAAGGACAATGGCGTGGTCGTGGCCGAGATTCGCTCCAAAGCCCTCACCGACGAGTGTCCGGTCTACACGCTTGAAACGGAAGAGCCGGACTATATCAAGCGTGTGCAGGCGTTCGACCTGACCTCCCTGCCGGAGCCGATGGTACCGGTCGTGGCAGGATATGAAGAGACGGACGAGCCAGAAGAGAGTGCAGAAGAGGAGACCGAGGAGGACGTGTCCGCTTCCGGCCTCGCTTCGCCCCTGACCGCTGAGGAGCAGGAGCAGATCGAAGCCGCGCTCGCTCAGACAGGCTTCGCGCCCGGTGAGACGACCTATCGCGACGTGCTGTTCCGGCTACTCGATTCGCCGAGCCTTGCCAGCAAGTCCTGGGTCACCGACCAGTACGACAGCATGGTGCAGACGCAGACCGTGACGCTCCCCGGCTCCGATGCGGCCATTCTGCGGATTCGCGGCTCGAAAAAGGGAATCGCGGTCAAACTGGACGGAAACGGGCGGTACGGCTATCTCGATCCGTTTGTCGGCGGGCAGATTGCAGTCGCAGAGGCGGCGCGAAACGTAGTGTGTGTGGGAGCGCGGCCCGTCGCCGTCACCGACAACCTGAATTTCGCCAGCCCGGAGAAGAAGACCGGCTTCTGGCAGTTCCGCCGTTCGGTCGAAGGCATCGCCAGCGCGACGGAGGCGTTTGGGACCCCTGTCGTGTCTGGAAATGTCTCCTTCTATAACGAGACGCCGGAGTACGGCCCCATCCATCCCACCCCGACCATCGGGATACTCGGCATTCTGGACGATGTGAACCGCCGCTGCACCGCCGGGTTCCGCGCAGACGGCGAGGGCGACACCGTCGTCCTGCTCACCGCCTACGACGACCCGACCGGCGGACTGGGCGGCAGCGAATATCTGAGTCTGATTCACGGCGAGGAGGCAGGCGTCCCGCCGCGCCTCGACTTGGAAGGCGAAAAACGCCTTCATACGCTGCTTCTGGAAGGCATTGGCGAGGGCCTGTTCGCCTCCTGCCACGATGTCTCCGACGGCGGTCTGGCCCTGACGTTGGCGGAGAGCGCGATGCTCGGCGACAGCGGGGCGCTCATTCTGCTCAATCGCAGCGATTTCTCCGGCGACCTTCCGCCCTCCACCCTGCTCTTCGGCGAGGCACAGGGCCGGGCCGTCGTCACCGTTCGCACGGAGAAACAGTTCTCCAAGCTGAAAGAGCGCGGCGCAAATCTCGGCATTCGCGTCGCCTGGATCGGCACCGTCGGCGGCGAAAACCTGCGGATCGGCATGGGACCGGACATCCTGTGCGATGTTCCGGTAACGCAACTCTCTGAAATTTCTCAAAACGCCCTGCCGCGCCGCATGAATCACTGAGTGGCCGGAGAGCGGAAGTGAGCCGGGTTGAAAACCCTGGTAGGTGTTCCGGGGGTTGAAAACCCCCGTCATTAAAGTGCAAACGTCTTCCAGACGGAAATGCCTTGTTGGTTGGCAGTGATTGGAGTGCGTTGCCCGGCACAGGAACGTGCCGGGCTGAAAAAAAACGGTCGTCCTGCGGACGAAGCGGCCAGAAGCCAAGAAGTTATTGCATCGCCATCCGTGAATTTTGCGCCGCAGTGAATTGCTGCGCTGGAAAAAGCAAGTGGCTGCTTCGCAGGCACCGGGAATTGGCAGGTGGAGTTTGGCTACAAAAACCGTGTGTGCGGTTGTGTGCGGTAAGGTCACCACGGACTAAATCCCCGCTATGTGACCTTCGGCCTAGTTTCCTTCGGAAACGCCTGTGCTGTGGGAGCCACTCTCCGCAGTTCGCTAACCTTGTCGCACAGTGTCTCGTCCGAAGGACGATCCGGCGAAGCCGCGTAGCGAGGGGTGTCAACCCTTTGCTGCCCACTGACGGGCAACCCACGACGTTTCGCCCTGTGAAAACCGTACCTGCGAAGCAGCCACTTGCTTTTCCAGCGCAGCAGTTCACTGCGGCGCAAAATTCACGTATGGCGATGATTCACGGACGGTAAACCAATGCAGAGCCTCTTGCATTTCCGTCTGAAAGACGTCCGCTTTTTCCTGCCGGGGGTTTTCAACCTCCGGAAAACCTGCCGGGGGGTTCAACCTCCGGGCGACCTGACGCGGCTCGCGCCGCACGACCCGACCGTTTGCGGCCTGATGCCTACTGAGCAAAAGCAGAGAGAGATACCTGCCCGACCCAGGTGGTCTCTCCACATCGTCCGTCGTCGCCCTGTGCGAAGGAGCCACTGTACTATGCAAGTCCGTTACCCCCGGAACAGCGAGAACCTCATCCCGCTCGATGCCCTGTCGTCGCCCTCCTCACGTTTCCCCTATCCCGACGCGGAGTGGGAGCAGGACAGTCCCAAAGAGGAGTGCGGTGTCTTCGGAATCTTTGCCCCCGGCGAAGATGTCGCCCGTACCACTTTTTTCGGTCTGTTCGCCCTTCAGCATCGCGGCCAGGAGAGCGCGGGTATCGCGGTTTCGGACGGACGGAACCTCCAGATTCACAAAGGCATGGGCCTGGTCACGCAGGTCTTCCACGAAGATACCATCAAAGACCTCAAGGGCATCAGCGCCATAGGCCATACCCGCTACTCCACCACCGGTTCGAGCATCCTCTGCAATGCCCAGCCTCTTTCCTGCCTCTCCCGCGTCGGCAACATCTCCGTGGCCCACAACGGCAACCTCGTCAATACCGAATCCCTGCGGAACGAACTGCTGGCGGAAGGCGTGAAGTTTGAGACCACCAACGACAGCGAAGTGATCGCGCAACTGCTGGCGAAATACCATCAGGGCTGCATCGAAGAGACGATGAAGCAGGTGATGCTGCGAATCGAGGGCGCGTACTCGCTGGTTGTTCTGACCGCCGACAAACTGGTGGGCGCCCGCGACCCCTACGGCATCCGTCCGCTCTGCATGGGGCTTATCAACGGCGAACACTACGTTATGGCGTCGGAATCGTGCGCCTTTGTTCCGGTGGGAGCGGAGTATCTGCGCGAGGTCGAGCCGGGCGAGGTAATCGTCATTGATCGGGACGGCCCGCACGAATTTCAGGCGCTGCCCACCGTCCGCCACGCCACCTGCCTGCTGGAGTTCATCTACTTCGCCCGCCCCGACTCCATGCTTTACAACCGCTCGCTGCATCAGGCCCGTCGCCGCATGGGGCAGCAGCTTGCAAAAGAGTTTCCCTGTCCGGACGCTCATGTCGTCATTCCCGTACCGGATACGGGGGTACCCGCCGCTATCGGGTTCGCGGAGGCATCGCGCATTGCATTCGGCGAGGGCATCATCAAGAGCCGCTACATTCAGCGCACCTTCATTCAGCCAAGTCAGCGGATGCGTGACCTGGGCGCACGGATGAAGTATACGCCGCTGAAAGAGACGCTGGCGGGCAAAAAAGTCGTGATGGTAGACGATACCATTGTTCGCGGCACGACTACCGGCAAGCTCGTTAAGATGCTCTACGACGCCGGAGCCAAAGAAGTCCATGTCCGCATCACCGCCCCGCCTGTCAAGCATCCCTGCTACTACGGCATAGATATGGCGAACCAGGACGACCTGATCGCCGCCAAGAAGTCGGTCGAAGACATTCGCCGCCATATAGGCGCGGCCTCGCTCGGCTACCTCTCGCTGGACGGCGTGGTGAAGGCTATCGGCATGGGCAAAGAGAACTTCTGCCGGGCCTGTTTCGACAACAAGTACCCCATCCCCATTCCCCCGGAAGTGCGAATGTCCAAACTCATGCTGGAACACACGCGCCATGTCCAGGAAGGCGGCCCGGACGATGGCTCGCCCGAAACCCAATGATTCGGTGAAGCCGCAGTCTGCGCGTTTCCGTCCATGAGTCAAAGGAGGGAGAGAAAAACATGGCTGAGATCACGATGAGAAAACCTTCGGTCGGGCAGGTCGCGCTGCTGGCGGGCGCGGCCCTGACCTCTGTCGTGGCAGTGCGGTATCTGGGATCGCAGAAGGCGAATGCCGCCGCCCGTCTGACCGAGGGGTTGCTCGATACGACCCGGCTGCAATCGGCGGCGGCGCACCTGCCGGACGCCTCCGATCTCGCGCTCGCCGACTGTGCGGGCTATCTGCTCAGCGCGGCGCTGCGGGCCGCATCCGGTATCGGGATGGCGCGGGGCGAGGACGATCCTATCGGTTTCAATCGCACGGAGCGGCACAGTTTTACGCAGGCCGTCGCCACTGTCCGCACGGAATCCGCTGCCCCGGAGCGCAGTCTGAACTACGCGGTCTCCATTCCCGAGGTAGGCGAGGTGCGCGGAATGCGGCGCATCGGCTCTCTCCAGTTGGTCGGATTTATCCCCGCGCACCCAACCCCCGATATCGTGCAAATCGTGCTTGCCGACGGCTATACCGCTCAGATCGAAACGGAACTCAGCACGGCGGAGAATATGGTCGTGGGCCGGGAGCGGGTTTTCGGTTCGCTCGCCATGCACGACAATCAGGGCAACGCCGGAACGCTTCAGATCGGTTTCGACGGCGGCCTGACCGGTACAATAACCCGCGACAGTCGCATCGTCGGGCGATTTGAGGGTAAAATTACGGAGGGCCTGCGCTTTACCCGCTACCAGATTCCGCCCGGCGCATAGACTGTCCCCCGAATCGAAATCATGCCAGAAGAACGAATTACCTACCGCGACGCCGGTGTGGATATTGATGCCGCCAACGAGGCCGTGCTGCGGATGCGCGAACATATCCGCAGCACCTTCACGCCCGGCGTCCTGAACGATGTGGGCAGCTTCGGCGGGATGTTCGCCCTCGCCGGGCTGAGTGACCTCCAGAACCCCGTCCTCGTCAGCAGCATTGACGGCGTCGGCACGAAGCTCAAAGTCGCCATCGCGGTTGGCAAGCACGATACCATCGGGCGCGACCTCGTGAACCACTGCGTCAACGATATTCTGGTGCAGGGCGCTCGCCCGCTCTTCTTTCTGGACTACTTCGCGACCGGGAAACTGTTGCCGAATGTGGTCGTAGACGTGGTGAAGGGGCTTGCGGAGGGCTGCCGGGAGGCAGGCTGTGCGCTCATTGGCGGTGAGACGGCGGAGATGCCCGGCCTCTACTCGGAGAACGACTACGATCTGGCAGGCTGCATCGTGGGGATTGTGGATCGGGAGCGAATTGTGACCGGGGGGAGGATCGAGCCGGGAGATACGCTCGTCGGTCTGGCCTCCAGCGGTCTGCATACCAACGGCTACTCACTGGCGCGGCGTGTGCTGCTGGACGCGGGCGACAGTTCCCTTTCCCTCTACGAGCATCTGCCCGCGCTGGGCCGCACCCTGAGCGAAGAGCTGCTGATGACGCACCGCTGCTACGCCCCGACGGTCCTGCCGCTGCTGAATGAGTTCGACATCAAAGGCATGGCACATATCACGGGCGGCGGCTTCTACGACAACATTCCCCGCATCCTGCCTCCCAATTGCAGCGCGACCATCGAGCGGCGCACCTGGCCTATCCCGCCGATATTCTCGCTGATTCAGGAGCGCGGTAACGTGCCGGAGCCGGAGATGTTCCGCACTTTCAATATGGGCATCGGTCTCATCCTGGTCGTCCCGGCGGATCAGGCGCCTCTGCTCGCTCATAGCCTGAACGCCGCAGGCGAATCCGCCTATATCATCGGCAATATCCATCGCGGTGTGCGCGAAGTGGACATCGTTTAGAAATTACCCCTTATGAAGACTCTGCCCTCCTGCCTGCTCTGGGACGTAGACGGTACCCTGACCGACACCACCGCGCTGATCGCCGACGCGCTGGACCACGTCTATGGGACGTTCTACGGACGCACCCTGCCCTACGATGAGCGCTGTGCGCTGATCGGGACGCCGCTGAAGAAACAGATACGGGTCTTCGGGGAGCCGGAGGCGTTCGGCACAACGGAACAGTCCGTCATGGACGCCTTCATCGCCTTTTATGAGGACAACCGGGAGCAGGAGAAGATTTTCACAGACGTGCTGGAGGTGCTGAAGGACGGCAAACGCCTCGGCATTCCGACCGGGCTGGTCACCTCGAAGAATCGCGAGGAGCTGTCCAACACGCTGCCGCGCCTCGGCATCGCCGACTATATTGACCTCTCCGTCACCGCCGACGACATTGCCCATCCCAAGCCCGCCCCGGACGGCCTGCTGCTCTCCTTGCGCCACTTCGCCATCCCCGCCGAACGCATCCCCGCAGCCTATTACATCGGCGACACCCTCCACGATATGCGGGCCGCCCACGACGCCGGAGTGCAGGGCGTCGGCGTCACCTGGGGCGCCGCCGGACGCTCCCGCATGGCCCTTGAAGCCCCTCCCCACATCGTCCACACCGCCCCCGAACTCCGCGCCCTTCTCCTCGGCTGATCGTTACGGAATGACATTTCCTGATACGCGGAGCCACGTATGGAAGCGCAGACGTTTTATGGGGCTGTCGGACGACGTGGGCAGACACGATGCCGCCTATCGCGGAGCGACAGGGCGATGCCGAGGAAGGCGACGAGCACAAAGAGAATGCCCGTTACGGTCTCTGAGAGCGTCTCGTTGACATGGAGGCCGGTCACGCTGTGTATGAGGAGCGTAACGTAAGAGCGTTCCGTATCCAGGTAACCCAGACGCCGCCGAACCTCCCAATGCCACTGTGTACACAGGCAGAACCCCCATCCATACCAGAACCCCAGAACGAACCAGGAAAATGCCGTCAGCCCTATCGTCAGCAGGTGAAACGGGCGGGTGCGTTTCCACCCCCATCCGACCAGATTGAAGACCATCCAGGCCGTATGAAAGACAAAAAAGAGAAGATTGAGAGTGTAAAGCATAGAGTTCCCTCTGCGGCCTTTTCGACGCCAGCGATTTTTGACAGACGGAGCGAGGTTTGATACAATAGAGCCATACAGCCTGAGCGGGAAGCGAGGCGCAAAAGTCCTGCCCCTCGGTCAGGAACATCCTCTTTGGCCTCTAAAGCCTCTACTTGTTCCATTCGGGAGGGTTCCCAATGACCTTAAAGAATCGTCGGATGCCCTGCTCACTCACCGTCGCTGCCTGGCGGGGACTGGTTCTGGTTGTAATCGCTCTGGTGTGCTGCGCTCCGGCGCTGGATACGACGCGGGAGTCTGCGGTGCAGGCACAGCCGGTCGGGCACAGTCCGGGGCAGAAGCCGAACGTGCTTATCATTCTGGCAGACGATCTCGGCTGGTCGGATATTGGCTGTTACGGCAGCGAAATCCATACGCCTACCCTGGATGCGCTGGCGAACGATGGGCTGCGATTCACCCAGTTCTACAATTCGGCGCGGTGCAGTCCCTCCCGTGCGGCGCTGCTGACGGGGCTAAACCCGCATCAGGCCGGGGTTCCGGTGCTGTCTACCGCCCTCAACGACCACTGCGTCACGCTCGCCGAAGCGCTCAAACCGGCGGGCTATCACACCTATATGGTGGGCAAGTGGCACCTGAGCGAACAGAAAACACCGGTATTGCGCGGCTTCGAGGAGTTCTACGGGATGCTCGGCGGCTTCAACACCTACTGGAGAGAAGACCCGTTCTACACACGCCTTCCCGCCGACCACCCCAAACGCCTCTACCGACGCGGAGAATTCTATTCGACGAATGTGTTCGGGGACTATGCGCTGGATTTCATGCGGCAGGGGCATGAGTCCGGTCAGCCCTGGTTTCTCTATCTGGCGTTCAATGCGGCCCACTTCCCACTCGGTGCTCCCGAAGAGGCCATCGCAAATTACGAGACGATGTATCGGGAGAAGGGCTGGGATGCCATCCGTGCAGAGCGGCTGGCGCGGCAGAAGAAGCTGGGGCTTGTCCCGGCGAATCTCGCGCTGCCGCCGCGCAGCGTCGTGCCTGCCAACTTCATCAATCGGCAGACCGGCTGGGCCGACAAACAGAACCCCGCCTGGAACTCGCTGCCCGCCGACCGGCAGGCCGACCTCGCACGTCGCATGGCCGTCTATGCCGCCGCCGTCGAGATCATGGATGCCAATATCGGGCGCGTCGTCGCGCACCTCAAAGCGACCGGGGAGTGGAACAACACCCTGATCTGCTTCCTCAGCGACAACGGCGCCTGCGCCGAGTGGGCCCCCTACGGCTTCGACAAACTCGACTCGCCGCTGAACATCCTCCATACCGGCGCGGAGCTGCAAAAGGTCGGTGGGCCGGACAGCTACATCAGCTACGGCAGCGGCTGGGCCAATGCTGGCAACACGCCCTGGCGGCTCTACAAACACTACGCACAGGAGGGCGGCATCCGCACCCCGATGATCGTCCACTGGCCTGCGGGCCTCAAGACCCGACCGGGCGCGACGACCGCGCAGATTGGCTCTGTCACCGACTTCATGCCTACGCTGCTCCTGGTGTGTCAGGCGTCCTACCCGAAAGCGCGGAACGGTGTGGATATTCTGCCCATCGAGGGGGAAAGCCTTCTCCCGGCCTTACAGGGCGCGAAACCCTCCCCGCGTACCCTGTGCGTCGAGCATGAGGGCAACCGCATGGTACGAGAGAGCGACTGGAAACTGGTCGCGCTAGCGAACAAGCCCTGGGAGTTGTACGACCTGAAAAGCGACCCGACCGAAATGCACGACCTCGCCGCAGCAGAGACGGCGCGAGTACGAAAACTGAGCGATGACTGGAACGCCTGGGCCGTGCGCTGTGGAGTCGTACCGCGCTCGTCGCCTCAGATCGCCGGACAGCCGCTCACTATCTGCTGTGAGGTCGAACCGATTGGTACGGAGGGCGTGATTCTGGCGCAGGGCGGCAACAAGTATGGCTACGCGCTCTATCTGCAAGGCGGCAGGCCGATCTTCGGTGTGCGCGAAGCGGGCCGACTCTACTCCGTTGTGGCACCTGTGGCTCCTGCGGGCCGTTTCTCATTGGAAGCGCGTCTGGAGAAGAACGGAGAGATGACGCTGGCGGTCGGGGGTAAGATCGTGGCGCACGGCAAAGCCCCTGGAGTGATTGCCATGCAGCCACAGGACGAACTGAGTATCGGTGAGGACACCTTCAGCGCGGTGGGCGACTACTCGCCACCACACCCGCTGAAAGGCAGAGTGGAAAATGTGCAGATCACTGCCGGAGCGAAGCGCACCACGCTGAAACCGTCAACAAACCCGACAGAACGCCAATCCGGTCTCAGTGAGCGGAACGATTAGCGCGGTCACGCGGAAAGCCCCTCGGCTTTCCGCGTGACCGATGCTCGGAATGTGAAGGTTAGCGAGACGCGAAGCAGAGAGTGGACAAGACACTTGCTAAACGGCGAAGAGACTGCTGTCGAGATCGGTGAGGGGGTCTGTCTGTCTGGCGGAGGCGGCGCGGGCGAAGACGATGCCGGGATGCCGCGCTCGCATGGCGCGAGACAGGACGCCATAGCCTGTGGGGAGATGGGATTTGCGGAGGGTGCGGCTGAGGTTTTCGAGTTCGATGGCGGCGCGGGCGATGCCGTGCCGTGCCCCGACACAGAGCGTGTGCATCTCTTCCAGCGTCATGCCGTCCTGCAGGGCATGACGTATCGCGACCCGTCTGCCCGCCACATCCTCCACCACCCCGTAGGCTCCCACGAACTTCTGTAGAATCGGGTAGTTAGCCCGCGCTACGGCGCGAACCACCGTCAGGAAAGGCTCCAGTTCGTCCGTCACGTCGTGCTTTTGCAGCCTCTCGATCAGCTCCTCGGTATAGATTTCCCAGGTCTCCGCGTCCTCGCCCTGTGGCGGATGGGGACGCGGAAAGCCGCTGCCAAGGAAGGGACTGAGGGACAGCCCCGACCGTTTGGCGACCGCGAAGCCGCGCAGGGTCAGGCGGTGCAGCATAGCAATGGCGGCCTCCGCGCCCTGCTCCTGAAGAACCTCCTGCGCGAGGGCGAGCAGCCCGGCGCGATGGAGCGGGGCTTCCGGCAGCGGCGAGTCCACGCCTGCGAGTTGGCGAATCTCCTCCCGGCCCTCCGGCGTGCGGGCCAGCAGCGCGATACCGACACGGGCGGAGTGGAGCGGCAGAAAGTTGCCAAGCAGTCCGGGGTCGCGGCGCAGATGGCCTGCCAGCGAGAGCCGTTCGCCTGCCTCCTGCTGCGCTTCCGCCGTCAGAGGCAGAAAGATCGCCAGAATATCGCCGTCGAAATCGGCGTTCAGCGAATGGTTCGCCAGCGGATGCAGCCGGATCACCTGCCCCGCCGAGCGCACCGGATGAAACGCTAGAAACCCGGTCGGCTCGATGACGGGCGCACGATGCACCAGAACCCACGACCGAGCCATCAGCGCATCCAGAGTAAGCGTGGCTTCTGCCGAGCGCGAAGCGATTACCTCCGCTTCGACCCCTTCCCGTTGAAGCAACGGCCCGAACAGAGTCCAGGCCATCTCCTCCGGGATACCGACCTGATCGTAGTTCAGCCCGGTTCCGGGCGTAACGACCGCTCTGCCACTGAACATCGGACGCGCCTGGAGCTTCAGCAGCGAGGGCGGAACGAGCGCGTTCAGGTAGCGGCGGGCGCGGGTCTCCAGTTCCGCGACCGCCTTCTCGCGCAGAGTATCGGGAGCCTGCGTCTGCTGGAGGCGGGACAGGCGGGCGTTTGCCTCCTGCACGGCGCGAAACTCCGCAAGGCAGTCCGGCAGCATCCCGACCTCGGTCAGTGTGCGTTCGGGCAGCCAGGGATATGGAATCGGTTGCGCGAAGGTCAGGGTTTCGCCGGGCGGCGGCGCGAAGTCGAACGTCAGGCCCTCCGCTGTCGGCGTAGCCTCGATTCCGGCGGCGGCCAGGCGGCGTATCAGTTCGGCGCAGCGCGGAGAGGGGGAGGGGGAGACCAGCGCCTCCCCGTTCGCCACGCGCTCCGCCAGCGTTACCGCATCCCGGCGCTCCGAGGCTCTCATGTGGAAATGCTCCCGCAGGTTCGCCGTCGCCCCGGTATCGCGCAGGGCGTAGCCCTCCAGTTCACCCTGCCGCTGACAGCCGCCGGGCCGTACCGAGGCGAAGTAGCCGCGCTGCGCCGTATGGTGTAGCCTCCCCCAGTAGACAACCCCGACCGTTGCCCTCCGTTCCAACGGCAGCCCTTCCCGACCCTCCGTCAACTGCTCCAGTCCGTCCTCCGGCAACCCGTCGCGGCCCAGGCGTTCCCGCAGTTCCTCCGCCGAGGGCGCGGCAAAGGGCGGCACGATAGCGGGAACGCCCTCATGCTGCGCGATACGCCCCATCAGCGCCTCCCGCACCTGTCCGAAGGTCAGCCGTGAGTAGAGGCCCATGCAGTCGTAGACGAGGTCTACCGCCGTCCCGTCCGGCAGATGCGGCATCTCCGCGTCCGGCACGATGCGGCTCACCACTCCCTTCGCGCCGTGCCGATTGCTCAGTTTGTCGCCGGGCTGTATCGGCTGCGGGTAGGCGAAGCGGCGGGCGCAGGTCTCGCTCAGGAGTATCGCGTCCTCGAAACTGTCCAGCCCCCAGGGGACGAACGCCGTGATGAGGTTGCGCCCGCACCAGTGCGCTGCGTCGTCCGGCTCGAAACCTGTCTGCACCAGCGCAGGCTCCGGGTCGGGCGGCGTCAGCCACTGCCGCATCATGTTCGCTCCCATCGTCAGGCGGCAGGGTTCGTCGTGTTCGAGGAAGGGAATCAGCGCGGCGCACAAGCCGAGCGTCGCCGCTGGACGGGTATCTTCGATTACCAGCCTGCCGTCCCGAATCGTCGCGCCCCGCGCCACCGCCAGCACCCTGCCAATATTCGGGTTCTCCGGCGTTTCGATAGGGCAGGTACGCCCGTAATGGCCAGGTGTAAAGAGGGTTTCTCGGTTCGTCAGGGAGAGACGGCGCAGGTAGGAGCGGCGGCAGAGGCTGTTGGTGGTATCCAGCGCCTGGGCGCTGCGCTCCAGAAATCCGCCGATCCAGGCGTCGAGCGGCAGCCAGCCTCGTGCCAGCGTTTCGTCCCAGGGCAGATTGTCCGGGGCCTCTCCGAGCCGGGCGGCGATGTCGGCGGCAATCTGCTCACCCACGCACCGAATCTCCGCGAGGTCAAGGTCATCGCACGAGGCGGTTGGCAGCACGACATACGGCTTTCCCGCCCGCCAGAACACACCCTCCACATCCGGCATCGGCAGGTCGTCAAATGTCAGCGTGACCTCGCTCTCCCCCGTTCCCAGCGACAGTTCGATGCAGCAGGTCGTCTCGCCTGTCCGCGTCACTCCGTACCCGCCCAATGGCAGACGGGAGGCCAGCAATTGCGGCAGGCTCACCGTCAGAAAACGTTCAAATGAGGCTCTGTGCCAGGGCGCAGAAGTCGGCATCGGTTGGCTCCTTCGGCTACTCCTCGTCCCATTCGCGGGCGAGGCGTTTGCGGATATAGTGGAGGCGAGAGCGGACGGTTCCGGGCGGGACTCCGAGCGTTTCAGCGACGTCAGCGATTTCCATCTCGGCGTCGAACACCAGCCGGAAGACTTCGCGTTTCTCTCGCGGCATCTCCTCGACCAGATGCTGTAACTGACGACGGCGTTCACCCTGTTCCAGCGCGGCCTGTGGCCCGGCATTAGCCCGGTCTATCATCCAGTCGGGGATCGTGGGGGTATCGTCGGCGTCGGCAGAATCGTGTGGCGGTTCCAGCGGACATTCTCGCCGACGGCGCACGGTACGGAGATAGTTGAGGGCCAGATTGGTGGCGATACGGTGCAGCCAGACGCGAAACGGCCCATGCCCATTCCACTGCTCGCCCCGTGTCCAGACCCGCAGGAAGACCTCCTGCATCAAATCTTCCGCTGTGTTGGCGTCGCGCACCGTGCGCAGCAGATGTGCCCGGACGCTCTCCTGATACCGCGCAAAGAGGGTCTCGAACGCCTCGGCATCGCGTTCGCAAATCCTGCGCAGCAGTTCCTCCTCCGATTGCGCTCCTCCCGCCATCTTCTCCCGCCTCCTACTACCAGAGACACCGCCCGAATCATCGCCGTTCAATCTATGCTACACTAATTTCAGAGTTTGAATGACACCATTGTCTCAAAGGAGAGAAGAATGAGAAGCAGAAGTTTCGGGCTGGCCTGTCTGGCTGTGTGGGGACTGGTGGCGGGGAGTGGGGCGGCGTTGGCGCAGGGCGTGACGGTGACGATAGATGCGAAAGCGAATCGACATCCCATCAATCCGCTCATCTACGGCCTGGCCTATGCGGACAATGCCGCGCTGACCGATCTGAACGTACTGCTGAACCGCTATGGCGGCAACAACGCGACCCGCTACAACTGGCAGTTGAATGCCGACAACCGGGCAAACGACTACTACTTCGAGAGCATTGCGGAGGCGAGTGCGGTTCCGGGCGAGCGCGGCGATACCTTTTTCTCGCGGAGCGAAGCGCATGGCGCACTGACCATGCTCACCATTCCGACGATTGGCTGGGTGGCGAAGGTCGGGCCAAATCGCGGCAAACTGGCGGGTTTCTCCATTGCGAAGTACGGCGCACAAACCGGAAACGACGCGCAGTGGTTTGCAGATGCGGGCAACGGCACACTCAAAAGCACGGGCAAGCCGGTCACCGGCAACGATCCCAACGACGCCAATGTGCCGAACAGTTCCGCGTTTGAGCAGGGCTGGGTGAAGCATCTGGTTGGGAAGTGGGGAACGGCGGCAAGAGGCGGCGTGAAGTACTATATACTCGACAACGAGCCGAGCATCTGGCACAGCACCCATCGCGACGTGCATCCTATCGGGGCGAAACTGGAGGAGATACGCGACAAGACGCTCGACTATGCCGCCAAAATCAAGGCCGTAGACCCGACCGCGCTGGTCGTGGGGCCGGAAGAGTGGGGCTGGACAGGCTATCTCTACAGCGGCTACGACTCGCAGTGGGGCAGCGATCACAAAGACTACAGCCATCTGCCGGACAGGGCGGCGCACGGCAACATGGACGCCATGCCCTGGCTACTCGACCAACTGCGCCAGGACAATACCCGCACCGGCAAACGCCTGCTCGATGTCTTCAGCCTGCATTTCTATCCGCAGGGCGACGAGTTCAACAACGGCACCGATACCGCCATGCAGCTTCGGCGCAACCGCTCCACCCGTGCGCTCTGGGACCCGAACTACACCGACGAGACCTGGATCAACAGTAAAGTCCAGTTGATTCCGCGCATGAAGACCTGGGTCGCCACCTACTACCCCGGAACCCGCATCGGCATCACGGAATACAACTGGGGCGCGGAAAACCACATCAACGGCGCGACCGCACAGGCCGACATTCGGGGCATCTTCGGGCGCGAAGGGCTGGACCTCGCCGCCCGCTGGACAACCCCGAACGCCTCCACCCCGACCTACAGGGCCATCAAACTCTACCGCAACTACGACGGCAAAAAGTCTGCGTTCGGCGACACCAGCGTTCAAGCCACCGTTCCCAACCCCGACACCCTCTCGGCCTTCGCCGCCCTGCGCTCCACCGACGGCGCTCTGACCGTCATGGTCATAAACAAGGCGCTCGACAACAGCGCCGCCGTCCGCCTCTCCCTTGCGAATTTCCTCCCGAAAGGCCCCGCGCAGGTCTGGCAGCTTACCTCCACCAATACCCTCACCCGTCTGCCCGACTCCCCAACTACTGCAACCGGTCTGACCCTCTCCGTCCCCGCTCAGAGCATCACCCTGTTCGTTCTGCCTCCCCGATAGAGCGTGTGGATTTGGTCGGGTAGCCGGGGGATTAAACTCCGACAGGTTTTCCGGGGGTTGAAAACCCCCGTCATTAAAGTGCAAACGTCTTGCAGACGGAAATGCCTTGTTGGTTGGCAGTTTTCGGAATACCCGGCACAGGAACGTGCCGGGCTGGAAAAAGCGGTCGTCCTGCGGACGAAGCGTTCAGAAACTCTCTTGTCAGGCTATCCTGAGAGGCAGAGAGAGAGGCAAGAGGTTGGGACATTTCCGTCTGGAAGACGTTTGCTTTTTAATGACGGGGGTTTTCAACCCCCGGAACCCCCCAGTCACCCGGCCCTTTTACACCCGGCAGGCTGTGAGGAAGGCGCGGAGACGGGCGGGGTCTTTGCGGCCCGGTTCGGCCTCGACGCCGCTGGAGACATCCACGGCGTAGGGCCGAACGGTGGCGATGGCCTCCGCGACGTTCTCCGGGGTGAGGCCACCGGAGAGGATCAGCGGTAGATCGAAACGCGCCTTCGCTGCGAGCGCCAACTGCCAGTTGAACGTCTCCCCGGAACCTCCCATTTTGTCTTGGTGATAAGTATCGAGATGAATGGCCTGCGGGAGGCGTTTGTGCAGCGCCTCCGCAATCAGGTCGAGACTGCTTTCGTCCTTGATCCGAAACGACTGAATGGCGACTTTTCCAGGAACGTGGGGAAAGTCCGGGGCATAGAACTGTACGGCGTCCAGGCTGTCCAGCAGCCCGACCGGAAGCGTTTCCGCAGTGGTGCAGACGGCCGTGCGAGTGATGAAGGGCGGCAAAGCGTTTAGCAGTTCCGCCAGATCGTCCCGCACTCCTACGAACCGGGGAGTATGTGGCACGAAAATGAAGCCAAGAGCGTCTGCTCCCCACGCTATCGCTCGCTCCGCATCCTGTCGGTTGGTAATCCCGCAGATTTTGACACGTGTCACAGTTTCCCTCACACTATCCTCCGTTTCGGTGGATATATTGGAAGCAGGCAGGCAAACGCTTCCGCATAGATTCAGGGAGCCATTCGCATGTGCGAATGGCTCCCTTTAGTGTACCCCGACACTATGTCTTCGTGCTGGACACTGACGGAAACGAGATACTGTCTGTTTACCACCGATTTCTGGTCAGAAAGAGAGGGAGATGCTTTGGGCATCTCCCTCTTCATGGATACAGTCAGGCAGATTGGACTACTTGCCGCCGGATTTTGATCCTACCCCGCCATCCGCCGGGCCTTTGTAGTCTGGGTTAACGCCGATAGCCGGGGCAGCACTGGCGGAACCGCCTTTTGCATCCACCGGAGCGGCGTTTGCAGCAGGCTTGCTGTCCGCAGCCTCGTCTTTGCCACCACAGCCTACGGCGAGGATCGTCAGAAGGCTCAGAGCCATTAGCGCGAGAGCGAATTTCGTTTTCATGGATGCGAAGGGTCTCCTACGGGCTAAGCGCCCACTGGTACTTGGTCGGGTCAGTCTGCACTAGGCTACCGGCAGTGAGGTTGGGATTCCAGTTCGTGCCAACCGCAGCAGCGCCTGCCTGAACGAACTTGGTATGGCCGTCGGCATAGCAGATGTTGGCAGTTTTGGATTTGCGAAGCGAGACGCCGCCAGTAAGACGGCCCGCCTCTTCGGACTTCAGGCCGCTGGTTGCATCCCAGAAGCCGCCCTTGCCCCAGTTGTCGAAGCAGTATCCGGGGATGCTGCCGCAGTCCGGCGGATCGAGCGTACCGAGGGTTGTGAGCGTTCCCGAACCATACCACCATAGGCTGTTCCCAAAATCGTTGTAGCCAGCGTGGCCCGCCACCATGACAAGTTCTGCCGGGCGAGCGATTGCTGCGATAGCCGCCGGGGTGCGCTTCCAAGGGATAGCGCCGCCGGTGGTGGGACTGAGAGCGGTGTTGTTGTAGCCATAATGACCGAGGAAAGGCCAGAAGGGATTGACCGCGAAGCCGGTAATCTGTCCGCCAGCCAGTGGATCCGCGAAGATCACCTGGTTCTTAATGTAGGGCTGAATGTCCCATGCCCAGATGCTCAGAGGGGTTCCGCCGAGAGTGATCGGGCCTTCACCCCATTTGTGGTCGAGCGGGAAGGTCTCATCATAATCCTGAACGTACATCAGGATTCCCAATCCCTGCTGGCGCAGGTTGCTCTGAGACGAGGCGCCGCGTGCCGCTGCGCGGGCCTGTGCGAAGACGGGGAAGAGAATGGCGGCGAGAATGGCAATGATCGCGATGACGACGAGCAGTTCGATGAGGGTGAAACCGCTCCGCTTACCTGGTGACATAGATCGGACTCCTTATGAAAGAAGAGATGAGTGATGCAACAGCCTGGAAGAAGATAAGTACTCTTCGGTAGGCTGTGAGGGGACGCGAAGGCTGATAGACAGGAGTAGTTAGAGGAAACCGTGTCACTGTGTACAACGAATCAGCGTGACAGGCGCTCTAAGAACTCATCTGATAGACAGGGCGTCCCGAGAATGCCCGCCATTGGGCTAAATCGAAATACAGAAGAGCCTTTTGCAAAAGTCTTTGAACGTTGATAAATGAGAGTTAGCACTCCCTGTCGAATTTGGTTTTGCCGATCAAATCGAGAAAGGAGCGCTAACATGAACATTTTAGCAGATATCTGGGACACAATCTGCAAGAC
>JBBRLP010000069.1:0-28667 GCA_038231295.1 Chthonomonadales bacterium
AGCTGGTATCAAACCAAGCTGGACATCATCCGGGATGCCGTCAGGCGCAGTTGCAGAGCAGGCAATTTACTGGAAGCAACATGTGCGTAACTCCTAATAGGATTCGGAATACCTGGCACAGGAACGTGCCGGGCTGGAAAAAGCGGTCATCCTACGGACGAAGCGGTCAGAGGCCGGAAAGTTATTTCGTCTCCCGTGAAGATCGCGCCACAGTAAACTGCTGCGCTGGAAAAGCAAGTGGCTGCTTCGCAGGCACCTCGAATTGACAGGTTGAGGGCTGTCCACTGAGCAAATAGGCCGAAACAGAGAAACGCTGTTTCTGTCTCTCTGCTTGGGTGTTCAAGCAAAGAGGTTGGGTCCACATCGGGAAGACTGTGTCCGCGAAGCGGCCACTTGCTTTTTCCAGTGCAGGAGTTCACTCCGGCGAAGATTATGGGAAGGTAAACCAACCGGGGGCAACCTCCGGCCAAACTTCCGGGTACGTTCCTGTACCCGGCTCAGTAAACCGAGGAGTTTGAGGGATGACAGCCGTACAACAGGAGCATGCAGACGAATTAATCGAGTCGTTTGAGATGTTCGAGGACTGGGAAGACAAGTATCGCTTCCTGATTGACCTGGGTCGCAAACTGCCTGCTCTGCCGGACGCGGAGAAGACGGAAGCGAACCGGATACACGGCTGTCAGAGCCGCGTCTGGGTCGTGGCCAAGAAGCGCTCGGAGGCAGATGGGAATGTGATTGAGTTCGTGGCGGACAGCGACTCCGATATCGTGAAAGGGCTGATTGCTATTCTGCGCCGCGTCTACTTCGGGCAGACACCCGAAAGGATTCTGAGTTTCGACATCGAGGGCCTGCTGCATCGTCTGGAACTGGACCAGCATCTCAGTATGAACCGGCGTAACGGCCTCTACGAGATGATACAGCGCATCAAGCGCCTCGCCGCTGCCCTGACAGTGGCCTGAAATAACGGAGAGAAAACGATGACTTTGACACCTATCGAAACCGAGATCATCCGCAACGAGATCATTGAGGTCATGAAGACCGTCTATGACCCGGAAATTCCGGTTAGTATCTACGAACTCGGCCTTATCTACGATGTTGATGTGGACACCGACGGCTCGGCGAACATTCGCATGACACTGACTTCTCCCGGCTGCCCGGTGGCAGGAACGCTTCCGGGCGAAGTCGAGTCGAAAGCCCGTGCGGAGTCCGGCGCGACCGATGTCGAAGTGGAAGTGGTCTGGGAGCCGACCTGGACGATGGATATGATGTCCGATGGCGCGAAACTCGAACTCGGCCTGCTCTGAGCAGCCGCTGGAGAATACGAACATGAGCGATACGCTGACCGAAAACGCGGCCCCTGCCATCACCCTGACGCCCGCCGCCGTCGAGCGAGTGAACTTCCTGATGACGAAGCAAGCCAAGCCGAATCTCTGCCTTCGCCTCGGCGTGAAGGGCGGAGGCTGTTCCGGCCTTTCTTACTCACTCGGTCTGGAAGAGATGCCGACCGAGCGCGATCACATTCTGGAAATCGGCGGACTGACCGTCCTTGTAGACCGCAAGAGCGCCCGTTTCCTCGAAGGCATGGAACTCGATTATACGACTAAAAACCTGCTCGAAGGCGGCTGGAAGTTCACTAACCCGAACGCCCAGCGAAGTTGCGGCTGCGGCACCTCCTTCACCCCGAAGTAAGTCTCAGAACGAGATCAGGAGGAAAACAGATGGACACCAACGCAGACAAACGGCGAATTTTAGCGAAACTTGGCCGGATGGAGCAGGCGAAGGTGGCTTTTGAGAGAGCGAGCCTGCTTGGTGATGAGAAAGTGAAAGCGGATGCAGAGACTGCGCTGCAATCGCTGAACGCGAAGTAGTTGGAGGCGGAGGGAACGAGGTTGACTGCCGTCCTCAAGGAGCCGCCTGATGTTTATACCTGCCGGGCTTATCGGGAGGAAGATCGTGCTGTGGCTGGTGCGCTGGGTACGCCCGTTATTGACTGGTGGCACGCGAAGGGAGAGGGCGCCTCGCTGCATCTGGTGGCGGTCAGGGAGGATACTGGAGAGATCGCAGGTCACTTGCAGGCAGTCGATCAGGGGTTTCCTGAACCCAGCCGCCGACCGGGACAGTGTCATTTTGCGCTGGAAGTCGCCACGGATCATCGTCATCGCGGCGTGGGAGGAACGCTCTACCAGGCCGCCGAGATGTTTGCGCGGCGCAGAGGAGCGCGGCTGCTCTATACCGCGTTTCACGAAACGGTGGAGGCTCCTGCCACCAGTTTCCTTACAAAGCGCGGGTTTGAGCCTCTGGAGCGATTCTACCCGTCTGTCTTGGATCTGACTGCTTTCGATCCTGTGCGTTTCGCACAAGCCGTCGAACGCGTGCAGGCGCAGGGGATTCGTCTGACGACGTATGCGGACAGGGGCGACAGCGTGGAGAACCGCCGCAGGCTTCATGGACTAGAGCAGCTTGCCCATTCCACTCAACCGTTCCGAGAAGTCGAGCCATACCTTCCAGAAGCCTTTGAGAAATGGGAAGCGGGTTTTGCCAAACGCGACACGACAAGCATCTTCCTTGCCATTGCAGCCTCTGGAGGGGAGTGGGTCGGTGTAGTGACCGGCCTGGAATGGTATTTCACAGGCGTCCACCCCTCATGGCGTGGACGGGGCATTGCAACGGCATTGAAAGTACTCTGTATTACCGAAGCGAAGCAGCGCGGTCTCGTCCAAATGGAGACAGAAAATCATGAGGACAATCTGGCGATGCTCGCCATAAACCGCAAACTCGGATTTGCGTTTACAACGCCGGAAGTGGCGTGTGTGAAGCGCTTCTAAAGTGAGCGTTGCTGCAAGTCGGAGTCCTGTTCCTGTTCACGAATCGCTTTGCTTCCCCGACCTCTTCAGCCCCACCGGAGAATCTGGGCGATACGGCCAGCGTTGGATGCCGTCAGAATAGGAGGAACTCAGGTTTCGTTCACATCAGAGGCAAACGCTGGCCGTTTAACCCAGTCTCGAATTTTCTGTATAGATAGGGATGGGGCGATGCACCCACTCAGGCATTGATTTCATCTCATTCAGATCGGTGGAGGAACCCGCAATGCGACTCTTTTTCCCATGTCTGGCTGCCGGAATCGCGCTCTTCGCAATAACCGGAGCAGCACAGCAGACGCCCACGGAAGGCCCATACAAAGTCTTGAAAACCGCGAAAGTCGGCGGCGACGGCGGCTTCGACTACGTCTACGCCGATTCCGATGGACGCAAACTGTACATTGCTCGCTCTGGCCCCTCGGCCCGAGTCGCCGCCTTCGATCTCGATAAACTGGAGCCTGCCGGAGAGATACCGATGACTAATGCGCGAGGAGCCGCCACGGATGCGATGTCGCATCATGGCTTCGCGTCCAGCAGTCCGGTTGCCATGTGGGACACCAAAACGATGGCGCTCGTCAAGACCATTCCCGTCGAAGGCCATCCCGATGGCATCCTCGCCGACCCGTTCAATCACCACGTCTATATCTTCAGCCACAGCGCCCCGAACGCGACGGTGCTAGACGCGAAGGATGGTACGGTTCTCGGCACGATTGACCTGGGCGGCGCACCCGAACAGGCAGTGACGGACGGTAAAGGCCACCTCTACGTGGATATTGAAGACAAGGACAGCGTCGCAGTCGTGGATGCGAAGACCATGAAGGTGACCGCGACATACACTCTGGGCGGCAAGGGCGGCGGCAATGCCGGTCTCGCGCTTGATGTGAAAAACCATGTTCTCTTCGTCGCCTGCCGCACTCCGCAGACGATGGTGATGCTGGACGCGAACGATGGCAAAGTCCTCGCCGACCTGCCGATAGGCCGGGGCTGCGACGGCGCGGTCTTCAACTCCAAGACGATGGAGTGCTTCAGTTCGCAGGGTGATGGCACACTGACGATCATCAAGGAAAACTCCCCGACGAGTTTCGCGGTCGCTCAGACCGTCAAGACGATGTCCGGCGCGAAGACCCTGAGTCTCGACGCCAAAACCGGGAAGGTCTTGCTGATCGCGGCGGAGTACGCCGCGCCTGCAAATCCTACGCCTGCGGGTGGGCGACCGCGACGTGGACAGCTAGTTCCGGGATCGTTCTCCATCGTGGTGGTCGGTAAGTAGCCCTGTCTCCAGGTGACTGACGTTTGCCATGAGAATCGCCCCGTACATTTTTCCGGAATGTACGGGGCGGTTCGCATAGTGGGCGCTTCTGTCTACGGGTGTTTCTTTAGACCGCCTGACTAGCCCCCACTGCCATTACTCTGTGTCGTTCCGCCTCCGTTGGGAACGGCTCCAGCGCTTCCCGTGCCTTTGGTGCTGGATGCTCCGGTTCCTCCGCTGGGAACTGCTCCCCCACTTCCGTTGCCCTGTGTCGCCCCGCCGCTGCCAGTGGGAACGGCTCCTGCGCTTCCGTTGCCTAACGTTCCGCTTGCCCCACCGCCATTGGGAGCAACTCTCCCGCTGTTGTGGACAGCGCCTATGTTTCCGTTGCCCTGTGTCGCCCCGCCGCTGCCAGTAGGAACGGCTCCTGCGCTTCCGTTGCCTAGCGTTCCGCTTGCCCCACCGCCATTGGGGGTTGCGGCGGTCATTGGCGCAGGGGAGACAGAAGTACCCCGATTAGGCGCGGTAGGCTCGATGATGACTTCAACAATCTCGATGCTGTTCATGTGCTGATCTCCTCGTTGAGAGGCTGTGGGGTCAAGGAGTGTTTCCCGGACTTCTATCGCCTCTCCCTAACTTTGTAGTTGACGAGTTCAGTATATCCTGACGGCCTCCCCACGGTCGTGACCTAGCGCACACTTTTCTGTGATCCTCGTCACCAAACGGATTATCCCTCCCCTCTCGACCGGAACATGAATGGATCGCTGGCGACGTTCAATCCATATGTCCGGCCAAACGCAGAACGGGCCGTTCGGGAGAGGATTCCCTCTCGAACGGCCCAGCCCAGAAGACGCACAGACGGCTTGTTATTTTGAGGCGGCCTGGAGGCAGGCTTGCATGTGGCCCCGCGCTTCGGCGGCGATGATGCAGACCTGTTCCAGCGAGTAGTCTTTCGCGCCGATCACTTCAAGGTCTACCGGGCCGCTATAGCCATGCTCTTTTAGAACGCGGATGTAGCCGAGCAGGTCAATATCACCGCGTCCGTTAGCCTGCATCTCCGGCTTGCCGGGGCTTTGCTGACGGCCTTTGCAGTCGCGAATATGGACGTGCTTGACGCGGGAAACAACGGCGGCAATGGCTTCAACCGGGTTTTCGTTGGCTCGCCAGATATGCGACGGATCCATATCAATCCCGAAGGCGGGAGAGGTGATGGCTTCCATGGCGCGGAGGGTCGTTGGCGTGTTGTAGATGCTTGCGCCAACGTGAGCTTTGACGCAGAGGGTGACGCCGTACTTCTCCGCCATCTCCGCGAGGCTGCCGAGCGATTCGATGGACTGCTGCAAACTGGCCTCGTCGTCGGACTTGCCGCCGGGGCCGCAGTTGACGATGGGGATGCCGATCTCCACCGCCGCCTGAAACGCCTGCTCCATCCGCGCCTTGTCCTGCGAGGGCTGCTCCATCGCCAGCAGTTCGAGTTCGTACTCCTGCGCCAGACGCTTGATTTGGGGAGCGGCCTCCCGCCAGTTGTTGAGGTCGAGACTGGTTCCCATGCCGTCAATCGCGGAGATTTCGATGCCGTCGTATCCGGCCATTTTCAGGTACTTGAAGGCGGCTTCCATCGGATGACCGCCGAAGAGAACGGAATTGGCTCCCAGTCGCATGTGCAAAGACTCCTTTGTCGTCGCGAAACGTCGCTGCGTCGCGCAGAGTGTGGCAGGCTCTCGGTTTCGTGCCGTGCCTGACTGCCTCACAGTTCGCGACCGGAAAGAGGAATTCCTGTCGCATCTGCTAAAAAGGAGACTATCACCCGGTAGGCCGACCCTGCCGACATCAGAAGTGAGGGGTTATGCAGCGAATTTTCGTTTGGTTGGGGAGTCTAATGGCGTTTCTGTCGGTACTATGCGGCGCGTTCGGGGCGCATGTTCTGCGGAACCGTATCGAAGGGGTGCGGCTGGAAGATTTTCACATCGCAGCACAATACCAGATGTACCACGCGCTCGGGCTGATCCTCATTGGCATCCTCGCCGACCGATTGGGTAACTCCCGCAACGTGGTGACGGCAGGCTGGGTTCTGTTCGCCGGGATTGTCTGCTTCTGCGGCAGTCTCTACGCCTTCGCACTGACCGGCAATAAGGTGTTCGGTGCGCTGGCTCCGATTGGCGGCCTCTGCTTCATGGTCGGGTGGCTGCTGCTGGCCGCCGCCGTCTTTAAACTGCCTGGACAGGAGAGTGCCGGATGATTCCTATTGTAGACACCCATCAGCATCTCTGGGATATGCAGCAGTTCCATCTGCCCTGGCTGGACGGAGGCGGGAAACTCGCGCAGAATCACACGCCCGTGGAATACGCTCGCGAGACCGAAGGGCTGAACGTCGTCAAGACAGTCTATATGGAGGTGGATGTCGAGGCGTCTCAGAAGGTCGCGGAAGCCGAGTATGTGCTGGGACTGTGTGCGGAGGCCAGCAACCTGATGGCGGGGGCGGTCATCGGCGGCAATCCGGCAGCAGCGGGCTTTGCGGACTACATCGGACTTTTTGCGGGCAATCGGCACCTCAAGGGCGTCCGACAGGTACTGCATGGCGGTCTGCCTGCGGGAACCTGTCTCGAATCGGAGTTTGTGCGCGGTGTACGTCTGTTGGGCGAAAATGGCTTGCGATACGACCTCTGTATGCGCTCAACGGAACTGCTGGACGGGGCGAAACTCGCTGCACTCTGCCCGGAGACGCGCTTCATCCTCGATCACTGCGGCAATGCCGACCCGAAGGCTTCCGACCGCTCGCAATGGGAACGCGACATCGCTGCCGTCGCCGCACAGCCCAACGTCGTCTGCAAAATCTCCGGCATCATTGCAGGCGCGCACCCCGAACGCTGGACCCCCGACGACCTCGCGCCTATCGTCCGGCACTGTGCAGAAGCATTCGGCCCTGACCGCATCTTTTTCGGCAGCGACTGGCCGGTCTGCACCCTGACCGCCTCGTATCGCCAGTGGGTTGCCGCGCTGAAAGCCATTGTCGCGGGTTGGTCCGACGAAGACCAACGCAAACTCTTCCACGACAACGCCGTGCGCTTCTACGAACTGTGAAATTCAATTCCCACGAATCGATTCGCTAGCGGACATGGGGATGCATTCCAAACTTTGGGCAGAAGCCTATCTACACCGAACGAAGAACCTCCGCAGAGGATAGCAGTTGCATTCATCTTGAGACGCGCCCCTGGCTCGGCGTTCAAAGGGGAAGCCTGGCGCAAAAGCGAATACTGGTGGAAATAATTTATGTGAGGTACGCATGAACACCCTTGCCTTCCTACAAACCCGGTTGCCCTATCGTAACGTAGTGTCTCGCGTCTGCGTGGCCTGTTGTCTGCTGCTCGGAGTGGGCCGCAACGTTTGCGCCCAGGAGACAAAAACTGCCAAACCACTCAAAGCGCCGTTTCGGTATGTGCAGGCGAAAGCCTATCACATCCCACCGGAAACCACAACGGAGGAGTCCGGCTACTTTTCCCTGTGCGAAGGGCACAATGGGAAGATTTATATCGGCGCGGCAGCGTATGGGCGAGATGCATATCTGGTCGAATTCGATCCCAAAACGGAGCAGATGCGGGTGGTTCTGGACGTTCATAAACTTGTCGGCCTACCGCTGACGCCCACCGGGTACGCCGCGCAAGCCAAGCTTCATACCCGCAATTTCGTCGGCCCGTCGGGCAAAATCTACGTCGGCTCCAAGCAGGGCTATCCTTCGCCTGCCGAAAAAGAGGCGCTGGCGCACGGCGAAAAAATCCCCACGTATCGTGGCGGTTACGTGATGGTATATGATCCGGCGACGGATACCACAGAAAACCTCGGTATGCCGATGCCATTGGACGAGACGCAGATCGCCGCCGGTAAAAAGGAAGGGCAGGGCGTCATTGATGTCACCGCCGATGAATCACGCGGGCTGATCTACGTCATTACCTGTGAAGAACAACACTGGATGCTTTATGAGAGGAAGACGCGCAAGTACCGTGAACTGGGGCCGATACTGCGAGATCAGCCCAATACTCTCATAGATGCACAGGGACGGGGTACGGCGATTACAGCGGATTTTCAGATCGCCCGGTACGATCCGGCAACAGACAAGGTGAGCGTGGATCCCCTGCTAGTGGAAGGCAGGCCGTTTGCGGAGTATCTGGGCGCCAGGCGCGTTCATCCCGATTGGCGGATCACCAAAGATGGCAAAACCGCTTACCTTCAATTGCTGGATGACCTCCGCATGTTTCGCGTGGACCTGACAGGAGCAACGGGGCAACCCGTGATGGCGGCGAACCTGGGGAATCGAATTGAGGGGGTAGGGCCAGACTCACGCGGTTCTATCTGCATCGCACCTGATGGCCGCGTCTATTCGTCTGTCCGTGTTGACAACAAGTCCGGGTTCGGGAGCGGCTATTTGCATCACCTGATTCGCTACACCCCGAAGACCGGCGCGATGGAAGACCTGGGCGTATTTGCCGTCAAAAACCCTGAATTTTTCGATTTCACGGGGATACAGGCGAAGAACCCGGACGGTTCCCTGCGCCCGCGTCACGGCTTCCACACCCTGCCGGACGGCACACTCACACCGCTCCACGTCGTCATGTCCATGATCGTCGCCCATGATGGCACGATCTACGCAACGACGATCTATCCGTTCACCCTTCTCAAGATTGGAAAGCGGAAATGAGTCCCTCGACACGCCGCCAGTTTTTAGGCCAGCTCGGAGCCGCCACTGTTGCGACGACGACCACTTCCTGCGTAGGAGCTATCAAGCCAGAACCAAAGCGAGTTGCCGCAGTCGTAACGCACTACACGCACAACTCACATGCCGATGTCCTCGTCAGCAGAATCCTTCAGGGCTACAATCTGGATTTCCAGCCGCCCTATCCCAATCTTCAGCTTGTCAGTCTTTATGTTGATCAGTTTCCTGCCAACGACATGAGTCATAAACTCGCCGCTGAATATGGCTTCCAACTCTGTCCTACCATCGCCGAAACCCTCACTCTCGGCGGACGGGAACTGGCGGTTGACGGCGTACTGATCATCGGCGAGCATGGCAATTATCCCCTTTCCGATACCGGCCAGATCATGTATCCCCGCCGCCGATTCTTTGAGGAGACAGCGGCGATTTTTGAGCGTGTCGGCAAGTCCGTTCCCGTATTCAGCGACAAGCATCTTGCCTGGAATTGGGAGGACGCCCGGTGGATGGCGGACAAGGCGCGTACGTTGAAGATACCCTTCATGGCGGGTTCCTCTGTACCTGGAACCTGGCGGCATCCACCCCTCGAAATGCGAAGCGGCGCCCGCGCCAGGGAAGCCGTAGGACTGAGTTTCGGCCCGCTGGAAGGCTACGCATATCATGGATTGGAAGCGATGCAGGCAGTAGTGGAAAGGCGACACGGGGGCGAAACAGGCGTGAAAGCCGTGCAATTTGTGTCCGGCAGCGCTGTGTGGGAGGCTGCCGCGCAGGGACGATTCGACAGGAGCGTGTTCGAGGCAGCGGCAAATAGCCGTGAGGCCAGAGGACGCTTCGCGGGTACTCTCAGGGACGCCTTGCAGCCGGTCGCTTTCTTCATCGAATATCGAGACGGCTTTAGAGCGGCTCTCCTGCACGATACCGGAGCCGCGAACAGCGAATGGGTGACGGCCTGGAGTGAGGAAGGGCGCAAAGCGCATCCGGCGACAGTGCATTATACTCAGGAGGCGCGGCCGTTTGGGCACTTCACGTTCCTGCTACAGGGCATCGAGCGGATGATTTTTAGCGGACAAGCCACCTGGCCTGTCGAACGCACCCTACTGGTTACCGGCGTACTTGCCGCGATTTTTCAATCGCGGCAGCAAGGCGGAGTTCGGATAGAGACGCCGCATCTGGGGGTTCGCTACAAGCCGTCTTCGCCCTGGAAGGACCCACCTGCACCGCCTCCGAACAGACCTATTGCCGGGCAGTAATGACGATGCAAATTCTGAACGCGAAACGTATCCTGCAGGGTTCCAGTCGCTGTGCCTATCGCTCCCGGTAGATCGCAGCCGGGCCAAGCAGTCCTCCCGTTCCCAACTCGTTCAGGAACGTGCGCTTTCCCACCACCACGATCAGGTTTTCCGCGTTCGGCTTGAGGGCGGAAGTAATATCGAAGGAGAGGGGCGCAGAGAATCCGGTTGGAGCCTCGCCCGCCTTCTCTCCGTTCACCATCACGCGGACGCCGCCGTCCACCCCACTCAGCCAGAGAAAAACCTTCTTTCCCGTTGGCAGGTCGCCGGTCTTCACAGTCGTCCTGTACCAAACGCTCCCGTAGAAGTCCGGAATGCCCAGGTCCGCCCAGGTGTCCAGAGCAATGTCCGTCTCCTTCCAACCCGAGGCCGCGAAGGTGGCGTGGCCCCAGCCGAGCGCATCCCCTCGCTTCTCCCGGTCCACCGCAAAGCGCCACTTCCGTAGCATTGGCGTCAGCAACGTACAGTCCCGAGCGATCCGGGAGGCGTCCTTGTAGGTGGGCTGAAAGAAGATGTCGAAGAAGTAGGTTCCCACGGTCTTAGGCGCCCAGTAGGTCTTCGCGAAGGCGTACTGCGGCGCATATCTCTCTCCCAGCGCTGTCTGTGCGTCCATCCACTCCCGGCCTTCGTGTTCCAGGTTCGTCAACTTCCCCTCGGAGAGGTCTAACCGAGTCTTCATGAAGCGCTCAAACTGGCGGAGCGAATCGTCCTGCATCTGAACACGCGCCCGCTCGGTATCTGTGCGACAGGAGGTGAGCGCCTCGCTGATCGCTAATCGCGCTGCCGCCAGCACCTGCGGCGTGAAGCGACGGGCGTAACCGAACGCGCATCCCGCATGCTCCGGCGAGTTTGTCCAGGCATCGTCGAACGTCTGCCAGTAGCGGCGCATCGGAGCTTCGGCGGCACCGTAGAACCGCGTGAAAAACTCGTCGAACACTTGCTTCGGCGCGGCATCGGTGTACCACGACTTGCGGATGGAAAGATAGAAACCTGGGAGTGCGGACTCGAAGTTAGGGAGCGTCTCAGGCTGCCAGAAGACTACGTTGTTTCGATAGAGAATAGGCAACTCCTCGGACATCTGGTGCATCATCGGATAGGGTACGCTTACCTCTGCGAGGTGGTACATGTAGTTGTAATACGAGACCGATTTGGCCGCTTTTCCCCAACCTTCCACGATCTGGAGGATGGTCTGCCGCGATGGGCAGATCGCGTCCGTCATGGCGTGGGCGCGGCAGTAGTTGATCGGCGCAATCTCGGGAACAAGGTTCGGGTGTAGCTTCTCACGAATCGGCGGCCGCGTGTACTGTACGTAGGCGAGAAATCCGAACAGGACATTCGGATACTTTTTCGTTACGCGCTCGGCGATCTGGTTGCAGAAGTGGACATACCGGTCTGTGATGGAGACCTGGTTCATTGTGGCGTCCCAGTCGCCAGCATCCAGTGCCTTGCATTTGGCGCATTCGCAGAACGTGAATCCGTCGTCGGGCGAGAGTGAAACTGTAGGCATATAGGTCTTGTCGAGCTGAACGATAATCCCATCTGCCACTGCATCGGCGAGGTCATGGTTCGCCCAGCAGAAGCGGCCATTCAGGCTCCGCTTTCCGCCTATCTCGGCGTTCCAATCCGGGTGCGCCTGGAGCTGCTCCTTCGTGACGTAGTTGGAAATCTCCAGTGCATGCCCTGCGGAGACCACCAGCCCGCCCAACCGGTTCCGCCGCTTGAAGGCGTCGTCTGCATACCATATCTCCCGCGACACCGTCTTTGGCACGTCCGAGATATCCATCTCCTTCACGCCGATGGTCTTCGTAGAAGGGAGCGATTCGCCGAGGTCGCTCGGAAGGTACCAGCGGCATCCGATCCGGTCCAGCAGCTCGTAAATCGCATAACTCGTGGCTTCATCCGATTCGCCCATTAGCCCGACGCCTTTGTTCCTGACCACAATCCGCCATCCCTGTTTGTAGGGCGACTTCTTTGCGGGCGGCCCAAAGCGCTTCTCAGCCTCTGCCCCGATAACGATAGGCGTGAGTCGAGAGCGGGGATCCCTCCGGTCCATATCCGGGGTCACGATCTCCACCTTCGCTCCGGATATCTTCTCCAGGCAGCGCGCGAGGTCAAGTACAGATTCGCGAAGCCGATTCGCCGGGACCGCAGGAGCGCCCGGCGCTGGGGGAGCAGGCGCGGCCATAAGGGCAGCGGACGCCACGATCACGGCCCGTGCCTTGCCACCCCGCACCAAAACCACATCGCCCGAAGCAGGAGGGGCGACCGAACCCAGCGCGACCAGGCCGATTGCTGTGGCGAAAAGGCGCAAGAGCGGGAAGGTGCGGTGAATACTGCCGTCAGGAACTGCGCGGTGTCTCATCTGCATAGCGTGGTCCTTATTAGGATAATCCTTGCCTGCCGAAGCGGATGGTGGAAAATCTCCCCTTCCGCGTTAGTGGTTGAAGAGGAATTCTTTACTGTTGAGGATAGCCCAGAGAACGTCCTGGAAACCCTCATCGCGGTTCGGAGCCTGCTTGACACCCGCAAGCAGGGCGGTGGACTCGGTGGGGGAGGGATGGCGCGACAGGGCAGAGAGATAAAGCGTGTCCAGAATTTCCGGGTCGGGCTTCGTGGATTTGAGCAACGGGTTCAGGACACAGTCGGACGATTTGATCTTCTGCTGGAGGAACTCGCTGTTCAGGAAGGCGAGCGCCTGGCTGATGGCCGGGCTACAACTGCGCTCCGAATCGCTCGGTTGGACGCGGGGTGGCCTGCCGAGTGTGTCGAGCATCAGGGACGGGATTTCGGTGTCGGCGAGTTCGCAGGCGCGGGCCCCGAGGCCCATACCATTGAATTTGTCGGGAACACCCGTAACCTGCGCGACCGCGTCAAGTAGCTCTTCCGCATTGATACGGCGGGCGGGATAGTGCGAGAAGAGGCGCGTATCTATCTTGTTCGTGCGGTTCGGTACAGGCGTCAGTTGGTAGGTGCGCGACTTCATGATCGTGCCGAGCAGATATTTCAGATCGAACTGGTGTTTTCGCAGGTCTTCGCACAGCGCTTTCATCAGCGGTTCATTGCGGGTGGGATTGGTGCTGCGAATATCGTCCACCGGTTCAACGATGCCCATGCCGAAGCAGCGTGCCCAGTAGCGGTTGACGATGTTGCGGGCGAACTCGTCCTGCGCGACCATCCAGGCTGCCGTTTTGATGCGGCGGTCTTCGTCTTTGCCGAAGCCGAGATCAGAGCGGTCGAGGGGACGCGGGGTCATGACATCGTTGGTGCGTGGCTGCCGGATGTCGCCTTTATCGTCTGAAGCGAGTTTTTCGGGAACGCCGTCGTCGTTTTCGCCTTTGCCCGCCACCTGCTGCCAGAGCGCGGTGTAGTGATAGTAGTCGTCCTGCGTGTAGCGTTCCGTCGGGTGGTTGTGGCACTTCGCGCACTGGATTCGCGATCCCAGGAAGACCTGCGCCGTCATCTCGGCGGTCGGCTCCGAAGCCCGCACCCAGAAACCTTGACCGGGTTTCTGCGGGGCGCGACTGACGAAGAAGTAGCCGCCCGGACTGGCCTCCAGGTCGCCCTTCGCGGTCAGAATGTCGGTGACGATCTTATCCCAGGGACGGTTGGCATTGAACTGCTCCGCGAGCCACTGCTGCATCAGCATGGCGTATTTGCGGTGCATATACTCCCGGCGCAGGACGAACAGATCGCCGAACTTCAGCGCCCATATCTCCCCATATTCGGGGCGGGTCAGCAGCGTGTCTACCAGTTTGTCGCGCTTCTTCAGGTCTTTGTCGTCGAGGAAGGCGCGGGCCTCGTCTGCGGTGGGCAGCGTACCGATGGCGTCGAGATAGGCGCGGCGCAGGAACTCCGCATCGGTGCAGAGGCCGGACGGTTCGATGTGAAGCTGCTTGAGCTTGGCGTTCACCAGCGGGTCAATGTAGTTGTTGGAGGCGGCAAAGGCGGAATCGGAGACCTTCTGATTGAACGGCGACAGGACGCGCACGACCGCGAGTTTGTCCATATATTTCGCCGTGACCGCCGTCTCTCCGGCCCGCTGCATGGTGACGAGGCCGCTCTCATCCACGAGGGCGAGTGCCGGATCGTTGGTGTTGTAGATGGCGCGGGATGTCACATCTTCGGTGCGTCCGTCTGCGAAGGTGGCGCGGACGAGCAAACGCTGTTTCTCCAGCGGCTTCATCTGGCGGTCACCGGGCAGGATTTCCAGCTTTGCGAGCGCGGCCTCTTTGCCGGTCGGGCCGGGCGTTCCCTCTTTGAGCCAGCCGAGCAGGATGCTATACTCACGGGTGTTCTTCGCGAGGCGTTTGCCGCCCCGATGCGCCACCTCCAGGAGTGGTTTTCGCAGAAACAGACTGTTCTCAGGGGCTTCGCGGCTGATACGCCGCCCTCCCAACTGCCGGGTAATCGAAACAATGTCAATCTCCGGCGCATAGCCGCGGAGACTGAGCCGGAAGCCGCCCTTGCCCTGTGCCGCGCCATGACACGTTCCCTGACTGCATCCGAGGCGGGACAGGACCGGAACCACATCATCTACAAACGAGAGGGAGGTCTCCTGATGCGTTCCCGTCGCGATCACAGCCGCCTTCGCCATCAAGCCGTTCCATTTCGCGACAACAGCGCCAGTGCCGTCCGCCTTCGGAAGCACTTCGGCGTTTGCGACAGCCGCCAGTTTAGGCGCACTGCTGACGAACGAGGCGCTGTCGGTGACATCCCGCTGTGACCCGTCCGCGAAGAAGGCCGTAACGAGCAGATGCTGTGCCGCCTGCGGCCCGACCAGTCGCACCGACGCGGGGGTAATCGCCAGCCGAACGGGTTTCAGAGAGGACTCCGGTCCTTTGCTGTTGGCGTGGCGTGGTGGCGCGGCCCACACGGTGGCGGCGGAGAGAACAAGAAAGAGCGACGAAAAGAGGAGAAAACGGCTGTTTAACATGGTGAAATTCGCCCACGCAGAACCTGAGAATGCGGTGCAAGATAGTATCATAGACACAGCGGGGTAGAGGGATGTTGCAGGTTTTGATATGGCCGGTTCCTTATGTCCGCCGGGAACGGAGCAGATGGGGAGACAGTGTGAAATAGTTCACAGCAAAGGTGTGGTATAATTCACACTATAGACTGTAGCCAAACCCCGTTATTGTTGCGTCTTACCAGTTGTAGCCGCTTGCCGCCATGTCGTGGTTCTTCACCACAGCGGTCTTTCTTCATCGCATCGCGCTTTCAGAATGGCACAGTGTCAGGATCGAGCCTCCGATCCCGCTCCGGTAGTCGCCGGGCGCTGTGCGCTCACTGAGAAAGGCTCGTTTGTAAGTCTATGTGTCGGCGTTCCGCGTCGTCCGTTGTGCCGCTCGCTTTCCCTGCCACGATGTCAGGGCGATGCCTGCGTTCTGCCCTTCCCTATCATTCTTCTCTCTCCCGTTCCTGTCTGCACTCGGAAAGCCTTCTGCCTCCATAGCGCGTCCTGATTCATCTCTAATGAAGGATGCTGTCAGGCAATACGCCACGTTCAAATTTTACCTGTTTGTGTTTTCGCCCTGTGGGGCGGGAGAGGCTTCTATGGAACGCAGTCTTTTGTGGAGTGTTTTCGCTATCGGGCTGATAAGCTGGCTGGCCGGGCTGGCGTCGGCGATGGCGCGTCAGGCCGGTACTTCGGAGAGCAGGCAGGCGCTGCCGCGCCCTTATCTCCTCGTGGGATTTCTGCTGCCGTTTGTGGTCTTCGTCGCGACCCTGCCGTCGCATGGCCCGCTCTTCGCGGAAGGGCAGGGGTTTGGCAAGGGCTTCCTGCTGGGCGGTCTGTGTGCGATGCTGGCCGCGCTCGTTCCACTGATGGCAGGCAGTGTGGAGGGACGCAAACGCATCGGCGCGGTGGTTGCCGCGCCCTGCGGACTGGGACTGGTCGCGACGGTCGTGCCACTACTGATGATACGCGCCTCGCTACTGGATACGCTGCTCGGCGTTGCGATTGGCTGGTTCTGCGGAACGGTCGTTCTCCTGATGGGAGCGAAGCGGAACGGAAGCAGTTCGGAGAGTTCCGCAACTCTCTCGCTGGTCGGGGGGACAGGGTTTACTGCGCTGCTCTGTGGAGTGGCCGCGCTGGGCGATATGCGAGGGCAGATGGACCTGACGGCGACCGCGACGGTTTCCTGGAGTGTCCTGGGGATGGTATTCGCAGCGGGAGTGCCGCTCGCTCTGCTGTTGAGCGGCGTCCTCAATTCGGGGCTTGGCTTCGTGTTCGGCAGGATGCCGGGGACCGCGGGGCTGATGCGCGGCGGCGAAAGCGTTCTGCCCGACGCCTCTTCTCGTAATAACGCTATACGGCTCTGGCGGGTCGTGCTGGCGTCCGGTATTCTGCTGGTGCTGGGGAAGCTGCTCTCGGCGCGTGTGGTGGACGATGAGAACCTGAAACTCTCTCTGCATCTGTTCCAGGTGATGCTGATGGGGCTGTTCGGCGGCGCGGCGGTCTGGTGGGTGACGGGTTCGGCGCGGCGTCTGGAGCGCGAAACGCCGGCCAATGCCGGGGCGATTGCCTGGCAGAACAACGGCGTCGCGGCGCTTCTGCTCAGCGCGGGCATCATGGTCGCCTACCAGATGCTGGCGGGCTTCGGTGTCGGGCTGCTGCTCATCGGGGCGTGGCTTGCGGTCAGTCTCTCCGTCGTATTCGCGCAGGAACCGGACAATGCAGGGACAGATTCGACAGCTTCCGATACGCCTGCTGTCGCCACGAACCTGCTGCGGTTCGGCCTCATGAGTGTGGCGCTACTGCTCTACCGGGTCTTCTCGGCACGCTTCGAGAGCGAACTGCGCGGCGTCAGTCTGACGGATCAGTACGCCGCGTTCGGGATGCTGCTCGGGGCGCTGCTTCCCGCCCTGCTGACCGGCTTCCTGCTTCGCCCCTGTACGCCCGAAACGCATCCGGTAGCGCGTATCGCCCGACTCTGCCTCGTCGGTGGGCTAATGCTGTCAGCGCCCGCGCTCGTCCTTATCCTGTGGGGAACGAAGTGCGCCCTCGCGCTGATGCTCGGCCTCGCGCTGGGCGTTGCGGTTTTGCCCTCCACGTCCGGCGTTTCGGATGAAGAGACTTCACCGGGGATGCGTCTGCTTCCCGCTCTGCTCGCGCTCGGAGTCTGTCTCGCCCTGACGCAGTGGACGCACCATCTGTTGCCGCTGACGCAGTTGACCCGTGCCAACAAGGAGATGCTGACCGTGAAGATCGTCGTGGTCATGGCGGCTCTTGTGCTGATCGCGGACTACAGCGGACGGGTGAACGGCTGGCTGCGCGGTCGTGGCGGGAAGCCAGCCGTTTCCACGGAAGGAGCGACGCGATGACGCCCACGCTTCGTACTGTACTCTGGCCCCGTCAAGCTGCTCTGATGCTGGCTATCGTCTGCATCGGGATGGCGTTTCGGTATGCCTTCTCGAATGAAGTTCCGGTCGGGGCCGTGCGCGGCAATGTTCGTCTGTCCGAGAACAGCCGGGCCGTATCCGGCGCGGAAATCACCTTCTATCCGATCAAAGCGACGGGTGGCGTCCGCAGCCATCGCTTCGCCCTCAGCAATGACGACGGGAAGTTCAGCGTTACGCATCTGCCTGCCGGGGACTACCGTGTCTACGCCAACTCCAGTTCGCACGATATTCAGAATCAGTATATCTCGGTGCAGGAGGGGCAGACAACGCCGCTTGACCTGACGCTGACGCGCTCGAAACCGGAGTTCAGTCTGAAGGAACACCAGCGGGTCTTTGGCACGCAGGAGAAGCCGACGCTCGGTTTCAGCGGCTATGTGGACACGAAAAAAGGGGAACGGGACATGATGCACCTGCGCCTGTTCCGCACCCGTCTTTCCTCCCTGCTCCAAAACCCGCAAAACGAGGAGAAACTCGATTCGGTGGGCCGCTCCTATGACCCCGCGCCGAAACTGCCGGAGGAACTCCTCAAGCCGACGGCGGGAGAGGCTCCGAAGATCGTGCAGGAGCGAGATATCGTCATTACGGAAGGGGATAAGGAAGGCTTCTTTTATCAGAAACTCAACCTGGACCGACTGCCGACGGGCCTCTACCTGCTGGATGCGAAACACGCGAAGGACATTGTCTGCTCCTGGATACTGGTAACGGATACCGCGCTGATTGTCAAGCGGGCGCAAAGCGAGATTCTGGCCTACGCGGTGGATATGCAGACGGGCGAACCCGTTCGCAACAGCAGCATCCGCGCCTACCGAAACGGCAAAATCGTCGCGCAAAAGGAGTCGGACGCGAACGGACTTGCCACCCTGAGCCTGCCGCAGACGGCGCCAAAACACCGTCATGTAAGTGCAGACGGCGGGGACGAGGGAGGCGATGGAGGAGACGAGACAGCAGATTCCGCCAAAATCACGACCCTCGCCGTGCGGGGAGACGACGAGGCGATCATCACGCGGGACTACTTCCGTAACGAGGACGCCGGGAATTTTGTTGTTCACTCCTACACCGACCGGCCTATCTATCGTCCGGGGCAGCGCATCTCCTTCAAGGGAATTGTGCGGCGCGTTCGGGATATGGATGCGGTCGAACCGACGCAGCGCTATGCCGTCCCTGCTGGAGAGCCAGTCACCGTCGAAATCCGAGACAAGGACAGCGAGCGTATCCTGCTCAAGAAGCTGACGACGAACCGTTTCGGCTCCTTCAACGATCAGGTGGATTTGGACCCGGAGGCCGCGACGGGCGTCTATACGCTGATTGCGACCGTAGGAGGGGAGGAGCATACCCATCAGATCGTCATCGCCTCCTACCAGAAGCCCGAATTCTCCGTCAGTGTCACGCCGGACAAACCGCGTTACCGCAGGGGCGACACCGTGCGGATGACCGTCTCCGCGCAGTACTACTTCGGTGCGCCGGTCGTGGGCGCGAAGGTGAAGTACAGCGTCTACAGCACACCGGACTATAACGACGGGCAGGACACTCCCGACCCGGAAGACGCCGATACACCGCCTGAACCGGACGCGGCCGGATTTGGCGGCGATACGGAAGGCTACTACGGCGAAGTCCAGACGGACGGAACCGCTCTCCTTGATGAGAACGGGAAGGCCGTTATTCAGTTCGTTGCGAAAGGGGATAGCAGCTCCGAGGCGACGCAGGCCGACCTCTACATGGCGAATGTCACCGTGACCGAAGGCGAAGACCGCGAAGTATCGGCGGACGGAACCGCTACGGTCGTCGCGGGAGACTTCCGACTGACTGTCCGGCCCGATGGCTACGTCGCTTCACCGGGCGCGGCGACGAATGTAAATCTCATCGCTAGAGACCACGATGGCAAACCCGTTCCCAACGTCGCAATAGAGTTGGAGATGGGTTATCACGAGTGGGTGCGGGTTCACAACGACGAGCAGGGGAGTTTCAAGTACAAATACACCCCGGCAGGAACCCTGCACACCGTCACCGGCCCGAACGGTCGGGTGACGGTGCCGGTGACCGCGACTCGCGCCGGGGAACTCTATCTGAAGGCTCGTGCCTTCGACGGAGGCAGGCGCAAGATCATCGGCACGGCGGCGCTCTGGGTAGCGGAGGATCAGGGCGGCGACCTGAATACGGAGTACGCCGATCTTGCCCTGCTGACGGACAAGAGACGCTATCTGCCCGGCGAGACGGCCCGCGTCCTGCTCAATACCAGCCGCATCGGTCAGACCGTGCTGCTGACCGTCGAAGGCAGCCGCGTCTACGCCACGCAGTCCATTGTGGTGAAACAGCACAGCACCATCGTCCATGTTCCTCTGCCCGCCAACTACGGCCCGAACGTCTTTCTATCGGCCTGCTATGTGCGTCAGAAACACTACGCGACGACGGAGACCTCGCTGCGCGTTGCCACACCGGGCCAGCAGATCAACGTGAAGATCACGGCGGACAAGGATACCGCGCCGCCTGCCGAGGCGAAGGCAAGCCCCACGCCGCCGACGGACGGCAAAGCGAAACTGACGCTTGCGCGATACGCTCCAGGCGACACCATTCGCTACACCGTGCAGACGACCGACCGGGAGGGCAAGCCCGTTCCGGCGGAACTCTCCTTCGGCGTCGTGGATGAGTCTATTTACGCCCTCCGCAAGGACTCACCCACTGCGTTACGGGACAGTTTCTATCCCGACCGCTACAACCGGGTGACGACGGAGTACTCCTTCGCCATTCAGTATCTGGGAGATGCGGACAAGGCGGAGCCGCAGATTTCCGCCCGCAAGAAGTTCCCCGATACTGCCTACTGGAACCCGACCCTTGTCACCGACGCGCAGGGGCTGGCAACCGTCTCGTTCGCCCTGCCGGACAACCTGACGACCTGGCGGGCCACCGCGACCGCGCATACCCTGGATACCCGATTGGGGCGGACGACGCAGCAGGTGCTTGTCTCGAAGGAGTTTCTGGTGCGGCTGCAAACCCCGCGCAGCCTGACACAGCACGACAGTTCGCGGGTCGTTGCGCTGGTACACAATGACACGGGTGTCGCACAGACGGCGCAGGTTCACCTCACCGCCGACAATCTCACTCTGGACAGTCCGGCAGTACAGTCCGTGACGCTGCCTCCCGGCAAGGCTACGGAGGTGGTCTGGAACGTGACTGCGAACGGCGCAGGTATGGCGAAACTGAAAGTGACGGCCTTCACCCCGCGCACCAACGGCGTTCAGTTTACGGATGGCGTGGAGATGAGCCTGCCCATCCGAGCGCATGGGCGCGAGACCGTTACAGCGTTCGCGGGAGAGGTGACCGATAAGAATGCGGAGACGGAGGTTGTGCGGCTTGCCCCGAACGCTATTCCCGATCTGAGCCGCCTGACCGTCCATATCACCCCCTCGGTCGCGGGGTCTCTGGTGGGCGCGACGGACTATCTGATCGGCTTCCCCTATGGCTGCACCGAACAGACGATGAGCCGATTCCTGCCGACTCTGCTCGTCGAGCGTGCGCTGAAACTGCACGGGATGGCGGGCATCAAGCGGCAGGAAGAGATACCGCGCATGGTACGCGCCGGGCTGAATCGCCTGACGCGCTTCCAGCATCAGGAGACAGGCGGATGGGGCTGGTGGGAACACGACGCCGACAATCCCTGGATGACGGCCTATGTCCTCTACGGGCTGGCAACGGCCCGCGCCGAGGGCTATCCGGTGACGGACAAGGTGCTGTCGAAGGCGAAAGAGGCCGCCGCTAAAATGGCGAAAAGCGCGAAGACACTGCCTGATGATGCTGCGTTCCTACTCTATGCCCTGGCGCTGCATGGTGACCAAAACACAGCCCGAAGCGAGTACGACCGTCTCTTCCGGCAGGATATGCGGAGCGCAGGCCCTGCCTATCTGGTTCTTACGGCGAAACTGCTGGGAATGGACACTACTCCGGCGCTGGAGCGCATGAACCGCGCCGCTGTCTCGGAGGATGGAACGCTGCACTGGCGCTCCCGGCTGGGCTACTACGATTGGGATTGGGACGACAGCGAGATGACGGCGATGGCGCTGCGGGCAACGCTGGCGGTCAATCCGCGGGCGCCGCGCATCGCCTCCATTCTGCGCTGGCTGATGCTGCACCGCACCGGCGAGTACTGGGGCAGTACTCGCGATACGGCCTGGGCGCTCGCGGCCTTCTGCGACTACCTGAATACGCAACAGGACTACTCGGTAGGCGGCGAGATCACGGTCAAACTCAATGGGATCGTGCGTCAGACCTACACGCTGACCCCCGACCTGCTCAAGCAGCCGCAGTTGACTCTGCGTATCCCGGCGTCGGAACTGCGCCCCGACAAGAACGACATCACTCTGGAGCGCACAGGCGGCAGCAGTCCGGTATTCTACTCCGTCGAACTCAAGCAGGTCGTCGCGACGGAAGACATACCCGCCCTCTCGCCGCCTGCCGTGGAGGGACAGACCCTCATGGTGACACGGGAGTATCTGCGCCTGAAACCGATGAAGGCTGGAATGTCCTCGTGGTCTCTCCAGACGGAGCCGACTAACAACCAACTGGCGCAGGGCGACCGCATCCGTGTCCGCCTGACGATTAACGCGCCTCGCGACATGGCCTATGTCCTGATTGAAGACCCGTTCCCGTCCGGCTGTGAGGTCAACGAGCGCGGGGATGCTGGCGAGGTGGTGGATTGGAGCTACTGGTGGCAGGGAGTGGATGTGCGGGACGACCATATCGCCTTCTTCGCGAAGACCATCACGAAGGGCAAACACGTCATCGAGTACAACCTTCGCGCTCAGACCCCCGGCAGCTACCACGTCCTGCCGACTCTGGTGCAGGCGATGTACTCCCCCGTAACCCACGCCGAGGCCGCCGAGACCCGCGTTAACATCCGATAGGAGAGCCACAGTGAACAGTTCGCGCTGGTTGGAAATGGGAGCGGTGGCGGCGCTGCTGGCGGTGGGAGGCGGAATGTTTTTCCGCCTCTCCACCGCCCCGCCCGCCGAGGTGGAGGTAAGCGGCTATGCAACGAGTCTGAAAGGCCGGACAGCGAGTCAGCGGCACAACGCGCAGCGAGCGGCGGAACTTCTGGACGGCAAGGTGATTCCGCCCGGAGCCACCTTCTCGTTCAACAAAGTCGTGCGGTCCTGGGCGCAGGACACGGGCTATGTCAAGGCCCCGGTCAGCTACGACGGCGAACTCATCAAAGCCTATGGCGGCGGCGTCTGTCAGACCTCCACGACGCTGTATAATGCGGCGTTGCTCGCAGGACTGCCCATTCTGGAACGGCATCCCCATGTCTTCGCGCCGCACTATGTGCCACCGGGCCGGGATGCGGCGGTCGCGCAGTACACGGTAGACCTCCGATTCCGCAATCCCTATCCCTGGCCCCTGCGTATCCGCACGAGCGCGGAGGGCGATACGCTCGATATTCGGCTCTACGGCTCAAAACGGCCTGGCCAGACCGCGCAGATTACGTCGGACATTCTCGAAAAGAGCCTACCGCAGCATCTGACCCGCGTCGCCTATCGCTCCGACACCCATGCCGGAAGCGCCTATCTGCGGAATCCCGGTGCCATCGGCTATCGCGTCGTCACCTACCGTATCCAGTCGAAACAGGGCCAAGAGGTGAGCCGCGAACGTCTCGGAGACGATACCTACCAATCTATGAACCACATCGTACAGGTGGATGAAGTCGCGAGAGAGTAACGGAAGAAGTCTAATTTTTATGTTCGCCTATCTCTGGAGCGCACGAACAGGGTAGAATAGAGGGCAGACTGAGCGGAAGTGTTCGAACTGCGCTCACTCTTTTACCCGCAGAAATTCACGACGACGGATGCGACACACGTTCCGGCTATTATGTAGGGACGCAGAGGGAGAAGCCGATGCCAGCAGTGGTCAATATAACCAATACTCCAAAAAAAAGCGGTAAGAAGCCAGCCGAACCCCCAAAAACGGGAGTTATCATAGGGGCGAGCGTACTGATTTTGCTTGCCATCGTGATTCTGCTCTGGTTCTTTGTCTTCAACAAGAGCGGCGGTTCCGGCGATGTGGCTCCTTATGGCGCTCCGCGCACTCGCATGAGTGGGGGCGGCGGCGGAGGCCCGGCCGATCGCAATGGCGGGGGCGGCGGGGCGGCAGGCTCCTCTGTGCCGCGTGGGGTTCCCGGTGACGGGGGCTAATTCCGCACGTTTTTCTGAAGGAGACGCAGAAAACCTGCGACTTCGGCGGAAGAGAAGCGTCCTACTCAGGAAAGCGGTTACAGCGGTTTGACTGCCTGACGGTCTGCGGTCACGGGGAGACGGAACGATGCTCGATGTTAAGACAGGGGATGGCTCGGTTCAGTGCGACGGCGTCTCGCGCCGTTCGTTTGTGCGGCTAGGTGCGCTCTCGGTGCTGGGACTGACGTTGCCGGAACTGCTGCGCGTGGAAGCGGCGCAGGCGGCGGAGAAAGTCGCGAACGGTGCGAAAGCCAAAAACGTGCTGCTCATCTATCTGGGCGGTGGCCTGACTCACCACGACACTTTCGACCCCAAGCCGGACGCCCCGCAGGAGATTCGCGGCAAGTACGGCGTCATTTCCACCGGACTGGCGGGGATAAAATTCTCCGATAAGATGCCGGAACTGGCGAAATGCACCGATATTTTTGCCCTGTGCCGTTCGCAAGTCACGGGCAGTGATCACCACGAAACTGCGGCGCAGTGGATGCTGACGGGCAACTACGGTGTCATGCAGGGCGGCGATTATCCTTCTATCGGCTCCATCGTCACCCATGAGACCAGCCCGCTCAACACCCTTCCCCCGTATGTCGCCGTCCCGAAAAACCATTCGTTTACCTGGGAACTCGGCAAAGCGGCCTGGCTGGGGGAACGCTACGAATCCTTCAAGACCAACAATCCTTCGGACAAGGACTGGAAAGTCCCGAACCTCTCCCTGCTCGCCGATGTGCCGCAGGACCGCCTGAACCGCCGACAGGGAATGCTCAAGGCGATTGACAACCTCGCCCGCAAAGTGGACGCCTCTGACCAACTGGCCTCAATGGACACGTTTTATCAGCGAGCCACGCAGATGCTGCTCTCCTCGGAAGCAAGGCAGGCGTTCGACCTGACGAAAGAACCCGACAAGGTCCGTGACGCCTACGGACGGGATACCTGGGGTGCTCAGGCGCTGCTCTCCCGCAGGCTCATCGAGGGCGGCGTCCGGTTTGTGCTGCTCGGTCAGGGCGGCTGGGATATGCACAGCAATATCTTCCCGTCCTGTGACAACTCGCTGCCGCACCTCGATCATTCCATCGCAACTCTGCTGAAGGATATGCGGGATCGCGGTTTGCTGAAAGATACGCTCGTCGCGATGTACGGCGACTTCGGGCGCACCAGCAAGATCAACAAAGACAACGGGCGCGACCACTGGGGCAATGCGGGCGTCATGCTCTTCGCAGGCGCAGGCGTCCGGGGCGGACAGGTCATCGGAGCCACCGATGAGCGGGGCGAATACGTGACGGAGCGGCCCATCCGCCCGCCGGAAGTCGCTGCCACCATCTACTCTGCGCTCGGGATTGACTACGACAAGGCGCTTGTCACGCCGCAGGGCCGTCCTGTACGTATTCTGCCCGAATGCGAACCCATCAAGGAACTCTGGGGATAGATTTTTCCCTTTCTCCTTCTCTCTGTCCGCGCCCGGTGATAGCCTCTATTGCCGGGCGTGTTTTTGAGCCAAAGGAAGCCATCGTGAAACGCCTGCTATGCTGCCCTCTGCTTGTGTTGCTCCTCCTCGCCAGTACGACGGGGCAGGCAACGGTGCAGGGTTCCTCCGTAGTCACTCCACCCACTTCCGAGAAGCCGCTTGTCAGCCCGAAGCAGAGCGTGGACTTGCGGCCTCAGTTCCGAGCATACGGCCTGGATGTTCGGCAGCAGGGGCAGCGTGGGTCGTGTCAGGTCTTTGGGATGGTGACGGTGGTGGAGTTTCTGTTGGCGAAGAGTGGCAGGCAAGCGACGCTTTCGGAGCAGTTCCTGATGTGGGCCGCGAACGACGCGTGTCATCTGAATCGCACGGAGGGTTTCAATCCCGATCTGCTGCTCAAGGGATGGCAAATGCACGGCATCTGTGACGAGGCCGATATGCCCTATATTCCCCGCAACGAGACGATTGTTCCCCCGACGGAAGAGGCGCAGAAGGCGGCGGCAAAACGCGCTCACATCCGTTTCACCTCCATCAAACACTGGAGTTCCCCGATAGGATTCACGCATGAACATCTCCAGAAGATCATCAACTCCCTCAATAAAGGGGTGCCTGTCTCGGTGACGCTCTGCTGGCCGGTCGGGTTATACGACGCGCAGATCGTGGATAAGAACAACTTTCTGATTGACAGCCATATTGATGGCACGGATAAGAGCGGGCATGGTGTGGCTCTGGTCGGGTATACCTTGGACGAGAGTGTGGCGGGCGGCGGCTATTTCCTGATCCGCAACTCATGGGGGCCGAAATTCGCGGACGAAGGCTATGCGAAAGTCACGTTTGCTATGGCAAGAAAGTACGGGACAGACGCCTATATCTTGGCAGTGCGCTGAGACAGGATTGATTTCAGACAGGAGGACAGACGGTGAAGATCACACGGTTAGACGTTTTTCAGGTCAACTACAGGCTGCTCGATGAGAAGTACTCCTGGTCAAACGAACATTTTATCACGGAAGTCCTCAGCACGATTGTCAAAGTGACGACAGATGCGGGAATTATCGGCTACGGGGAGGTCTGTCCCCTGGGTTCGGCTTACATGGATGCCTTTGCAAAGGGCATTCCGGCGGGAATTGGGGAGATTGGGAAGGCTGTTCTCGGCCTCGACCCCCGGCAGTTGAATCTGCTGAATGAGCGCATGGACTTAGCCCTCGGCGGTCACAACTACGTCAAATCTCCGGTGGACATCGCCTGCTGGGATATTCTGGGGCAGGCGGCGGGTCTGCCTGTCGCGACCCTGCTCGGCGGACGGTATCGGGAGAGTTATCCTCCTTACCGCGCCATTCCGCAGCGCAGCGCGGAGGAGATGGCGGAGGATGTGACCCGGTTTCGTGAGCGCGGCTATCGGCGGTTTCAGTTGAAGGTCGGTGGAGAGGTGAATGCGGACATTTGCCGCATTCACGCCTGCGCCGATGTCCTGGACGAGAACGATATTCTGGTAGCGGACGCCAACACGGGCTGGCTCTCCCATGAGGCCATTCGCGTCGCCAATGCCGTCGCTGACCGCGATGTCTACATAGAGCAGCCTTGCCCGACGCTGGAGGAGTGCCTGTTGGTGCGGCGCAACACCCGCCTACCGATGGTGCTGGACGAGATCATTCGCGGCGTAGGGCCACTGGTGGAAGCGCAAGGTAAAGGTGCGATGGATGTGGTCAATCTCAAAATCTCGCGTCTCGGTGGCCTGACGAAAGCCAAAACCGTTCGCGACCTCGGTCAGAGCCTAGGACTCGCCATGACCCTGGAAGACAGTTGGGGCGGCGACGTGACTTCAGCGGCTATCGCGCATTTCGCGGGCAGCACTCGCACCGAATTTTACTTCACCTCCACCGATTTCAACAGCTACGTGGACGTAAAAGTCGCCCCCGACGCCCCGGTGATGACGGATGGCCTGGTTCCCGTTCCCAACAAGCCGGGGCTGGGCATTACGGTGGACGAAAAGACCCTCGGTCAGCCTGTTCTCACTGTTCAATAATCCCTTCGAGGCTTCGAAAGAAAAGAGGTCTCATGCCGCTGCTCCTGAACAGGCGGCAAGTCGCGATGCTGTTTCCCATGGAGGCAGCCATTGCGACTGCGAAGACCGCATTTACAGTACTGGCAAATGGGCTGGCGGTCATGCCGCAGCGCGTCGGGATACGATTGGAAGGGCAGGCGGGAACGCATCTCTCCATGCCCTGCTATGTGCCGGGAGAGTTCCCGGCACATAGCGTCAAAGTCGTGACCGTCTTTGAGAGCAACCCGCTGACATTCGGACTTCCAACAACCCTGGCGCATCTGGTGCTGCACGATGCCGAGACGGGAGCACTGCTCGCGCTCATGGAGGGCAACTACCTGACCGCCATGCGGACAGCGGCGGCGAGCACGATTGCCACCGACCTATAGGCGAGGCAGGACGCGGCGAATCTGCTGATTTTCGGAGCGGGGCATCAGGCCGAGGCTCATATTGGGGCCATGTGCGCCGTGCGTTCCATAAAGCGAGTCTATGTTGCGACCCGTTCGGCAGAGACCGCCGCCGCGTTCGCCAAGCAAATGCAATCCGCCCACGATCTGCCTGTCCGGCCCGTTTCCGATCTGTCTGAGATATTGCGGCAGACGGACATCCTCTGCACGGCGACAACCGCCACTGTGCCGCTCTTTGCGGGCAGCGACCTCCAGAATGGCACACACATCAACGCGATAGGCGCGTTTCGGCCCGATATGCGCGAACTCGATGGATTGACCCTAGCGAGAGCGAGAGTCTATGTGGACAGTCACACGGCGGCACAGAACGGGGCAGGGGACTCGATTCAGGCGGTCTCGGGAGGCGATTTCGCATGGCTGGACGTGGTGGGGGAGTTGGGCAGTCTGTTGGTCGGCAGAGCGCAAGGCCGAACCAGCGAGTCCGACATCACGGTTTTCAAGTCGGTGGGTCTGGCGGTTCAGGACGCTGTCGCCGCTGAATGGGTCTATCGGCAGGCCGGCGCGCAGGGGCTTGGAACTCCGTTTGACCTCTCCTGAGCGGTTACGAAGCTGCTCTCTGTCTGAACGCAGTCCGTAGGACGACCGCTTTTCCAGCCCAGCACGTTCCTGGGCCTGGTATTGCGAAACCTGCCAACCAACAAGGCATTTCCGTCTGAAAGACGTTTGCTTTTTAATGCCGGGGGTTTTCAACCCATAGGCGCTAATTTACGCACTTTGAACGCTATGCCCGGCTTGGAGGACCTCATCCCCCAACCCCCTTCTCCCGGGCGGTCGCAGGCTCCCTGGGAGAAGGAGGCTTTCAGGCTCAAGCGTTTCTCGTTTCTGTGGGAGGGTGTGGACCTCGCCCCAACCCCTCTCCCGGATGGTCGCAGGCTCCCTGAGAGAGGGGCAAATGCATAAGTAAACCCCAGTATTGGGTTGAAAATGAGATTGGAGCCTTTGTAAATAGGGCGCAATCTCCAATCTGGTGCACTCGATCA
>JBBRLP010000070.1:0-28190 GCA_038231295.1 Chthonomonadales bacterium
AGTGCTTGTCCGCAAGGTCAAATCGGCGACTATTTCCCGACCGCATGTGGACCAACCTCCGTATCTAGATCGTCTATGGAGGATAAGACCTACATGTGCAGGATTCGGACGAGCAGGTAATTTGATTTATGACCAGGCCTCGTTTAAGTAGGGGACAATCGGTCGGTGAGCAAGTCCTTTCGGAGGGAGGAGTCTGTCTGCTCCCCCTGAGCGCAAGCCTGCTCGAAAACGGGCAAAATACTATTCGTCGGAGCATCTAATAGGCGATTTCGTGTTGTCAAGGTGGCCCAAACGACATCTGGCAAGGCCAAATCAGCCCAACTCAGGACTTTTTCTAGACGCTCTTACAGATTTGCCGTCTTCTTTTCTCTCGAATACATCCCTCTGAAACTTGCCAAGAGGCAGGTAGGGATGATTGATCTGCGCCGGATGACTGAATGTCGGCGCCGAACTTTCCTGTGCACTTGTCCCCTGAAGGAGCGAGATTCCGAACACCGTGAGTGTCGCAATTGTGATTGGTAGACAGTTCTTTCGTAGTCGCATGAGTACCTTCGCTTTCTTCGTGACGATCACAGGGAACCTCTCTATCGGGAAACTGCCGGTCATCCAGCATTTTGATGAAGTTCCTTGTGCGCGTCTTTTCAACTCGGAGGCTATGTTACTAATAATTCGGAACGCATCGCTGCGGCGCCCTGATTCATGTCACGTCGCCCACCGCTCCAAATCGGGACCCAATGCCTCACGCATTTTGAGTCATTTTGCCTTTGTCGGCGGCCTGGGCGTTCTTGCGGGATTCCTCTTTCTGCGCGGCCATCTCCTCGACGGTTTTGGTGTGCTGACGCGCCATTCCCTGGAAACCCTCCATCGTCTTGACGCGGGTTCCGTTCGCTTCGTGCTCGGCAAGGCGGGCTTGCGCGGCAGGGATGGCAGCGGCGTACTGCGGGAGCCACTGCGCCTGTGCGACGAGCATCTCATCGGTCATCTGCCAGACCTCTTCGGGATTGCAGACCGCGCCGACGAGCGGGTCATGCAGCATCGCCTGTTTGAGCAGGGTGACATCGCCGTGAACCGCTGCTTCGGTTGCCATGCGCTGCACGGCGATGGAGACATTGCAGGTGGCGGCGCAGGCGAGGGAGAGCGGGGCGACTTTCGCCATGTGGACGCCGTTGCGGTCAATGAAGCCCAGGCTCTCGATGATGGCGTCGTCAGGCAGGTTGGGGATGACACCGACGTTGGGGACGTTGAAGTGACCGCAATAGGTGCGTCCGGTGTCCAGGGCTTCGATGATGTAGGAGCCGTGTTCCTCCGAGCGTTTTTCCGGGAGAAATTTCGGCGGCTCCTGCGACAGCCAGTTGGGGAAATCGGTCTCAAACCAGTTCCGACCCTCTGTGCAGACACGTAGGTAGCCGCCTGTCTCCCCGTTAATCCACGTTGAGAGGTCAATCCATTTGTTGATGTCATCGAGGCGTTTGCGATACCAGGGCAGGTACTCGCTGAGGTGCCCGTTGCTCTCCGTCGAGTAGTAGCCGAACCGCTTCAGCACGTCAATACGGACTTTCTCGGTCTCCGGGTATTTCGAGTGACTCTGGAAGAGTTCCAGCATCTTCGGGATCAGGTCGTAATCACGCCAGCGGGCCTGGGTGCACCAGGTCTGGTGATTGATGCCGGAGAAGACAAAATCAATCTCGCCGCGCTTCACCTTCTCGTCGGGGCCAATCAGACCTTCGCGTTTGGCCCACTCCTCCACACAACTCGCAATCTGATGCTGTGCGCCCTGAACGCCGTGACACAGGCCGATAGTCTTGACGCCGCCGTATTTGTTCGCCGCCCAGGTCAGCATCGCCATCGGGTTCGCGTAGTTCAGCAGGATCGCGCCCGGTTTGGCGACCTCCCGAATGTCTTTGCAGAACTCCAGAATGGCGGAGATACCGCGCTGTGCGTACATGATTCCGCCTGCACAGATGGTATCCCCAACGCACTGGTCTATGCCATATTTGAGCGGGATATCAATGTCCGTCGCAAACGCCTCCAGCCCGCCAATTCGCACGACGCACAGTACATAGTCGGCATCCGTGAGGGCTTCGCGGCGGTCGGTGGTCGCGATAATTCTGGCGGGCAGGTTGTTCCCGGCAATATCGCGTTCCGCCAATTGCTTCACCATATCGAGGTTGTGAGGGTTGATGTCGGTGAAGGCGAAGGTCATGTCCGCGAATTCCGGCACCGTCAGCAGGTCGGCCATCAGCCGACGGGTAAATCCAATGCTCCCCGCACCGATCATTGCGATTTTCAGTGGCATAAAAACTCTCCCAGTAATTTGAATATCACAGGGAGAATTCGTTACGATGAGTGACGAGTCCTGCAACTATCCCGTCGCTTGAACAGTTACACAGGTCGTATGATTGGACTCAAAGGCATTCCAGTCTGGTTTTTCAAAGTGGTTGAAGTACAGCACTCTAGAACTTACCCGTTCTGAGTTCGGGGCTGACCTCGTAAACATCGGCGTCGGCATTGCTATGTACTAGCTGGAGATATGGGGGCAGGGGAATGCGGCCTCGGAACATGGGCAACTCCGAATCTGCGAACTCGTCGCTCTGAGACTTCTGGGAAAAGACGAGATAACGGACATTCATCTTTTTCAGGATGTCCTGGCGTACCGGGTCGAGCGTGTTGATCAGTTCAAGCGTCCTGAGTTCCTTGAGTTTTGCGCTGAAATCCGGTGTCTCGCCCCAGTGGCCGCAGTAGACTTTGCGGTGAATCAGGCCCGGTGTAAAACAGGCGAGACTTTCGTCGGAGGTGCCGATAGAACGTTTGCCCACCCGCGCTATCCAGGGCAAAGGCTGCAAGGCATCTGCTGCCCCGGAGTGCGCTTTTACCCATTCCAACGCTTCCAACTCGCCCGGCTGGAGGTAGGTGCGCTGAAGCTGTGTCTGAGAGCGGTTATTGTCGTAATTGCTGATGTCGCGCAGGATAAACAGCAGGTTTGTCAGGCTGCAAAGGAACGTCACCAGCATCGCCGCGCCAACTCTATGCCATCGGGCCGCTCTGGGAAAGTACCGATTGAAGAGCCAGACTGCTCCCACACCGGCGAGAATGGCGATTGGAAAATGCGTTCCCTGTAGCAGCTTGCGCTGGATAGAAGTGGGGATATAACAGACAAGGAAGTTCATCACGGTCCACACAATGAGGATGAGAGATGCGCTGTGCCGAGTCGTCCAGGCAGCGCTTTGCAGTTCCGCCTGCGTGATCGGGGGCTGTTGCCCATCGGAACTACTCTCCATGTATTGGCGCATCGCGACGACGGCTCTTTTCATGAGAAGCAATGCACCCAGAACCGCAAGTATCAGCGGGACGCCATATCCCGCGAATATCCAGATCGGGGCCGGAGAGAGGGTTTTGACCTCGGCTCTCGCACGAAAGACAGGGTCAGAGAGCAACTGTAGACCGATATAGAGAACGGTGGGTGCGGTGAGCAGACCTGCCACGAACGCCTGGAGCCATAACCCAATTTTTGCTGCTCGCTTCCGCCCCGAGGGCAGGATCGTCAGGGCCAGCAGGAAAACGCTCCAGACGGCTGCCAGAGAGACTACATCATAGCTGTGTATCAGACCGAGCAGGAGACCACACAGACCCGCTCCCACGGCATAGCGCATCTGATTACGACAAATCCCGAGGTAGAGAAAGATCAGGATGGCGACTTGCAGCGCCATCGCGCAGCAGAAGAGAGGGCTGAGGTAGAGCGAGAGGTAGGTGATCGCTTCGGGCTGCCACTTGTCCACGGGTGTCTGTATGGGGTTGTCGCTCCACCAGAAGGGGATCCAGCCCAGACCGGAAGAGAAGCAGACCAGGAGGAAAGCCAGCATTTGCGCTCTCAGAGGGGCAACGGTGAGGCGGATGAACTTCCAGACCAGGAGAAGCAGGAGGAAGCCAAAGAGAATCCGCGCCCCATGATAGACTCCGATTAGCGGCAGGTGCGTTAGCCCCACGAATCCTCCGAGAACCAGAAAGAGGGGATTGAGCGCCATTCCCCGCTGCGGTTCGGTCGTGAACAGATTGTAGGCATGCGTTGACCCTTCGGCAGCCTGCCGCATCCAGGAGAGATAGACACAGCTATCGTCCAGATTGTAACCGAGCCACATAAACTGCCTGCCATCCGACTGGCTTGCTCCGATAAAATAGGGGATCATCGTTGACAGCATGGCGAGCAAGGCAATCAGAATCGGCCAACTGCGGGAGAGAGCCGTTGGCGCTCGGGACGCCGCCGACTCCTCTTCTGGTGGTGTTGTCGTAATCTGGGAGAGCCAAAACATCCTTTGTCAGCCTCTGGCTTTCAGGGCGGCTACGTCCGCACAGCATCTCTGAGCCAGAGCGGAAATCTCTTCTGACCCCGCGAGAACGCCAATCTCGACATCGTACTGACGCTTTTCGCCGGGTTCCAGCATCTGAAGCGTCCCGGCGGCCCGGTCGTGCGGTCTGCCCATGACCAGGCAGTTCGCCGGCTCCATACCAACGACGTAGGTACCCGCATCCATCATTTTCCATTCGATGAAGCGGGGAAGCTGAGCCGGAGAGTAGGTGCAGAAGACGCCGATGCCGGGCGAACTGCCCTCCGCGTACGAGGTTGTGTCGTCAACAATGGCTGCGGTAACGTGTCCATCCGAAGCAGGCGCAAACTCATGGAAATAGACCTGTTCGCGGAACCCGGCCTGTGGCGACTGCATGGACGAAAAGCGGTCTTTGCCTTCAATGGCCTCTGCATCGCGTGGGGTAGCATTCACGGTGGGGGCAATCAGCCGGGCTGAGTCGTTGACGGCCGGGAAGCCGATGTTGATGTGATACAGGTACATATGCTCCGTCGTTTTTGATCCCATATTTTCGACGATGTCTCGAATCTTGAAATGCTTCGATCCAAGTCGTGTGGTGATGGAGCGCGTAAGCTGTAAGTTTTCTCCAAAGACGGTCGCCTGGCGCATTTTGCCCCGCACTGTCAGCAGATAGTCGTCTCCCTGCCACTCCCCGTCCCATTGGACGTTTGTCGCGGGCAGATTGCTGATGCGGCCATGCAGTCCATACGACTGACCCTCTTCGTCCGCATTCCCGCCAGCCCAGGTGAGGCCACACGTGACAACAAGTCCCCCGTAGAAACTTCGCAGCCAGCCCCGTCCGTTCTCGCCTTCGTGGTCGAAATAGGCCGGATGGGAGTCGGTGGTTGCGGAACGCCAGGCCAGTGACCTACCGTTGAAATGCGCCGAGGAGATGTCCATGCCTCTGCTGGGCAGCACCGTAAAGTCAAGACCGCTCCCGGTCGTGATATCCAGCGCCATGACGCCGTCTTCCAATCCTTCAATCAGCCGATAGGGCTTGATTCGTGCGACCTGCGTAATGTCGCCGATGTGTGCCAGCAGTTCTGCTCTTGTGTAATCTCGCCCGTAGAGTTGTGCCATACAACAGCCTCCTCGCTCCTCGCATTTTGAATTTCCCTACTGAGTTCGGAGAAGTCGTCACCGATTCCTGCCCTTCCTTCGAAGCCGAAGGATTCCCTTGCCTCCTGGTCACGCAACGGACCTGCGTTCGTATGGTTCTGTATAGGGAGCCAACATCCTACTCCTGGAACACGCTCACCATCTCATCCGTCTCACTTTTGAGACGTGAGACTATCTCAACAGGCTTGACCCTCTGAGGCAGGCCCGTCTTATGAGGAGAAGTAACAATGAAACACAATCTATGGACTATGAAACCCACGATATTACCCCTGACAGCGATGCTTATCCTCTCCGCCGCCTCCGTACCGATGGCGTCGCTCGCGCAGTCGAGCCATGCGACATCTCTGGATTCAGGCACCGTATTGCCTGTGCGCCTGAATGACACGCTGAACTCCAAGGATGCACATAAGGGAGACCCCTTCACTGCGACAGTCAAATCGGACGATGGCACGACAAGCTACTTCGGAATACCGGTCGGCAGTAAGATCGAAGGCACGGTGCGTCAGGCAAAAGCGCAGCAGGGGAACGATCCTGGGGTACTCGACCTGGCTTTCCAGCACCTTCGTCTCCCGGATGGACGCTCGTATGCGTTCGACGGGGCGCTGATCGGACTGGATAACAAGAGTGTTGAGAAGCGGAGTGATGGCAAACTCGTGGCGAAACCGAATCATAAGAACGACCGGCTGATCTATGCGGGTTATGGCGCGGGCGCAGGGCTACTGGTTGGCATTCTGACCAAGCATACGCTTGAGGATACGGTCATTGGCGGCGGTCTGGGCTATCTCTTTGGCTCCCTGCAAAAAGGCCACACCGATGCCAGAGATGTCAATCTGAAGGCAGGCACGGAGTTGGGCGTTCGTCTCGACAGCCGCCTCGCTTATAGCCAGTATGCGAGTGATACGGGCAAAAGCGGTTATCGGACGACCGAGCGGGTGACTTCTGCGGACATCCCGCCCGCGGACAGGATAGACAACAACACGAACGAGAACATGGAGATGGGCGTTCTGGTTGGCGACGAGAATGTGAGTTTCGAATCTACGGTTCGCCCTGTGATGTCGCGAGGAATCGTTCTGGTGCCTGCACTGCCGATTCTGCGGAGCATGAAGTCGCAATACACATGGAATGCGGATCGAATGACACTCAGCATCAACGGCCCGGACGGCTCGGTTCGTGGTAGCGTGGGAAGCAGTATCGCCGTCATCAAAGGGACGCGGCGAGTGCGCCTCGAAGCGCCGATACAGAAACTGAACGGTACGGTCTATGTTCCTGCACGGTTCATCTCTCTGGCGACGGGCTACCGAATGGAGTACGACGCAAGCAGTATGACTGTCAGTTATCTGCCCCGTGATTGGAATGCTGGAGTCAGCATTCGCTGACGACCGGAGCTACCTCAATCCCCTCCGACCGGGGCAAGCAGTGTTATGATACTGCTTGCCCCGATCTGTCTGTCTCCCCGGTATTCCTCTTGCAAATCCTGAGCGATTGGTGTATAATAGCGGGTGTGAAGAATGAGGAAGTATCCCTGCTGTCCTCGTGTTCGTTTCGTGGGGCTGTAGCTCAGTTGGGAGAGCGCTTCAATGGCATTGAAGAGGTCAGGAGTTCGAGCCTCCTCAGCTCCACTTATAATTTTTTCTTCCCCACTGTTCCGGGGAGCAAACCCTTCTGTTCGACTACCCCTCGGCTTTTCCTTACTCCTGCTTTGTATGTTTGCCGTTTTTCTACTGGCTCCCGTTGGTTTTCTGCGTCCTGTCCACGCGCAGGTCATAGCGGGCGTGTCGAAAATACCGACAGATGTCATCCTGTTTGTCCGTCCTCTCAGTTCCGACAGCGCGAGAATCGGCCTCGCTTATCGCAAACTCGTGCCTCATGCTCAGGTTCAGCGAGAGATCAGCAAACTCCTGACGATAACAGGATGGAAACTCGCTGCCAACGCACAGATTGAAGACAGTGCCGTTCATTCTGACGACCCTAAGCGATTTCCGCCGACGACAGGCGCGTTATTTACGCTGGAGAACGCCCCGCAACTGCACGATAACGCCCCCGTCCTTCGTCCCTATCTACAGGCGTTCCATGCATGGAACCGAGTTGAAATCCTGCTGGATATACCGGACATACAGCCTTACAACGGACTGCTGGAACTGAACGACAAATCTCTCGATATCAAGATGGTCAAGAGCGATGGAATCTATAGTTATCTGGCAACAATCCGAGAGCATCAGGGAGAACTGCCGTCACTCGTTCAAAAGCCTTCCACAGTGGGGGCGCAGGATTCTCATGCGATCGCATTCGGACATCCTTTCGCGCAGAGCAGCACGGATTCACCGGCAGGAGTCAGGGCCGAGGGCGGTTCTCTTTTCTGGCCCTATCTCTTTATCGCGACCGGGACACTGCTGACCGGTGGCGTGGCGGTCTATCTGCTCACTAAACGCCATGCGACGGCTGTGAAGACTAGAGGCCTGCGCTGAGGATGCCAGAAAGTTGTCCTCGCGTTGTCTTCGCACAGAGGAATTCTGTCTGGCTGAGTGGAAAAGAGCCTCACAATTCAGATTGCCGTACTCTCCGCGCTGTTTGCCGCAGCGTCTCCCCCTCGGATGAAAGGAATTACCATGAATCTTGACCTCGACGAGATGATTCTCTGGGCTGGCGAACGGAAAGCTTCCGATCTTTTTATTAAGTCGTCCTCTATTCCAGCCATTCGACAGCACGGCAAAGTCCTCCTGACCGACTATCCTGAACTCTCGGAAGAAGATGTCCACAAGCTTGTCTACAGCAAAATGACGCCACGACAGCAGGCCATTTTCGAACAGCACCATGAGATGGACCTAGCCTTCTCGGTCGGTGAGGGACTTCGCATCCGCATGAATATATATCAGCAGCGCGGCGGCCCCGCGACTGTCTGCCGACTTATCCCGACACGCATCCGTTCGCTGGAAGAACTCGGCGTTCCAACGAAGGTGAAAGAGTTCACCACCCACCGGAACGGGCTTGTCCTGATAACCGGTCCGACCGGCTCCGGCAAAACGACGACGCTGGCGGCGATGATTGACCTGCTCAATGCGAGCCGGCGTGTCAATATCATCACTCTGGAAGACCCGATCGAGTTCGTTCATAAAGACAAACTCGCGATTGTCAGCCAGCGCGAAGTCGGCATTGATACCGACAACTTCAATGTCGCCCTGCGTCACGTTCTGCGTCAGGCGCCTGACATAATCCTCATCGGAGAGATGCGCGACCTGGAGACCATGAACATTGCGCTTCAGGCGGCGGAGACCGGTCACCTTGTCTTCGCGACGGTCCATACCGCAAGCGCCGCAGAGACCCTTGACCGCGTCTCCAACATGTTCGCGCCACATGAGCGTCCTATGCTCTGGCTGCGTCTCTCGACGACACTACGCGGAGTTCTTTCTCAGAAACTGCTGCCAAGAGCGGATGGAGAAGGCCGCGTGGCCGCTATTGAAGTCATGGACGTAACACCAACCATTATCAACCTCCTCGAGAAGGGCGCATCGGACGAGATCTACAACGCCATTCGCCAGGCCGGAATCGAAGCTTACTGGGGAATGCAGACGATGAATCAGGCCCTGCTCAAATTCGTCAAAGAGGGCGCGATCACTATACAGGACGCGCTTGCGAATGCAAATCCCTATACGGAACTACGCCAGATGATCCGCATGGCGGAGACGAAGGGCGAATTGCGCCCGCAGAACCCGCAGGCACCGCCACCCGTTCCTGGAATGCCCGGCGTTCCCCCGATACCCGGTGTCCCTGCCCGATAAAGGTGTCTGTATCGTGACCTTGTTGCAGGGAAAACCCTACACGAAGGCGAAGATAGAGGCCGTTAGCCATTTTCTCTATCTTCGCCTTGATTCTGTCTGTGAGGAGTTCCGGGGATGCTGCATTTAGACGAACTGCTTCACCTCCTCGTCGAGCGTGAGGCTTCCGACCTCCATCTGCGTGTCGGGGAGCCGCCCGTTATGCGGATCCATGGCAGCCTGACCCGGTTGAATATGCCGCTGATTACCGACCGGGATATGTATGATCTTGTCCATCCAGTGATGAATGCGGAGAAGGAGATGCGCTTTCAGCAGACTCTGGAACTGGATACCTCCTACTCGGTACCTGGCCTCGCTCGATTTCGTGTGAATATCTTCCGTCAGCAGTCGCATATCGGGGCCGTCATGCGCGTTATCCCGTTTCTGATCAAAAGCATTGACGATCTCGGTATGCCGCAGGTGACGAAGCAGATCGCGATGCTGCCACGCGGACTGGTGCTGGTGACGGGGCCGACCGGCTCCGGGAAATCCACCTCGCTGGCGGCCATGATAGACCTCATCAACGAGACCAAGCCGGGCCATGTCGTGACGATTGAAGACCCTATCGAGTACGTTCACCGGGATAAGCAATGCGCCGTCAATCAGCGGGAGGTCGGCGCGGATACGCACAGTTTTGCCGCTGCGCTCAAACACGTCATGCGTCAAAACCCGGATGTTATCCTTGTCGGTGAGATGCGTGACCTGGAGACGATTCAACTGGCGATTACAGCAGCGGAGACCGGTCACCTCGTATTTGCGACACTCCACACTACCGATGCTCCGCAGACGATTGACCGCATCATAGACGTCTTCGAGCCGGACGCCCAGCAACAGATTAGGATGCAGTTGGCGACCGTGCTGCAAGCCGTGATTTCTCAGACGCTTCTCATGAAAAAAGAGGGGCGTGGGCGTGTAGCGGCCTTCGAGGTCATGGTCTGCACGAGCGCCATCCGCAGTCTGATACGTGAAGGCAAGACACATCAGTTGAACACAGACATCCAGACCGGGCAGCAGTTCGGGATGCAGACTCTGGATAACTGTCTGCTCGATCTGGTTAAGCGCGATCTGGTCAGTTACGAGGACGCCTACTCGAAAACGTCCAGTCCGCTGGAATTCCAACTGCGTGCGGAGAGGTCGGGCATCGCGACGGAACTGGCGTTCGGGTGAGACGGCAAGCCCTGTGGGTTTTTCTCGCAAGAGGAAGAGAATGGAATGATCAGGAAGCGGTGATGGAAACGGAGGATTACCTTGGTTCTTCTGGATGACCTGCTGGCAGCGTGTGTCTATAACGAGGGATCCGATCTTCACATCAAAGCGGATAGTTCTCCGCTGATTCGCATCTATGGCGATCTGTTGCCTCTCGATATTGATCCTCTGTCGCCCGAAGAGGTCAGGTCTCTCTGTTTCTCACCACTCTCCGATATTCAGAAGTCTCGATTTCACGACGAATTGGAGCTGGACTTCGCCTATGAGATCGAAGGGCTGGCCCGGTTTCGAGGCAACATCTACGTACAGCGGGGTTTTGTAGGCGGTGCGTTTCGCGTCATCCCCTACGAAATCAAGAGTATCGAGACCCTGAACCTGCCGGACATATGCAAGCGTTTCGCGGAGCGGCCGCGTGGTCTGGTACTGGTGACCGGGCCAGCAGGCTCCGGGAAATCCACTACCCAGGCGGCGATGATTGACTATATCAACCGCAACTATCCTCTGCATATCATTACCATCGAAGACCCGGTAGAGTTCGTCCATACGGACATGCAGGCGCTCATCAATCAGCGCGAACTGGATACGGACACGATGTCCTTCCCCAATGCGCTCAGAGCGGCGCTGCGCGAAGACCCGGACGTGATTCTGGTGGGAGAGATGCGTGATCTCGAAACGATCAAGCTAGCCATCACCGCTGCCGAGACGGGACACCTTGTTTTCGGGACGCTGCATACGACTGACGCTATTCAGACGGTAGACCGTGTGATTGATGTCTTCCCTTCGCATCAGCAGCAGCAGGTGCGAATGCAGATGTCCGCGAACCTGCTGGGCGTGATCTCGCAAAACCTGGTCAAACGAGTAGACGGACAGGGGCGCATCGCCGTCTTTGAAGTCCTGGTAGCCATTCCCGCCGTGAGGAACCTGGTTCGTGAGGGCAAAACGCATCAGATCGGTTCCATTATCCAGGTCGGACAGCGGCATGGCATGATCTCGCTTGACCAATCGCTGGCGAATCTTGTTCTGAGTAACGTGATCTCGTTCGAGGATGCGATGGCGCGTGCCTCAAATATCCAGGAGTTCCGTGCTCTCGTTGGGAAGTGAGCCAGTCGCAATGGATTTACGATTTCGGCGCGAGATGCTCGGTGAAGAACTGGCTGACCCGGCGTGAATACTCTTCACGAGCCGTCTGAAACGCCATACAGTGCGGAGCAGTTGGTGCGATCCAACGCATTTTGGGTTCCCCTGCGGCGGCATAGAGACGGTCTGATTCGCGGCGTGGACAGGTCAGGTCCAGGCCGTCTGTGATGAGTAGCGCTGCCCGTGGGGCGAGCGAGCCGATAACCCGCTCAGGAGAGATGGTCTCTATCTCCAGTTCAAACTCTTCAGCGCTCATCCGCTGGCAGGATGCGAAGACCGGCGAACCCATTGGCCCCAGCGCCATAACCAGACGCTGCTTTACCACCCTGTCCAGGGACGCATAGGCAGCCTCCGTGACGATGCAGTCTATCTCCTGAGAGCAGGCCGCGGCACGTATCACCGCTGCCCCGCCCATACTCTCTCCCAGTGCGCCGAGTGGGATGGCTGCCGTATCAGGACGGGAACGGAGATAGGCGACCGCACCCAGAACGTCCTCCGTCTCTCTGGCTCCCAGTGTGCAGCGTTCGCCGCCACTCAATCCCCTGGCTCTGAAATCGAAGAGCAGCGTGGTAAAATGATGTCCATACAGCATGACGGCTTTGGGCAGGAGATGCATCCTTGTGGAGGTGTGTCCGTGGCACAGGATGATGGCTCCCCGGCTCTGCGGGGCGGGTATCAGCCAGCCTGACAGGGAGACGCCGTCGGAATGCGCCGATGGAAAGCGTACATCTTCATACTGGAGGCCGTAGTATTTCGGCGTGAATCGAGGGACAGAGGGCCTGCGACGAGTCCCGGCCCATGTGCTGAGGCGTGCGAGTGAATTGATCATATCTTGTTATACGGAAGTTCCGTCAAGATAGTCCAGCCTCCTCGGCAAGTGAAAGAGAAGCAACGGCAGACGTCTGTGCGAAGGACTGCTGTCAAGAAGGAGAGTTTTATGCCCGGACTGATGGAGGGAAAGCGCGTCCTTGTGACGGGAGCGCGTAATAAGTGGAGTATTGCCTGGCACACCGCGCTGGCTCTGCATCGAGAGGGCGCTCGCCTCGCCTTCTCTGTACTCGGAGATGGGGAAGAGAGCAATCTCGTCAAATTGATGGCAGAGGCGGGCATCACGGGGCCAATCGCGCAGTGTGATGCGAGCGACGAAACGCAGGTGCAAGCGCTTTTCAATAGGCTGGGAGAGACGTTCGAGGGCAAATTGGACGGTCTTGTTCATGCAATGGCGTTCGCTCATTCCGCCGACCTGCGTGGCGAGTTCGGCACTGTTTCGAGCGAAGGCTATGCGAAGGCCCATGAGGTGAGCGTCTATACACTGATAAGTATGACTCGCGGGGCAAGACCGCTATTTCAGGCGGCGGGCGGCGGCAGTATCGTGACACTTACGTATCTGGGTGCAGAACGCGTCGTGCCGAACTACAATGTGATGGGAGTGGCAAAAGCTGCGTTGGAGGCGACGGTGCGCTATCTGGCTTACGATCTCGGGCCAGACAAGATTCGGGTCAACTCCGTCTCTGCCGGGCCGATAAAAACGCTCTCTGCAAAGGGAATTGCCAACTTCGACGCAATGCGGCGTCAGGCGGGCGAGGTGTCTCCGCTGCGCCGACCGGTAGAAGCGGACGAAGTGGGGGACGCGACCATGTTTCTGCTCAGCCCGCTGGCAAGAGGCATTACGGGAGAGGTGCTGCACGTAGATGGCGGCTACAATGTCATGGGAATGATGCAGGCTATGGACATCTGACTTTTTCTGCCTGTTTCGGTCCGTACTTTATCGTCTCCCAAGGAGTTTCCGTTATGAGTCATCTGCTACCTTCGCCCCGCATTCTTCTCGGTCCGGGGCCAAGTTCCATCTCCTCCCATGTCCTTGAGGCGATGGCCCGTCCGCCTATCGGGTATCTCGACCCGGAGCTTTTTACCCTTTTGGAGAGCCTGCGCGGTGATCTTCGCACGGTGTTCGGAACGCAGAACGCATTTACCATTCCGTTGACAGGAACAGGAATGGCCGGGATGGAGGCATCTCTCTGTAACCTGATTGAACCCGGCGACCCGGTGGTTATCGGCGTAAACGGCTTTTTCGGCGGCCGTATGGTCGAAATCTGCCGCCGACTCGGGGCGGAAGTGACCCAGGTAGATGCCGAATGGGGCCGTCCACTCGACCCGGACGTGTTTGCATCAGCCCTAAAACGGATCGGGAGAGTGAAACTGGTGGGCTGTGTCCATGCGGAAACTTCGACAGGCGTCAGGACGCCTCTGGAGCCAATCGCTGCGCTCGCCCATCAACACGATGCGCTTTTTCTTGCCGACGCGGTAACATCACTGGGCGGGTTATCCGTAGACATTGACAGAGCAGGAGTAGATGTCTGTTATTCCGCCACGCAGAAGTGCATGGGCGCACCTCCCGGCCTCTCACCGATTTCCGTCAGCGAACGCGCATGGAAGACCGTAGAGAGCCGTACCCATCCCGTCTCCTGGTTCTTCGACTGGAAACTGCTGAACGCTTATTTTGAGTCGCCACACACGTATCATCATACAGTACCCGTGAATCACTACTATGCCATTGCGGAATCTCTGACGGAGATACTTGAAGAGGGACTGGAGGCGCGATTCGAGCGACACCGGCAGGTCAGCAGTCTGCTCATGAAGGGTCTGGCCGAAATGGGTATCGAAGCGTTCGCCGAGGAAGGCGCCCGTCTGCCTACGCTGAATGCCGTGCGCGTCCCGGAGAGGGTAGGGGACGAAGCGGCTGTGCGGAAGCAGCTTCTTACGGAGTATGGACTGGAGATCGGGGGCGGACTGGGGGCTTTGAAGGGCCAGGTCTGGCGCATCGGGACGATGGGGGCGGCGGCGACCCCACGCAATGTCCTGCTGCTGCTCGCGGCATTGAAAACGATTCTGAAGTAGGAGAGGCGCCGCAGCGAATGCCGATCCGATAATATCAGGTGAGGGAACAGTCTGTATGCCTCTTTTTCCACAGGAGTCCGTGACGAACGGCTCGACAATGCCGGATGCTTCTCAACGCATGGCCTGGACTCGCGAAGGGGGAACCCGAAAAATCGTTCTGGGCTTCCTCGGCTTGATGCTGCTCTGGTACGGCTACGACAAGGTGCAGGATCATTTCCTTTTACAGAAATCCTGGAAGCCGCTCCAACGGGACTCAAACGGTTTGACGGTGGTCGGGACGCTGGATGTACGCGGGTCGTATGATCGGAATATGTTCCGCATTATCCAGGCAAACAAGGAGTATCGCGTAGAGCTGACAGACTTTGGTTGGCGATCTATCTTCGATCCGAGAAACGGGCCGTTGTTCAGTGATGAGGCGGGAAATGCGATCAAACACGCGCGAGACCTGGACGATCTGACGGGCAATGCGATGCTTGAACCGTATCTTGAATCCGGTGTCTCTCGTCTCATGGGCCGCTCCGACTGGCTCACGAAAGTCTCAAAAGACAAAGTGATTCTCGTTGAGGAACCTGGTAAACCGGAGCTAAAGCGAGCAGGAACTCTGGAGAGCCTCATCAAGAAGTATTCTGGAGGAGCGGAGGGACAGACAGACACTTCGGAGAAATCTGAGGGCGGCAGCGGCACCACGCATGAGGTTGAGCATGGCCTGATGATTCCCCCGGACACGGCTGCGAGTGTCTGCCCTGTGGTATTGACCGGCAGAGAGTTCAATGAAGTTTCTGTCGAAGAGCATGCAGCGACACTGGCGGGAGGGAAGACCTGGACGCTACATTTGGGGCTGACACCGGAAGGACGATCACGCTACTATCAGTGGTCACACGACCACGTCAATGAAAATCTGGTCTTTGTACTGAACCACGAACTCCTGGCGGCGGGGAGAGTGACCGAAACGCTGGATGTGAATGAAGTACAGATCGGTCCACTGCACGACGAGGATGCCGTTAAAAAACTGGTAGCCTATGTGTCGCATCATCGCCCCTAATCCAGAGCGCAAATCGTTTCGAGGGCTGGGAAAGAAAGAAAGTAGGAAATCGGGCCGCGTGGCGGCCCGATTTTTTTGTGGGGCGCTAGCGCCCCACAAAAAAATCGTTAGCACAGGTGTCTTCTGACTTAACATTATCGGACGTTTAGGGTGTTTCATTCGACCATCTCCTTGCTGCTTCGGCTCACCATAACACTCTATCGTCTCCCTGTCTGCGCGTAAAGTGTATCAAGTCCAGGTATTCCAGAGCCTGCATCGCGAATTTTCGGTTGGTTTGGGTTAGGTCACGGAAGGCTCCGACAGTGATGGACTTGTTGGCGGCGATATGCTCTGTGATGATCCGTTGGAGGTGTTCTATGGTCGAATGATGGAAGTACTGCCCGTCAGCGATACGGGCGAACAGGCCGCGTTCAACGCCAACCCTGAGCAGTGCTAGGAGGGCATCCGGTGGAGCTTTCACGATGCGGCTGACATCCTGGATGGTCGGAATTGCGATGCCGTACTCCACGTAGGTTTGCGCGATGCGTTCTAGCAGCGAGTTCTGGCGGTCGTTCAGTTCGACCTGAAAGTCTGCGATGCGCACATTCGCGCCTTCCGTGAGAACCGTCTGACGGGACTGCCAGTAGCTGAGCAGGCTTGCATAAGCGCGGGTATCCAGGTCTTTGCTCAGGGCCGTCCGCAGTTCCTCTTTCGGCATACCAGGCCGCAGAGGAAATTGCTGATGATAACTCGTCAGCGTTTGACACACTCTGCCGGTCAGCGAGAGGAGGATGGAAGCGGCGAAGAGGCGGTCACCTGGAGTCAGGATGACAGTCTCGGTGGCTATCATGTTTATCGTGGCTTCTGCTGCCTGTGTCGCAGGCAATCCGGTCAGTGCCAGAAGGTCTTTTTTAGCGACACCATACGGAGAGCGCAACAGGCACGATTCTATCAGATCCTCCGGCCTGCCCCGTTCTCTCGCTGCAAGATTGATAAGCGCCTTCTCGTCAGCTTTACGGTGGCGGAGGGGGAGGGGATCGAGAATGACTCCCCCGGCAATCGTTACCATCGGCGAATAGGTGCGGAGGATGAACCGATCTCCGCGTAGACAGGCCAGGGGCTGCTCACTGCGAAACTGAATATAGGCTTTCTGTCCTGCCTCCAGCCCTTCCTCAGCGGAGAGAATGCGGATGCGTCCGAGGAGTTCGGAGGTGCCATGATGCAGCCTGACTCTCGCTCGATCCTCCAGTATTTTCTCCGCATCGGGCAGCAGGTGCAGGACCGCATCGAAGACCGAAGTGACCGGGAGGGCGCCAGGGGCGCTCACCTGCGCTCCCCGTTCGATTTCGACGGTTTCTATGCCATGCAGATTGACCGCGACTCGTGTGCCGGCGTCCGCTTCACTGACTTTCTCGCCATGCACTTGCAGGCCGCGTACCCTCGACAGGAGGCCATGTGGAGCGATTTCCACGTTGTCACCGACCCGCAACCGACCGGCGACCAGCGTTCCTGTCACAACCGTCCCAAAGCCAGGGCGTGTAAATACGCGATCTATGGGGAGCCGGAAGGGAAGCGAGGCATTTCGCGCTTCTGCTCTGCTGACGGCCTGCATCAGAGCGCGTTTCAGAGCGTCAATGCCTTTTCCCGTCGTCGCGGAGACCCGAATGATCGGCGATTCCGCAAGGAAGGTGCCTGCAAGACGCGCTCGGACATCCTCTTCTACCGCGTCTGTCCACTCTTTATCCACGGCGTCCATTTTGGTCAGCGCCACAACGCCGTTCTGCACATCCAGCAGGCGCAGAATATCGAGATGTTCGACCGTCTGCGGCATCACGCTCTCGTCCGCCGCAATGACCAGCAGAACGACATCCACTCCGCTGACGCCTGCGAGCATATTCTTCAGGAACCGTTCGTGACCTGGCACATCCACAATTCCGGCGAGTGTCCCATCCGGGAGGCGCAGGGAGGCGAAGCCGAGGTCAATCGTCATGCCCCGTGCCTGCTCCTCTTTGAGCCGGTCTGTATTGGTGCCGGTGAGCGCCTTGATGAGGGTCGTCTTGCCGTGATCTACATGACCGGCCGTACCGATGATGACATGCTTCATGGGGTGAGGGTCGAGATAATCTTATCCGGAGTCACATAGACGCCTTCGCGCAGGACGACAGAGGCACTTTGTGCGGGGTCTCCCGTTCCCCGGATGACCGCCCACTGCCAGAGGCGATCCGGAGCGCGGAAACCGGAGAGCGTTGCCGCCGCGCCGACAGCCCCGTCTTTGCGGAGAGCGATGAGCGCCGCGCCGTAGAAGGCGTGCTGGTCAGAGGGGCGTTTGAGGAGGAGATAGCGCAGCGTCTCGATGCAGGCCTCTTCCGGAGAAAGACCCCGCTCCATCAGCATCACCACTCGATAAGAAACGCAGGCTTTCATCATTTCGTCACCATGCCCGGTTCCTGCCGCCGCTCCAATGGCGTTGTCCACGTAGAGGCCGGAACCGATGATGGGGGAATCGCCGACCCGCCCCGGAATTTTCCAGGCCATGCCGCTCGTCGTGCAGCCTGCGGCAAGATTCCCCTGGCTATCGAGGGCGCAGAGGCCGATGGTGTCATGATCGTCCGGCGTCAATAACGCTTCTTTTGGCGCTAGCTCATCAGCAGGAGCAGGGGTATCAAAGTGGGCGACGTCCGCGTGGCTCTGCTCCTTCTGCCAGGCTTCCCAGTGGAGACGGCTCGGTTCGGAAAGCAGGTTGGCCTCCGGGAAGCCCTGTTGCCGGGCGAACTGCTGCGCTCTGTCCCCGACGAGCATGACGTGCGGAGTGACATCCATGATGCGACGAGCGACCGAGATGGGCCGATTCGTGCGCGTAAGGCTTGCGACAGACCCGGCTGCGTGGGTGGGGCCGTCCATGATGGCGGCATCCAACTCCACTTCGCCCGCCGCATTCGGCAGGCCGCCATTGCCCACCGAATTGACCGAGGGATCGTCTTCCGTGACGTTGCCGCCCGCCTCGATGGCGTCCAGGGCAGAACTTCCGGCCTCGAGGCGCTGCCAGCCAGCCCGACACGCCGCAACTCCGAAATTCCAGGTTGCGATAAAAACCGGTTCCACCGCCATCTCTTGCGCTCTCCTAACTAGTGTTGATTGCCAAATGCCATCATTCGCTCCCGACGGCGGAGCTGCTCCTGATACATCTCGCGAAAAATCTCGAACTTCGCCGTGTGATAGTCTGCTGTGTCAGGGTTCGGCGTGACGACTTCACCGGTAGCGCACATACCGCGCATCGCCTCCGCAACGCTCGGATAAGCTCCCGCCGCCGTGGCCGCCAGTATCCCCGCGCCCAGCAGTACCGCCTCCGGTTCACGGGGAAGGAGAAGTGTCAGGCCCGTCGCGTCCGCGTGTTCCTGAAGCCAGACAGGATTTTTTGTGCCGCCGCCCGTCACGTAGAGAGAGGTGATTCGATACCCGGACTCATTCATTGCCCGAACGATGTCTCGCGTTCCATAGGCGACGGCCTGCAGCGTGGCATAGTAGTGCAGGGCCAGCGAATACAGCGACTCGTCCAGCGTCAGACCGTCCACGATTGCCCTGGCATGAGGGTCGGCGTACGGTGAGCGATTGCCCAGAAAATAGGGCAGGACATGAATACTGCGCGTCAGCAGCGCCTGAAAAGCCAGTCCCTGTTCTGCGGTCATTCGTTCGAGTTCCGCATTCAGGAGTTGATAGACAGAGAGGCTTTTCTGCTCGGCCTCCTGGCGCAGTTCGGGCGCGAAGGCATGACTGGCGATGCTATGGTCAATTGCACTTCCCGCCGCGCTCTGTCCGCCTTCGGTCAGCCACATGCCGGGAATCATCGCACCGTAGTATGGCCCCCATACACCGGAGATGTATTTTGGTTCTCGTGAGACGGCCATATGGCAGTTGCTGGTTCCACCGATCAGCGCAAGCGCTGTCTCCTGCAGGGCAGGATTGCAGGTCGGATCATTGGCCCAGACCGCCCCGAGTAGCCCCAAGCCGCCGGCATGTGCATCTATGATCCCGACACCGACAGCACAGTTTTCGGTCAGGCCCAACTCCTCCGCCGAGGCCGCTGTCAGTCTGCCCAGATAACTGCCCATCGGACGCACATCCTCGGAGATTTTCCGGCCATCAAAGGCGTCTGCAATCCCAACGGCGTTCAGGAAGTCTCTGTCCCATCGCCCCTTTGCTCCCTCATGGCCCAGGTAGGTCCATTTGCAGACGACGGTGCAGAGGCTGCGGGCATCTACGCCGGTCGCACGGTAGGTGAGGAAGTCGGCGAGATCGAGAAACTTGCCTGCCTGCTCCCAGGTGTTCGGGAGATGGGTTTTCAGCCAGCGTAGTTTCGGGGTCTCCATCTCCGGCGAGAGTTTGCCCCCGACGTATTTCAAGACCTCGTAATCACCGTTGTTGATAGGATCCGTTTCGGCCAGGGCGCGATGATCCATCCAGACTATGATGTTTCGATTATTGTCACCGTCCGTGTCCACTGTCAGAGGTCTATCCGTGCGGTCCAGGACGACCAGGGAACAGGTCGCATCGAAACTGATGCCGACTACCGATTCCGGGCGGACGCTCGCTCGCGACAGCGCCGTGCGAATCGCTCGCCCTGTCGCCTCCCAGATGTCGTCCGAAGACTGCTCGACGTAATCTGGCCTCGGCTTCCACGTCACAATCGGCTCGACGGCGGAGGCGAGCGGAACGCCGCTGAGATCGAAGACGCCTGCCCGTGTGCTGCCCGTTCCGACATCTACTCCGATGACTGTTCGGCTCATTGCCACTCCTAAAGGGCGACCTCGCCCTGAAAAACCTCTTCGGCAGGGCCGGTCATCAGCACCCTGTCGTCTCCTGTCCATTCGACTCTCAGATCGCCGCCGGGCAGGTGGACGAGTACGTTGCGCCCGGTCTTTTTATTTAGTACCGAGGCGACGACGCAGGCACAGGCTCCCGTCCCGCAAGCCTGCGTTATACCCGCGCCCCGCTCCCACGTTCGCATAATGATCTCATTCGCATTACAGACACGCACGAAATGCACATTGGTACGCTGCGGGAACGACTTATGATTCTCAATGGCCGCGCCATAGCGTGCGAGCGGAACGCTGTCGGGGTTGTCATCGAAAATCACGACGTGGGGATTGCCCATCGAGACCGCTGTGATCTCAAACTTCTGGCCCTCCGCTTTGAGGATTTCCGCAATGATGGGGCCATCGTCATCGCCACGCATGGGAATCTTCGACCGCTGGAGGATAGGGGAACCCATATCCACGCGCACCGATTCGACTCTGCCCGCCTTCACAGTCAGTTTAAGCACCTTGATTCCGGCGAGCGTCTCAACCTTTAAAAGAGTCTCTGGATTCAGTTTATGGTCGTAGATATACTTGGCAAAGCAGCGGATACCATTTCCGCACATCTCCGCTTCGCTCCCATCCGGGTTGAACATCCGCATCTTGTAGTCGGCCTGCTTTGAGTGCAGAACGAGCAGCAGTCCATCTCCGCCTATTCCGAACTTACGGTCATTCATCCTGCGACTCAGCGCGGGCAGGGTCTCCTCTTCCAACGGCTGTGCCATCGCATTGACGACAACGAAATCGTTGCCAATACCGTGCATTTTCGTGAATTTCACCACTCCGGCTCCTCGGTACGATCACTCTCCGCGCTCACGTCGGATTTCCGATGCATACGACTAGATAAAAGGGGAAACAGGGAGCGAAATCGCCCAGACATCGCTCCCTGATGACTAGCCCTGACTGTTGGGGGTGAGCGGCGGACGCGCCTGAGGTTCTCGCTGTTCGCGTGCCTCGCGTTCGCCTCGCTCTCCGACAGGCTCACGATGGCTGTCCTGATAGAAGTTCGAGACGGGGCGTGACGGCACGATGGAGGTCACGGCATGTTTGTAGACGAGCTGCGTGGGCTTCCCGACCGAATCGAGAAGAATAGTGAACGCATCGAAACCACGCACCAGCCCGCGAAGCTGTACGCCGCCAATCAGGTAGATCGTTACGCCGATATTCTCTTTACGCACCTGATTCAGGAAGATGTCTTGAAGGTTTAACTGAGGTTTATTCACCGGGGTACTCCGCCCTGTCAAAGACCAGGGCAAATGAAAAATGGCAATTGAGGCGCAGATTGGATCTGGGCTGACGCAGCGTCAAACACGTTCAGTCCGCTCTTGGATCACCGGTTCATCTCACATTGGATGCGGTGTGCGACCTCTGCCGAATGAAGTTCGGACACGTCGAGCCACGTCAGGAATGGTTCTGCCCGAAACCATGTCTGCTGCCGTTTTGCGAAACGGCGTGTATGGATCTTTATCTCTTCTACAGCGGCCTCGTAGGTGGATTGGCCGCTCAGATACTCGACGATCTCCTTATATCCCAGGCTTTTCATCGGGCCGAGTTCTCCCGAATAGCCCTGTTGCAGCAGCGATTGGACTTCCCGCACCAGCCCTATCTCCAGCATCGTCTCGACGCGAGTGTCTATCCTCGCATTTAGGAGAGGACGTGGCAGCGTAAGACAGAAACGCACGGCGGGACGCGTCGTGTGCGTCGCTCGGTCTTCCGCCTGAAGGGCGCTTATCGGTCGCCCGGTCGTCTGATACACTTCCAGAGCGCGGACAATGCGAATGGCATCGTTGGGATGCAGGCGAGCGGCAGTGACAGGGTCTATGGTTTGAAGTCTGCCGTGCAGGAACGGCGCCCCTTCAGCGGCTGCTATCTGCATCAGTTGCTCCCGCAGTTGCGGGTCGGCAGGCGTCTGTGCCAGGTTCCAGTTCTGGAGCAGGGTACGAATATACAGCCCTGTTCCGCCGCAGAGGATGGCGCGGTTTCCCCTGGCTTCGATACCTTGCAGACAATCTTCCGCCTGCTGTTTCCATTCGGACACTGTAAGCTGCCTGTCGGGCGTGCTGATGTCCAGAAGATGGAACGGAACCCTCTGTCGCTCCTGTGCGGTAGGTTTGGCGGTGCCGATATCCATGCCTGCATAGACTTGCATGGAGTCGACATTAATGATCTCCCCGCCTATCGCCTCTGCCAGCAAGAGCGCGGCCGCCGTTTTGCCAGTGGCAGTCGGCCCACACAGAAGAATAGGAGGCTGTTCAGGCCAGAAAGATTGCTGTTCCACAGGTCGGTTCCCGGCGCGGAGAGCGGGTTCAAACTGCCCGTATGCACCAAAACAAGTATAGCATACCCCCTTTTAATAAGCAAGAATCACCGCATGGTGGCTTCAAAAAGCAGCGGAGCGCCGGGAGTGCCCACATTCACTGCTTTCACGGCGAGGGTGGTATTCTGGAATCGCTCCCCGGAATCGCCCGTCAGCACGAGTCGCTCGCTCCCTCGTTCGACTGCCAGGGTCAGGGCGCTTTTCGGTGGAAGTTTATGGAGGGCTGTGATGAGTGTGTCTTGCCGAACCTCCTCGCCATTGAGCGTGAGGATTCGGTCTCCTGGCCGGAGGGAGAGTCGGGCTGCGGCGGAGCCAGGTTCGATAGATTGAATCAGCACACCGCTTTTTGCAACTGGCTCTGCAGGGCGTATCTGAATCCCCAGATAAGAGACTGTCTCCTGCTGCAAGAGAAGGGATGCGGCAGAAAACACGTCGTCCCAGGCGATCTCTTCTGCGGATTGGATCACCGCATGGTACTCTGTTCGCAAGTCGGTCTGTGCGACACTTTCGAGCGCCTTCAAGACGGCTTCTTCGGGATAGCCTTTGCCTTTCGCTCCGTACTCGGCATCCAGCAGACGCATCACATCATCAAGGGAACGCTTTCCCCCGGACAGAGTACGAATTCGCAGGTCGAAATAGAGACCCGCCAGACTGCCTTTGAGGTAGTAGCTGAGGCCATCAAAGCCTTCACTGCCTCCCTCCCACGCCCTCCGACTCGCCTCTTCGAGCGTGACGCGATGCCGAGAGGGAGTATTTTCGAGTTCTCCAATGCGGTCGGACAGATCGTTCAGCAGCCATGACCGATCCCGCAGTCCGGCGCGGAACAGGATAAGGTCGGCGTAGTAGTCGGTTACGCCCTCTGCCCACCAGAGAGAAGCGGTGCGAACAGGCTGCGTGTAGTCGAAGGGGCCGAGGCCGAGAGGGCGCACTCGCTTGACATTCCAGGCGTGGAAAAACTCATGGGCGGTGACCGACTGAAACTCTTCTGAACTTCCATCCCGCAGGGAGGAACCCAGATGAATCACGGTCGAATTGTGGTGTTCCAGCCCACCGCTGAATCCTCCTCCGCCGATATGATACAGAAAGAGATAGTGGCGGAAGGGAGGTTTACCAAAGACCTGAATTGCCGCGTGGACGATCTTTGTCAGCACCACCGCTACTTTCGCCTTGTCCCAGTTTGTGGAGCCGATACAGGCGCAGGTAAAGGTCGCGCCATCCGACTGGAACTCCGTGGAACTGAACTGCCCGAACTGGAGCGGTGAGTCGATGAGATCGTCATAACTGCTGGCCTGATAGCGGGTAACCGCCGGATTTGGGGTAGGAGGCGAGGAAGTCAGAGGCGGAAGCGGGGTCGCGATGTTCCAGCCCGTAGGCAGCCCGACTTCCAGCGACACCGGACTTTGAGTCATCCCGTCCACGTAGAGAAAAGCAGAGGCCCCGTTGACATAGCCGCGCTGTGCGGCCGGGTCCAGAACAGTGCCGAAAAAGCCAAGTCCTGCATCATGGGCGTACACGTCGTAGTCGAGTTCCAGCCTGTCGGGAGGCGGGCCGGGCAGCGGGCAGTGAACTGTCCAGGAACGTGCCGAATCGTGTGTCCACGGAAGCGAGTTTCCCTTCCCGTCTCTGGCTTTGAGGGCTTCAATATCCGTCTGGTAGGTGAGAATCTGATAGTAACCGGGTGTCCAGGCAGGAATCGAAAAACGAACATCCTGACTTTCGGGATGCTCCAGCAAGAGGTGGATATGCAGTCTGCGGCGTTCAGGTTTGGGAATGCTGAGTCGGTAGCTTATCTTCGGCGCGGAATCTTGCCGTTCGCGCCGTGTTTCTGCGCTCACGGCGACGAGATGCAGCGCAAAAAACATCGCCAGTGACAACGTGAATGCTCTTCTGTTCATTCGGGGACAGCTCAAGTTTTGCTATTCTTTCTTGCGAAGGACATGTTCCGGTATCTATCGCCTCTGCTGGAAGGTATTGCTATCCATCCTGACGCGCAAACGCCTCGTATACTATACCGCTCGCCGTCAGCAGAAGTTCGCGCACCATGTTGATTGAGTTTGCCATAGCGGCAACGACCGCTTCATGTGCGACGGGTTCGGGAGTGAGGCCCGCCCCGTAGTTGGTGACGATGGTCAGAGCGGCATACTCGATGTTCGCCTCTTTCGCGAAGACCGCTTCCGGCAGACCTGTCATCCCGACGACATCGCCTCCCCATTTCGCGAACAGTCGAACTTCCGCAGGCGATTCGAAGCGGGGGCCATCGCAGCAGAGATAGGTTCCCGTCGGATGAATCAGCACAGAGAGATTCTTGGCCGCATCGAGGACAGCCTGTCGCAGGAGCGGACTGTAGGGGAGTGTGAAATCGGTATGAGACCATGCGTCACCGGTGTCGAAATAGGTGACGGGGCGCTGTCGGGTAAAATCAATGAAATCGTCGAGCAGGACGAGGTCGCCCGGAGGAAGGTCGAGGTGCAGGGAGCCAACGGCATTGGAGGCGAAGAGATAACGCACGTCCAGAGCGGCGAGGGCGGCGATATTGGCCCGATAGTCCACCTGATGCGGCGCGAGACCATGCGTTGCGCCATGCCGTGAGAGGAAAAAGAGTTTGTACGGCTCCACGTAGTTATTTGAGACGCTGAGAAGATGTGAGACGCCATAACGTGTACTGACCTCGACCTCTTCCGCGAAAATCTCCGGCGGCAGTTTTTCAAATCCCGTCCCGCCGATAATGGCGATATTGCCTCTGTGCATTTCATATCTCTCTATTCCGGAGGGTTTTCGCTTGACATACCGTCCCGCTCAGATGCTACACTGGACGGAACTCTGCTAATTTCAGACCGGAATCGTCTTCATCATTTTGACTACGCTGATGCAAACCACAACTGTGCTCGTAGACAGGAAACGCCCGAAATCTAAATTCGGCAGCCTGCTTGCGCTGCTGGCTCCGTATTTCGGCTTGCTGCTCTTTACTGCACTGCTTCTCTGGCCGCTCTGCCAGGGCCGTGCGCTCTTCTGGGGCGATATAAGTTTCTATTTTCAGCCAATGGCGGCCTTCAGCCAGTTCAATCTGAGGCAGGGACATATTCCGCTCTGGAATCCCTACGTGCTCTGCGGGCAGCCGTTACTGGGGAATCCTCAGATGGGGATATTCTATCCTGCGACTGCGCTGCTCGCGCTGCTTCCGGTGTGGCTCTATTTTTCCGTGACGACCCTGCTCCATGTATTTCTGTGCGGAGCCTTCAGTTTCCTCTACTTGCGGCGCTGGACCGTGCGGCAGACCTCGGCGGCGGCGGGCGCACTGGTCTATATGGGCAGCTCCTGTCTCATCGGTAGGCTGCAATTTCCTCCGATGATCCTGACCGCGCCTTACCTGCCACTTCTGTTGATGCTAGTAGACCGCTATGTAGATCGTCCTCGCCCTGGTACGCGGATTGGAATCGCAATCACGGTTTGCCTGACGGTTTTGGCAGCGCACACACAGATGGCCTATATGACGCTACTCTGCGTGACGCTCTACGCGAGTCTGCGTGTTCTCAGTCAACTGGAGGGCCAGCGTGGGAAAACGCTTCTGGCCGCTTTTGTCCGGACGGCACTGCCACTTGTCATGGCAGGCGCGCTCGGTGTGATGCTGACCTCTATCCAGACTCTGCCCTCGCTCCAACTGCTGAAAGCCAGCACACGGGAAGCCCTGACCGCTGTCCAGGCCAACCGCTTTGTCTTCCAACCCCAGCAGTTATGGACGCTCTTCAACCCGCATTTCTTCGGTCATCCCGCGCAGGGCGATTACTGGGGGGGAGGAAATGCGTGGGAACCTGCGCTGTTTATCGGCTGGCTGCCGCTGCCCTTTCTCGGTTACGCCCTTCTGCGGTGCAGTCGCGAGAGGCTCGTGCAGTTCTGGAGCATACTTGCTTTTCTGGGCTTGTGGCTGGCGCTCGGCATCAATGGCGGTCTCTACTGGCTCGCCTTTTATGCCGTCCCTGGGCTGGCAAACTTTCATGATCCCGCTCGCTTCCTCTACTACACGACGTTCGGCTTCGCGGTTCTAACGGCGGTGGGTCTCGACGCGCTACGGGAGCGGACGGCCTGGTGCAGCCGTTCCGTCTGTCGGGTCGGGCTGGTTCTCATCGCGTTGCCGCTGATTGTTTTCGGTAGAGAATGGAACCCGACGACCTCGGTACGGGCTGTTCAAGAGGGAGAGCGCGAGGAGAAGTTCGTTCAGGTCAATCCGACGCAGGGGAGGGTCTACTTACCGGAACATAACTTGTACTGGAACCGCTTCGTCACCGATGGATACAGCGATTACGGTCCGACAGGAGAGGACTATGTTACGTCGCTGCGCGGAACGCTTATCCCCAATCTTCCGATGGGGCAGGGGGTGGCGATGGCCGCAGGCTACGAACCCGTTCCGATCTCCGCACCGGCTGCTATTGATGGCCTTGCACGGACCGCGTTCCGACGCGGAGAGCCGAACACCCTTGGCCTGCTGAAAATCCTTCAGGTAGACACGGTGGCTATGCCGCGATTTCAGTCTTCCAGTGATCCCGGCATGACGCTTCTGACTCGCGAGGATGCGGAGGAGGCCCGCTCGCTGCCGGGACAGCAGTCTGAATTTAGGGCGGTGCGCGAACCGCTTCCACGCGCCTGGCTCGTTCGCCGCACTGTACACATTGAGGGGAAGATGCGTGTGGCAGCGGCGCTGACGGCTCCCGATTTCGATCCCGCCGCGCTTGCAGTCGTAACAGGAAACGGAGCGCACACTGTGACAGGGCTGACCGCAGGTCAGCTGCCGGACCCTGCAAAAAACACCGTTCGTATCCAGGCGGTCACTCCCACGGAAATGGATTTAATCGTGGATGCGGGACGGAAACCTGCTTTTCTGGTCTATTCTGGGACCGCCTATCCCGGCTGGTCTGCCCGCCTGGATTCACACCAAAGACCAGTTGTCCGCACGGACGGGGCGTTTCTTGGGCTTGCTATTCCACCAGGTAAGCATAGTGTCCGGCTGGAGTATCATCCTGCTGCGTTTCAGTTCGGTGCGTATCTCTCGTTGCTGGCAGTGGCGATGGTGATGTGTTGGTCAGTGAGGGAGATGCTGTTGTCTGCTTACTGGCGTCGCCCCCTCGCCTTATCGAAGCGGGACGGGAAATGATGGCAGAGCGAGAATCCAGCCAGGAGGGACGACATGGCTGTGCATCCCTGCGTCTATGGCTGATCGGGGGACTGCTGGCAGTGGGGTTGATGCTGGGTCTGCGTGTGGTGGCTCTGGATTCGGACGCTTACCCCCGGCTGTCGTGGAGCAGTGCGCTCCTCACCGACGAAGGCTTCTACATCCATAACGCCCGGAACACCGTCCTCTTCGGACACCCACAGACCGATCAGTTCAATAACGCGCTCATCATGCCGCTCCTCGATGCCCTCCAGACCACTGTCTTTCGGCGCTTCGGGGTCGGAGCCATCCAGGCGCGTTCG
>JBBRLP010000071.1:0-27549 GCA_038231295.1 Chthonomonadales bacterium
CGCAAAATCTTCGAGACGATCGCGCCACTCTTGGGCCAAGGCTTCTCTGGCAGTCATGGAAGGCACCTCCGATTTGAGATGCTTACATTCTACAAAATTACGGACCACCTGAGAAGGTGGCAAATATTAGACGCTTACGAAGCACGGGATAAGTCCGCCATTGCGGTCATAAAACCGTTCGCAACTCAATCTTGGCGCATCCATCAGATCGTTGCGTTGTTTGGTCGGCATTTTTTCTTTCCCTATAGGACTCATGGAGCAGCGAGACTTCCTGTGTTGGCTCTATATGCTGCTTATCAATGTATGATTGGGGAGATGGATAGATATAATGGCATGGAACTCTGCACTCTTGAGTCACATACGTCTCCTGATAAGCGTTCTGGAGCTATTGGAGATATTGAAGTCAAGAGCGACGGTAAACCATTCGAAGGCGTTGAAGTCAAACATGGTATAGAAATCACGACAGGTATAGTCGAAGGGGCATATGCAAAGATACGTTCCTACCCTATAGCACGGTACTACGTCCTTTCCACGCGAGAACCGAGCGAGAGCCAGAAAACGCAAATTGAAGTGTCATTACGCCGTATTGCAGAAGAACATGGCTGTGACATCATTGTTAACGGAGTTCTACATACTCTCGAATACTATCTGCGCCTTGTAGAGGATCCTCAGAAAGTGCTGAATAACTATGTTGCTCTACTTGCTTCAGACCCTGCAATCAAGCAAGTGCATAAGGAGCAGTGGAATAATCTATGCGCTGCAGGGAGGATTGACGAAAAAGCCCCTTCTCCACTATAGGAGAAGGGGCGAGAGCAGAGAGGAGCAGGACGCTACTTTGCGGGACGGACGATGTTTTTGGGAGCGAAGCCTTCGCCGTTCAGGATGCGGGCGTAGGCGACCCGGCCCTCGGTACGCTCGATACGGATACGTCCGACCTTGATCTCGTCGCCATGCGTGAGAATGTCACCGGTCTCCGGGTCAAGCACATCGCCCGAGGACTTGTAGACGAAGAACTCCATTCCGACCTCGACGCCGCTCTCTTTGCCTGCGTTCAGGATAAGATTGCCTGTTCCTCTGTCCTGCGCGGCCACCAGCGCAGTCCACGGCTCTTTGTCCAGGCGGGCGCTGACTTTGGCGACTGCGTCTGCCAGGGCCAGATCAATCACTTTTGCCAGCGGTGTGGATTTGAACTTCTCGTCGGAGTAGCCCAATTTGCCGAAGTTCAGCGACAGCCCTTCGCTTTTGATCTCCTGTTTGCCTTCGGCGGTCGAGGAGTCGATCTCCTGACTTGTCTCCGAGTCGGCGATGCGGATGTTCAGGGTCAGCGTCATCTGCTGTTTGCTGCCTCCGAGACGAATACCACCGAGGTTGAACCCTTTTTTGCCTCCGCTGGAAACCTGTAGTCCCGTCACGGTCGGGATAATAATGTAGCGGGCAGAGGAGTGTTTCTGGCGCTGTTCCGGCGTAACCCCCTGAGTCGTCTTCGGGCTGCCGGGCTGATCGAGGGAGTTGAGCTTCTCCTGATGAATCCGCTCCTCCTGGCTGGCCGAGTTGAGGAACGTGCTTTCGCGCTCCATCACCTGGAAGTGACCGGAACGGATCAGTTTTTCGACCAGGCTGGCCTGCAGGCCCTCCCGCAGATCGCGGGGCAGTTCGATTTCGGAGCGGGTCTCGTTGAATTTGAACTGATCTACGGCGATTCGCAGCCGCAGATGCGGGGCGCTCGGAGCGGTGGGCATATCCAAACGGTCGGCGGCGATGGCTGCCTGCGGAGCGGACTGCGCGTGAGCAGACAACGACGGAGCGGCAATGACAAAAGTCAGCACGGCCAGGGTGAGCAGGCCGGTCTTATTCAGGGAAAGCGAAGTGAAGTTTGCGGTTTTCATGTGCGTAGTCTCCTATGGATAGCACTCGGGACCGTGTGCGGTACGGAGTTTTTATCGTTCTGCGGGATGCGAAAGGCGATCCGGTCTTTTGGGAATGGACTGCGAGGCGTCTGGTTAAGAAGAAACAGCCTCTATGCAGCGACAGAGTTATTGTATCGCCCTTCAAGCGGAGGGGCAATCGCATACCTCTCTGCCGGAGAGTGAAATAGCGAACAGCAGCACAGTGGAGTGCGAAGAGTCCCTGTTGACGCCTGGAGCAAAACCCGTTATAATAACCCATATTTCGCGCACGGGCGCACCGAACGTTTTCTGGAAGAAGCCGGGCCATCCGACGGCCTGTGAGGCAAGAGTATGCGAAGAGTACGCGACAGGTTCGTGGTTCTGCTGAGTGGGCTGGCGTTGTGCGGGGCGAAGGCCAACGCCGCCCCGGTCAGTTATCACAAGCAGATATGGCCGATTTTGCAGGCGAAGTGTCAGGGCTGTCATCAGCCTGCCGCGCCGGGAGGCAAACTGGTCGTCATCTCCTACGCCGACTTCCTCAAAGGCGGGGAACATGGCGCGGGATTCCTGGCAGGCAAGCCGGAGAGCAGCAGCGTCATGGACTATCTGACGGGCAAGCGCACCCTCATGCCGAAGGGTGGCCCGGCCCTGCCTGCCGCCGAAATCGCGCTGTTCCGCCGCTGGATCGCCGAGGGCGCGAAAGACGATACCCCGGCCCTCAAAGACCCCATCAACGCCGCCCATCCGCCCGTCTATGCTGCGCCGCCCGTGATTACCGCGCTGGCCTATTCGCCGGACGGCAAGACGCTGGCGGTTTCTGGCTACCGCGAAACCTTGCTGCACCACGCCGACGGCTCCGGCATCGTCGCCCGCCTGGTCGGGCAGTCGCAGAAAATCCAATCACTCGCCTACTCACCGGACGGCAAAATGCTGGCGGCGGTCGGCGGCTCTCCCGCCCGATTCGGCGAAGTGCAGTTCTGGGATACGACGACCAACAAGCCGATCAACGCCGTGCAGTCCACCTTCGATACGCTCTTCGGAGGTTCGTTCTCCCCGGACGGCAAGCAGTTGGGATTCGGCGGCTCCGACAACTCCGTGCGCGTCATCTCCGTTCCCGATGGCAAGCAGACGATGCGCCTCGACAACCACTCCGACTGGGTCTTCTCCACCTGCTTCGCCGTAGACCCGAAGACCAAAACGCTCGACATCCTCAGCACCAGCCGCGACCAGGCGATCAAACTCACGCAGGTAGACAACGGCTCGTTCATTGATGACATCAATACCCACTATACGGCCCTGCGCTGCCTCGCCCTCAACCCGAAGGATACGCAGGTATTGTGCGGCGGAGACGACGGCCTGCCGCGCCTCTACAAGATATTCCGCACGGAAGCCCGCACCATGAATCAGGAAGACCACAACCTGATTCGCACCTTCGAGAAGCAGCCGGGAACCATCACCTCCCTCGCCTTCTCCCCGGACGGAATTCTGGTCGCAATCGGCAGCGAGACCGGCATGGTGAACGTCTATACCGCTGCCGATGGCAAAAGGATTGCTGCTTTGCCCGGCGCGGAAGGCGCTCTCTATGCCCTGACCTTCACCCCGGACAGCAAACGCCTTGCCACCGGTGGCTTCGACGGCAGAGTCCGCCTCTACGACCTGCCCGGCGGCAGCCTCGCCAAAGCGTTCGTTCCCGTCCCGCTCGCCGTCAAAACCGCCCGGAAGTAGCGCGTCGAAGGATGCTCGTTGTTTTTGCCTTCGGAGCCGACACCGATGCCGGAAGACCAGCCGCTGCACAAGCCATATGACATTGCCACCAAGCATCTGCTGGAGTTCGATCCGTTGGCGTGGCTGCACTTTGCCGGACTGCCGGGTGACACAGTGCATCTCGAAAACACCAATCTGACGACACTTACTGCCGATGCCGACCGTATCTTGAGAGTAGAGGGCGCAGGCATTTCGCCCTACCTGACGGACATTGAAATTCAGACCACCGACGAACCGGACGGCGATGAGCGTGTCTTCATGTATGCCGCACTTGGCTTTTACAGGTTCCGCCTGCCCGTTCAGAGTGTCGTGATACTACTTCGGCCCCGCGCTGCCGGTCCCGGCTTCACCGGGCGCACAGGCTTCGTCGCTCCGGGCGGCGGCCAAATGGAGTTTACGTACCGTCTCATTAAGGTGTGGGAGACGCCTGTTGAAGTTCTCCTGACCGGCAGTCTGGCAACCCTGCCGCTCGCTCCCATTGCAAAGGTGAAGTAGGCGCAGTTGCCGGAAATCATCCGGCGTATGGAGATAAGAATTGATGAAGAGGCAGAGGCAGGAGAGCGCGGCACCCTCTGGACCGCCACCTCACTGCTGATGGGCCTGCGTTACAAAACGCCTGTAATCAATAGACTGTTGAAAGGAGTTCGAGAGATGAAAGAATCCGTAGTCTATCAGGCGATCCAAAAAGAAGGCAAAGACATCGGGCATATTGAAGAAGCGGTAAGTACCCTGTTGCGGCTTGGCACTCGGCGATTAGGGAAACCTTCGCAACAGGTCAAGGCAAGGATAACTGCCCTCATGTCTCTCGAAACGTTGCGAGAACTGACGGACAGAGTCTACGATGTCGAAACATGGGACGAACTCCTGGTGTGAGCGTATTTGTAACTCCCCTGCAACCTTTCGACGGGGAAAGAATCTAAACGACTATCCGCAGCGATGCAATAACGTTTACTGTGTACGAGGAAATGGCTCCTATGACCCAACTCACTTCCCGTTCGATCCTGGCGCTCTCGTGCGTGGCCGTTCTACTGAAGGTAGGGACGGCACACGCAGACGAACCGACGCCGAAGAAACCGCCTGTTCCGACGATTACCGCCCTCTCGGTGCAGCCTGCCGCGCTGACGCTGGAAGATGCGCGAGATGCGCGGTCGGTCATTGTGACAGGGAAGGCGCAGGCCGGGTATTCGGTAGACCTGTCACCGGTTGCGAAACTGCGGGCTGGCTCCGACCTGATTCGGGTGGATGCGAACGGGGTTGTCGTGCCGGTCAAGGCGGGCAAGACCACCTTAATCGTTACGGCGGCAGGGAGGCAGATTGCCGTCCCGGTTACCGTCAAGAGCGTCGCCTCGCCTCCGGTCAGTTTTGTGCGGGAAGTGATGCCGGTCATGAGTCGGGTGGGATGCAATGCGGGAACGTGTCACGGCTCCGCGAAAGGGAAGAACGGCTTCAAACTCTCCCTGCGCGGCTACGACCCGGATTTCGATCATCACGCCCTGGTAGACGATGTGGCGGGACGGCGTTTCAACCGCTCCGATCCCGCGCAGAGCCTCATGCTCCTCAAGCCGACCGGAGCCGTGCCGCACCGGGGCGGCGTCCTCTTCTCCACTGCCTCGCCTTACTACACGCTGCTGAAACGCTGGATCAGTGAGGGAGTGCGCTCGGATGCAGAGACGGTCAAGCGTGTCAGCAGTCTGGAAGTGCTGCCAACCGTCGCCAACGTGACCCTGCCGGGCATGACGCAGAAGATGCTGGTTCTCGCGCACTACCCGGACGGCAAAACGCGGGACGTGACCCGCGAAGCCGTCTTCACCAGCAGCCTGCCGGAAGTCGCGACAATTACCAACGAAGGCACCGTTCATGCCGTGCGGCGAGGCGAGGCCGCCTGCCTGGTGCGCTACGAAGGCGCGTATGCGGCCAACAATATCACGGTTCTCGGCGACCGTACCGGGTACAAATGGGCCGCTGTCCCGGAAAACAGTTACATTGACCAACTCGTGGATAAGAAACTCCAGAAGGTACGGGCGCAGGCGTCCGGCCTGTGTGACGACTCCACTTTCATCCGCCGCGCCTATCTCGACCTGACGGGTCTGCTGCCCACACCGGAAGCCACCCGCACGTTTCTGGAAGACAAAGCGCCTTCCGCGCAGAAGCGCGAAAAACTGACCGACGCCCTGCTCGCCTCCGAAGCCTACAACGAACGCTGGACGAACAAATGGTCCGACCTGCTTGACTCCAACAGCAAATTTCTCGGCGATGTCGGGGTGCGGAAGTTCCGCAACTGGATACGCGGCTCCATCGCCGACAATAAACCGTACAATCAGTTCGTGCGCGAACTCATCACGGCCTCCGGGGACGCCAACCAGAACCCGCCCGCCAACTATATGCGCGTCGTGCGGGACACGGCGACCGCCACCGAAAACGTCACGCAGCTTTTCCTCGGCGTCCGCTTCTCCTGTGCCAAATGCCACGATCACCCCTTCGAGCGCTGGACTCAGAACCAGTACTACCAGTTCGGAGCGTTCTTCGCACAGGTCGGATATAAGCCGGGCGCGAACGGCGGCGCGGAAGTCGTCTTCAATAAGGGCAACGGCGAAGTCATGCACCCGAAGACAGGTCTGGCGGTGCTGCCTGCGGTTCCGGTTGGACGGATCACCTCTGCCGCGAACGCGGATCGGCGGCAGCCCTTCGCCGACTGGCTGACCTCGAAGGAGAATCCGTTTTTCTCACGCGCCTACGTCAATCGCCTCTGGAGCTACTTCCTCGGCAAGGGTATTATTGACCCGGTAGACGACATCCGCGCCAGCAACCCGGCCAGCAACCCGGAACTGCTGGAAGCCCTGAACAAAGACTTTGTAGAGCATGGCTTCGATACGCGCCATATCATGCGGACAATCGTGCTGTCGCGCACCTATCAGTCCGACTTGAAGACCAACAAGTGGAATGCGGACGACCATGTGAACTTCTCTCATGCCACGCCGCGCCGTCTGGAAGCCGAGCAGCTTTACGATGCCCTGCATCAGGCCACCGGCTCGACCGTGCAGTTTGCGGGCCTGCCTGCGGGTACGAAGGCGGAGGAACTGCCGGACGCGAAACCGGTCGGGGACGGCTTCCTCGATCTGTTCGGCAAGCCCGTCCGCGAAACGCCCTGCGAGTGTGAGCGTTCCAGCACGGTCAGTCTCGGTCAGGCGCTGAACCTCATCAACGGCCCGACCCTCTCTGACTCGGTCGCCGCTCCGACAGGACGCATCGCCCAACTGCTTAAGACGAACCCGACCGACGACAGGATCGTAGAAGAGATATTCCTCGCCACGTTCTCGCGCTTTCCCAATGCGAAAGAGAAACGGACGGCGCTGGCAACGCTGCACGTCGCCTCGAACCGCGCCGAGGGCGCGGAAGACCTGATGTGGGCTTTGCTCAACAGTCCGGCCTTCCTCTTCAACCGATAAACAGTGCAAGAGAATGGGCGTGAAATCATGCAAGACATATTCGTGGTGAAGTGGCGTCGGTTGGCCCTGATGTTTGCCGTCTGCTGGCTGTTCAGCGGATTGGCAGGCTGCGGGCCGGAAGCCGCTTCCCCACAAAACGAGAGCGTTCAGAAAGACAGTAAGACAATGACAGCATTACCGATAACAACCCCGACCGTGCCGTCGGGTAGAGAGATCGCGACCTTCGCGGGCGGCTGTTTCTGGTGTACCGAAGCGATTTTTCGCGATCTGAAGGGCGTGGATAAGGTTGTGTCCGGCTATTCTGGTGGAGCCGTTGAGAACCCCAGTTACGAACAGGTCTGCGGAGGCCGCACCGGACACGCCGAGGCCATCGAAATCACCTTCGACCCCGCCGTAGTCTCATTTCACGATCTGCTCGTCATCTTCTTCACGACCCACGACCCGACGACGCTGAACCGACAGGGTGCGGATTCGGGAACGCAATACCGCTCCGCTGTCTTCACGCACAGCGACGCGCAGAAGGAGACGGCGCAGGCGGTCATCAAAGAGATCGAGGCGCAGAAACTCTACAGCAGCCCGATTGTGACCGAAGTGACGCCGTTCACGAACTTCTACGCGGCGGAAGCGTATCATCAGGACTACTTCGCGAATAATGGCAGTCAGGGCTACTGCCAGATCGTGATCGCGCCGAAGGTGACTAAGTTCCGCGAGCATTTTCGGGAGAAACTGAAACGCTGAGGCTACCACAATGCTGACGCAGCCAAAATCCATGCTGAACGCCCTCGCCCATGTGCCGGAGAAGGGCAAGGCGGAACTCGTAAACGGAGAGATTGTCTGTATGTCTCCAACCGGAGGACTGCCTGCGCGGGCGGGCGGAGCCATTTATTTCAGTCTGCGCCTCCATGAACGTCTGCACGGAGGAGGCCGCGCCTTTCCCGACAATGTGGGTTTCGTCGTGGATCTGCCGAACCGGGAGTCGTTCAGCCCGGACGCCGCGTTTTTCACCGGCGCTCTGGTCGGGATGAGTTTTCCGCGTGGAGCGCCCATCTTCGCCGCCGAAGTTCGTAGCGAGTTCGATTACGGCCCGGCTATGGAGCGTGAACTGGCAAACAAACGCGCCGACTACTTCGCCGCCGGAACGCTGGTGGTGTGGGATATAGACCTGCTGGGCGTGAATGTGGTTCGCAAATACAGCGCCCTCGATCCGGCGAACCCGACGATCTTTCGGGCAGGACAGATTGCGGACGCCGAGCCTGCCGTTCCCGGCTGGAAGATGCCGGTGGACGAGCTTTTCGAGTAAGGTAGTGAGTCTGTAGACGAGTGTGGAGCCTGCGTGGTGGATTTCGGAAGCGAAGTCCAGACAAGGAGAGCGAAATCATGTTATCAATTCCCGGAAACGGTGTGCGGGACTGCGATGGAGTTACCCGCCGCGAACTGATGCGAATCGGCGGGGCGGGGATGCTGGGGATTTCGCTGCCCGGCATTCTGGAACTGGAAGCGAAAGCCGCCGCGCTGCCGGACGGCAGGGTCAAGGGCAAAGGCGGATTCGGCGCGGCCAAGTCCGTTATCCTGATCTACCTGCAGGGCGGGCCGAGCCATATTGACATCTGGGATCCCAAGCCCGACGCGCCCGCCAACGTGCGCGGCGAGTTCAAGCCCATCAAGACCAACGTGCCGGGAATCTGGCTCTCCGAAGTGATGCCGATGCTGGCGCAGCAGATGGACAAAGCCACCTTGATTCGCTCCGTCTCCTACACGCCCAACGGCCTGTTCAATCACACCGCCGCGATGTATCAGATGCTGACGGGCGAGCAGGCGGACAAGGTTTCCCCTTCCGGTCAGTTGGAGCCGCCGAACGCCGCCGACTACCCGAACATGGGTTCGCATATCGCCAAGTTCCTGCCCCCGGATGTGCCGATGCTGCCGTTCGTCATGCTGCCCCGCCCACTCCAGGAGAGTAGCGTCATTGGCAAGGCCGGAACCGCTGGCTTCCTCGGCAAAGCCTATGACCCCTACTACCTCTACCCGCCGGGCGACGACACTGACCAGATGAAGATGGACCATATCAAGCTGGACGACTTTACGCTGCGGGCCGAAGTCTCGAAGGCGCGTCTGGAGCGGCGGGCGAACCTGCGGAAACTGATTGACGACGGGATGCCGGAACTGGAGAAGGCCGTCAGCAACTATGCGCTCGACTCCTACTACCAGAAAGCCCTGAGCCTGATTCTTTCCGGGCGGGCGCGGGATGCGTTCGATCTGTCGAAGGAACCCGCGAAAGTGCGTGACCGCTACGGGCGGCACACCTTTGGGCAGTCCGCGCTGATGGCGCGACGGCTCATTGAGGCCGGAACGCGCTTCGTGCAGGTCAACTGGCCTTCTGTCGCGAATGGCGACCCTACCAAGACGGCCTGGGATACGCATGCCGCCAACTTCGGGCCGCTGAAGAACCTGCACTGCCCGAAACTCGACAGCGCCCTCGCCGCTCTTCTGGACGATCTGCATCAGCGCGGAATGCTGGAGACGACCCTTGTGGTGGCTATCGGGGAGTTTGGACGTTCGCCGCGCCTCGGAGTCAGCACGTCCGGCAACGGCAACGCCCCGGATGGACGGGACCACTGGCCTTACTGCTACACCGCGCTCATCGCGGGCGGCGGCGTCAAGCCCGGACAGGTCTACGGCAAGTCGGACGCGACCGGCTCCTCGCCCGCCGAAAACCCCGTCCACCCGACCGACATTCTCGCCACCATCTACCATACGCTGGGCATCACGGCGGATACAATCATCTACAACCACCTGAACCAGCCCCGCGAACTGGTAAAAGGCAAAGTCGTCGCCGGTCTGTTCTCCTAGCCCCTGGCAGTCAATCCTGCAAATCCCCGAACTCTCCGTCGAGAATTCGGGGATTTTGCTGTTCCATGTCGTTCGTATGGCGATGCGAGAACGGGAAGCCGTGACGGACTGAAGTCCCCGCGATGTGACCTTCGGCCCGGTTTCCTTCGGAAACGTTGATGCTGTGAGAGCCTTCGTTCGTACTGGACAATCCTTGTCACGTTGGGTTTCTTCCGGAGGACTATCCGCCGCAGGAGTGTAAGGGAGCCATTATGACTGAGCCAACATTTCGCCCGAAGCTGCCGAAGATGTTTGAGACCGAGCGGCTGGTTTTGCGTTCGCCCCGGCAGGGCGACGGCGCGGAAGTCAACGCCGCCATTCGGGAGATGTACGACGACCTGCACCTCTGGATGCCCTGGGCCGATCATGTCCCAACGATGGAAGAGACCGAGGCACACTGCTGCCAGAGTGCGAAGGAGTATGAGCGCGGGGAGGATTTCGGAATTGCGGCCTATCGCAAAAGCGATGGCGCGTTTGTTCTGCGCTCGGGATTTCATCCGCGTGACTGGAGTGTTCCCCGCTTCGAGATCGGCTACTGGTGCCGGAAGGAGTATCAGGGAGAGGGCTATGTGAGCGAGACCGTGCGGGCGCTGACACAGACCGGGTTCGAAATCATGGGCGCGAAACGGCTCGAAATTCACTGCGACGCCCGCAATCTCGCCAGTCGGCGGGTAGCGGAGCGGTGCGGGTATCGCCTGGAAGCGGAGTTAAGGAACCATCAACTCGCCCCGGACGGAAGCCTTCGCACCACGCTAATTTTTGCCCTGACGCCGGAAGACTATCAGGCGCTCGTGCCGAGACGATAGAGAGACAGCCCGAAACGTGAACGAAGTGAGTAAGACCGGGGTCGTGTGGGGTATGATTACAGGATGCCTGTGGTTCGGGAACAAAAATCTTGTTTCCGATTTTCCGGATCCTATGCAACATTTTAGAGTGACAGTGTTGTCTATATCTCTATACAGGGGCAGGTGCGACGGCAGCGCAACCTCTTGCAAGGGCTGTGCGTAGTTGTAGTGTGCCGTTCGGACCCGTTCGGCTTATTTGACGCTCTGTAGGTATGGTTCGTCGTCCCGACGCTTCCCAGGTTCTGGCCGCTGGCCGACTTCGGAAGGAAAGGCAGGTTTATGGCACTTCTGGAAGCGCTTCCCGATTTTGTAGAGAACACGCTGCGCGAAATTCGCGCCCGGGAGCCGGAAGCTCCCCAACTCCCCAACTCCTCTCCTGATGCTACCATTCTGGAAATTCCGACGGATGTACTTCATGCGGTCGTTGTCACTCCTTCTGTCGCCGCGCCCGCAGACGCAAATGGTCACGCGGACGCGAAGAGCGAGGACGCAAAAACCGAGGACAAGCCCGCGAAGGAAGAGGACGAAGCCCCGAAACTGATCGCTTTCGCCACCGATATCAACGCGGCGGGAGTGTTCGGACCGGAGTGGGTCGTGGTAGAGAGCGGCAAGGTGTTTGTGTTCGGGCCGAATGGCGGCACGACCGCGAAAGTCCTCCATGCCGTCCCGCTGAACACCATCAAAGAGGCGAAGGCGGAAGTTCTGGTCGGCAACGGCCTGCTGGAAGTCCGCACCGACACAGAGACCATTCCGCTGGTGCGCTTCTCGCAGGCCGCTGTCGGCGAGGCCAACTCCGTCGCCCGGCAGATCAACGCGCTCGCCAAAGGCCAGCCCGCGAAAAAAGAGAAGCTGGACGAAAAGAAGCTCTGCGCGAAATGTCAGCGCCGTCTGCCCGACGATACCGAGGTCTGTCCGGCCTGCGTCAACAAGCGTGCGGTGATGCTGCGGCTGTTGCAGTTTCTCTCTCCGTATAAAGCACAGGCGGTCGGCAGTGTCGTCGTGATTCTGTTGGCGAGTCTGATCGAGCTTGCGCCGCCCTATTTTGGCTGGCATATTGTGGATACCCTGATCAATAGCAAGAATATCGCTCCCGACATCGCCTTTCGAACCTTGCTTGGGCTGGTTGGGTGGGTCATCTTTTTCCGGATACTGGCGGCAGCCTGCCAGTACTGCCAGCGGCGTCTGAACTCCTGGCTGGGCGCCCGGGTACTTATGGATGTCCGCATACGGCTCTACGACAAGTTCAACTTTCTCTCGATGGCCTACTACGACAAGCGCAGCACCGGCTCCGTCATGGCACGCATCACCAACGACTCGGACCAGCTCTGGGACTTCCTGAGCGACGGTATTCCCTGGTTCGTCAACAACATCCTTACGTTGATCTTCATCGGCGGGGTGCTGTTCAATATGAACTGGCAGTTGGCGCTCCTGCTTCTTGTCCCGGTGCCGTTCATCTATGGTCTGACGAGCTGGTTCTTCCCGCGTGCCCACAAAAAGTGGCGGCATGTCTGGACACGCATCAGCCGCATGTACTCTTCGCTGAACAGCTCCCTGAACGGAATGCGGGTCATCAAGGCGTTCGCACAGGAGAGCCGAGAGAACGGCCGGTTTCGCCAGCGCAACGAGCAGGTGTTCGAGGCGAGCTACGCCGCCAACGCCATGTGGGCTGTCTACTTCCCCGCCATCGGCCTGCTGATGGCGCTGGGAACTTGGACGATCTGGGTGTTCAGCGGACATCAGATATTGAACGGAATTCCCGTCGCAGGGCATATCATGACGGTTGGCGCGATGACCGCCGTCCTCGCCTACCTGGGCCAGTTCTACGCGCCGTTCCAGAACCTCAGCCGCGTCCTCGACTGGTCAACTCGTTCCATGACGGCGGCGGAGCGCGTGTTCGAAGTGCTGGACACTGAGCCGGATGTGGCGGAGAAGAAGGATCCGGTAGCTCTGCCGGAAATCGTTGGCGCGGTGGAGTTCCAGAATGTCTCTTTCACCTACGACAAGGCCAAGCGCGTTCTGGACGATTTCTCGCTGAAAGTGGAGCCGGGCGAGATGATCGGTCTGGTGGGGCATAGCGGTGCGGGCAAGTCTACCATCATCAATCTGCTCTCCCGCTTCTACGACGTGACCGAGGGCGATATTCTGGTGGACGGCATTGACATTCGCGACATCAAGACCAGCGACTTCCGCCGTCAGTTCGGCATCGTCCTGCAGGAACCGTTCCTCTTCCCCGGCACCATCCGCGAGAATATCGCTTATGCCAAGCCGGACGCGACGACCGAGGAGATCGTTCGGGCGGCGAAAGCGGCGAACTGCCACAACTTCCTGCTGAAGTTCCCGGACGGGTATGACACGCAGGTTGGGGAGCGCGGTCAGCGACTTTCGGGCGGTGAGCGTCAGCGTATCTCCATCGCCCGCGCCATTCTGCACGACCCGAAAATCCTGATTCTGGACGAGGCGACCGCCAGCGTGGACACAGAGACGGAGAAGCAGATTCAGGAAGCCATCTCCAACCTCATCAAAAACCGCACGACCTTCGCCATCGCGCACCGCCTCAGCACTCTGCGGAATGCGAGCCGGCTGGTCGTGATGAAAGAGGGCAAGATGGTCGAGTGCGGCACCCACGACGAACTCATGGACGTAGACGGCGAGTACGCCAAACTCGTCAACATCCAGAACGAAGTCAACAAACTCCGCGCCCTCTAACCGCTTCCCCGCGAAGCAGTCCCAAAACAGATTAGCGGGCTGCATTCCCACCTCCAGAGCGCCGAAACAGAAACTGTTTCGGCGCTCTGCTTTCTTGACGGATCGCTCCTCGTCGGCTATACTCTGTTCAATGGCTGGGTTCATAAAGGGGTTGGGGAGAGTCATGCAATTCGATCTACTGATTGTTGGGGGAAGTGCGGGGGGAACGGCGGCGGCCCTCGCTGCGGCAGAGGCCGGGGCGTCCGTTTGCCTTGTGGAAGAGACGGACTGGCTGGGCGGGCAGTTGACGACGCAGGGCGTCTGTACGCCCGACGAACAGCAGCATATTGAGACGTTTGGAGGAACGCGCCGCTATACGGAGTTTCGGGAGGCCGTGCGTGATGACTATCGGCGCAACTATCGGCTGACCCCGGAGGCGCAGAAACGCATTTCTCTGAATCCCGGCAACTGCTGGGTGAGCCGCCTGAGTTACGAGCCGAAAGTCGGAGCGGAGATTTTGCGGGAGAGGATGCGCCCGCTGGAAGCGGCGGGACGGCTGACACTGCGCTTCCGCACACGGGCCGTCGTGTGTGAGATGGACACGGAAACGGGCCGTCGGATTGTGGCGGTGAGGGTACGGGGCGAGGACGGAACGGAACAGCGCATCGAGGCAACATTCGTTCTGGATGCGACGGATACCGGTGACCTGCTGCCTCTCTGCGGCACGGAAGGAACCGACTGGACAGTGGGGGCGGAGAGCCGCGCCGAAACAGGCGAACCGGATGCCCCGGAGACAGCCCGCCCGGATTGGGTGCAGCCGTTTACCTTTCCCTTCGCGCTAGAGTGGTCCCCGGCAACACAGGCGACCAACCGCATCACGCCGCCCGATGACTACGCCGAACTCAAGGCTTTGCAGAAGTACCACATCAAGCATGGCGCGATTACGGGGCTGTTCTACGGACGTGCGCCCTGGTGGACCTACCGCCGTGTGCTGGCGCGGGAGAACTTCGACGATCCCCGCGTTCCCGCCGATGTCGCGATGATAAACACCGCCGGAAACGACTACTATGGTAGCAACATGATTGGGTACGCGCCCGGTTCCCCGGCAACGGGCCACCCGGTTCCGAACGAGGCAAATGCAGAAGCGACTCTGGCGCGGGCACGACGCGTTTCGCTGGGCTATGTCTACTGGCTACAGACAGAGTGTCCGCGTGAAGACCCGGAGACCGGAGCCATTCTGCCGGGGCAGACGGGCTATCCTGAGTTTCGGCTGCGTACCGACCTCTTCGACACGCCCGACGGCTGCGCGATACGGCCTTATATTCGCGAGTCCCGGCGTATTCGTTCCCTGCGGCCCATCCTGGAACAGGAGATCGTCGTGAAGGATTTTCAGGGCGGTGTCCATCGCGGAGAGCAGGCGAGGGCGGCGTTTATGCCCGACAGCGTCGGGATAGGTCACTACGCGCTCGATATCCACCCGAACGGACACGGCGAACCCAACGCCTATGTCGCCACCCGTCCGTTCCAGATTCCGCTCGGCGCGTTGATTCCCGTTCGGCTGGAGAACCTGCTGCCCGCCTGCAAGAATCTGGGCGTCACGCATCTGACCAACGGCGCGTATCGCCTTCATCCCATCGAATGGAACATCGGCGAGGCGGCGGGACTGCTGGCCGCGTTCTGTCTCCAGACCAACGCAACACCCCGCGAAGTCTACACCGACCCCTCGCGTCTCCGCGCCTTCCAGTCACGTCTGCTCGGCGAGGGCATCGCCCTGCACTGGTATATAGACGTTCCGCTGACGCATTCTGCCTTCACCGTTGTTCAGACACTCGCCTCTCGCGGCCTTGCACTCGGCAGCCCCACCGACCTGCTCTTCCACCCCGACGCTCCCATCACGCCCGAAGCGTGGCAGGCGTGGCGAGAAGCGTTTTCTGTCCCGGCTCCGCTGACTTTCACAGGCACTCGCGCCGAAGCCGCTCTCACGCTCTGCGCCTACCTGGAACGATGAACGTCATTTTGTCAACTCTCCATTCCTGAAGGTACTGAACATAACTGCGTTGTTCCCGTTTAACGGACATACAGAAACTCACTGGCGTTGAGGATGGCCCAGCAGAGATCGGGGAGGCCATTCTGTGTTACAAAGGCGAGAGCGCGTGTGGTTTCTGTTGCGGTCGGGGTACGCCCGAAGGCGAGGCGGTAGGCACGGACTATCTGGGCGGCGGGGGCGGCTCCGGCCTCGGCGCGGACACGGTCGGCGAAACGGTTCGCCTGCCGCAGGACGAAGGTGTTGTTCATCAGTTCCAAAGCCTGAAGAGGTGTGGTGGTGACGGTGCGGCGGGGCGTTTTGGTCGAAGGGTCGGGGCAGTCCAGCGACTCCAGGAGCGGGCTTTTCGCCGAGTTGACGTTGATGCGGTAGACTGTGCGGCGATTGAACTCCGGCGCGGGGTCGTCTGTCTGCGTATAGAAAAACGAGTTGTTGTGGACGACGGTGAAGGGCCGGAAACTCGGCCCGCCCTGCTGCGGATTGAGCTGCCCGCTCACGCTGAGCATGGCATCCCGCACGGCCTCGGCCTCCAGACGACGCGGCGCGAACCGCCAGAGCAGATGGTCGTCGGCATCCTGCGCGGTGGCCTGTAGGTCAAACCGGGAGGATTGCCGATAGGTGTTGGAGAGCAGAATCAGCCGATGCAGGGGTTTCCAGCGCCCGCCCTGCCGCGCAAACTCCGTCGCCAGCCAGTCCAGCAGCGCGGGATGCGTGGGGCGTTCGCCGTTGAAACCAAAGTCGTTGGGAGTAGCGACGAGGCCGCGCCCGAAATGGTAGTGCCAGAGCCGATTGACCAGAACGCGCCCTGTCAGCGGGTTGTCGGGACTGGCGATCCAGTTGGCGAGCAGCAAGCGTCGTTGCGCTTCCGGGGCATCGGCGGGAAGCGGGAAGTCCGCGTTTTCAGCACGGACGCAGGTCAGTCCGCCCGCCGTCACCGGTTCGCCGTGCTGCTGCACATCCCCGCGAATCAGCACGAACGACGGGCCGGGCTGAACCGGATTGACGGCATAGACCAGCGGCGTCGGCTCCTCGCGCAGCATGGTTTCGTGCAGCGTATCGCGCTCCTTTTGCAGGACGGCAACGCGGCGACGTTCCTCCGGCGTCATAGCGGCGAGCAGGCGTTCGGTGGCGACATGGGAGAACCCGGCCCGATAGGAGGCCGCGACCTCGGCGGGGGTGAGCGCACGGTCGTAGAGCCGAGCCTCTTCGATCTCGCCCGTCAGCAGCCCGTTGCCCGCGCCCGTATGCCGCAGTCCGAAGAGCAGATGCGCCTCCTTCGCCGGATAGTTCGGGAGTTCGGAGCCGCCGCCTGTCGGAGTATAGGCGCTGCCATAGGGCAGGCCATTGCGAAAGAGCCGGATGCTGTTGTCCGCGCCATAGACAACGGCGAGATGAATGGGCGCGTTAGGCGGGCTGTCCTCGGCAGGCGCGTCGAGGTCGTGCGTCCGCCGAAAGAACTCGCTGCCTGCCATCCATTTGCCCGGTTCGCGCTCCCCGAAGACCAGCGCATCGAACGTCCCACCCTTGGGGTTCTCTACCGAAAGGACCGCGCCACCGCGCTGCGCTCTGTCCGGCAGATAGACCCAGGCTTCCAGCGTCTTCGCGTGCAGGGCGGTGGGCAGGGCTTCGGTCTGGAGATACGAGTCTTTGCCATTGAGCAGCAGCCGTCCGTTGGCAACGCTCGCAGTGCCGAACAGTGCGCCATGCAGCCCGCCGATACTGTCGTTGGTGTCGGTCTCAAAAGTCCATTTCGCGATGGGCAACGGGGCGACCGAACTGCCGCCTTGCCGGTTTTCCGGTGGAGGAGCACTGCCTGCGAGACGGGAGAGGGCCGTTTGCTGGAGGAGGGCGATTTCGCGCTCGTGTGCCGCAACCTCGCGGCGCAGCTCCGCAAGATGGGACGCATGGGCCTGCATCTCGCTCGGGCTGAGGAGCGGCCGGTCGCCATAGCGCACCCCTTCGAGCGCGGCTTTCAGGCGGTAGTAGTCGCGTTGTGGGATGGGGTCGAACTTGTGGTCGTGGCAGCGGGCGCAGTTGACGGTCATGCCGAGGAAGGTCTGCCCAACCGTTCCCGTCATCTCCTCCAGCTCCTCTTCGCGCACCTGCTGACGCAGAATAGAGCCGGTAGCGACCATATTGCCGACCTGATCCCACGGCCCCGCGACCAGGAATCCGGTGGCAGTGATGGTCTCCTGCGTGGCGGGGGTGAGGGCATCTCCGGCAATCTGTTCGCGAATGAACTGCGGATAGGGCTTGTCGGCGTTAAGGCTCTGAATCACGTAGTCGCGATAGCGCCAGGCGTTGTCACGGATAGCGTCGCGCTCAAAGCCTTCGCTCTCGGCAAAGCGCACCACATCCAGCCAGTGCCGCCCCCAGTGTTCCCCATAGGCGGGTGAGGCCAGAAGGCGGTCTACCACCTTCTCGTAGGCGTTCGGGGCAGGGTCGTGCAGGAAGGCGTCGAGTTCCTGCGGGGTCGGGGGCAGCCCGGTCAGGTCGTAGGTGACGCGGCGCAGGAGGGTCGCCTTATCGGCGGGCAGAGAGAGCGTCAGATGGTGCGCTTCGAGTTCGGCAAGCACAAACGCATCTATCGGGTTTCGCACCAGAGAAGTGTGCTTGACTTTTGGCAAGGGCGCACGCACGGGCTTTTGCAGCGACCACCAGTCGGCCCCGGCCCGGTTCGGCTTCGGCGTGAAACTTGGACTCCAGACGGCCCCGGACGCGATCCACTGGCGCAGCGTTTCGGTCTCTGCCGCGTTGAGCGGACCAGCAGGCGGCATCTGCTTCGCCACAACGCGCTTCATCAGCAGACTCTGTTCCGGCTTCCCCGCGACAAAAGCCGCGCCGGAAACACCGCCTTTCAGCGCCGCTACCCGGTTCGTCAACCGCAGCCCGCCGGAGGGCGCACTCTCCCCATGACACCCAATGCACCGCGTCAGCACCGCCGCCACCTTCTCCGTTGGAGGTGCGACCGGCGCAGGCGTCTGTCCCGATGCCCTGGTGAGCGTCAATGCCAGCCCTACGCCAAGAATCCACCGTGTCCGCTGTGCGGAAAACATCTGCCCGCCTCCAGACCGCTGTCGGTATCGTCATTTAAATGCTTTTCGCCGCCTTGTCCGGCGGTTGCTGTCCTCTGATTTCGCAACCGCAAGCAAAACTCCTGCATTTTGACAGGGAGGATGCGGGCATAACCCCGCCGAACTGACGGACAGGGGAATGCTGTCTGTGGACAGGGAGGCGGACATGGAAAAGCGGGAGAGGCAAAAACGGAGAGGCGCTGCTGTAGTCGCATTGGCTCTGACATTGACCCTTTTCGGAACGGCGGCGCTATGGGTTCATGCGGTATTGGCCCGCCACCCCTACGCCAGTCCCGCTGATCCTGAAACCGGGTACCGCTGTCGGTTTACACTCTCCTCCGGTTGGCATCCACAGACAGAACAGTATATCAAAGCGCCGGACGAGATCTGGGGCCAGAATTTCCGACCTGCGCCTCCCGCGTCCGTGACGCAATGGCTACAGGAACGTCTGCATATCGGTGGGGCCGCGCCGAAAGCAAGACGTGCCTGGCAGGTTCCGATAGTACCCGCCATCGGGATTCACCTCATGCGGGGTCCCTTGCCGCCTCAACTCCACCTCTCCAACGGCCAACTCGGCATCAACAGAAACGCTTTCGGAGGCCCTGGCATCACCACTCTGTTCGAAGAGAAGTCTTTTCAAATGGAGGGACAGCCTGCTCTCTATGGCGTGGTCAAATCCCCTGTATTCTCCGGCAGGCTGCCGTTTATCAGCGCCTTCGTCATCATCAAGATTCAGAATAGCCCGCTCACTCTGTATGCCAACTGTTTTTGCACGAAGGACAACTGGCCGCAAACCAGAGCGGAGTTGCTTGCCATTCGTGACTCGCTGCATATAGAACGCCACCTGCCGCGTTGATTCCACCTTTGCGGGCTGCGCTGGTGTGGACCTCATCCCCCAACCCCCGTTCTCCCGGTCGGTCGCAAGCTCCCTGGGAGAAGGGGGCGATCAGGTCAACTAATTTCCTACCGTGTTCGTTCCCCAACAGGGACAATCGTATTTAGCCCTTCACTTTTCAGTCACCAACATTACTCACGGATTTGCCCCTCTCCCAGGGAGCTTGCGACCGCCCGGGAGAGGGGTTGGGGTGAGGGCCAACCCCAGGTCAACCTCCGAGCGTTCGGTGTCACGAGAATGTGGGCATTGGAGATGAGGTCATCCCCGCCCGAATTTTGGCTACTTCGGAGAGGTACGGAGTTTGGTGATCCAGAAGGTGTTGTCGGTGTCGGAACCATCCACGATGCCGGAAGCGTCCAGAATGACGAGTTGGTTGACCTGATCGGCGGTGAAATGTCCGTTACGGTCGCCGGAGTCGTCGGCCATTTCGAAGTTCGCGAACGGCAGCACAAGTTCTTTCACTTCGGAGTTGCCCGGCACATCTATAATTGTGCGATACTTGCCGCCGCCTATCTGCTCCAACTGGACGACCAGCTTCGTGGGCTTGGTTGCTGCCGCCGTGAAGGTCAGTTGATCCATGCCCTTGAGCGTTCCCCGCTGGAACCGCTTGACGAATCCAATCGCTTTGCCGGGCGCCTGATGGTAGTCAGCTTTGAGGCTCGAACCGGTCAGCGGCTTGCCCGTCGCGGCGGAGAGTTTGACATCACCGATGGGAATCCAGGAGAGTTGCGGGCGGGAGAGCGTATCGAGCGACCGCTCTTTCGCAGTGGCCGGAAGTTCGGGTGCGATGGTCTCCGTACTCACCGTGAAGTCGTCCATGTAGAGGGTGTGCGGGCCTTTCTGAACGTTCAGCAGGGTTACCAGGTTGGCATCCTCGCTCTGCGCGAAAAGCTGACCATAGTCGGCAATACCGATCCCCTCCACTTTATCGAGGTCGAGTTTGCCGTTGGCGTCTTTCGGGTCGTCTTTCTCATCTCCGAGTAAGAAGTCGGAGTAGCCGAGACGCACCTCCTGCCAGACGCCGCCTTTCACATGAAATGTTGTCGCGAAGCGCCCGCCGTCCTTCTCCTGAAGCGAGACCAGCATCGTCGTCGTATAGTCCGCATACATCCAGAAATGAAGCGACTTCATCTTTTCGAGCGCAGCGCCTGGAGTGGGGAAAATCAGGACATTGATTTCGTTCTTTTTGACCGCGTAATCGAACTGGAGGGCGCCTTTGCCTTCTTTGACGTGCGCGGCATCGTGCGTGATGCTGACTTTGCCGCTGTCTCCCATTCCGGTCCAGTTTCCCGCATCGGTCTCAAACGTTTCGTGCATCAGGGGGGCGGGCGGAGGGGGCGTCTGCTGCGCCACTGCCATTCCGACCGCCAGAAGCAGCAGGAAACCGATTCCGGCTGCGCGTCGTTTTGTCTGCATTCTCACACCTCCTCGACTGCGGCGCGTTCGCGCCAACAGGCAGGCGCGCTCGCGTCTGCCTGTTCATCAATGTCTGATACCTACTCTACGCAGGGAACAAGGGGCAGTTTCGCCATTCACGCCACAAAAAACGCCCTGACTGTGAGATTGCTCTCCAGCAGGGCGTTTTTGATTCGACTCATCAGCGGATGCCGAGAATCAGTTCCGTCGTCAACTGGTCGAGTTTCTCGTAGGAGTAGCCTTTTTTGCCGTAGGCGATTCGGTCTACGGCCAGGTTGCTGATTTTCGCGGCGTTGTCGGCGGAGTAGGAAGCGAAGAGCGGGGCGATGTGATCGGGATCGGCAGAGTTCGCCTTCAGGATGCCCTGAATCTCGGCGTCGGCGTTCCACTGTTCGCCCTTTTCTTTCAGGATGAGATAGGTCCGCATACAGCCCTTCGCGAAGTCCCAGACGCCCTCTTCATCCTCCGTCCGGTAGGCATGGGCGTCAAAGTGCTTCATCCCCGAATAGCCGCTGTCTTCGAGGAGTTTGACGAGGAAGAAGTTGGCTTTCAGGTCTTCCGCGCCGAACCGGAAGTCCTGATCGTAGCGGCCCGGCTTCTGACCGTTCAGGTCTATGTGGAACAGTTTGCCCGCGTCAATCGCCTGCGCGACGGCATGGACGAAGTTGAGGCCCGCCATCGTATCGTGGGCATATTCGGGGTTGAGGCCGAACTTCTCCGGCTTATCCAGAGTTGCGATAAAGCCGAGCATAGAGCCGACGGTCGGGCAGTAGATGTCGCCACGCGGTTCGTTGGGCTTAGGTTCCATGGCGAACTTGAAATTGTAGCCCTGCGCGATGTCGTATTCGGCGAGGAAGTTGAGACATTCGCGGAACCGTTTGGCGGAGTCGCGGGGGTCTTTGCTGGCATCGGTTTCGGTGCCTTCGCGTCCGCCCCAGAAGACATAGACTCCCGCGCCGAGTTCTTTGCCGAGGTCCATGGAGCGCATGGTCTTCTGAAGGGCGTAGGCGCGTACTTTTGCGTCTACGCTGGTAAACGCGCCGTCTTTGAAAATCGGGTCGCTGAACAGGTTGGTGGTCGCCATCGGGACCTTCATCCCGTTGTCGGAGAGAGCCTGCTTGAACTCGTGGACAATAGCATCGCGCTCGGCGGTGGTGGCGTCAATGGGAACGAGGTCATTGTCGTGCAGGTTGACACCATACGCGCCGAGTTTCGCCAGTTTCTCGACAATATAGGGGGGCTGATAGGCGAGGCCACAGGGCGAGACGGGTTCGCGCACCGGGCCGCCAAAGGGGTCTCGTCCGGCATTGCCGACGGTCCAGAGGCCAAACGTAAATTGATGCTCCGGTTTGGGGGTGTAGTCGCTCATAGTAAGGTGATGCCATCCTCTCTAGGGGAAAAATAAGGCTGTCGGCCTCGCATCCTCGGGAAGCGCAGCGACGACAGCGTATTCCTTACCGCGCCAGAGTTTTCCTGCCCCGGTTCTCCGCGTAGAAGCGGTAAACTTTATATACCGGATGGTCAGAGAGATGCACTCACAGCGGCATAACCGTCACCAGTCCATCTTCGGCAAACTGGACTTCCAACACAAAATTGTCCAGCAAGGCCGTCCCAAGGAGCGGGCGTTCGCCAGTCGCCAGCAGGTGAACACGCCTTTCCCTGTCTTCCCAGACAATAACGGCCTCGTGAACCGGGAGGTAGACTCGTGAGCCATCGGCAAGGGTTGCGGGGAAATCGAACTGATAAGGCAAGCCAAGCGCCGCCACTGCCTCAGAAGGAAGACACAGGGCGTCTGTAAATCCTGTATCAATGACGCACTCTATGGACAGTTCGCGTTGTCCTGGCAAGCGAAATGTCACGGGCAGAAGTGCGTGTCTTCGTTCTACTCTGCCAGTCATCATGGAGCCGTGCGTTTCATCATACCGCCAATGGCTGCGGCGACATCGTAGCCTATACGTATGCCGAAAAGACGTGCGGTTGGATTTTGTTGGCGCAGCGTCTCTGCGGAATCGAAGCCAAGTTCATCAATGCTGTAGTTTCCGGTCTCCACGTCAATGATTATCATTTTGCCGATGTTCGCAGGTTCTTCTACCTGACTGCGGAGTGTGCGCTCGTACAATTCCTGCGCCCTTTGCGCTATCTCTTCTCGGCTGAGAAGCAAAACATTTTCCTGGGTAACGACCGCCATTGGAACTGCCTCCTATCTGTCCAAAAGATTAACTTGCGCCTTTCGGAAGCGCAGCGACGACAGCGTATTCCTTACCGCACCGGAGTATTCCTGCCCTGATTGTCCGTATGGAAAAGGCGTGGGGCGAAGTCGGCTAAAGCCCGCTGCCAGACGGGCCATTCGTGTCCTCCCTCACCCTCTTCATACCGATGTGGGATGGCCTTTTGCGTCAGCCAGCGGTCGAGACGGCGGGCATCGGGCAAAAAAAAGTCACGTTTGCCTATGTAGATTGTGAGAAGCTTCAGGCGGGAGCGTATCTCTGGCGGAGGCGCGTTCAGCCCGGTGCTGCATCGCAGCGGTTTCGTGTCCGGGGTCGGAAGCGACCAGAAAAAAGCCCGTGAGGTAGTAGCGGGAACGCAGTTCATCGGATGTCAGGAGCGAACGGCCGCCCACCGGGTCTCCAATGAGCAGCCGTCCCTCAATCTGGCCGAGGAGGGTGATGAAATGCCCGGTGCCGCCGCGTCCGCCCAACTGGGTGCCTGCGATGGAGGGGAAGGGAAGCGCGGCAGGCTGCGGGGAGGTGAGGCGAATTTCTATCCGCAGACCCCGATGGCGCAAGGCCCGCACCAGATACCAGTTCTCCGTCCCGCTGCCGCTGCTGTAACACTCCTGCGCCAGTTCGCGTTCGGAGGCAGTGCGTCCGAAGCGGCGAAGCAGGGTCGCCGCACTTGCGGGGCCACAGGTCGAGGGTGTGCTTTGCAGACAGATGCCGTCGCGCCACTGCTCCTGAAACGCGATACGCAGCGGAGCGATAAGCGGCTTGGCGTAGGGAACGAACAACAGCAACAGCGTCCCAAACAACAGAAGGCCCGACACGCTCCCGGCAAATCCCCGGGACAGCCCGCGCTTGATTCCATGCAGAATCAGGCCGATTACCAGTCCCGTTGCTAACCCTACGCCCGAAGCCGTCAGTTCGCTGTAGGGAACGGCTCGAAACCGGTAGAACCAACCTGTGCTGTCAAGCAGATGCCCGTAGTAAGCCGCGAACAACACCGCCGGAAGCGCCATGACTGCCGCAGCCATAACCATCCCGCCTGCCAACAGCAGACGCCCGGAGGTGATGCGCCGGGAAAGCCGCCCGCCCATCACGACGAAAAGGAGCATGAAGAGAACCGCAGGAAAAAAGAGCAGATTCATGGACTCCTCCGGGACGGGACACCGTGCTAGCGTGGCTGCTGCAAGATATACGAAGCGAATTTTCACAGGCTTCACTGAGGCCATAAAATAGCGCGTTCGCCCTGTGCTGCCAAAAAGAGGTTACGCACGAATTCATTCCGGTGCAGACTCCTTCGAAGAATCTGGGATTGCAGGAGAGAAACTAGTCGTTGTCGAAAGTACGCTCGTCGTATGTGTCTTCGTGTACGCGCACTTAGCCAGGAGAACTGTTACCGATGAACTCAGAAAGCCTCCCTACCGGGCATTCGCTGCCGGGAGGTGTCGTCACGCTGCTGCTGACCGACATCGAGGACAGTTCACGCCTCTGGGAACAGCAGGAAGAGGCGATGGGGCAGGCCGTGGCGCGGCACGAGCAGATCATTGACGAAATTCTGGCCCGGCAGGAGGGGCATCGCGTTAAGGATCGTGGCGAGGGTGACAGCCAGTTTCTCGTCTTCACCAACCCGGAGCAGGCGGTGCGCGTGGCGAACGCGCTCCAGCAGGCGTTTCACGCGGAGGTCTGGCCGGAACCGATTCAACTGCGGGTGCGAATCGCTCTCCATACCGGACAGGCCACCCTGCGCGACAACGACTATTTTGGCCCGGTCGTCAACCGCTGTGCGCGGCTGCGGGGCATCGGGCATGGCGGGCAGACACTGCTTGCCCAGGCGACGGCCGAACTGGTGCAGGAGGCCCTGCCGGAGGAATGCTCCCTGCGCGATCTGGGGCCGCATCGTCTGAAAGACCTGCTGCGCCCGGAGACTGTTTTTCAGCTCTGTCATCCGCTTGTCTCCGATACGTTTCCGCCCCTCCGCTCCCTCACGACGCTGCCCCACAATCTGCCCCTTCAGTTGACCAGTTTCATCGGGCGCGAGAGGGAGATGGCGCAGATACGCCGACTGCTGCAAGCGACCCGCTTCCTGACGCTAATGGGTTCGGGCGGAGCCGGGAAGACGCGACTGGCCCTCCAGGTTGCCGCCGACCTGCATGACCACTACACAGACGGCGTACGTCTGGTGGAGTTTGTCTCGCTGACCGATCCCACTCTGGTGCCGCAGGCCATCGCGAATGTGGTGGGGGTGCGCGAAATGCCGGGACAGGACTTTCAGGAGCAGCTTCTGGCGGCTCTCGCGCCCAAATCTCTGCTGCTGATTCTGGACAATTGCGAACATCTCTGGGAGGCCATCGCCCATTTCAGTGATACCCTGTTAAAGCGCTGTCCGAATGTGCATCTGCTGGCGACAAGCCGTATCCAGATGAACGTTGCGGGCGAGGTGACGTGGCGCGTTCCCTCCCTGCCTCTGCTCGACGCAAAGGCTTTGCCCTCGTTCGAGCAGACCGCGCAGAACGATGCCGTGCGCCTGTTCACGGAGCGGGCGCAGGCCGCGTCTCCGAACTTCCAGCTTACCGAGCAGAACATCCCGGACGTGGTTCGCATCTGTAACCGGCTCGATGGAATGCCTTATGGCCTGGAACTGGTCGCGGCGAAAGTGCCGATGCTGACAGTGCGTCAGATCGCCGATCGCCTGGACAAAAGTTTCCGCGACCTGAAAGACGGCGCCGTCAACAAACCGCTCCGCCAGCGCACGATGGAGGCGATGATCGGCTGGAGCCACGATCTGCTGAAGGAGCCGCAGCGTGTGCTGCTGCGTCGGCTGTCGGTCTTCGCAGGAGGATGGACTCTGGAGGCGGCGGAGGCGGTCTGCGGCGAGGACGACGACTCGCTGGATGTCCTGGATGGGCTGATGCATCTGGAGCGGGCGTCGCTCATCGTCGTGACGGAACAGGAAAACGCGAACCGCTATCGTCTGCTGCAAACCGTGCGAGAATACGCGGATTCCCGCCTCAAAGAGGCAGGGGAGATCGAGCCGCTTCGGGATCGCCATCTGCGCTTCTATCTCGGCCTGGCGGAAGAGGCGGAACCCTGTCTGATCGGCCCGCAACAGTCGGAATGGCTTCAGCGCCTTCAAACGGAGTACGACAACCTGCGTCTCGCGCTTCAGATGGCCTTCGACACCGATACGCGCCTGCGGCTTGCGAACGCTCTCTGGCGATTCTGGCTGATGCGCGGCTATTTGGAGGAGGGCCGGGGCTGGCTGGAAAACGCGCTGATGCGGCGCGGCAGTGACCCCGCCGTTCGCGCCAAAGCCCTCAATGGGACCGGAGTCATCGCGACCCGGCAGGGCGACTATGCCCGCGCCAAAGTCCTGCTCGAAGAGTGCCTGAGCATCCGCCGCGCCGCCGAAGACGACCTCGGAGCCGCCATCGCTCTGACCAACCTCGCCGCCGCCGCCCGTCGGTTGGGGGATGATGAATTCACCCTGACCTGCTTTGAAGAGGCCCTCTTCCTCTCCCGCAAAATCGGTAATCAGAACATAGAGGCCGCTGTCCTCAACAATCTCAGCAGCTATATGATTGAACAGGACAATCTCACTGCCGCTCGCGCCCGCTTCGAGCAGGCCCTCACGATTTACGAACGGCTTGGAGATCACGGCGCAATGGCGATGGTACACAATAACATTGGAGAGTTGGCCCGTGAGCAGCGAGACTTACCGGCTGCACGTCATCACCTCGATTCCAGCCTTGCTCTCAAACTGGAATTAGAGAACTGGGGCGTCATGGATACCACGCTACGCAATCTTGGTTTTACTTTAATTGAAATTGGCGATTATGAGGATGCAGCCAGACTACTTGCTGTTGAGGATAACATTCGTAAAGATTCCGGCAATTCCATTCCTACTGCCGACAAGCCGGAATACGATGCCTGCCTTGTCACTCTCCAGGCACACCTCGGCGAAGAAAACTTCACTCAACTCTGGCAATCCACACAATGCAAGGATAAAGTCGCAGTCCTCTTGTCTTACCTCGCAAAAAACATTTGACATTCAGGACATAGATGGTTATAATTTGAATGTGCGCTCGTTTCCACATTTTCTACACCGATTTAACTATCCTAATGGAGGAAAGAAAAATTCATGTCAGACACATATCGCTCCGATTCGGAAGAACAAGTATTGGAAGACGATGGAGGGGAAAGGCCAACGGTCTTTGATTATATCCCCGTTGGGATCGTGCCTATTGATCCTAAGTAGAAGGCCTTAGTTCGTTCGTAGAAAGGCGTGGAGGGTTTTCACGCCATGTACCGTGTCCAATTTGATGAGACAGCACGCCAGGAATTGAACCGGCGCACACACCTGCCCGAAACCGCGCCCAACACCCGCGA
>JBBRLP010000072.1:0-26808 GCA_038231295.1 Chthonomonadales bacterium
CAAAATCTTCGAGACGATCGCGCCACTCTTGGGCCAAGGCTTCTCTGGCAGTCATGGAAGGCACCTCCGATTTGAGATGCTTACATTCTACAAAATTACGGACCACCTGAGAAGGTGGCAAATATTAGACGCTTACGTTTAAAATTATGTCAGGTCGCCTGATTGTAACGAACCAGAAGATACGCTTCATCTCTGATGGAGGAGGCTTTGATTTTTCTCTGAGCAAGATTGGTTCCGTAGAGTTGGTGAACAACACCGGTATTAATCTTCGCCTCACACGGCAACAGGGTAATGGCTACTATGAAGTCTATTCCGCAGTTTTCCTCTATGAGATCATTAACGTACTTGTGAACCAGTTTCACCGACAGGTACTGTATGAGCAGGCATCGTCCCGAAGTATTCCACAACACATCAGGGGCGAAGTCTTTCAACGCTATCAGGGATGCTGCGCTCAGTGTCGGGCAAGAGAGTATTTGGAGTTCGATCACATCATCCCTGTCAGTCGCGGTGGGGCAACATCGGTAGAAAATTTGCAGATTCTCTGCCGAGCTTGTAACTTGAAGAAATCAAACAAGATATAAGCGAATCCAGGGCAGAATATGTGAAATCCCGTTCAGATGAGGAAATAAGGTGCTACGTGCTTGAGGGCTGCAACGATAACGCTGGTATCGGAAAGTATCATCGTGTCAGGTACGGCGATTCTTCGTTTCGCCGAACCCCTCCATGTACTTTGGATTCGTTGCTAAGTCATACGGCCCACTATCCACAAAGCCGATTTCTTGCAGGATGTCAGCGGCGCTTTTGCCTCCATAGTCGCCTATTTGCTCCTCCGTCCCCGGTTGTGGATCGAAGACTTTGAGTTCAAGAATAGCGTCCGGGGGAATCTCGTTTCTGTGGCTGAAAACCTCTTCGACGCTTCCCCGGTAAGTTCTGCTCGGCTGCAAAGTGGACATCGCGCAAACTCCTCCTGTTCGTGAATGGTCTATTGTATCCTACCTTTCAACTCCCCTTGCGATATGCCACTCCGACTGTCAGGCCGAGGGGTGGGTTTTGGCCCATTCGGCGAAGTCGGTACGCATCTCGTCTGTCCAGTTGCCGTCTACCTGACCGGAGGTGTAGCGGCCCTCGCGGATACGAATCTGGCCCCAGAAGTCTTCCAGGCGAGTGCGCTCCGAACGCTCGACGACCTCCTGCGCGAGATGTGGCGGGATGAAGATGAGGCCCGACTCGGAGCCGAGTACCACGTCGCCGGGCAGGACGGTCGCGACGCCGATGCGGATGGCGACGTTCAGGCCCGTCATGGTGACATCGGCGATGGCGGAGGCGTCTACGCCGCGTGCGAAGATGGAGATGTCGGGAATTTCGCGCAGGCGCACCAGATCACGAATGCCGCCGTCAATCACCATCCCGGTCTTCGTCTTGTTGGCGATGGCCGTCCCCAGGTTGTCCCCAGCGAATGTGCCGTCCTTCACCTTGCCGAACAGGTCAATCACCACGACATCGTTCTCGACGAGCGTATCAATGATCCAGGAGTTGTGCAGACCGACGGCGTTGCGCTGCTTGCCCCACTCCCCGATGACCACGTGCAGGTCGGGGCGCGTCGGGACGAACATCGCGGTCACCGCCCGGCCTACCAGCACACGCTCCGGGTGGACGTTCAGCCAGCCGCCCGCATACTGATTGAGGTAGCCGTGCTGTTTGAGAACCCCCCACGCCTCCTCGACCGTCACCAGTTTCATGCGGCGCAGCAGATCGTCCGGCACACACGGTCGGCCATCCGGGAAACGGTCGAACGGGTTCTGGGGCGTCAGGTGAACGATGTCTTCATAGCGGTTGAGCATAGCGAAAATCCTCCTCGATAATCCCTCGTTGTCAGCTCCACAAACGGTCGGCGGAACGCTCGTTGTCCCACTCCGGCGTCGGCTCAAAGTAGCCCGGCTCCGCCAGATGCTGCTGCACGACCTCGTCATTCAGCGTAATTCCCAGACCCGGCGCATCCGGCACACGAATATAGCCGTTCTGGATAATCGGGCCGTCCACGCCCTGCACCAGATCGTTCCACCAGGGAATATCCACCGAATGGTTCTCCAGCACCAGGAAGTTCTCGGTCGCGGCGGCGCAGTGGACGTTCGCCATGCAGGAGACCGGCGTCCCGGCGAAATGCATCGCCATTGGAATACCGTAGTCCTGCGCGATGTCGCCGATCTTTTTGGTCTCCAGAATGCCCCCGGAAGTCGCGAGGTCGGGATGGATGACATCTACCGCGTGATGACGGCATAGTACCTCGAAGCCCTCCTTGAGATAGATGTCCTCTCCGGTGCAGGTAGGCAGATGGATGGAATCGGTGAGGCGCTTCCAGAGGTCGGTGTACTGCCAGGGAATCATGTCTTCCAGCCAGGCGATATTGTAGGGTTCCAGCGCCTTGCCCAGGCGAATACAGGAGTTGATGCCGACGTGTCCAAAGTGGTCAATCGCCAGCGGAATCTCCATCCCGATGAGGCGGCGTACCTCCGCCACATACTCGGCCATCAGGCGGAGATGCGTGTCGCTGATCTCGATGCCGGTGAACATGTGCTGCGTTTTTAGGACATCGCGGATGCTCAGGTGCGGCGCGACGGTGGGCGGGCCGACAATGGTCTGGAGGATGTTGTCGCGGATGCTGGCTCTGGTGAAGTCCATCTTGAGGAAGGTGAAGCCCTCGTCCATGCGCCGCTTCAGATGCGCGGCGGTGACGGCGGGATCGGCGGACATCTCCGTGTCGGCATAGCACCGGATAGTGTCCCGAAACTTGCCGCCGAGCAGTTGGTAGACCGGAACGCCGTAGACCTTGCCGACGATGTCCCAGAGTGCCATCTCGACCGCACAGACGCCACCGCCCTGCCGTGCGTGAAACCCGAACTGCTTGATCTTGCGAAACAGCCGGTCCACATCGCAGGGGTTCTCGCCGAGCAGGCGGCTTTTCAGCATCAGTGCATAGGTCTTGCTCGCCCCGTCGCGCACTTCCCCCAGGCCATAGATGCCCTGGTTGGTATCAATACGGATGAGCGGACAGGTCATCGGCGCTTTGCCCACAACGGCGACGCGCAGGTCGGTGATTTGCAGAGATTTCATTGAGGCGGGGTCTCCCGGCCGTAGACGGCCTCGCGCAGCCCGGTGATGTAGCCGAGGGCCAGCAGGCGTCCGGTACTGGAGTAGCACGGGTTGTCGTTGCTGTCGCCTTCCAGCGTCGGGACATGATCGGGGCGCAGTACGCCGTCGAAACCGACCTCGTGGTACGCCCTCATACAGGCCAGCATATCTGTCTTCCCCAGGTCGTGGAAAGTCTCGACGAAATTGTCTGGTGTCCCACGCACGTCTCGGAAATGGACGAAGAAAATCTTACCCTGCCTGCCGAAATGTCGGATCACGCCGGGCAGGTCGTCAGTCATCAGGGTGAAGTTGCCCTGACACAGGGTCAGGCCGTTGCACTCGCTCGGCACGAGGTCTATTGCCCGCTGAAACGCCTCCACCGTTCGCATGATTCGCCCGATACCCCGGAGAGGCGACAGGGGCGGATCGTCGGGATGTAGCGCCAGTTTCACGCCAGCCTTCTCCGCGACCGGGACGACCCGGCGCAGGAAGTAGCCGAAGTTCTCCCACAGGCGCTCTTCCGGCACTTCGCCGTATTCCGTCAATGGCTGACCGCGCAGAGCATCCGCGCTGAAACCGGTCACCAGCGCGCCACCCCGCGCCGGGATATTGACGGCGGTCCGCATCCAACCGAAGACCGCCATGAAGTTGTAGCAGATCACGGGGATGTTCAGTTCTCCCATGCTGCGGAGCATCGTGCAGAACAGGTCAATCTCTTCATCCCGTCCCGGCAGGCCCAGCCGAATCTTCTGCATCGGCGGGCTGCACTCCATGACTGCAAGTTCCAGGCCCGCACGTTCGAATCGCTCTTTCAGGGCGCGGAGCGGCGCGAGTTCCCAGGGCCGTTCTGGCAGCGATGCCTCGGGGCGAAAGAGACCCACCGCGTGGGTCGCCCCCGCCTGCCTGGACAGCGTCCAGAGCGGCGAAGGCTCCCACGGCAGCATCTCGGCGAGTTTAATCATTCGTTTCTTCATCCTCCAGCGTCTTTGCCGGACGGCCTGCTGCCTGCGCGGTGCAGAAGCGTCCGTGTCTCTAGGCCGCCAGCGCGGTCAGGGCGTGGAACTCCGCTTCGGTCAGCGTGAGCTGCGCGGCCGCCGTGTTCTCGTCGAGGTGGGCGACGGAGGAGGTACCGGGAATCGGCAGCATGACCGGCGAACGCTTGAGCAGCCAGGCCAGCGCCAACTGTGCGACGGAGGCGTGATGGCTCTTCGCCGCCGAATCGAGAATGCCGCCGGGCCGCGCCAGATCGCCCGCTGCCACGGGAAACCAGGGGATGAATCCCAGGCTGTGCTGTTCACAGTAGTCCAGAACCTTCTCCGACTGACGGTTCGCCAGGTTGTAGAGGTTCTGCACGGAGACAATCGGGACAAGGGCGTTCGCGCTCTCGATCTGTTCCACCGAGACCTCGGAAAGCCCGATGTGCCGGATTTTGCCTTCCGCCTGCATCTCCTTCAAGACGCCCATCTGATCCTCTAATGGAACCTTCGCGTCTATGCGGTGCAGTTGATACAGGTCAATCCGCTCCAGTCGCAGGCGGCGCAGGCTCATCTCGACGCACTGCCGCAGATATTCCGGCCTGCCCACCGGCTGCCACGCATCCGGCCCCTGTCGTGTCAGTCCGCCTTTCGTCGCGATCACCAGTCCTGCCGGGTAGGGGTGCAGCGTCTCGGCGATCAGCATCTCCGAAACATCCGGGCCATAGGCGTCCGCCGTATCTATGAAATCTATCCCGAGTTCGATGGCCCGGCGCAGAACGCGCTTCGCCTCGTCCCGATCCTTCGGTTCGCCCCATACCCCTCGCCCGGTGATCCGCATCGCCCCAAAACCAAGGCGGCGCACCGGCAGGTCGCCGCCAATCCGAAAGGTGCCGGACGCGGCAGCGACGGGCGCCGCCGAAGTCGTCGTTTCGCTCATTCAGTTGTCTCCTTCTCAGGCTGGCAGGGGGGGGTTGACAGAACTGCCGGGCCGGGAGGCCGGATCGTCACGGTTCCGGCTCTCTCCGGTTGTATTGTGTTTCTCCTGCGCGAACTCCTCTGCAAAAATACCGGCAGGACGATTTCCCCACTGCTCGTTATGTTCTCGCCCCGATTCCGGAGAGAGGTGCAAACGGAGGTGTTGCTGCCTCTCTGATACCTTCCCGTTAAAGACACCTGTCAAAGACACCTGCGCGTGAGGGGCAGGGGCGATAATGAGAAACTCCCCTTACGCAGACGAGCTGTTCTTCTGTCTGACAGCGGACTAAAGTCCTCTGCTGAACGGCCTGCGGCCAAGTTTCCTTCGGAAACGTCCAAACCGTCAGTATCTGCTTTTGCATCCAACAAATCTTGTGGCGAAGGGATACGTCCGCAGGACGTTTGGCCGAAGGTCAGTCAGCGGAGGAGTTCACTCCGCCGAATCTGTGTACGAGGGAATAGGGCGACTGCGTAAGGTGAGCTGGTAAGAGAACCCTACCCGGAAGGGAAGCAAAGGTGAAAGCCCTCCGTTTAACTCTGTAACGTAGCGGCGTTACGCAGTTTGACGCGGGCCTAATGCCCGCTCCGCTGTAGCGGACAGCAGGCTTCGCGTGGCGGCTGTGCGGTGATGGAAAGAATCGGGAGTATTGGGGTAGAATAGTGGGGTACAAAGAGGTTTTCTCGCGACAGGAGACCTCGCCACTTTGACGTGTTCTCGAAATCGCGTTCAGTTCTTGTCGGGAGTCACCGGCGGGGCGCGGGCGCGGGTATACTGAAGTCGAGGGCGCGGGGACGCTGGCAGGCCGTAAACCGACTATGCCGGACGCCAGAATGTGCGACGGCGGCATCACCTGCCGACCGAACGCCACCCTATGAGAGGAAGAACCGGATGGCTAATACGACTGTCGAACGTCCTGCGGGAGACGAGTTTCAGAGCAGCGAACTGACCGACATCTACCGCCTTATGCTTTTGATTCGCCGATTGGAAGAGTCCGTCTATCGTAAATTTCACGAGGCTAAGATCGGCGGCTACCTGCATCGTTACGACGGAATGGAAGCCCTCGTAGTCGGGATTATCCCGCAGCTGCGTCTCCCCGGCGATAAAGTTCTCTGCACCTACCGCGACCATGCCCACGCCCTCGCCTGCGGCACCTCCGCCAAAGCGATCATGGCCGAACTCATGGGACGCGCCACCGGCTGCGCCCTCGGCAAGGGCGGCTCCATGCACCTTACCGACCCCGACCGGGGCTTCCTCGGCGGGGACGGCATTGTCGGTGGCCCGGTACCGATTTCCCTCGGCGTCGGCTACGCGCTCAAGTACAAGGGCGAAGGCAACATTTGCGTCTGCTATTTCGGCGACGGCGCGATGAATCAGGGCGGGGTGCACGAAGCGTTCAACATGGTTGGACTCTACAAGCTCCCCGTCCTTTATGTTTTGGAGAACAACCAGTACGCCATGGGAACCTCCGTCGAACGCTCTACCGGTCAGCCCGATTTTGTCCTCAAGGCGAAAGCGCACGGCATCGAGGGCGAAAAAGTGGATGGCATGGACTACTTCACGGTGCGCGACACCGTCAAACGCGCCATCGCCCGCATCCGCGAGACCGGCGAAGCCTACTTCCTGGAGATGGACTGCTACCGGTTCGTCGGGCATGGCATTGGCGACGACAACACCAAAGCCTGGATGACCTACCGCAATGAGGAAGAGGTCAACGAGTGGCGGCAGCGCGACCCGCTCCTGCGTATGCGCGACACACTGGAAGCGAAGGGCCTGATTACGCCCGACGAGGCCGAGCGACTGGACAAAGAGGTGCGCGAAGAGGTCGAAGAGGCTGTCGCGTTCGCCGAAGCCAGTCCCGAACCCCCGCTCGACAGCCTGTACGAAAACGTTTTCTCCTAACCTTGAAGGAACTCAGATAACTTATGGCGACAATGCGATACCAACAGGCGCTCCGATTGGCGATGACCGAGGAGATGGAGCGCGACCCGAACGTCTTCCTGTGCGGCGAAGAGGTCGGCCAGTACCAGGGAACGTACCGCGTTTCCGAAGGGATGCTGCAAAAATTCGGCCCGATGCGCGTCGTGGACACCCCCATCAGCGAGATCGGCATCGCGGGTCTGGCGACCGGCGCAGCCATGACGGGCCTGCGCCCTATCGCCGAGTTCATGACCTGGTCGTTCGCGCTGGAGGCGATGGACCAACTCGTCAACCATGCGGCGAAGATCACCTATATGTCCGGCGGACGCATCACCTGCCCGGTCGTATTTCGCGGCCCGGCAGGCGTCGGGACGCAGCTTTCCGCGCAGCACTCCCAGAGCATGGAGTCCTGGTATGCCCACACGCCCGGCTTCAAAGTCGTGCTGCCCGCCTTCCCCGAAGACGCGAAGGGCCTGCTGAAGACCGCCATCCGCGACAACAACCCCGTCATCTTCATGGAACACGCGGGGCTGTACGGCTTGCAGGGCGAAGTCTCCGAAGACCCGGATTTCACGGTTCCCTTCGGCAAGGCCGCTATCCGCCGCACGGGAACCGACATCACGCTTGTCGCCTACTCTCGCGGGGTGCATCTCTGCCTGAAAGCGGCGGAGACGCTGGCGAAAGAGGGCATCGAGTGCGAAGTCATTGACCTGCGTACCCTTGTCCCGCTCGATATGGAGACGGTGCTGACCTCGGTTCGCAAGACGCACCACGCGGTCTGCGCTCAGGAGGAGTGGCGCAACGTCAGTTTCGTATCGGAGCTTTCCGCCCGTATCCACGAAGGCGCGTTCGACGACCTCGATGCGCCGGTGGAGCGCGTCGGCGGCGCGGATGTCCCGATGCCCTATGCAAAGAACCTCGAACGCGCTGCCATCCCCACCGACAATGATGTGGTTGCCGCCGTCAAACGCGCCCTCGCGTGATTTAGAATAAACGGAGAGAACTGATGGCAGAAATCCGAATGCCCAAAATGGGTGACGGAATGGAAGAGGGAACGATCAACGTCTGGCTCAAAGTAGAGGGCGATACGGTGACGTCCGGCGAGCCTATCGCCGAGGTTGAAACCGACAAGGCCAACGTTGAGATCGCCGCGTATGAGACAGGCATTTTGACAAAGATCATCGTGCAGGTCGGACAGACGGTTCCCGTCGGGGATGTGATCGCCATTATTGGCGACAGCACTGCGAAAGCGCCGACGAGCACCGGCACCAAAGCGACCGCAGAGGCGAAACCTGCTCCGGTGGCCGAGAGCAAAGCGCCGCCCGTTGTGGAGAAGGCCCCGGAGCCGAACGCGCCGATCAGCGGGCCACAGGGCGAGCGCGTGAAGTCGTCGCCGCTGGCCCGCAAGATCGCGGAATCGCTTGGCATAGACATCGCACAGGTCTCCGGCAGCGGCCCGAACGGCCGCATCGTTGAGAAAGATGTGCTGGCGTTCCAGAAACAGGCCCCGTCCGCCGCCCCGGCCATGGGAACAGCGCCTGCGCCCAAACCGCAGACGGCTCCCGTCCTGACCGGTCAGGACACGAAGCCCTCGAAGATGCGCGAGGCGATTGCCAAACGCACCGTCCTCAGCAAGACCACCCTGCCCCACTTCTACGTCACGATGATCGTGGAGATGGATCGTGCTCAGGCGCTGCTGAAAGAGCTGAATGCCGACGCCTCGGCAGGCAAGGTGACCGTCAACGACCTGATTGTAAAGGCGTGTGCGGTGGGGCTGGGCAAAGTGCCGGAGGTCAACGCGACCTGGACGGCTGAGAACACCATTCGCCGCTACGCGGAGGCCCACATCGGGGTCGCGGTCGGGATTGACGAAGGGCTGATTATCCCGGTCGTACGTGACTGCCAGGCAAAGACCCTGCGGCAGATTTCGGCAGAGGCGAAGGCGCTCATCGGTAAGGCGCGGAACGGTCAGCTTACCCCCGCCGACTACAGCGGCGGCACGTTCAGCGTCACGAATCTGGGGATGATGGGCGTGGACGAGTTCATCGCCATCATCAATCCACCGGAGGCCGCGATCCTGGCTATCGGCGGCATCGTCCGCACTCCGGTCGTCAAACCCGGCAGCGACGAACTCGTCATCCGCTCCCTGATGAAAATCACTCTCTCCGCCGACCACCGCCTTCTCGATGGCGTTATCGCCGCGACCTTCCTGCAAGAGGTCAAGAAAGTCCTGGAGGCTCCGTTCTCCCTGCTTTCCTAATCCCTCTTCACCCCGCTCATTCTGCCCCACCGGAGATTTCTCCGGTGGGGCGTTTGCTTTTCCGGTCAAAGCGGAGGAGTACCCGCCAAGTTCGGACAGGATTCCAGCCTGTCCAGGCCGAACCTTCTCAGACAGACGATTGCCCTCTGGAGAGGAGAGATTTCCTGGATGACGACGCTTGCCGACCCGATAGACGCGCTGCCGCGTCATACCCTCACCTACCGCATCCTGAATAACTACCGGGCGGACCCAATTCGCACGGTGGAGGTCTATGCCAGCCCGGAGGAGATCAGTTTTTTTCGGGAACAGGGCTATCTGGTGCGGGAACGGCTGTTCTCCCCGGAGCAGACTGACCGCCTGCGGGACGCCTTGCAGGAAGTCGCGGAGCAGGAACTGCGGGATGGTCGGGTCAGTGTCAGCACAGGCGCAGGGTTTGGCGGCCTGTTCCTGCGGCATCTCATGGACAAGCACCCGGCCTTTCTGGAACTGTTCCGGTTCGCTCCTACGCTCTCGGTCGCACGGGCGATGCTTGGGCCACAGGTGCAGGTGCTGCCCATGACGGCACGGGTCAGTTACCCTGACCAGCCGAATCAACAGACCGAGTGGCACATCCATCAGCGCGTCCATACGGAGCCGCCCGCGCCTTTCTTCGCCTTCCCGCACGTTCTGGACGCTCTGATCTACCTCGACGACCTGAACGAGGCGAACGGACTGCTCTCCGTCGTGCCGGGAACGCACCTTCAAACGCATCGGGATGTGCCGAAAAACCTGTGTGAGGACGTGCCTGGGCAGGTGGATTTGCGGCTTCCGGCGGGCAGTATCGTGCTGATTCATGGCAACCTTTGGCATCGCGCCCTGCCGACCACACCGCAGGGAACTGTCCGGCGGATGCTCATTCTGCCCTATGCCGCCGCCTGGGTCAAACTGCCCTCCTTTGGCGAGCAACCGGAAAACGGCCTGATGCGCCCGCTCTACGAAAACGCAGACGCCGAGACCCGCGAACTGCTCGGCATTCCCGAAGGTCTGTATTAGGCCGCACCGCGACCGATGCAACTGTGAATATCCAGGCCCTTCTCAGCCGGGCGGCGAGTGATCGGGCCAACATTAGCCGGGCCGTGAACGATCCGTTCGGGAAGCGTTCCGCCCACCGTCCTGCGGACAGAAACCTTTCTTCCGGGAGCGGCTAATCGGTAAGGAGAACAGAGATGCGATATTTCCCTATTCGGTCTATTGGTCTGCTGATGGCGGTGGGTCTCTGGCTGTCCGCTCCTTGCGGTATGGCGCGTGTGACCGACGCAAACGGCCCTGCCGCTGTCTCCTCGCCCGTCACCGCTGTCGCGACTGCGGGCGTACTGCGTCAGCTCAAGGCGTATGATTACGAAGAGAACTCGGAGAACACGCTCAAGCAGGTTCGCCTGTCGATTCCGGAAGACCTGACGATGGTGCGCGGCATCCTGGTCGTCAGCAATCCTTCGGGCGGCGATACACGCGACTGGACGCGGGAGGTCTGGTACAGTGAGTTCCTGTATCTGCACGACTTCGCCTTTCTCGGCGCGAAGGGGTTTAACTCGCACACCGAAAGCGTTCAGGTGATGGAGCACGCCCTGAAGCAGATTGCCGCAGACGCCCATCATCCCGAACTGGTCAACGTGCCTTATGTCGCGACCGGCTTCTCTGCCGGCGGCGGGTTCGCCAGTCGGCTGCTAGTGGAGGCTCCTGACCGTGTGATCGCCTCGGTTCCCGTCTCCGCCCGTCTGAACTTCACCGGCTTGATGCCAGCCTCCGTTCCTCTGCATACGCCCGCGCTGGTGATTTCCGGGGGAATGGAGAAATTCGATGCTGTGGTGGAACCCGTTCTGGAAGCCTACCGTCCGAAAGGGGCGCAGTTCGGATGGATGACGGTGCAGAACAGCGGTCACTCGCGCTACGGCCAGGAGGTTCTGGCGATGCCGCTGCTGGATACCGCCGTGCGCCTGCGTTATCCCCCGAACGGGGATGTGTACAAGGGGCCGGTCAAGCTGTTGCCCCTCGATCCTGAGCGCGGATGGGTGGCCGACAACACGACATGGCAGAGCGGCCTGACCCGCATCGCCCCGGCCAAATCGTTTAAAGGGGCGGTTGGAAAATCAAGCTGGCTGCCCACCGAGGACATCGCTTTTCTCTATCGGGCCTATGCCACCTACGACCGGCCGCTCACCATCACCTCGCCCTCGACAAATGAGAGCAAACAGCGCGTATGGGAGGCTGGCTCAAATGTTCCTCTCGTGGTGGACGACACTCGATTCCCCGGCTGGCGGAAACTGGAGTTCTACGATGGCGCCCACAAACTCGGCGAGATCACCGGAGGAGCGCCAAAGTTCACCGCCCTGAATCTGACGCCGGGTTACCACGCCTTCTCCATCCTCAGCACAGACGCGCAGGGGAATGTTCGGCCCTCGAACCCCGTTCTGGTCGTCGTCCGCAAGATGCCGTAGAATTCTCTGCAAAATAGACATTCCACGCTACCGGGCCGTGAACGCCCCTGCCGGGAGGCGTTTCGCCAACCGTCCTGTGGACGGGAGAATTATTTTGTGGTGAGTGGCTCTGGAGTTTTCGGTGTGCGCTTCGCAGGTCGGTTTGTGCGGCTGTCCTCTCCGAGTGTAAGGGACTTAATCGAGCCGTTTTTACGGAAATCGGCGCTGAAGGCGAGGGTCGCAACGATGTTCCGGGAAGCCACTCCGGGGATGGTGACCTTTGGCGCAGAACTGTAGCCGGAGCCGGGATTGGTGATGGTGAAGCCCGTTACGCCGCCGTTGCGAACGGTGGCATACGCCTGGGCGGGCGTATTGCGCCACATCTCGCCCCGGCTGCCGTTGTAGCGATAGTAGTCCGACACGGCGTCCAGTCGCTCATTATCAATGCCATAAGGCCTAAGTTCCTGCAAAAGCGCCGCTTTGTTGCGGTGTACCTGGCCCGGTTCGGGTTCGCGCCCGCCCGTTGCGGGAGTGACGCCGCTGAACGCTTTGCGGAAGACGTCGGAGGAGACCCCCAGAGCCGCCGCAATGAGAGCTACCGGACGGCCTCTGTCCCGTGCGTCCGTCTCGTGTCCGCCGGTGAAAACGACCGCGATACGGTCAGGTGTGCTGGGGTTGGGACGTGCACTGGCCGGGGCGGGCGGGACAGAGTTGGGCCGCTGTGGTGCAGGGGTCTCCTGTGCCGGGGCGAGAGAGCCGGATAACAGGAACGCGGCCGCGCCCGCTGCGGTAACGACAACCGGATTTACAAACGATTTTGCGGTAATCTTCATGAGGGGATTCTCCTTAACAGCGAACCTGTGGGAGCGCAACGTCCGCTTCCGGGGCAGTCAGCCTTCCCATGTCTGCGATTATCGTAGCCCCGCCTGATGAAAAACAGATGAAAGCAGTCAGTCTATGCGAATTTTAGCCCTTTCCGGCAGCCTGCGTTCGGCCTCCACCAACTCTACACTGCTCCGGGCAGCCGCACTGCTGGCTCCTGCAAGTGTAGAAGTGAAAATCTGCGAGAGTCCAGGCCGACTGCCGCACCTGAACCCCGACCTCGACACCGAGACGCCGCCCTCCGCCGTCGCCGATTTTCGCGCCCACCTTCAGGCGTGTGCAGGCGTATTGATCTGCACCCCGGAATACGCGCATGGGGTGCCGGGGATGCTTAAGAACGCGCTGGACTGGGTGGTGAGCAGCGGAGATTTTGTCGGCAAGCCCGTCGCCCTGCTCAAAACATCCTACCGGGGAGAGTACGCACAGGCGTCCCTGACGGAAACACTCACGGTGATGATGGCGAACATCGTCCCGGAGGCTTCGGTCACCGTGCCGATAACGGGCAGAAATCTGGACGCGGAGGGCATCGCCTCCGAGCCGGAACTCGCGCTCCTGCTGAGAAACGCGCTCACTGCTTTCATCGCCGCAATCGAGGCTTTACCGGTCGAAGCGCAGGCAGGAAAGGAATTATGATATGGCAGAGACTTCTCTGGAAACGATGCAGGAACATCTTCGGCAAGCCGCCGATCTTCTGCCGCAGCCGCCGGAACTCACTTTCAAGCCTATGTTCGGAGGCGTGTGCGGCTACGCCGACGGCCGTATTTTCGCCTCTCTGTCCAACGTCGGGCTGGCACTGAAACTGAGTCCGGAAGGGCAGGCGGAACTGCTGATGATTGAGGCGGCGAAACGGCTGCGCTACGAACCGGACGCGCCGGAGAGCAAGCAGTATATCGTCGTGCCGGAAGCGTTGTGCGGCACCGACCGGGAGTTGGCCGTGTGGGTCAAATCCAGCCTGGACTACGTTCTTTCGCTCCCGGCCCCGAAGCCCAAACGCCGTAAGGATGGTTCTGTCTTATGAAGCAGCGAATCGGCCTCTTCACAACAGGCGTGCTGGCGGCAGGACTCTGTTCTGGCCGTGCCGCGCAGGCGCAGCAGACGCCGCAAACCGTTCGCTTCGGGGGTCTGGTGTGGGAGGTGCGGCAGGCGGGAAATGGCGGGCCGGGGCCGAATGCGTGGAACCCCCGGAATGTTCGCGTGGATCGCGCAGGACTGCACCTGAAGATCAGCCGCACGGTCGTCAACGGGAAGACGGAGTGGCAGTGCGCCGAACTCTCGACGCAGAAGTCTCTGGGTTTCGGGACGTATCAGTTTCAGGTCGTCGGGGCAATTGACCGGCTCGACCGCAATGTCGTTCTGGGCCTCTTCGACTATCCCACGCCCGATGTCGGGCCGGACGGCACCAACGAGATAGACATCGAGTTTGCCCGCTGGGGCCACGCAGACGCGCCTCCTGGCAGCTACACCGTCTACCCGGCCTCTGGCAAACGCGCTCCCGGTGACAGCCATCCCTTCGCCTTCACGCTGAACGGAGACTACACGACGCACCGCTTTGTCCGCAGCGCCGCCAGCGTCCGATACACCTCTCTGCACGGGCATCGCGACGACAACGCCAACCTCTTCGCGACCTGGGATTATGCGCCCGCCGATAAGCGGCTTATTCCGCAGAAACCGCTGCCCGTCCATATCAATCTCTGGCTCTTTGAGGGCAAGCCGCCCACCGACGGCAAAGAGGTCGAGATCATCATCAAAAAGTTTACCTATACTCCCACCCCTGAACGCAAACGAGGAACGCCGGTCAGCGGTGGCGAATAGCGCCGTGAGACACATCGAACGGACGCTTCCAAAGGAGGAAAGAATGCTCGGAAAGACCTCACGACGACTGCATTTTACCCGCAAGACCCCGGCGGCTCTGCTGCTTGGAACGCTGCTGGCTGCCCTGCTCTTGCCTGCGCTGACGGCGCGAGCGGACGAGACGGCCCCGCAGGTCGTCTTCCTCTGGCCTGCCGGGTCACCAACGCTGCAGGGAGCCAGCGAGAAGGAACTGCTCTCGCCGCCGAACTCACAGCCTGGCCAGCGCATCAACTCCATCAAGAACGTCCATAATCCGAGTATCGAGGTGCATCTCGCCCCGGCGGACAAGGCGACCGGAACCGCCATCATCGTCGCGCCGGGCGGCGGGCATTCGCAGCTCGTCTGGGCCTCCGAAGGCACCGACATCGCGAAGTGGCTCAACAGTATCGGCGTCTCCGCGTTCGTCCTGAAATATCGGCTGGCGCAGACCCCGAACTACCACTACACCGTCGAAGGCGAAGCCCTGCAGGACACACAGCGAGCCATGCGAATTGTCCGCGCTCGTGCGAAAGAGTGGGGCGTGAAACCCGACCATGTGGGCATCCTCGGCTTTTCGGCAGGCGGCGCTCTGGCGGCGCTCGCCGACATTCGCTTTGATCGTGGCAAGCCCGCTTCCACCGATCCCATCGAGCAGCAGAGCTGCCGCCCCGATTTCGTCGGGCTGGTCTACGCGGGCTGGGCGCCGATGGACATCACCGCTCCCAAAGACGCCGCTCCCGCCTTTCTGACGAGTGCGGGCAAAGACGATGAGTTTCATGCACGCGAGACCGTCGAGTTCTTTAGCTCCCTCTTCAAAGCGGGCGTTCCCGCCGACCTCTTCATCTATGGGCATGGCGGACACGGCGGCGCCATCAATCCGCGCAAAGGCATTCCCTTCGGCACCTGGCATATTCGTTTCCAGGAGTGGCTCGCCGATATGGGGCAACTGAACAAGCCATAACCGCCGCACAAGCGAACTCCGAATGGCGTTGCTTAGAAAACTCTATGCAAACTCCAGGTCGCCGTTAACGTCCGTGTGGAATACTAGAGAGGTCGGTTCGATCTTGCACCGACCTCTGTCTGTTCGTACAAGGAGAATCCATGATGAACAAGAAACCCCGGATTGTCTCAATTGCGTTTGCGCTCTCCGCGCTAATCGCTCTCTCCGCCATTGCGCTGACGCACAAACCAGCGGCGAACGCCTCCCCGTCCCTGGCCGTCTCCTCTCCTAAACCGATGTCCGCCCCTGTCGTTAAGGGCCAGGCCATCGAAGAGAAAGAGGGCAAAGAAGGCGATGAGAAGGAAGACGAAAAAGACGGCGACAGCAAGCTGACCGCCAGCATCACTCCCGCACAGGCGACAACCGCAGCCCTGGCCGCGCAGCCCGGCGCCGCAGGCAAGACAGAACTGGAAGACGAAGACGGCAAGAGCGTCTATGGCGTCGAAGTCACCGCGGCGGACGGCAAGAAGTACGATGTCAAGGTAGATGGCACCAGCGGCAAAGTCCTCAAGAGCGACGCGGGTGACGAGGACGACGAAAAAGACGGCGTAACGGACGACGACTAGCCTCTGAGCGCGTCATCAGTGCTAGGAATCGTCATGGGGAAACTGCGCGAGACCGCAGAGAACCGTGACGATTCCGGCCCTCTACGTTCCAATCTTCTCATCCTGATGATTGGAACCAACAGCAAGTTTCTGTTTCTCTATAGCCCACAGGAGCATAAGATACAGATCGTCCCGATTGCCAACGTGGCCCGTATCACGCTGGATGTCGCCCAGTCCCCTGCCAGTCGCTCTGTGGCTCCTCCGCCTGCCTCTGGAACCGTTCCCACTGACAAAAGCCGTTCGCCTGAAGCTCTCCACCACTCTGGCGGCGGTTGAAAACCCCCGGAAAACCTCTCAGGCAACAGAGAGAACCGGAAGTTTCCGAAGTCTTCGTCCGCAGGACAACCGCTTTTTCCAGCCCGGCACGTTCCTGTGCCGGGCAGGTTTGCCAGGGGTTTTCAACCTCCGGTCAACCTCACAGGCACCGGGAAAATCTAGCGGCTTTCGAGGGAGATACTGCCGTTGTAGGTGTGGGCGGTGATGGCGGCTTTCCCGCCATTGAGAACGATCCTCCGCTCCGTGTGATCGGTGTCGGCAGTCTGCGGGTTAGGTTCCTGGGAGCCGTTGAAAGTGATGTTTGCGTTGGTGGTGTGGGCGTCTACGGTTGCAGAGAGGGAAGCAGGCAGTGTCAGCACGATGGGGGCGTTATTGGTCAGGATTTCCGCTTTATCCAGCGGGAGATTGGCGGTCGGGGTGAAGGTGATTTCGCCATTCGTGGAATGCAGTGTCGCGTTGGTGGCATCCCCTGCATACTGCACAGGGCCGTTATCGGTTTCCAGAAAGACCGTCAGCGGATTCGCATCGGCCTGAATCGCCCCGCATTGAATGCTGCCGTTGGTCGTAATGAGTTTCAGGCTCTCCCGGGCGTGTACCGCGTTTAGCGTGATCGGGGCGTTGCTGGTCTGTGCGTCCACTTTGCCGGTGGAGTCCATCAGCTCGATAGAGCCGTTGGAGGTTCGCAAAGTGACGCCGCCCTCCGACCCCGTGGCGGTGATGGGGCTGTTGTCGGTGCGGAGGTCTAGGGCGAGGCGCTTCGGCACTTCCAGGATAAATCCGACGTTCGCGCTGACCTCTTCGGGAAAACCGTCCTGCTCATGGCTCGCTTCGACGACGAGGGTATCGCCGTCCAGGTGCGCGGTGATCTGCACCTTCGCCAGCAGCGCTCGGAGATCGGCTTCCGAAAGACGACCGCCCTGCACGGTTTTGGTCGCCTCGATCCGAATCTCGTCGCGATCCTCCCCCACCGGGCGCACTTCGATAGCCCCCATCTCGTCCCGCACCCGCAGCGTCTTCACCTTGCCCGCCGCATAGGTCTTGCGAAAGGTCTCGCTGACGCCGACCGTGTGGGAGCCACTCCCACCGGAATGAGGCGCGGAGAGGGTAGCAGGCTCCTCATGGTGATAGCTGAACGCACAGCCCCCCAGCCACAAGGCACCGAACAGGCCGCCTGCCACTGCCAGCAGAATCCGCAGACGACTGCGCTTACCGTACATGGTTGTCCTCACTCTTCCCAGAGTAGTTCCAGAGACAGACTGCCTAAAGATGCGGGTTCATCCAGCGGGCCTCACCGCGCAGGCGGGTTCCCAGCCAGTCGCTCTCCCTACCGAAGCCGGTCACGACCGCCGCGCCAAGTCCCATCACCGCGACCACACACTCCAGGGTCAGCGAGGCCACGCCGAGAGTGCGGCTCATGCTGCCAAGAACGACGTTGGCCGCGAAGAAGATGCCGAGGCTCAGGGCGATACGTCCATAGAGACTGCCGCCGCTCGCCGGGCGTCCGAGACGTTTGGCAATGAGATTGCCCGCGTAGCGCATCCCGCTCAGCCAGCCGAAGCCCATAATCAGCGCCGCGACCAGCGCGACCAGCGTCCCGAATGGCGACCACATCAGGCCGATCAGGGAGACGTGCATGAGACGTTCATTGAACGCCAGCACGACAAGCATTCCGAGCGTGGTCAGCAGACCCACCGCCAGGGAACGGCCCGGACTGAGGGAGACAGCCTCCGAGACTCGCTGCGTAGCGCGAGGCGCACCGACCATCAGGATCAGTCCGCCAAGCAGGCCCAGCGCCAGCAGCCCAAACTGACCACCGAACCAGTCGTCCTCTTTATGCGGGGCAGGGGGGGCGGTCGTGCGGACATTCGCGCTCATCATAAAGGCTCTGTTCAGCGAAGTCGCCAGATCGCGGCTCTGCTCCACCACTTTGACCGAGTCGCCCGCGCCGTTGTGGACGCTGCCGCCAATCGCGACCAGATGCCCGCCAACGGTTGCGCCGGGTCGGATCGTCACGTCGCTGTTGATCGCCAGCACGTCATGTTGGACATGGCCCTCGATAATCAAAGGATGATTGCGTACCGTGAGGTTGTCCGTCGTGGTTCCAGCGACGACGATGACCGCCCCGGCAGGCGCTTTCACTTTGGACGCCTCTGCCGCAGGCTGTCCTGCCGCCGGTTCGTCAATGCGCTGTGGCGAGGTCGGCGGTTCTGCCGGAGCGCCGCTCTCCTGAGCGTAGAGCGGGCGGATATTCGTCGCCATCACGGAGATGAGAGCCACGAGGGCGAAGAGAATTCTCTGCATAAGTTCGGCCCTCCTATATTCCAAGTCTCTGGCTGTTACGCTGTTTGCGGACGGCCAGGAAGAAACAGGCGCAGGCGCAGAGGGCGATGTCGAGTGTCAGCCCTTTTGCGGCGGTCGCGCCGAGTGTACGATAGGTTTCGCTGACGGAGTCGTTCATCTGCGTCATCGCGGCGAAAAGGTAGGTTGTCAGCCTGCCGAAGAGCGGCACCCGATGGAGCGCGTCCCCGATCTGTTCCATCCACTGGCGCATGGAGTCCAGGTCGGTACTTAGCGCGTTGCGGCCCCAGGGCGTCGTCAGCAGAAACGCCATGACAGCGGTCAGGACGCTGGCGGCGGTCAGCCGCTGGAAGGTCGTCAGGACGGTCTTGCTCTCCTGAATGCCGATACTCTGCGACACGGTTGTGGAGACAGACCGCTGCAACGCCGTCAGGCTCGGAGTCACCTTGACCGGGGACAGAGCATTGTTAAACTGCGGCTGTCCAAGCGCGGTGCGGGTGGGCCGGGTCGAAGCGTCCTGGATGCGGACAGCGGCGACCGCGTTCGTCGGATAGGCCAGGTTCATGCCCGTCCGTAGGGGGGGCCGCTGCGGAATCGGCCCGTCCGGGGCGAGAATGCGCTGCATGATGATCTGCGAGAAGTCCTGCGGCATTTCGGCAGGCGGCAGTTTGTCCATCAGTTGAATGACGCGCTGCATCTCGTCGAACTCTCCGGCGCAGCCGGGGCAGACGGACAGATGCCCGTAGACCTGCCGGGCCATTTCGGGGCGTATCTCGCCATCGTTCTCCAGCAGGTGCGGCAGCATCTCCCGAACCCGCAGGCAGAGGCCGAGGTCCGAGGACTGCGGCGCGGAAAAGCCGGTATGTCGTCCGGGCAGACCAGGCGGTGTCACATACTTGCCCCACCCCTGCTCCTCCGGCTGGTTTTGTTCAAATCTATTTTCCATCCGTTTCCATTTCCAACACCGAGCGCAGGCGGCCTCGCAGCATATCTCGTGCCCGGAATAGATGAGTTTTGACGGTTCCTGTCGGCATATCCAGCGCCGATGCAATCTCTTCCACGCTCATATCCTGCAGATGACGCATTACCACCACGACTCGATATTTTTCCGGCAGGTTCGAAATGGCACGCTGCACCACTTCCTGCACGGAGTCCCGTATTGCCAGTTCCTCCGGCCCACAACTGCGCGAATCCGCCGCTGGTTCCCGGCCCTCCTCCAGCTCCACATCGAGGGACAGGGCGCTCCGGGCCTTGCGCGAACGCAGTTGGTCTATGCACAGGTTGGAGGCGATCTTATAGAGCCAGGTCAGAAAACTGGCGTCCTGCCGAAATGACGCCAACGCGCCATACGCACGCAGAAACGTCTCCTGCACCAGGTCACCCGCATCCTCGGCGTTACCGAGCATTCGGTACGCCAGGTTGTAGACCTGCCGCTGGTAGCGCATCACCAGACCGTTGTAGGCCGATGTGTTCCCGCACAGCGTCTGCCGTACCAGATCGGCATCATTCTGTTCCACCAGCGTAATCGTCCTCGTCTCCCCCTTGCTTTTAAGCGCTGTTATGGGGACTACGTGCCATGCGCCAGAGCGGTTTCAAAAAACGGTGCCTCACCCAACCCACTCTTGATACCGGGAGCAGAAAACCCCTTCTCCCAGGCATTCATGGGAGAAGGGGGCTGGGGATGAGAGGATCTGCACCCTATCGCACCTCAGCCAGCAGTTCTTCGGTGGTCACGGTGGCGACACCGTGCTTGCGGACGACACAGGCTCCGGCAAGACAGGCGATCTCGGCGGCCTCGTAGGTCGTTGCGCCGCAGACCAGCGCCAGGGTCATCGCGCTGATCGTGGAGTCGCCCGCGCCTGCTCCGTCCGCAACCTCGACCATATGGGCAGGGACGTGGGCGTGTTCGCCGCTGCGCCGCCAGTAGTCCAGCCCCTGTTCGCGCTGCGTAATGACGAGGGTGTCCACATCCAGCCGCTCCCGCATCTCGCTGCCGTAGCGATTCAGTTCGGCGGGGTCTTCTGGCAGCGTGGAACGGCTCAGTTCCTCCGCCTCGAAATGGTTCAGCGAGAGGACGCTCGCCCCGCGCAGCCAGAGCGCACTCGTCGGTTTGGGATTGGTGACGAGCGGCTTGCCCAGACTCGCCGCCAGCCCGCTCAATCGCGCCGCCACCTGCGGCGAGATGACGCCTTTGCGGTAGTCGGAGACGAGAACGGCGTCGGCCTGCCGGAGCGCGATCTCCACCTGGGCGATCAGCTCCTCCGCCAACGCGTCCGGCAGTGGATGCGTCTGTTCCCTGTCCACGCGCAATACCTGCTGATTCTGCGCCACTACGCGGGTCTTGCGGGTCGTCGGGCGCGTGGCATCGGTCAGGATTCCTGTGATCCCGATGTTCCAGTTCGTCAGCTCTTCTCGCAGCAGGCGGCCCATCTCGTCCTCACCGACCACCCCTGCGATTCCCACCTTTGCCCCCAGCGAGCGCAGGTTGTTCGCGACGTTGGCTGCGCCTCCCGGCTTGAACTCGTCGGCATGGACTTCGATGACCATCACCGGACCTTCCTGCGAGATGCGCCGCGCCGCGCCCATCAGATACTCATCCACCATCAAGTCGCCCACAACCAGAATCGAACGCTGTCCGAACTGCCCCACGATCTCCGCCAGCCGCGCCCTGTCCATCTGTCGCTCCATAACTTCACTTTCCATCGCCCGTTTTGCCTGCCGGTTCAGCCCACGCAGGTTTGAAGGCATTATACTCCAATCGCCCCCGCAAACAGAAGAGAGGAGCGACACGCAATGTGCCTCTCCTCTCCGTAGAAACTTCTCCTGATAATCTTTAGTGGCCGCTGCTGCCGGGCATGGAACCCATCCCACCGGGAGGCGAACCATTTGTCGGGTGATAGTTTTTCGACATTTCTTCGGAGGAGCCTTTTATCCACTTCTGCGCTTCGGGGGGCGGAGCGCCGGTAGAGCCGTTTCCGCCCGACATCATCTTCCAGCCGACAACGGCGATAATGATGATAAGAACCGCGATAGCCGCGACCGCCATACCCGTATTCACACTCTGCTGTTTCATCGTCTCTGCTCCTTTAAGGGGTAACGGCCTTCGCCGCGTTCTGCCCTTCGATAACCTCGTAGTAGTGACCGGAAGCGATATTCTGGAGGCGCGTCTTCTCCCCGCTCGGCCAGTCTATCTCCACGCTATCCGCCTGCTTCGCCCCACCCAATCCGACCAGAGGCCATAGCTGCCGCTGTGCGATAAAACTGCCTCCGCCGTATATCTGAAACGTCTGTTTCAGTTCCCCGCTCGTGACCCGTATTACCGCGCCCCAGGCGTCCCGCGTGGACTTCGTGCCGCGCAGTTTCAGCCCTATCCAGCCGTTCGTGTGCGGCGTATCGTTGTGCCAGAGGTAGCCCTTGCCGTTGTTGCTGACAATGGCGATGTCGGGATAGCCGTCCATATCGAAATCGCCCCAGGTACAGCCCCGCCCGACCAGCGTCGTCTGAAGCGCCGGGCCAGCCTTCTGCCCCATCTCGACAAACCCTTTTCCGGTGTTATGGTAGAGCAGGGGCCGCTCCGCGTAGGTTATCATGGCGTCGGCTTCATGCACATAGTCGTCTATATGCCCGTTCGCCGTGAGAATATCCTGCCGCCCGTCCATGTCCATGTCGAAGAAGAACAGGCCGAACGTCAGATAGGGCAGGCTCGGCTGCGCTACACCCATCGGATAGGCCTGATCGCGCATCATTCCTGTCCCATCGTTCTCGAAGAGGGTCAGACACTCCTTCGAGAAATTGCCGATGAGGAGACCTGGATGCCCGTTGTTCTGGTAGTCCGCCAGGTCAATGCCCATCCCCGCCTTCGGAACGCCGGTCTCCGGATAGGCGAAACCGAACTCCGTTCCCACCTCCTTGAAATGCTGGCCCTTTTCGTTCAGGTAGAGAAAGTTTGCAGAGGTATCGTTGGTGACGGCGATGTCCGGCCAGCCATCGCCGTTCAGGTCGGCTACAATCACGCCGAGCGACTTGCCCACATGGGACAGAATGCCCATCTTCTGCGTCACATCCTCGAAGGTGCCGTCTCCCTTACCCCGGTAGAGGGTGCAGGTAACCCCTTCGTAGTTATTGGGAGCGCAGTAGGCTTTCTGCCCGCCCCGGCTGGTGCAGAACACATCGGTTTTCGGCGTCCACTTCACGTACTGGCAGACGAACAGGTCGGGAATGCCGTCCTTGTCGAAGTCGCACCAGGTCGCGCTGGAACTCCATTTGAACTGTATGCCGCCGGGATCTACCGGGACGCCCGCCACCCCTGCTTTCGCCGTGACATCGGTGAACGTGCCATCGTGGTTGTTGTGAAACAGGTGATTCGGCCCGATGCAGGTGATATAGATGTCGGGCCAGCCGTCGTTGTCATAGTCCCCGACGGCAACGCCCATGCCGTAGACGTTAATCTTGAGACCAGCCTTCTCGGTGACATCGGTAAACGTGCCGTCGCCGTTATTGTGGTAGAGCGCCGGATAGTGAGGCTTCGGGCCGGGACTTGTCGGCCAGTCGGTGCTGTTAATGAAGAGAATGTCTGGCTTCCCGTCCTGATCGTAGTCTAGAAAGCCGACTCCGCCCCCGACTGTCTCCGGCATGAACTTTTTGCCCCGCGCCCCGCTGAAATGCTGGAAATGGATGCCAGCCTTCGTGGTCACGTCGGAGAAAGAGATGGGAACGTTCGCGGCGGCTTCCCCGCCCTGACCGGCTTCTCCACTCGTGACGCCGGCATGCCGACAGCCCGACAGCAGCCCGACAGCAGCGACGAAAAGCGCTATCTGGCACAGAAACTTGCGCGGCATTACGGGTTGGCTCCCGCATGTTGACTCAGCAGGGCGAGCTGTTCCTTCTGCTCTTCACGATGCCCCATATAGCCACAGGCTTCGGCCAGCCGCGCCCGCGCCTTACGGTTGTCCGGCTGAAGCGTCAGGCATTTCTTGTAGCGTTCGATAGCGGCGAGATATTCGTGCGCTTTCATGTGGAATTCGGCCATACGCCGCTGCGCCTCCGGGTCGGCAGACTGGCGTTTGCAGCGGGCTGCCAGGGTCTCCCGCGCCTTCTGGAAGTCCTCGAAACTGCGGAAGATGGCGAGCGCGTCTGTCGCCTCCGCCTTCTTACCCGCCCGGTTGAGCGCCAGAGCCAGCGTCTGATAGCCTTCGCCGTCCTCCGGCTGGAGGTCTACCGCATGGCGCAGGGCGAGGATTGCCTCGTCCTTCCTGTCCTGGTAGGAGTAGACCAGACCGAGATAGTAAAACGATTCGTAGTTGTCGGGCGAGAGCCGCACTGCCTGCTCCAACTGCTGGGTGGCCTCGCGCAGTTTCGCCGGGTCGCTGCGCTGCTGAAGGAGTATCTTGCCCAGGTCGGTGCGGAAAACGCCGTCGTTCGGCTCGTTTTGGATACACTCGTGCAGCCAGCGGACAGCCTCGTCGAAGTTTCCGGCGGTGTCTGCACTGGTGGCAAGCTGGTATCGCGCCTCATTGCTGTCCTTGTCGTTGCGGGCGACGATGGCACGGAGCGCATCAAGACGCACCTTCTCGTTGCGAATATCGCCATAGGCCTGAATGACGCTCCAATCGAGTTCTTTTGCCCGCTCCGGGTCGTGCTGCTGGGCCATGCGGAGATATTTCAGCGTCTTCTCCGGCTGGTGCATCGCCCCGTAGGCGCGGGCGATATGAATGTAGCTGCTGCGGCAATAGGAGTGCATCTTGTTGAGCTGGAAATACTCTTTGACCGCCAGGTCGGGCTTCCCTACCGACTCGAAGTAGAGACCGCGCCGATAGTGGCCCTCTTCCTTCTGACCGATCTGCATCAGCAGGTCGCCGGAGCGCAGGAGCGGCGTGTTGCCCTCCATCCCGAGTTTGTAGGCCCGCTGATAGCCGACCGCCGCCGGGGCTTTTATCCCGCGCCGATCCAGCTCTTTTGCCAGCGCGAGGGTGGCCGCGCCGTGCTTTTCGTCGGCGAGCAGGGCCATCTGGAAACAGGCGAAGGCGCGGTCGTTGTCGCCGGGCTGTTTGCGGGTCTGGTAGGTCGTGCCGAGCAGGTACTGAAGTTCGGCGTTTTTCGGGGCAACCTTGACGCCTTCCAGCAGGAAGGGGATCGCTTCAATCTGTCGGCCTGTGGCATACAACGTCTTACCGAGAATGATACGGGCCGACTGCCGGGTCGGCTCTATTTTCAGGCAGGCTTGAATCAGGGGAAGCGCTTTGTCCCAGGCGTCAATGTGACTGTAGCCGATTGCCAGAAGCTCGGCGTTCGACAGGCGGTCACCATCGGCCTTCGGCAGGCGGTCGCTGTCGCGAGGGATGCGGTCGAGGGTCTTCTGTGCGCCAGGCCAGTCATCGGCATGCTGCTGCGTCTCAGCCAACGCGAGATACGTTTCCAGGCGGGCGGGGCGCATCTGAAGCATACGCTCCATATCCTGCGCCGCCGCATCCGAACGCTGAACGGCCAGCGCGGCTTCGGCATCGCCTGTGCGTATCGTCCATTCGTCGGCTCCCCGCTTCAGGGCCTGTGCGAACTCGTCTCGTGCCGAAAGATAGTGTTTGAAATGAAGATAGGATTGCGCCAGAGTCAGATGGAACTCGGCTTTGTCGTCATTTTCGGCGGTAAGAATTCGCAGTTCCTGTAATTGAGACACATTGGGCAGAACAACAGAGGGCTGAAGGGGCTTGCGTCTATGCAGCAAAGACATTGCGCCCAGGTTCGCCAGCGCCGCGACCAGCAGCAGCAAAACGGCGCTCTTCCAGGTCAGGCGGGCCGGAGGACGCGCTGTCGAAACGTCGCCCGAAACGGCCACAGACTTCCTGGGAACGCCACGTGCGCGGTGAAACGAGGCCATAGGAGAAGACTCCTTACGAGAATTGCAGGGTGAGACAGAATCGAAAGGTCCGGCAGCGCCCCGAGAGCGCTGCCGGACAGGAAGGGACTACTGCGCGTTGGCGTTGTACTGACTGGTGTTCCAATAGGTGTTCCAGTCGGCGCCTTTGCGAATCCAGGTCGAAGAGAGTTTGACCGACTTCGCATGGCCGTCGAGATAACCGGTGTTGCACTGGCCGCTATGCTGGGCAATCGGAACAGGGGCGTCGCACCAGCCCGCCGCGCCGCCGTTGTACTGCGCGGGACTGCGGAAGATATAGCCCGCAGGCAGGCGGCCTTTGATGGCTGCCGGATCATCGGGGTTGGCAACGAACTCGTCGTAGCCGGCCTGCCAGGCGTTGTCCCAGGCGCCGCCGACTTCCTGGAAGTAGATGAAGCTGGCGGGCTTGTTGACGGTCGCCATTTTGATGGAGTTGCCCCAGCCGACGTTGTCGTGGTTCATTCCGTAGCTGCCGCCGGTGGTATCAGGCCATCCGGGTCCCCAGCCGTCTTTGGCGCTCGGGCAGAGAAGCACCGCTTTGTTCTTGGTGTAGGGCTGGATAAAGATTGTCCATAGCCACTGGTCGCCCTTGGCATTGGAACAGCCATTGCCGCCGCCGCCGTTGGCCGCATCCGTGCCATCAAGGCATAGCCAACTGGGCATCAGTCTCTCATCGTAGTCCTGAGAGTACATGGTCGCGCCGGTCAGAATCTGCTTCATGTTGGAAAGACAGGAGGTCTGTCGGGCTTTTTCGCGTGCCTGTGCGAACACAGGGAAGAGGATGGCGGCGAGAATCGCGATAATCGCGATCACGACTAGCAGTTCGATGAGCGTAAAGGCTCTTTTTGTCTGATTCATTTTGGTCTCCTGCAGAGGGGTCTTCCGTTTAGTCGGAAGCCACAAAGTGACAGCGGTTCAAGAGGGTGATCGTTTCTGCTGTTCCCTCCTCTCTTCTCGAAAAAGATGACTGCATTAAGCAGAATGTATTGCTTCGCTGAACGCAAAATGCCTTCAGCAGGCTGACTGCACTTAGAGCAGGGATGACTTTAGTGCGGTCACGAATAGGGATTGCTGGCAGAAATCTTGCCCTATGATGTAGTATCTTCCTACTCTAACATCATTTTATAGTGTTTCACTCGCGTTGTCAAGTGACGAGGGGGCGATTAACTCTCGATAGAGCCTTTTGCAAAAGTCTTTGAACGTTGATAAATGAGAGTTAGCACTCCCTGTCGAATTTGGTTTTGCCGATCAAATCGAGAAAGGAGCGCTAACATGAACATTTTAGCAGATATCTGGGACACAATCTGCAAGAC
>JBBRLP010000073.1:0-26768 GCA_038231295.1 Chthonomonadales bacterium
AGGCGGTCTGGGCCGCCACGAGAAATTGAATGTAGTCGAGGTCTTCGACTTTGGGTAAAGTTGCCATGCCAAATTATCGCCAACCACTCAAAGCTTTGTCAAGAGCAGTTGACCCTGAGCAACATCCGCGTAACTCCTATCCTATCAGTCCAGAAGGTATTTCCGTCTGGAAGAATTTTGCTTTTTCTTGCCGGAGGTCTTCAACCACCGGTCAAACTGCCGGAGGTTGCCCCCCGGAAATCCCCCGGCCCATCGTACCCTCTCACCCCATCAGATCGCGGACTTTGTGCAGGCCACGCACCAGGGCATCAATCTCTTCGCGGGTGTTGTAGCAGGCGAGGGACGCACGTACTGTCGCGGTGACGCCGAAGCGCTGCAATACGGGGTGGGCGCAGTGCTGCCCAATGCGGACGGCGATGCCCTGCCGGTCGAGAAGTTCGCCGGTATCGTTGGGGTGGATGCCGTCGAGGACAAACGAATAGACGCTGGCCTTGTGCTGCGCCGTTCCCATCATCTTCAAGCCCGGCACTTCGTTCAGCGCCGCCGTACCGTAGGCCATGAGTTCGCTTTCGTAAGCGGCAATGTTCGCCATTCCGAGCGCCGTCAGATAGTCCACCGCCGCGCCCAGGCCGATCCCTCCGGCGATGTGGGGTGTTCCCGCCTCGAATCGGTACGGCGGGTCGTTGTAGGTCGTCTGCTCGAAGGTGACCGTCTTAATCATATCGCCACCGCCCATAAAGGGAGGCATATTTTCAAGATGCTCGCTCTTTCCATAGAGGATGCCGATGCCCGTCGGCCCGTAGAGCTTATGCCCGGAGAAGACAAAGAAGTCACAATCCATGTCCTGCACATCTACGGCCATGTGGTAGGCTGACTGCGCCCCATCCACCAGCACGGGAATGCCCTGCCGATGGGCGGTTGCGATCATCTCTTTGACCGGATTGACCGTGCCGAGCGCGTTGGACATCTGCGTGATGCCGACCAGTTTCGTGCGCGGCGAGAGCAGCTTCTCGTACTCGTCCAGTAGCAGTTCGCCGTCGTCGTTCATGGGAATGACGCGCAGGATGGCTCCCTTCTCCGCACAGAGCATCTGCCAGGGAACGATATTGGCGTGATGCTCCATCGCGGAGATAAGTATCTCGTCTCCCTCATGAATGTACTTGCGCCCGAACGTCTGCGCGACCAGGTTGACGCCTTCCGTCGCGTTCCGCACGAAGACGATCTCCTCGAACCGACGCGCATTCAGAAAGTGCTGCACCTTCTCGCGTCCGCCCTCATACGCCTCGGTCGCCCGCTCGCCCAGCATGTGCGACGCCCGATGCACATTGGAGTTGTACTCCCCGTAGTAGGTGGCAAGCGCGTCGAGAACGAGCTTCGGCTTCTGCGTAGTATTGGCGTTGTCGAGATAGACCAGCGGCTTGCCATGTACCGTCTGCGTCAGGATGGGGAAATCTTCCCGCACCTTCCAGACATCGTAGGCGAACGGTTTGCCGAGGGTCTCCTCGATGCCCATCTCCAGTGTCGCGGAGGACATAGTCGTGACCTTTCCAGACCTAACGTTTCGGCAGTTCCGCCAGGAGCAGCGCATCGAGTTGGTCGCGCAGAGCCGCAACTTTGATGCGGCTGACGACATCGCTCGCAAAGGCATAGATCAACAGATTGCGGGCCTCCGCCTTCGGAATGCCGCGAGACTGCAAATAGAACTGCTGTTCTGGGTCAAGTTGCCCGATAGTCGCGCCGTGGGTGCATTTCACATCGTCCGCGAAAATCTCCAACTGCGGCTTGGTGTTGATCTGCGCGTCGTCGGAGAGCAGCAGCGACTGATTCGTCTGCTTGGCATCCGTCTTCTGCGCGTCCTCCCGCACATAGATTTTGCCGTTGAAGACGCCCCGCCCCTGCTCGTCCAGAATGTACTTGTAGAGTTCGTGGCTGTTGCAGTTGGGCAGCGCGTGGTCTATCGCCGTGTGGTTGTCCACCAGTCGCTTGCCGTCAATCAGCGAGAGGCCATTGAGCGTACACTCGCCATGCTCCGCGCCCAGAACGGCGTTGGCATCGTTGCGAACAAACAGCCCGCTTAGATTGATCGCATGGGAGGAGAAGACGCTTTGCCGCGCCATCTGCACCTGCATCGTGGCGACGTGAAAAGCCGCTTTGCTCTCCCGGACGAGTTTGTAATGATCCAGATTCGCGCTCGGCCCCACCACGATCTCGGTGACGGCATTGGTCAGGGTGGTGCCCTGCCCGATCCCGGCGTAGCTTTCTACAATAGTCGCCTGACTGTTCTCTTCCGCCACAATCAACGTGCGCGGATGCGAGACCGTTGGATGCCCTGCTTCGGTCGAAAGAAACAGCAGATGAATCGGCTCCGTGACGACAACACCACGCGGGATATGAACGCACGCGCCGTCGCTCAGAAAAGCGGTGTTCAGCGCGGGAAAGGCCGTGTCGAACTTCGCCACTCGCGCCAGATGCGGTTCAATCGCCGGATGATGCGCGGTGAAGGCTTCCGACAGGTTGCCCACCGTCACGCCCTGCGGCAAACTTCCCCGCACGGAAAGCGCCGGAATATAGCCACCGTTGACAAACACCAGCCGCGTCCCGCCTATCTCTGGGAAGGCAAACGGCGCGATGTCCGCCGCCGAGACTTCTGTGGGTTGCGCCAATTGAAACGGCGTCTCTGCGAGGGTCGCCGGGTTCGAGAAACGCCACTCTTCGTCATGGCGAGTGGGGAAACCGACCTCGTCGAAGCGTGAGAAGGCGGCTTTGCGGAGCGGGGTCAGCCAGGAAGGGCCAGCCGCCGCGCCGCGCTCAAAATCCGCAAAGGCCAGCACATAGCCCTGTTGCGGCTGCAATGTCTGCTTCATAGTTACGACCTCTTCTCCTTGCCTACGCGGTGACCAGTTCCGGCTTTGCCGCGTCGGTGTCCAGCCAGCCGTAGCCCTTTGCTTCCAGTTCCAGGGCCAGTTCTTTGCCGCCCGACTGCACGATCCGGCCATGCGCCAGCACATGGACGAAATCCGGCACGATATAGTCGAGCAGACGCTGATAGTGCGTGATGACTACGAAGCCGCGTTCCGGGCTACGGAGCGCGTTCACGCCGTCCGCCACGACCCGCAGGGCGTCAATGTCGAGGCCCGAATCGGTCTCGTCCAGAATCGCCAGTTTCGGCTCCAGCACCGCCATCTGAAAAATCTCGTTGCGCTTCTTCTCGCCGCCAGAGAAACCGTGATTCACCGGGCGGGTCATCAGTTCGCGGTCTATGTGCAGGATGTTCAGTTTCTCCCGCACCAGTTTCAGAAACTCCACGCCATCGAGCGGTTCCTCTTCCCGATATTTCCGCACCGAGTTCAACGCCGACCGCAGAAAATACTGGTTGTTCACGCCAGGCAGTTCGACAGGGTACTGAAAGGCCAGAAACAGCCCCTCGCCTGCCCGCTCCTCCGGCTCTAGTTCGAGCAGGTCTTTGCCCTGAAATCGAACTGCGCCCTCTGTGATACTATACGCTTCGCGCCCCGCCAGCACTCCCGCCAGCGTACTCTTGCCGGAGCCGTTCGGCCCCATGATCGCATGAACTTCGCCGGGATTGACCGTCAGGTTGATACCGCGCAGTATCTCCTTGCCACTCACCTCCGCATGAAGGTTCTCTATCTCCAACAGTGCCATTCTGAATTATCCTTCTCTCGTTTTTCAGGAACTCGAATCGTTAGCCGACGCTGCCTTCCAGACTGACGCCGAGCAGTTTCTGCGCTTCTACGGCGAACTCCATCGGCAGTTCGCGGAAGACCTCTTTGCAGAAGCCATTGACGATCATGTTCACCGCATCTTCGGCGGAAATACCGCGCTGTTTGCAGTAGAAAATCTGATCCTCACCGATTTTTGAGGTCGAGGCTTCGTGCTCTACCTGCGCGGTGGGGTTGCGGACATCTATGTAGGGGAAGGTATGTGCGCCGCAACGGTCGCCGAGCAGCATCGAGTCGCACTGCGAGTAGTTGCGGGCGCCGTCCGCGCCTGCGTTGATGCGTACCAGACCGCGATAGGTGTTCTGGCCGTGTCCCGCAGAGATGCCTTTCGAGACAATCGTGCTGCGGGTGTTCTTGCCGATATGGATCATTTTGGTGCCGGTGTCGGCCTGCTGCCGATGATTGGTGAGCGCGACGGAGTAAAACTCTCCCACCGCATTGTCGCCCTGCAGGATACAGGACGGGTATTTCCAGGTGATTGCGGAGCCGGTTTCGACCTGTGTCCAGGTGATTTTGGCGTTCGCCATCGCCTTACCGCGCTTGGTCACGAAGTTGAAGATGCCACCCTTGCCCTCTTTGTCGCCGGGATACCAGTTCTGCACAGTGGAGTACTTGATGGTCGCGCCGTCCAGGGCCACCAGTTCGACGACGGCGGCGTGAAGTTGATTCTCGTCGCGCATCGGGGCGGTGCAGCCTTCGAGGTAGGAGACGTAGCCGCCTTCATCCGCGATCAGCAGGGTGCGCTCGAACTGCCCCGTATTCGCCGCGTTGATGCGGAAATAGGTGGAGAGTTCCATCGGGCATCGGACGCCCTTCGGGATGTAGCAGAAGGAGCCGTCGCTGAAAACCGCCGAGTTCAGGGTCGCGAAGTAGTTATCGGAGTACGGCACGACGGAGCCGAGATACTGCCGCACCAGTTCGGGATGCTCATGCACGGCTTCCGAGAAGGAACAGAAGACGATGCCGAGTTCCGCCAGTTTGCCCTTGAAGGTGGTCGTGACGGAGACGCTGTCGAAGACCGCGTCCACTGCGACGCCGGTCAAGCGCTGCTGTTCCGCCAGTGAGATGCCGAGTTTCTCGAAGGTCGCGAGCAGTTCCGGGTCCACCTCGTCCAGGCTATTCAGCACCTTTTTGGGCTTCGGCGCGGAGTAGTAGTAGAGGTCTTGATAGTTGATCTTCGGGTAGTGGACATTGGGCCACTCCGGCTCCGATAGGGTCAGCCAGTGGCGATAGGCTTTCAGCCGCCACTCCAGCAGCCACTCCGGCTCGTTCTTCTTGGAGGAGATGAGGCGCACAATGTCCTCGCTCAAGCCCATCGGGATCGTCTCGGACTCGATGTCGGAGACAAAGCCATATTTATAGTCCTGACGCGCGATCTCTTCAAGCGTATTCGTTGCGGTCGTCATGGGTTCGGTCCTTTATTAGGAGATTACAGTAAGTTCGTTTTTGTCGGTGGCACGGCCTGGAAACAGGCGAAAGGCGATGTCGGCTTCCGGGGTTTCGTCCCGGCTGATCTCCGCGATGGAGATGAGTTCGAGCATCTGAAGAATCCGGGCATTGATCCGCGCCAGAGGCAGGCGTACCGTGCAGCGGTCGTGCTGCCCGCAGACGTTGTGGTCGGCTTTCATGCACTGGGTGATAGCCGGAGCGCCGTCTATCGCTGCTACGACCGAGCCGACGCTGATGTTCTCCGCAGTCCGCGCCAGACGGTAGCCTCCTGTCGGGCCGGGGGTAGAGACAATCAGTTTCGCCTTCGACAGACGCTGCAAAATCTTGGCGAGCAGTTCTCCCGGAATGGCATACTGCTCTGCGATCTCTTTGGTATTGACAGCGCGGCCCGCCTCCGTGCGGCTTAGATGCGACAGGGCCAGCAGGGCATAATCCGCTTTTTTGCTCAGGCTCAACATCGTCCGTGCGTCCTCTCCGACCTTTTTGGTCTCCGACTGAACTAGTCGGATATAGTTTACCCCGCTCAAGCGTATAAGTCAATAGAAGTCGTCGCAGCGGAACAGAAGAACTCGAGATTTGGGCTGGCAGCAAGAAGCGTTTCACAGGTCGGATTTCCGGTATCTCCTACCCCAACGTAGTAGACAGATAGGCACGTTTTGAGGTATAATAAACTAACTCTTACACGCTCATCAAAAGATGTTGACACTTGTTGCAGAAGCGGAGTACGCTCTCTGCCTGCTTTTCCCCGTTCGCGGAATACCGGAAGTTTCCTCTCCCGAATCATGCCGCGCACCGGGCCTACAGAACGCACCGCACAGGGTGCAAACGGAGGAATTCGCCCCTATGGCTACCAAAGCCCCTACCCGTATTGTCCTCGATGGCTCTGCGCCTGTCACGACGGAGGAAGCGCCGAAGAAACGGTCTGCCGCAGAGCGTGCGGCCGAAGATGCCGAGATGGAGAACGTTGGCGCTGTTGGTCACGTCTCCTCAGAATACGGCGCCAATCAGATTCAAGTGCTGGAAGGACTGGAAGCGGTCCGCCTGCGCCCCGGAATGTATATCGGCGGCACCGACGGCAAAGCCCTACACCACCTCTTTACTGAAGTCAGCGACAACGCCGTGGACGAGGCGATGGCCGGTCACTGTGACCTCGTCAATGTCGTGCTTCATGCCGATGGAAGCGTCTCGGTGAAAGACAACGGGCGCGGTATTCCAGTGGACATCAATCCGCAGTACGGCATTCCCGGCGTCGAACTCGCGCTCACCAAACTCCACGCGGGCGGCAAATTCGACAGCGGGGCTTACAAAGTCTCCGGTGGACTGCACGGCGTCGGGGTCTCCTGCGTCAACGCCACTTCCGACCGGATGGAGATCACCATCTGGCGCGACAGAGAGGTGCATCGTATCAAGTTCGAGCGGGGCGTCACTGTCGAGCCGCTGAAAGTCGTTGGCAAGGCCAAGCCCGCCGAACATGGCACTCTCGTTCACTGGCACGCCGACCCTGAGATATTCGCCGACTTCCAGTACGATGGTGAGAAGATCGAACGCCGCCTGCGCGAACTGGCCTACCTGAACAAAAACCTGACGCTCACTTTCACCAACGAGCGGGACCTCGTTCTGCCGGACATTCCCGATGGCGTCGAGCAGGAGACCGTCAAGCCGGTTCCCGTCTACAAGGTCTTTCACTTCACGAAGGGCATTGTCGAGTATGTCGAGCACCTGAACGAGACCAAAGACCCCCTCCATAAGCCGATCTACTTCGGCGGGGTGCGAGATACCACCATCGCCGAGGTCGCGTTTCAGTACAACTCCAGCTACCAGGACACGATCCTGTCGTTCGCGAACAACATCAACACACCCGATGGCGGAACCCACGTCTCCGGCCTGAAGACCGCGTTGACTCGTGTACTCAACAACTACGCACGCCGCGTCGGAATGCTGAAAGAGAAGGACTCGAACTTCTCTGGGGATGACGTGCGCGAAGGGCTGACCGCCATCGTCTCCGTGAAACTGACGCACCCGCTCTTCAACGGCCAGGAGAAGCACCGTCTCATTAACAACGAGGTCGAGGGTATAGTCGCGGCTATCGTCGGGGAGAAACTGGCGGAGTATCTGGAAGAGAATCCTGCGGTCGCGAAGCGAATCGTGGACAAGTCGCTGACCAGTCAGCGAGCGCGGGACGCCGCCCGCAAAGCCTCAGAACTCGTCAAGCGGCAGAACGCCCTGGAGTCCAACTCGCTCCCCGGCAAACTCGCCGACTGCACCGAGCGGGACCCGAAAAAGTGCGAACTGTTTCTGGTCGAAGGCGACTCGGCAGGCGGCCCCGCCAAGCAGGGCCGCGATCGGCGTACTCAGGCGGTTCTGCCGCTGCGCGGCAAAATCCTGAACTCCGCGAAAACCCGCGTGGACAAAGTCCTGGAGAACGAAGAGATTCGCGCCATGATTACCGCGCTCGGAACAGGCATTGCCTACGGCAGTAGCGAGGACGAGGAAGACCCGAACAGCGAACTGCTGGAGACGAAAGCGGACAAGAGTCGGGGGCCGAGTTACGACCTGAGCAAACTGCGCTACAACAAACTCATCATCATGACCGATGCCGACGTGGACGGCGACCACATTCGCACTCTGTTGCTGACGTTCTTCTGGTACTATATGCGCCCGCTGATCGAAAACGGCCATGTCTATATCGCACAGCCGCCGCTCTTCCGCATCAAAGTAGGCAAGAACGACCAGTACTATGCCAAAACGGAGGCCGAGCGGGATGCACTCCTGAAGACGCATCGCAACAAGCGCGACATCACCATCAACCGGTTCAAAGGGCTGGGAGAGATGGACGCCATTGACCTCGCCGAAACAACGATGGATGTGGACAAACGGCAGCTCGCGCAGGTACGGATTGATGCCGATAACCTGCCCGCTGCGCTGGAGATGTTCGACATCTTCATGAGCGACAAAGTCGAGCCGCGTCGAGACTTCATCGTCGCCCACGCCAACGAGGTCGCCGACGTGGACTGGCACGGATAAGCATTCGCAGCCGTCCGGGGATAAACAGAGAGCGGGGCAGCATTTCGAAATGTTGCCCCGCTCTTTTGCGTATCGCGCCCACGCTACCCAGCGGACGAGAATTCAGCGAACAATTCCAAATGATCGTCAGTCAAAGGGAAAAGCATTTCGGACACGAAGTCTAAACGCTTTCTCAAACACCAAAAAATCAATCTAAAGTAGCGGTTCTACAGAGAGGAAATAGGAAGGACGAGCGAGAACAAGAACGTGCGTCCCGCCCACCTTATCACCTCCTCTTCTCGGTCCGTACTGTAATGCAGAATAGGCAGCCGTGCAGTCTGAATTGGACTGTGAGGCAAACCTGCGTTGCTCCCATGAAGGAGACTCGTTCTTATGAACGCTCAGAATACAAAGTGTTGTCCCCACTATCAGATATACTCCGAAGTCTTGAAAATGGAGGGGCCACCCGCCTACCTCGCCATTCGCCGCTGTATGCTGACCGAACGTCTCATCCGTTTTCTCGACACCTCGGAGGAGGGCAGGCAGCTCTCGGAGAAGATGGTGATTCACACGCAGGAAGACCGGAAGTATGCGTTTGTTGGCCCAGACCTGGATGCAGTCACGCAGCAGGTATGCAGTGTCCAGCGCTGTGAGAGCCACTGTACGCCTGCATACCTTCAGATACTGCAAAATTTCGACATCGAAGACCCGAACGAAGAGAAAGTCACGTGCAGCGATGAAGCGAGCGAAGAAAAAAATCCCGAACCGGAGTGGGTGCAGACGTGTACGCCAGGTTAGTCCCTCTCCTTTCCCGTGCCACCGCGCTATACAGGAGCCGCTGTCCCCCCGTTCCATGCCCCCCTATATGGTTCCCTGATTCTTTAACATTCGCCGGCGATCCGTTTCCTCACAGGAAGGAAACAGGAAACCGGGACTCGAAATAGCCGCCTAGAACGGTCCCTTCAGTGAATCTACCGCGATGCAGTTTCACGACAGGAGAGAAATACCCAATGACTGGTGATCGCTGCGCTCACTTCTCGCTCGAAATCGAGGAACTGACACTTCCTCATACCTATGTGCCTCTGCGTGTTCCCGTGCGGCGCTGTGCACTGGCGGAACATATGGTTTTCTTCGTTGCACAGACGCAAGAGGGGAAGGCGGTAGCAAAAAAGCTAACGTCTGCGGCGTCGAGAGGGGCTATAGAGGGAGAGAAACCACCGAGCGATGAGACCATTCGTGTCGCGTTCGGGCCGGACCTGGAAGCCATCCATTCGCAGAAGTGTACGGTTGGCCGCTGCCAGCAGAGCTGCACTCCGAGTTACCGCCTGCTGCTGCCGGAGTTCGGCTTTGAAGAGGAAGCCGGACAGATCAGCGAGAAAGACTGCCTGGACATTCTGAGCCTGGCGGAAGGCGCCTGACGAACGCCTCTGTGTTCGCCCGTTCGCGTCGCTAGCATTTTACGGCGTATCGGGTCTTTCCAAACGCTGGAGCGTGGCGTCCAGAACCTCGTGGGTCTGCGCCTGGATCGTATAGAACATCGCTTCCCGTAATAGTCGCTGGGCGGGATGAGTGAGAAGGTTAGCCGCCCCGCTGTTCGCGGTGACCGCCGCGTGTGCGGCACGGGCCGCCAGTTCGATGCACCACGCCCGCAATCGCACGGCATTCGTAAAAAACTCCGCATCCCCTCCCCGTCCGTTCCAGGCGTTCATCTCCCGCTGCACCGCTTCCCACTCCTTCGAAAAGGCCGAGGCCGCCCGCCCGATAGCCGCCATGTGCCGCTTCTCTGATGTCGTGCAGAGCAGACGAATGGCGGCGGCGGCGCAGCCAAGCGGCATGGCGGTCGCACCCAGAACGCCGTTGCGGTCGTTGCGCTGCATGGTCTCGCGGTCGGATTCGGAGAGGCGATGGGCTTCGGGGATGAACCAGCCGTCGAGCGTCAGTTCCACCGTCGCTGAGGCGTTCATAGCACAGAGCGCGAGCGGAGCCGAGGCCGTCATGCTGCCCCACTTTCCGTCGGGCGCGGTAAGCCCTGCGAACAGGTCGGCGAAGGCCGTGCGGTCGGTCGGTGACCAGACGTAGAGGAACCGGCCATCCGGAAGGGTCGCGCCGAAGACCACCTGCAAAATCAGTCCCCAGCCTGTAACCCAGGGAGCCGTTCCCGAAAGCCACCAGCCGCCCTCGACCGGCGCGGCGCTCAGGACAGGCGGGCCGGGACGACGCAGATGGGCGAACGAGATACCGCTCAGAATTCTGCCGCTCGCCAGTTCCGGCAACAGACGCCGCTTCAGTTCCGTGTTCGGGCCGTTGGCGATCATGCGGGAAGGGCCGTGATGCTGCGCCTGGGTAAACGTGGTGACGCCGCAGTAGGAGGCCAGAATCTGCGTAACGTCGCGCTGCGTGGCCCCGGACGCATCCAGTCCGCCGAACTCACGCGGAATCGCCAGTCCCAGCAGTCCCGCCTCTGCCAGCGCCGCGAAGTTGGCGCGGTTTGGGCCGTCGCCCTGGTCGGTCGCCTCCGCTTCCGGCCCCAGAACTGTCTCCCCGATACGCCGCGCCGTTTCCAGAATCGCGGTCTCCTCCGCACTGCGATCCGCACCATCCTGCGGCAACGTCGCTCCTATCGCGTCGGCGCTCTGCCCGCTCAGTCCACAGTTCGCATCCGCCAAGATTCCGCTCTCCTTCCCCATCCGCACTCGCTGTGTTCTGTCGTCTCCGTTACCGAAACGGAGTAATTGCTCATTAGTGTACCACGACTCCTCGGAAGCAGAGGAGCGACGACTGCGGAAGTTGACTGCGGAGAAAAAACGGTGTAAAATCACGACAAGACATCCAGCATCAAGAGGAAGAGGCATGGCGGAGGCACGACAAATCGGACTTCGGTACAGAGGGCAAGTACTGCTAACTCTGGTGGGACTTTCCCTCGGGCTGGCAGGCTGTCATCCTTCCTCGCGTTCGACAGACGCGACGGACGTGACGCTGCGGGTGGCGGACTGGGGAGGAGCCTCCGCAGACCCGGCCATCAGCCGCTTCGAGAGCGAAGTCATGGCGGAATGGCAAAGACAGCATCCGCATATCCACATCGCCCCGGAGCATATTCCGGGCAGCGATGTCTATGTCTCTAAAATGCTGACCGCCTTCGTCGCCGGAACAGAGCCGGATGTCATGGCGCTGGACGCCTCCTCTGCCGCCGTCTTCATTGAAAACAACACGCTGCTCGACATGACTCCGCGCATTGAGCAAGAGCATTTCGATCTCGGCGACTACTATCCCAATGTCCTCGATCTGGCGCGGCGAGGCTCTCACCTCTATGCCCTCCCCGCAGATTTCACTCCGATGATGCTCTACTACAACAAGAGCCTCTTCCGAAACGCCGGAGTTCCCTTTCCGCAGGACGGCTGGACATGGAATGAGTTCCGAGAGGACTGCCGCCGGCTGACCGTCTGGCCTGCGGGCACCCCCCACCCCACACAGTATGGGTTTGAACTCCAAAACTGGATGCCCGGCTGGATTCCCTGGATATGGCAGAACGGGGGCGATGTGCTGACACCGGACGGAAAACACGCTGCCGGAGCGCTGGACACCGCCGCGACGGGAGAAGCCTTTCAGTTCCTGTACAAACTGGTGGCAGACAAACTCGCGCCTACCCTCTCCGAAAGTCAGGCGCAGGGAGCCGATCCCTTCCAGTCCGGGCTGACCGCGATGCAGATCAGCGGCCACTGGAATCTGGTCGGGTTGCGGGCCAGCGAGAAGTTGAAACTTGCGGACGTGGGCGTCGTCGGTCTCCCAGAGCGGCGCAGGCGTGTCACGGTGCTGTACGAATCGGGATACGCGATAACGAAAGGCTGTCGGCGCACGGCCGAAGCCTGGGAATACGTCAAATTCATGTCCGGGCCGTTCGTGCAGCGCAAAAAAGCCGAACTGGGTGTGGGTATCTCCGCCAACCGTCAGGTCGCGGAATCCCGTCGGGAGGCATCGCCCTTCGAGGCTGCATTTCTGGATAATGTGCGCTATGGTGTCGCGCCAAAAGGGGCGACGGTAGAAAACTACGCGCAGGTCGAAGACATTGGACGGGAAGCGATGGAGGAGATACTGGTGGGTGGCAAACCCGTCTCCAGCGCACTGCGTGAAGCGGCAAAACGCATAGATGCCGAATTATAAGCCAAAAACGGGTATACTTGTGTTTCCAATACGCAGGATAAGCACATTGAGGTGCGTATGAACGCCGTCGGAAGCCGTGCCGAAAAATCAGGAGAGAGAAACCAGACCCGCGCCGGACTGCTGTTTATCCTGCCTGCCTTTTTGCATTTGACGGTGTTCGTCCTGTTCCCCATTCTATTCGCCTTCGTCCTCAGTCTCCACCGATGGGACGTATTGAAACCGAACAGGCCCTTTGTTGGTCTAGAGAACTACGCGAAGTTGCTGCACGATCCGCTTTTCTGGAACGCGCTCGGTAACTCCGCGCTCTATACCCTCGGCAGCGTCCCTCTGGGGATGGCCCTCGCGCTGGGGGTGGCGGTTCTGGTCAATCAACGGTTACGCGGAACCACGCTGTTCCGAACCCTTTTCTATCTTCCCGCTGTCTCCTCTGCCGTCGCGCTCGCGATGGTATGGACCTTTCTGTATCTGCCCGAACGCGGGCTTCTGGCCTGGACGCTGGGAGCCGTCGGCCTGACACAGGCGGCGCAGACAGACTGGCTTCAAAATCCCTTCTGGGCCATGCCCGCCCTGATCTTTATGAGCCTCTGGACGGGCCTCGGCCCGCGCATGGTGCTGTTCCTCGCCGGACTCCAGTCGGTTCCTGCGGCGCTCTATGAGGCAGCAGCGATTGACGGGGCAGGCCACTGGAGCGTTTTCCGGCACATTACCCTGCCGTTGCTCCTGCCAACCACGCTCTTTGTATTGGTCACTTCCACAATCAGCGCGTTCCAGGTTTTCACGCCTGTCTACATGATGACCCGGGGCGGGCCGGTGCGGCATACGGATGTCGTCGGCTATCATATCTACAACACGGCCTGGCGTCAATTCCATCTGGGAACAGCGAGCGCACAAAGTTATGTGTTGTTTCTGGTAGTATTAGCTGTTTCTTCGCTTCAGTTCCGGCTGATGCAAAAACGTATTAGCGGTTTCACTGTCTCGTAGTTAACTTTGTCACACGAAGGCCATTTTAAGGTGATTTCCCTTGACAGTCAGGCATCTTCCGGTTAAAATACATCTATTCATGCAATCAGACATTTATGACAATCCTGACTGATTGGGGTAGCAAAATCAATGTCAGCAATCTCCAGTTGTAAGCGGCTGACATTCGCCATTCTCTCTTTTTTCAGTTCTCTATACACAAGTACCACAAGGAGGTCGTCCGTACCAACACTGTTCTGAGTTTGCCAATTCGTCATAAACGCCCTAACCGGCGTATTTTATGAGTGTACCATTCTCACAATGAGATCAGGAGAACCATCCCGATGTCCCCAATCAAAAAGGGCTTCACGCTCATCGAACTGCTCGTCGTTATCGCGATTATCGCCATTCTCGCCGCCATTCTCTTCCCCGTCTTCGCCCAGGCACGCGAGCAGGCACGCAAAATCAGCTGCATCAGCAACATTAAACAGATCACCACCGCCCAGATCATGTATACCCAGGACTACGACGAAGTCTACTCCTTCTGCCACTATGAGTTCGCAGGCGAACAGTCTGTCAGCACCAACAGCGGCTACTGGAGCGACATCACCTGGGTCAACCGACTCCAGCCCTACCTTAAAAACAGCCAGGTGACCGTCTGCCCAAGCGGCGCTTCGCCCGGAGACAGCGCTCCCTCCGGTGACCGCACCAAGAGCGGTACGCTGAGTTCCGGCATTCCACTCGGCGGTCCCATCGTCAGCTACGCGCTGGTTCCCCGCTACTTCGAGTACATCGGGGTCAACGCCTCCAACTACGCGCTCCTCTCCAGTCCGATTGACGGACGGACGGCAGGCTGGGACGGACTGGCGGGCTACGGGATCGAACCGGGCGCTCCAGCGCTGTGTTATGGCAACTACAACAGTTTCGACAAGAACGGTGGCTATGCGGGTTCGAGCCGTGCGCTGGCTTCGGTGAACCGTCCTTCGGAGACGGCAATGGTGGTGGAAGCGCGAGGCTGGGACATGGACTCCTGTCTGTACGTTCGTCCGACCCTGCGGTATCGGCACAACCGGGAGAGCGGTTTCGATAAGGACCCGGTCAAGCCGCAGCCGTTGGGGATTGTCTGCATGGGTTTTGCGGACGGTCATGCGAAAGCGCTGAAGGCGGCGGCGGCATGGGAGATCGTGCCGGATGCCAGTCTCGGCGGCAGCGCGATCGGCTACTACAAATACTTCTTCCCCGACAGATGACGCTCGTCTGTCAGAAAGACCCATAAGAGGTCTAGGGAAACCAGAAAGCAAGGGAGTGGCCGCCTGCACGCGGCTACTCCCTTTGCCTGCACCACAGGAAACATCAATCGTCTCGAAGAGGAGGAACTATGTCGCGCAATTTGAAATTCCTGCTGCCCACTCTGGCAGCCATCGTTTTTGGAGGCGTCCTGCTGAGCGGCTGTCATAGCAGTGACGACAGCAAGGATCAGCCAGGTTCCGCGCCCGCTGCCCGGGTATCCCAGCCGGATGGGACGGTCACCAAAAAGGGCAACAGCGGAATGGAAGCTCCCAAATAGGCTTCGTGAACGCATTGCACCGGTCAGGAGCTTCTGCTTCTGACCGATTTGCTTTTTTGGCAGACAGAGAATGAATATTCACTGCCCCTGTCGAACCGTACCCTACTTTCTGCGTTCTCACGGAGTGATTCGATGCTGCGTGCCGCTGCCAGTTACCTGCTGATGGGTCTGCTTGCCCTGATGACCCTCGCCCCGTTTGCCTGGATGGTTCTCACTTCTCTGCATCCCTCGCACGGTTCCCTGCCCGACCCCTCCCATCCCTTGCCGGATCATCTTCACTTTGAGAACTACCAGACCGTTCTGGAGATGACCGCGACACCGTTTCTGCGTTTTCTCGGCAATACCGTTCTGACAGCGGTATTTGTGGTCGGCGGGCAGTTGCTGTTCTGCTCTCTCGCCGGGTATGGCTTTGCACGGCTGCGATTTAAGGGGCGGGATCTGCTGTTTCTGCTCTTCGTCGCGACAATGATGATTCCCGGACAGGTCACGATGATTCCGGCGTTTCTGGTGGTGCGGTCGTTCGGCTGGCTCGACACCTATCTGGCCCTGATCGTTCCCGGCCTCTCCTCTGCATTCGGCATCTTTCTGATGCGCCAGTTCTTTCTCTCCCTACCCAAAGAACTTGATGATGCCGCACGTCTCGACGGCTGTTCGGAGTTTGGCCTCTACTGGCGGATTGCCCTTCCCCTCTCCCAACCTGCGCTCGCGACCCTCGCTGCCTTCGCGTTCATCGCGACCTGGACGGACTTTTTCTGGCCCCTGCTGGTCACGAACTCCACCGAGATGCGGACGCTGGAGGTCGGGCTGTCGCTCTTCAAAGACGCCTTTGGCACCACGAACTGGCCTCTTCAGATGGCGGCTGCCGTCCTCACTCTGCTGCCCGTTCTGGTTGTCTTCCTATTCACCCAACGCTATTTTGTGCGCGGCATCGCCCTCACCGGGCTGAAAGGCTGACAAGTGGGTGGCAGGAGCATTGCCTGTTCTTTAAGGGGTAGCGAGGTCACATGATAGCGCAATGGAACGCAGTCAAATTACGGAGGAGGCGCCCGATCAGGTAGAGAGCGCTTCGGAATAGGCAACAGCCTTTTCCCAGGCTTCCATGGCTTCGGTGAGGGCAGTCTGGACGCCGCCGTGTTCCTGGGATAGCGCGACGAGATTATCGGTGGGCTGGGGGTTGGAGAGGATGGATTCGATCTGGCGCAGTCGATTCTCCAGAGTATCGATCTTCTGCTCCGCACTGACGACCTGATTTCTGGCCCGCTGCCGTTCCTTCGACAGCTGGTGCGCGTTCAGGCCGACCGGCAAGGGAATGGCGGAGACCGGACGCTCGGCGAGCAGGGTTTCGAGAACCGGACTCTTGCCATTCGTCGAGGCGACTTCCGGCTGTCGGCTGGAGAGCGTGGTCGGCGTGGCATTGCTCCGTGCCTGCGTGGTCTTTTTGGCGCGGTAGGCACGATAAGGGCCATCGAAAAGCGTGATGTGGCCGTCCGCCACTTCCATCGTGTGAGTCGTCACCTGATCAAGCAGATAGCGGTCGTGCGAGATGAGTAGCAGGGTTCCGTCGTACTCTCGCAGCATCTCGCCGAGCGCCTCCCGCGAGTCGATGTCGAGGTGGTTGGTCGGTTCGTCGAGGATCAGCAGGTTTGGCTTGAGCCAGGTCAGTTGGGCGAGAACGAGTTTGTTCTTTTCTCCACCGGAGAGCAGGCGCACCGGCCGGAACACATCGTCGCCGGTGAGCAGGAAGCGTCCGAGATGGGTACGCGCCACGACCGGCTCCATCTCCGCGACATCCATCATATTCTCCAGAACACTGGCATCCAGATCAAGGTCGCTGGTATCCTGGGCAAAGTAGCCGACGGTCACGTTTGCGCCGAGGCGGGCCATGCCGGAGGTCGGCGGTTCGCGGTCAAGCAGAATCTTGATGAGCGTGGACTTACCCGCCCCGTTCGGCCCCACGATGCCGACCCGCTCTCCGCGCCGCAGCAGCGCCGTCACGCCCTCGAACAGGATACGATTGCCGAACCGTTTGCCCAGGTTGTCCAGAATCACGACTTCGTTGCCGCTCAGTTGGGAGGCTTTGACGCCGAGTTTCGCGGTCTTGCCTTTGGCCGCGACGCGCTCCGTCGCAGAGGAATCGAGTTTCATGCTGAGGCCGTGCTGTTTGATTCGCTCTGCCCAGCGCATCCGCATGACCGCCTGATTTTTCTTGGAAGGGGTGTTTTTCCACTTCTCGAAGAACTCCGTCAGCCGCCCGATCTCCTTCTGTTCGCGCTCGTACATCTCGGCCTGCCGCTTGCGGTTGGCCTCTTTCTGCTGCCAGAAGGCGGAAAAGTTGCCGGGATAGAGCGTGACCTTCTGATTTTCGACCTCGGCGATGGAGTTGACGACCTTATCCAGAAAGTAGCGGTCGTGGGAGACGAGGACAATCGCCCCGCCGAAGTCTTTGAGGAAGTCCTCCAGCCATTCGGTCGCTTCGATGTCGAGGTGGTTGGTCGGTTCGTCGAGGAAGAGGATGTCGGGACCGGAGAGCAGGAGTCGGGCGATGGCAAGGCGTGTTTTTTCGCCGCCGGAGAGCCGCCCGCACGGTTTGTGCAGGTCGTTCGGGCCAAAACCGAGCCGTTTCAGGACGCCGGGAATATCGCGCAGATTGTCGTAGCCGCCCATCGCGTCGAAGCGGTCGTGCAGCAGCGCGTACTCCTGCATGGTGCGCTGGAGTTCGCCTTCTTCACCGGCTTCCGCCATCGCCACTTCGACCTCACGCATCCGCTGCTCCATCTCGGTGATGTGCGCGAACGCGGCCTCGGCCTCCTGCAAAACAGTGCGCGTGGGGTCTACGGCATCTTCCTGCTTCAGATAGCCAGTCTCCACCCCACGCTCAAAATGGACGGTGCCTTTTTCCGCTTCCTGTTGCCCGGTGAGGATACGCAACAAGGTGGTCTTGCCGCTGCCATTGCGCCCGACCAGACCCAGTTTCTGCCGCCACTCCAGCCGGAAACTGACGCCGGAAAACAGCAGGTCTGGCCCAAAGGACTTCTCCAGATTATTGACGGAAAGCAGACTCATGGCAACTCTTTCACACGCAGACGCGGAAAAGCCCACCGCGCCCCGGCACGAGCGGGCAGGCGATGGGCCACACGAAGGGACGGCGGCACGGCAGGCGAAGATCGTTTCGACGTTCTATTATACGGCTTTGTCCGCGCCGCTGTCAATAAGATGCACCGTCACGTCGCCTCCCGTCAGCAGTGCCTGACAGCCAAGTCGGGAGTTTGCCTGCAATCCTTCCGCTGTGGAGAGACGGTCCAACTCGACCTCTTCCGGTATCGAAAGATTCTCCCCACCGGTCACGACATAGAGTTGGCAGGTCGTGCAGGCGCAGTTTCCTCCGCACTCATGCTCCAGCCCAACCCCATTTTCCAGAGCAGCGTCCAGAATCGTCTCCCCGCAGGACGCCGTGACCACAACGCCCTCCGGCAAAAACGTCAATCGAACAGCCAGCGCTCCGCTCTGCAATCGAGCAAGCAACTCATGCGCTTGAAGATGTGTCACTGTTGGGAAGTCATCTAGATAGTCATCCAGACAACTTCCCTTCTGAATATAGTCCAATAGCGTTTTAGCGGGAACACGGGTTCCCGGAAGGACAGGGATACCCCCTAAAATGCCTTTGTCACACGAGATAAGATGAGTCTGATCTTCCATGACTGCACCTCCTTCCAATCTTTTACCATCCCCTAACCATCTACGGCTATGTGGCTTTGATGTTGTGCCTCATACTCAAATCGAATTTGAGAGGAGATTTAGGAACGTACTTGAAGAGGCAGTGACACGCCGAATGGACTGCCTGGCACTCCCTTACCCTGAATCTCATCAACGATACCCATCTGTCGCAGTGCCATAAAGAAGAAAGTGCAGTGGCAACTGTGACCGTTCTTGCTCGAATCAAATATCGCAGGGTTCATCCTTTTAAGGTCGTTTGTCGTAAGGAATCTACCGCTATATTCCTGGTAGCTATGTGCAGGTGACAGAGAGCGATATACAATCGCGAATTGCCTCGCTTATAGCAGATTCTTTCGCCGTTGCACCACATGATCGTGGATGTGCCACGACCAGGATTCTCCATTATCAGCCCTTCTGGAAGGCGAGCCATCAGCAACTGAATGAACGCATCTTTATCCAATTTTATACTAACGGCGGATGAGAAGTTCGAGTTTTCGCCTCTCAATAAAACGAAATGCATCCAGAAGTTTTGACATGCCGTTAGTATAACTCCTGTGACCTTCTACTGCGAACTTCGACCAATCGCACGAAAACGCTGGCTTTGTAAGGCTACGCGAAATCAGGCGTAGATGTCGGCGTTCTTGCGGCGACCGAGGACGGTGAGCTTGTAGCAGTGATCCTGCGGGGAGACGATGCCGGAGGACTTGTCCACTTGCATGAACTGTCCGGCAATCTGTGGGGTCTCCTCCCAGGCGGTCAAGTTCGTTTTCTCGCCTGTGCTTTTCTGGCAGTAGAGGGTGTGGTCGAAAGTGGCGGTGGCGTGTACCAGGCTGTCGTGGATATGGACAGTTGGGAAAAAGAGCCGATTCGGGTCTCGGCGCCGAAACTCAAACGCCATTGGGTGGATGGTGTGCGCTCCGGCTTTCAACTTGAAGACCGCAAAACCGTAGTCATTGTAGATCGGCAGGTTGGCCCAGGTGTTCGCAGAAATCCGGAAACGAGCGTCCAGGCGATAGAAGTCTCTCTCGCTCGGCACGAACGACGCCTCGAAACTCCCAACTTGCTGAACAGCGATGCTTTTGGTGGCACCGGGTGGCATCAAGAGAGTACCGCCCCTGCTCTTAAATTCTGGCTTCGGGAACCCGGCTTCCATCTCCTTGAAGAAGTGCGAGTACTTTTCCAGGTTAATGAACCGAACAGCATCTTCGTGAGAACGCGGCGGGGTGGGAATGGGCAGAATCATGGCGACATCCGTTGGACTGTCCAGCGCCATGCTGTAGACAAGGAACTGCTTCCCATGATCTCCTGAACGCGCAAATATCTTTGTACCCGTGACAGATCGAACTCTCCCTGAAAAACAGCACATTGTCTTCTCCCTCTCTGTGATGTCTACGCGAGAATCTTCTCGATGACATTTCCTGCGACATCGGTCAGCCGGAAGTCGCGGCCCTGGAAGCGATAAGTCAGCCGTTTGTGGTCAATGCCAATCAGACGCAGGATCGTTGCGTGGAGGTCGTTGATATGCACCACGTCTTCGACGGCGTTGTAGCCGAACTCGTCCGTTGCGCCGTAGGTCATTCCGCCCTTGACGCCGCCGCCCGCCATCCAGATAGAGAACGCTTTCATGTGGTGATCGCGCCCGTCGCCCTGCGCCATCGGGGTGCGTCCGAATTCGCCATTCCACAGAATGAGCGTGTCCTCTAGCATTCCCCGCGATTTCAGGTCGGTGAGCAGCGCGTACATCCCGCGATCCACTTCCTTCGCCGTGCCTTCCACGTGCTGCTTGATCGCGCCGTGATGATCCCAGTCCCGGTGATAGAGCTGAATAAACCGCACACCGCGCTCCGCCAGTCGCCGCGCCAGCAGGCAGTTCGCGGAGAAACTGCCGTCGCCGCCACTCGTGCCGTAGAGGTCAAGGGTCGCCTTCGACTCCTTCGAGACATCCATGAGATCCGGTACGGAAGTCTGCATTTTGAAGGCCAGTTCGTACTGCGCCACGCGGGTCGCGATCTCCGGGTCGTTCACCGTCGCGTTCTCCTGCCGGTTCAGCGCCTCAATCGCCTGCAAAACGTCCTGCTGGTGGGCCGCGCTGACTCCGCCCGGACGCTTGACATACATGACCGGGTCGCCCTGCCCCCTGAACTCGATGCCCTGAAACTTGCTGGGCAGAAAACCGCTGTGCCACTGACGCGCCGAGATAGGCTGCGCCTGCCCGAACCGGCCCGTCGAAACCAGCACGACAAAGCCGGGCAAGTCCTGGCTCTCCGTTCCGAGGCCGTAGAGCAGCCACGACCCCATCGAGGGTCTGCCGGAGATAAGCGTTCCGGTGTTCATGAAGGTATGGGCCGGGTCGTGGTTGATGGCGTCGGTATGGAGGGAGCGGACGATGCACATCTCGTCTGCCATCGTGCCGAGCAGAGGGAATATCTCCGAAATCTCCTGCCCGGACTTACCGCACTTCTTGAAGGCGTGTTGCGGCGCAAAGCAGCGCAGGGCCTGATTCTGCAACTGCGCGATAGGCTGGCCCTTCGTGAGTGAATCCGGCATCGGCTGACCGTGCATTTCGGCAAGCTTCGGCTTGTAGTCGAAGGTTTCCAGATGCGAGGGGCCACCGGCCATATAGAGCTGAATGATGCGCTTGATCTTCGGAGGATAGTGAAGCTGCGTGATGACGCCGTGTGCGCCTGTCGCTGGACGGGCCTGACCGACCGCCGCCGCCTGTTGGGGGTCGAGCAGGCTCCAGAGCGCGGCTGTTCCGAGAGTTGCCCCGGCCCGGCACAGAAAAGCCCGGCGGTTCATCTCCTCTGTAATGTTATTCTGCTCCATGAGTTAGTTCCTTGTAATGAATTCGTGCAGGTTCAGAACGATTCGGGTGACCGATGTCCACGCCGCCAATTCGGTGGGCGGAAGAGAGTTGTCGGCGGGATGATCGCCTATTTTCAGAATCTCCTGCGCCGAGGCGGGGTCTTTCTCGTAGTCGGCGCGGTGAGTCGTGTAGATGCGGGTGAGCGTCTGCGTCTCCAGCGCCGTCGGCTCGCGCTGCAAAGCCGCCCGGTAGATCGCCGCGATCCGGGCCTGTGGCGTTGTCCCTGGTGATTTCAGAATGCGTTCGGCCAGTACGCGGGCTGCCTCCACATAGGTCGGATCGTTGAGCAGCACCAGCGCCTGCTGCGGGGTATTGGAGACTACGCGAGCGGAGCAGCACTCTTCCCGCGTGGGAGCGTCGAACGCGGCCAGACTCGGCTGAAGGTACGTCCGGCACCAGTAGGTATAGAGGCCCCGACGATAGATGTCCAGTCCCTTGTCGGCTGCCCACGTTCGCATGGGAAAATTGAGATAGTCCCAGTAGTGCGCGGGCTGATAGGGCTTGACACTGGCGCCGCCCAACCTGTCCACCAGCAGTCCACTGGCAGCGAGCGCGTTGTCGCGAATGAACTCCGCATCCAACCGTTGCCGTCCCTGACGCGCAAACAGATTATTGGCCGGGTCGAGGCGTGTGAGTTCCTTCGTCGGCACAGAGGTCTGCTTGTAGGCAGCCGAGAGGACGATCTGTTTCAGGAGACGCTTCGTGTCCCAGCCGTGATCTATATACTCACTCGCCAGCCAGTTCAACAGTTCGGGATGCGTCGGCGGGGCGCCCTGCGCTCCGAAGTCCTCCAGGCCGCGAGAGATACCGTGCCCGAACAGCAGCGACCAGTAGCGGTTCACCATGACGCGAGCAGTAAGGGGATTTCGGCGTGAGGTCAGCCAGTCCGCAAGGTCCAGCCGGGTCGCCCTTTTCCCGCCCGTATTCAACTGATCCAGAAACGCCGGGACCGCCGAAGTGACGACCGCGCCGGAATCGTCCTGCCAGTTGCCCCGCGCCAGGACGCGGACGACGGCGGGTTCTGTGGTCGTGGTAATCATCGTTTTGCGGACTTGATTATTGACGGCATCCAGATCAGCCTGAAGTTTCGCTCGCTCAGCGCGGACGCTCGCAAGCGACGGCGCAATCGTGCGGAAGTAGGTGGCGAGGTCTGCCTTCTGTTTGTCGCTGCGCTGCGCGAGAGCCACTGCGAGAATAGCGGCAACCGCCTCCGGCTTCTTCAGGTTCTTCCCGTCTGACATCTCCCAGGCGGCCTGCGCCGTATCTAGTTCAGCCGTCTGCGTATCGAGGAGTTTCTGCTTCACGGAGATTGCCGTGTTGAGTTCCGTAATCTTTGCGGTCTCTCCCGGTGTGGGCATCGGCGTGAGATCGAGACCGCCCACCGGCGTCTGTTTCACGTCCGCGAAGAAGGCGGACATACTGTAGAAGTCACGAATCGAGAACGGGTCGTATTTATGGTCGTGGCACTGGCAGCAGCCCATCGTCGAGCCGAGCCAGACGGCAGAGACGTTGCGAACGCGATCCGCCGCATACTTTGCAAGATACTCTTTCGCCTGCGATCCGCCCTCTTCGGTGGTCATCAGGAGCTTATTGTAACCGCTGGCGATTTTCGCCTCCTGCCCGGCACCGGGCAGGAGATCGCCCGCAAGCTGCTCCCGCGTAAACTGGTCGAACGGCTTGTTCGTGTTGAAAGCGTTGATGACGTAGTCGCGGTAGGGAGAAACTTCCTGATTCTGGTCGCCGTGATAGCCGCGTGTGTCGGCGTAGCGCACCAGATCGAGCCAGTAGACCGCCATGCGCTCCCCGTAATGCGCGGAACTCAGCAGTCCATCCACGACCTTCTCATAGGCGTTTGGAGACGTATCGTGAACGAATTTCTCAACAGCCTCCTGCGTGGGCGGCAGGCCCGCGAGGTCAAAACTGAGCCGACGCAGCAGCGTTCGGCGATCCGCCGCCGGAGCAAGCGTAAGCCCTTCGGGTTTGAGGCGAGCCAGGATGAAACGGTCAATTTCGGACTTCGGCGCACCGGAACCAGTCAGTATTGGCGGTGTCGGTCTGTTCAACGGCGCGTACGCCCAGTGCTGTTCCCAGGTAGCCCCCTGCTGAATCCACTGCCGAATCGTCTCAATCTGTTGCATCGTCGGGCGCTTGAGGAACGTGGCAGGGGGCATAATGGCCGCGTTGTGCGCCGTCAGGCGCAGATAGATGGCGCTCTGCATCGGTTTATGCCCGACGACATTACGTTGAATGCCTGCCTGCGTATCCAGACGCAGGTCGGCTTTGCGTGCCTTATCGTCCGGCCCATGACAGGCGTAACAGAGGTTCGAGAGGATGGGACGGACATCGTGCTGGAAAGTCAGCACCGGGGCGGCAGGTGGCGCAGTAGGTTTGCCCTGCGCGTTGCCGATAGCGCAGGCAAGCGTTCCGAGCAGAACGAGACTCAGTTGTTCGGTTATTCTCCGAACGCGGGCGGTGACCAGGGGCGATCTCACTAGTTGATACCTCCAAAACAGCGAACGGCGTTGGCGCTTCTCTGGTGATTGTGACGCCGATGGGCCTGCATTTGTAACCGTTTGTCAGGGCAGAACGGTGATTTTGGTGCGGTAGGCGTTGTCGTCAATGAAGCGAAAGCCCCCCGCGACAAGCCCGATGCGGAATTCGTGAACTCCGGGCGTTTCGACACGCACGTAGCCGACGACGGTCACGGTTTCACCGGGGGCCAGTGTCGGCTTGTCGAAGCCGAACAGCCAGGGCCAGGAGCCGGGGTTGTGTCCGCCAACCTCGAAATCGGTCGAGACGCGCAGATGCAGTTTGCCGAACGTCTCGCCGTAACCCATCTCGTAACTCGCCTGCTTCTCGTCGTAGGTGAAGGGCTGAGCGGGCCGTGTGGTCGCAGGGGCCGGGGTAGGCAGGTTGTTGCGGACGGTCATCGTGACTTTCAGCAGTTCCCCGACTTTGAGTGTCTTCGGGTTGAACTCAGCGGAGATCAAATGCGGTAACTGCGCCTGGGGAACACTGACGGACAGCGTGACGGGCCAGGTTCGTACCCGGTTCTCGCCCTCGCCCTTTTCCCAGATCACATTGTAGCGCGTCGGAACGAGGATGCCTTCGGGTAACGTCACGCGCAGACTATTCGGAGCCGTGACCGCGACGGTCGAAGGCTTGCCGTTGAGCAGGACACGCCCACCGGACAGATTTGCGCCGAGAAGGGTAACGGTATCGGTGATCTGGGCGGGATTGGGAGCGAGGGAGACCACACGCGGCGTGGCGGCAGGCCACGTAATCGGCAGAATGACCGGGCTGCTGACAATCCCCGCCCGCAGAACACGAAGCTCCGCCCGATCTTTCGCCGGGCGATCCCAGAAATCGGCAGGCATCCAGAACGTAATGCTGTCCTTCTCCTGCGCGGTCACCCACACGGGAATTCCATCCACTTCCACGACAGGCGGCGCGGTTCTGGGCAGTACGCCCGGAATGCTCATCTTCACCGCCGAACTCGGTGTCAGACTCTTCTGTTTAAGGTCGGGAAGCCGGTACATGGGCCGAGGGGCAGAATCGGGAACGCTCAACTGCGTCTCTTTTTCATCGAAGGCAGAGGCCGTATCTGCATGAACCAGTTTTTCCGTCATGTTGTCGAGCGGAACCTGGGTATTTCCCGTCAAAGTCGCCTGTGTCGCTTTGAGTTCGAGGCCCGTTCCCGCGCCGTAGAAGACGTTGCCCCGGAAGATGTAGCCGCCGGAGCGTGTTTTGTCGCGTCCATTCTGGCGCAGATAGACCAGTTGCCCGTTGGGACGGCGGGTATCGAAGCCGAAAACGTTGTTCTCGAACAGGTCGTCCTGTCCGTTCTCAATCTCGACGGCATGGCTGGAATCGTTGATGCAGAGGTTGCCGCGCACGATGCAGCGGCGGGAGTAGCCGAGCCACATCCCGTAGTTGGAGAACGAGCAGTTATTATTCTCAATGACCGTATCGTCTACCAGATCTACCTCAATCGCATTGTTGGGCGAGAACGAGCAGTCGTTGTTGCGGAGAATGTTGCGGTGAGAGCCGTTCAGGGGCGGCACCACGGTTCCGGGCGTAATCGGCCCCTCGTTGGCCCGAATGAAGATCGCATCGCCGCCGAACCGCAAGTCGTTGCCCTCAATTGTATTCTCATTGCTGTTATGGTCTATGCCGACCGCCTGTGAGTCGTAGGTCTGCCAGCCGGTGAGTGCTTGAAAGAGGGTGCCTTCGCCGGTAGTACACCAGACGGCGCGATTATGCCGAAAGATGTTGCGGGAGGAGTTCCAGAGATGCAGCCCCCAGTTACCATTAAAGGAAAAGTCGCCGTCCGCGATGACATTGCCCTCGGAGCGCACCACATCAATGCCATCCCACTGATACTGCGAACGGCACCGCTCGACCCGACAGGACTTGCTGTCCCGCAGCAGGATGCCGCCGCCGTGATTGTCCTCCGGCTCCCTCCCGCTCTCGTCAATGACGGTGCCGGGAGGCAGATCGGCATTGCGCGAAGTCACGCAGTCCAGCAGTTTCACGCCGCTGCTCCTCTCAATCACCACACCCCACAGATACCCACTCACGTCCGCATTCTTGATGGTGACGTTATGGGCGTCCGTGATATGGATACCGATTCCCTTCGACGCGCCCGGCCCGACGAGCCGCGCCTTCGCGAAGTCTACGGTAAAGCCGCTCCCGGAAATCTGCACCACGCCTGCGCCGCTGTCGCCGAGCCGATAGACCCCCGGCTTCACGAGTGTCTCGTGCGCTATTTTGATGCCCCCTGTAATCTCCACGGGCGGCAGCGCCATCACCATCTCCGGCATTACCACCAGGGACAGAATCAAGAAAAAGGGACTGATAAGAGATGAGTTCACGCGGATTTCTCCTGACAACGGACGATAACAGCAACTTCCCCGCCTTACACCTCGAATCCTGCCCGCGACAAATTGGGCAAAGCGGGTGGCGGAAGAATCATGGTCAGTCTTTCAGCCCGGTGAAGGTGATGCCGCACAAAGCAGCGTTAGGTGAACACTGCCTATCCGGTACGGGCGTCGGCCCAGACAGGGATCGGCCTATTCCAGTCGCCCTGGCCGTGAGTTCCATCCCACCAACCCCCAAAAAGCACAAAGCGGCAGAAGCCCACGCTTCTGCCGCCCTATCAATACATCCACCCTCTACGTAAGCGTCTAATATTTGCCACCTTCTCAGGTGGTCCGTAATTTTGTAGAATGTAAGCATCTCAAATCGGAGGTGCCTTCCATGACTGCCAGAGAAGCCTTGGCCCAAGAGTGGCGCGATCGTCTCGAAGATTTTG
>JBBRLP010000074.1:0-26375 GCA_038231295.1 Chthonomonadales bacterium
CTCGCTAGGTCAGGTGCGTCGTCAGATCGAGAAGGAACATCAGAGCCACTTGTTGGAGTAGCTACGACAGGGCTTTCAGAGCGAAAGCGGCCCAGCAGAAATGCAGGAGCGACTGGCCGCATGAAAAGTGCAAAGATAGTGACGAGTGTTTCATGCAGATTTTCTGCATGAAGTGCGCTCTGGCAAGCGTATGTTACTATAATACGATTGGAGGAGACGGATTTCCTGCATCAAAACTCTTCATTAGCAGGGAGGTAGGGAGCAGGCGGTTAGATACCGGCGAGGAAGTGGAGGTAGAGGTAGGCGAGCGGGGCGACGAAGAGCAGGCTGTCGAAGCGGTCGAGGGCGCCGCCGTGACCGGGCAGAACCCTGCCGAAATCCTTGATGCCGAGTTCGCGCTTCAGGGCCGACTCGAACAGGTCGCCGATCTGCCCCATGACACCCGCCAGCGCCCCGACCGCAATGCCATGCTGCAAGGGCAGATGAATCCAGTAGCCGAACGCCGCCCCGACGAGAATGGCTCCGAGCAGGCCGCCTATTGCGCCCTCGACAGTCTTGCCGGGAGAGAGCTGCGGCGCGAGTTTGTTGCGCCCGCACCACTTGCCAACGAAGTAGGCGAAGGTATCGGTGGCCCAGACGCAGGCCGCGACGAACAGCATCAGCCATGCGCCCCGGTCGCCTTCCCGGAACCCCGGCACAACAATCCCTCCCGGCACCGCCCGCAGCAGCACGAACATCCCCAGCGAACCCCCGATATAGAAGAACCCGATGATGCCGTAGACAGCCCGCAATGCGCCCAGCGCGTGACCCGTGCGTAAGGCGCGGACGACCAGCATTGCCAGCAGCAGCACCACCAGCCCGCGCAGCACGGCATACGACTCCAGCAGCGGCATCGGATGGGTGGTGAGCAGATAGTTAATCGGGGGAACCGCGAGGCCGCACCAGGTCAGCGCGGGGTTCAGGGGACGGAACTTCTCACGTACCCACTCCCACTTTCCCGGCAGGGGCGGCAGCGAAGGGGCGTGTTCGTGGGCCGCGACGAACTCGAAGATGCCGAGCGCAGCCACTATCGCCACCGCAATCGTGAACGGGAGCAGCCCCCCGAAGCAGCAGGCCAGAAACACCCCGATTCCGATCAACCCGCTGATTAACCGCGTGAGCATCGTTCCTGCCTTCTACGCTGTGCGTCCCTGTTCCCGGTTGCGGGCAGCGATTTCGGCGGCGGCGGCGGCAAGGCGCACCCGCGCCAGGAAGAAGAGCGTCACGCCCAGCCCCACCCCGCAAACCGCGAAGATAAGCCGATAGCCCCCCTTGTTCACCAGTTCGCCCGTAATGACCGCCGTCAGCGGCGAGGCGATGGAGAGCGCGGTAGATTGTAGGCCCGTGTAGAACCCGACCTCCTCACGTGGCACGACCTCCGTCAGCAGCGGATAGGCTGAAGCGGTCTGCGCGGCGTTGCCAATCCCCGCCAGGCACAGCACCACCGTAATCTGCGGCAGTGTCGTGACCCACAGCCCGTTCAGCGCCGCCACCAGAATGAAGATCATCCCGATCATCAGAACGCGCTTCGGCCCCATTTTGTCGGTCAGCCAGCCGAACGGCAGCACTGTCAGCGCGGTGCTTATCATCAGCACCAGAAACATCCACTCCGCCTGCTGATCGGTGCATTTCGTGATGGTCTTGACGAACGTGGTGAGGAAGGGCAGAATCGCCCCGATGCCGAGACCGGAGAAGAACAGCCCGGCCAGTGTCAATCCCGCCTGCCGCAGCGTTTTCAGGCCCTGTAATGCCTGCCGCAGCGCGGTGAAATGGGGAACCCGGGTTTCTGAGACCCCCGGATGCTTCGGCTCCTTCACCAGCCAGACGGTCAGCAGGGTGGTAATCAACATGAGAACAGCAGTGAGGGTAAACTTGAGTTCGATCTTTAACGGCAGCAGCAGCAGGCCCGCCTGCCCGACGACCAACACGAACTGCGAGACCGCGCTCACCTTGCCGCGCTGCGGTTCCGGCGTGATGTCCGGCATCAGGGCTTTGTAGGGGTCTTCGGCGATGTTGAAACTGATGGTGAACAGGAAAATCGCCCCGATGATGAGCGGCAGAGCGGCATGGGGAACCAGATGGCCCGCTGCCGGGGTGAGCAGCACCAGCAGGGCGGAGAGCGGCGCGAAGATCAGCATGAACGGCCGCCGTCGTCCCAGCGGCGTCCGCAGGCGGTCACTCGCTGACCCGACTATCGGCTGAATAATCGCGCCCTCAAAAGAGTGTGTGCTGCCCATCAAGCCCTGCAAGCGGGCGTCATTGCTGTAGTGTTTGATAAAAAGGGGAATGACGGCGTTGTTGAGCGCGTAGAACGCGCCGTATCCGAAGTTGGCGAGACTATAGGCCAGCATCCGACCTGTTGAGAGGGGTTTCTGCTCTTCCGGCTCCGGGGGGGTGGCATTCATAGAACACGGGTCTCCTTACGCTTCAGCGGCCTAGCTTACTATCGCCTATTATACTGCCAATCCCCCCAAACTCTCGCGTTCCTCTGAAAAGAACCTTACAACACCTGCTGAATCGGCCTCTGCTCCTGCGTGTAGAAGGAAAGAGGCCGTGGAAACCGCTGTCGGATACCTCTCTCCGCGCTCAGGGCGAGGGAACCGAGGGGCGATATATCCGAACGGCGCCGACGGGAGTCACCGGGCTGCCGAGGATTTCGAGGACGTGCTTGCCGTTGGTCAGGCCCTGCGCCACTGTCAGAGTCGTCTCGCGTGTTCTATCGTGCTTCTCCGGTGCGGTGATCTCATCCTGAAAGAGCGGAACGACGTTCCAGTGTACCGCGAACCGGGTCGGAGGAGGCTTGATGCCGGGCAGGGCGAGCGAGTAGTCTACGTTCCAGTCAGCGGGTTCGATGACGACGCGGCCCGACTTCGACACAAAGCGCTGATCGGACGCGCCCTCTCCGTCCGGGCCGGTTTTGGAGCCGGTGAGTGTAAAGGTAAACCGCTGCGGGTTCGCCGGGTCTTTGGTCACGTCCAGTGTCCAGGTCTCCAGCAGGCGTGGCTTCTCCCACCCCAGTTTCAGTATCACCGGCCATTTGCCGCCGGGCGTCGCGAGGGCGCGGGTAAAGGTGTAGAGTTCGGGGATTTCCGAAGGCTTTTTGCCATCAATCCGCACCTGCGCGGCAGGAGCGGGACCGGGTTTCAAAACCACATCCACACGGTTGCCCTCGAAGGGCAGTGTCAGTCTGCCTTTCTGCCAGGTGAGGCCCTTGCCCACAGGGACGGTGCGGACAGCAGCGCAGTTCAGCGGGTCTATCGGGCTGTCTTTGCGGCGCACCAGATAGGGTTTGACCAGTTCCGCCATCAGGTAGTTGCCGTAGGCATTTTGATGCACTCCGTCTTTGAGCAGGCTGGCAGCCGGAACGTGATAGTCGCGCAGATACTCTTTCCAGAGATTGCGCTGGTCGAGCAGAGCGCAGCCGTACTTTTTGGCGACGGTCGGCAGCCAGAGATAGTTCATGAACGAGTTCCAGATTTTGCCGTCCGGGCGCAGTTTGGCCGGGTCCGTCTCCTCCGTCAGGTCGGCATCGTTGGTGACATGGTCCGTCTGAATCAACACCTCGGCGGTGGTGCGCTCCCGCGTGTTGCGTATAATGTCTTCATAGTTGTTATGGGCGCCGTAAACGTGGAAAATCATCAGGTCGGGATAGAACGGATAGAGGTCCGATTCCGCCGTCTTGACCAGCAGTTGGGAGGAGAACCCGCCCAGCGCCCGATTTTCGATTTGTAGGTCGGCATCGGGGAAACGGCGCTTCAGGTCGTCCGCGACTTCGTGCCACCAGTCCTGCTCGGTGATGGACTGCCCGTAGAAGAGAATTCGCACGGTGTTGTGATGCTGCGGCGAACTGTTCGCGAAGAGGGCCATCGTGCGCTGGATTCCCCTGCCAAGCTGCGCCGAATCGCCCACATTCTTCGGCGGCGGATAGTGGCCCTGTGCGAGAGACGGCACGGCCAGAGTCAGGGCGAACGCGCCCAGAAACAGGAGGTCGAGGAGAGGCTTGTTCATAGTAACTCCTTCTTATTGCGGCGGGCTTTCCAGCGTGTCTGTAGGTCGTCGAGGAGAGTGTAGAGGACGGGAATGACGATAAGCGTCAGCGCGGTGGAGACGAGCAGGCCGCCGATGACGACAATCGCCATCGGGGCGCGGACTTCGGAAGCGCGGCCAATGCGGAGCGCAACCGGCAGCATTCCGACGATAGTCGCAGTGGTGGTCATTAGTATAGGCCGCAGGCGGGTGGCTCCCGCTTCCAGAATGGCGGCATTGCGTTCTGCGCCTCTGGCCCGCAGCGTATTCGTGTAGTCCAGCAGGAGGATCGCGTTGCGGCCCATCAGTCCCACCAGCATGACGATACCGATGGCGGCGACCAGCGACATCGTTTCGCCCAGCAGCACCAGTGCGCCGAGCGCTCCCACCAGCGCCATCGGCAACGTGAACATGATAACGAATGGCGTCCCAAGACTATTGAAGAGCGACGCCATAACGATATAGACGAGGACGACCGCGAGAATCAACGCCTCCGCCATCAGAGGCGCATTCTCGTTCAGCGTCTCCGCTTCACCGCCCCACTTCACATCTATCCCCTCATGCGGTAGGGTCGCCAACAGATTGTTGATCGCCTGCTGCGCGTTGCCGAGCGGCAGCTCCGGGGTCAGCCCTGCCGTCACCGTCACCATCCGCTGCCCGTTGTTACGCTCGATGCTGCCTGGCCCCGGATGCAGGGTAATCACGGCAATATCGCCGAGCGTGACCGCCTGCCCCTGCGTATCTGTCCCGACAACGATGTTCTGCACGTCACCGGGATTGTCGCGCTGAAAACCCGTCAGCCGGACACGGATCGGAAACTCCTGGCCCTTGTCGCGAAACACGGCCTCCGCGTTGCCTGCCAGCGAGTCGCGCAGAATCTCCCCCGCCTGCCCGGTCGGAACCCCGAACTGCGCGGCGCGGCGCGGGTCTACGGCAACGCTGACCTCCGGCTTTCCACTCTGGACGGACACCGCCGGATCAAGAATGCCCGGCACGGTGGCGATGCGCTGCTGCACCTGCGCCGCGAACTGTGTCAGGCGATCTACGTCAGAACCACGCAGTTGAATCTCAATCGGAACGGAAATCCCCTCTACTTTTCGCACCGGATTGACCGTAATGCGCCCGCCTCCCTGCTTTGCCAGCGGCTGCAAGGTACGGCGCAGGGCGTCCGCGATTTCGAGATCGGAGCGTTCGCGTCGCGTCGGCATTCTGCCGGGATGGAACAGCCGTTCGAGCAGCCCGCGCTTCTCCAGCAGCCGCACATTGACCTGCGCGAACTGCGCCCCCTGCTGCGGAATGGAGCCGAAGCCGCCGAGTATCTGCCCGACATTCGTGACCGCCGCCTGCACCTCCGGCATCTTCAGCACGGCCTGCTCCGCCGCCCGTGCGACCGTGTCGGTGGCCTCCAGGCTGGTTCCGGGCCTCATTTCCAGCGCGACAGTGATCTGGCCCTGATCGGTTCCCGGCAGAAACTCGAAGCCGAGGCGGGCGAACGAGACCGCGAACATGACGACCAGCGCTCCTGCACCTGCCAGCACTACTACAGCGCGATGGCCTAAAGCCCAGACGATAACCCGCCGATAGATCGCTTCGAGCCGCTGATAGAACCGCTCGAAAGGCGCGAAGAAGCCTTTTTTCGCCTCGGTGTCCTCTCCGGCCCGATACCAGCGCGAGGCCAGCATCGGCGTCACCGAGAACGACACAACCAGCGAGAACAGCGTCGCCGCCACAATGACAAGCCCGAACTGCTTGAAGAAGCCACCGACAATCCCGCCCATGAACGCAATCGGTACGAACACCACGACATCCACCAGCGTCGTCGTCAGGTCGGCGAAACCGATCTCCGTGCGCCCGTTGAAGGCCGCTTCGCGGGGCGTCTCGCCGTTCTTCAGATGTCGGGTAATGCTCTCCAGCACCACAATCGAGTCGTCCACCAGAATTCCCACCGAGAGCGAGAGGGCCAGCAGGGTCATCTGGTTCAGGGTGAAATGCGCGGCCCACATGACCAGAAACGTGGCGACGATACAGGAGGGAATGGCGAACGAGACGATGAGGGTGCCGCGCACGTCGTGCAGAAAGAAGAGAATAACGACCATCGAGAGCGCCGCGCCGATTAGCAGGCTGCCATTGACGTCCTGGAGGGCGTCCCGCACGGTCACGGAGTCGTCGCGCAGCACCACACGCCGCAGGTCGGCAGGCAAGGAGGACTGTAACTGATCGAGGGCCAGATTCGCCTCGTCCACGACGGAGACAGTGTTGGCGTCGGAGGATTTGGTCAGAACGATGCTGATGCCGTCGTGTCCGTTGATGCGATTGATCTCGGCGCGTTCGGCGTGTCCGTCAGAGAGTTCCGCCACGTCCGCAACGGTCAGGGGCGGAGCGGGCAGCGCAGAACCGACGGTGCCCGGCAGGGCCGTCCCGTGCGCCGCCAACTGTGGCGCAATCAGAGGCGTGTTGCGGATAGCATCCAGCGAGTCGAAGGAGGCAGAGAGGCGGACGCCCGTCTGGAACCGGGGCTGCGTGATGTCGCCGCCCGGTACATCATGTCCGCCTGCCTTGATGGAGTTCACCACATCCGCGATGTTCAGGCCGAGCGGGGCCAGCCGTTGCGCGTCCACCGCGACATGGATTTCGCGCTGTTCGCCGCCAATGACTTTTACCGTCGCCACACCGGAAACCCGCTCCAGCCGGGGGCGCAGGGTGTTGTCCGCCAGCGCCCGCAGTTGCTGCCGACTGAGCGACGGACACTCCAGCCCAAGATAGAGAATAGGCAGCGCGTTGATATCGAGCTTTGCCACAACGGGAGGCCGCGATTCCAGCGGCAGTTGCGCCCGTATCGCCTCCACGCGCCCGCGCACCTCCGCCGCTGTCGCATCGAGGTCGGTACCGACGCGGAAGTCCATACTGATAATGGAGACGCCGCTCTGCGAACTCGAATAGACATCCTTCACGCCCGGCACCGTCCCCACCGCGTCTTCCAGCGGCTTGCTGACCTGCGTCTCTATCTCCGCCGGTTCCGCGCCCGGATAGAGCGTCATCACTGTCAGGGTGGGAATATCTACCTTGGGATTCAGCTCGGCAGGCAGGCGTGTGTAGGCCCGCAGCCCCAGCACCGCGATTGCGGTCAGGGCCATCCAGATAAGCACCGGTCGGGAGATCGCCAGTCGCGTGAACCACATAAGGTTGACTTCGCCCGGTTATGGCGGGCCGTTCTCTCCTTTGTTCAGGGATGCAGGGGAATGGTGATGCGGGCCGATTGGCCGGGATGCAGCGCGGCTGTCTGGGAAAGGCGGAAGCGGACGCGGAAGGTGCGGCCGTCCGGCTCCGCGACGCGGGCGATTTCGCTGACGGTGGCCGGGAGAGGGTGAGTCGGGTCGGTGTCTACGCTGACTTTCGCGGCCAGACCGGGATGCAGCAGGGCCAACTGCCGGGCGGGAACCAGCGCGTCCACCCGCAGGCCCGCCAGCGAAACGACCGTGACGAGCGGCGTTCCCGGCTGCGCGGTCTCGCCCGTTCGCGCCGTGACCGCCGTCGCCACGCCGTCAATCGCGCTGACAAGCCGGTTCTGCGCGTAACCTGTGTGTGCAGTCGTCGTTCCCGCCTGCGCCTGCGCCAGCCCCGCTTTTGCGCTGTTTACGTCGCTGTCCGCCACCGCCAGCGTCTCTTTGCGTCCGCGCTCCGCCAGCGTCAGCCCGTCCGCCGCCTGTTGAACGGCCTGCTGCGCCGCCAGCAGGTCGCGCCGCGCCACCGCCACACGCAACGGCTCCCCGGTTGCGGCATCCACGACTTCGGCTCGCTGAAGCTGAGTTCGGGCCGCTGCCCGGTCGGACTCGGCAATCTTCACCTGCCGCCGCGCTCCGTCCAGGTCATTGCGCGACACGCCGCCGATCTTGCTCAACTCCACCAGCGAGGCGAGTGTCTGATTGGCCTGCGTCACGCCCTCTTCCGCCTTACGGATACCCTCCTGCGCCAGCCGCACGTCCGCCTGCTGCTCGCTTTGCGCCGCGTCCACTGCGGCTACCGCCTGCTTTGCGCGGCCCTGCGCCTGCTGCCAGGCAGCGCGGGCCGAGAGGACTTCGCTGTCGGCTTTGACCCGCTGCGCCGTGCGCCCCTTTTCCGCCCGCTCGACCTGCGTTCGCGCCGTCGTCACCGCCGCGTCCGCCTGCCGCACCTGCCCGCGCACATCGGTATCGTCCAGGGTCAGCAGGGTCTGTCCGGCATGCACCGTATCTCCCTCCCGCACACTCACCGCGACAATCCGCCCCGGCAGCCGCACCGACAGCGTACTCTGCGCCTCCGACTGCACACTGCCAAGCAGAGAGAGACTGGAAGGCGTGGAAGGCAGAACTTCGGTGTTCGGGGCCGGGGCGGGTTGCGGTTCAATCTTTGTGGCAGGGGGAGTAACGGGCGACAGAGAGGACGTCGGACGCGGATACAGCAGCCACGCCGCCATTCCCACAACGAGCGCAATCGCGCCAATGCCGAGCATCTGCCCCTTTCCCAGACTCATGGCACATCCTCACCCTGCGCGTGGGCAAAATCCGCCGCCGCCCGGTAGAGATCGTAGAGGGCCAGCGTCTCGCGTTCCCGCGCCCCACGCAGTTCGCGCTGCGCCGCCTGCACTTCGAGCGCGGTGCCGCGCCCGACCTCGTAGGCTTTCTCCGCCACCGCTGTCGTCGCCTCCAGGCCCTCGCGCTGCGTCCGCGTCCGGGCGATCTGCTCCTGCGCGTCCCGCATCTGCTGCCAGTAGAGGGTCACCTCCACCGCAATCGCCTGCCGGGTATCTTCCAGGAGGGCTTCCAGTCGCCCGGTCTGCGCCGCCGCCTCCCGTGCGTCCAGTTTTGCCTTGCCGCCGTCCAGCAGGGGCCAGCGCAGTTCCAGAGTCGCCGCCGCGTAATGTTCATGCACGAAGGCACTCGGCGTCTGTTCGCTGATCTGTCCGCGCAGGCTCAAGCCCGGCTGATTCTGCGATTTTGCCAGCCGAACGCCCGCCTTCGCCCCGCGCAGGCTCTCCTCCAGCAGCCGCAGTTCCGGGCGGTTTTTCCAGGCTGTCGCGACCGCCGCGTCCGGTGTCTCCGGCACAATAGGCAGAGCGGTCAGTGGCTCCAGCGCAGCCTCGGCGTTCCTGTCCCGTCCCAGAGTGCGATTGAAGTTCATGCGGGCCAGTTTCGCGCTGCTCGTCGCCTGCGTGACCCCGCCCTGCGCTTCCGTCACCTGCCCCGTCGCGGTGTTGGCATCTACCGGGCGGGCCAGCCCCGCCGCGATCTGTCGCTGCACCAGTTCCTGATACCGCACCGCCGCCGCCAGTCCCTCCTGCGCCACGCGCACCCCGGCCTCGGCCTTCAGCACATCGAGATAGGCTTTGCGGGCCGCGAGAGCGATGCCCGCCAGCGCCCTGCGATACTCCCACTCCGCCCCGCCCAGCGCCGCGCCGTAGCGCTCCTGCGCCGCCTTCTTGCCCGCCCGGTAGAGCGGCTGCTCTACAATCAGGTCCAGCCGCCCGATCTCCTCCGGCAGTACCGTCGCAGGCGAACCGTCCGGGCGCGGAAAGGTGACTCGCGGCCCCTGAATCCCCCCGGAAGCTCGCGCCTCCAGCGTCGGACGCGCCACCGGCCGGTCACGCTCCGCCTCGACCAACGCCGTCTCCCGCACCGCCTTCGCCACACGCACCTGCGGGCTTTGCCGCAACGCCATCGCCACGCTGCTCGCCAGAGAAAGCGTCTGCCCCACCGCCCATAGAGGAGAGGCAAGCAAAACCCCACAGACAAAAATCAGCAGGCTACAGGTCTGAAAAACTTGTTTCTGGTTCATGGTCTCAGTCCGGCAGGCGCAGAAGGTAAGTCTCGAGGAAGCGGGTGAGGTCACGAGCGGCGCGGGAAGAGCGTCCGCCCAAACGCAACAGGGCCGGGATTTTCCAGGGCTGCGCCAGCGTCGCCGCCACGACGCGACGGCGGTCCACATTGCCCTCCGCGTCGGCCAGTGCGTTGAAATCGAACGGCAGCGGTTCGTCTACCGAGTCGGTCGCGACCCGCACGGCAAGCCAGGGAATGCCCACCGTCTGCGCCACCCGTACCGCTCCCGCCGTCTCCATATCCACCATCAGGGCGTCAGTGCGTGTATGCAGGGCGCGTTTCTCCTCCAGGGTCGTCAATACGCGCTCAACCGTGATCAGATCGCCCCGCGGACCTTCCGCTGCCGCCAACAGACGCGGGTCAGGACAGTAGGCTTTCGGGGTTGCGCTGGTGTTGATAGCATCCAGAACGCGCTCTGCAATCAACAGGGTTCCCGGCGGCACCGCCTCGGTCAGGCCGCCGCCGAAGCCACAGACGATCAGCGGGCCGCGTTCCCCGTCTGCCGCCCACGCCTCGACGGCCCGCGCCGCCTTCACCGCCCCAACGCCGGAAACCGCCACCGTGCATTTGCGCCGCAGTTCCGGGAGAACGGCCAGACGACGCAAAAACGGCGCAGCCTCCTCCGGCAGCGCGAATAGAACGCAGGTACGCGAGAGGGAAGAGGCTGCGCCGTGCATGGCGGAGAAAGTCCTTATGCCGTTGCCAGGGCGGGTTCTGCGGGGAGCGGTTCCGCATCGTAGAAGAGAATCTTCTGGCGCACGGCTTCCACCAGGTCTTCCGGCGTCGAAAGCCCCGAGGCCAGCCCGACGACATCACAGTCCCGGAAGGTCTCGTATTCCAGCTCGTCCGCGCTCTGCACCTGGACCGTGTTGGTGTTGTAGTGGCGGCAGAGCGCGGCGAGTTCCACAGTGTTCGCGCTCGTGCGGGAGCCGACGACGACCATCAACTGCACCTTCGAGGCCAGTTCGACCGCATCGTCCTGCCGGTTCTGCACCGGTCGGCAGATGGTGTTGATGATGCGAATCTCCTTGCACATCATCAGCATCTCGTTGACGATCTGGTTGCAGAGTTCGAGCGCGTGTGTGGTCTGGAAGATAACGCCGACCTTCCGCATCAGGGTATAGTTCGCCTTCGCCTCATGCAGTTCTTCCACATTGTCTACCACAAGGGCCGGCTGCTCCAGTGCGCCCAGAATGCCCTTGATCTCCGCGTGATTCCGGTCTCCGATAATCACCACCTGATAGCCGTCCCGCTCCAGGGTCTGCGCCGCTTCCTGTGCGCGAAGCACAATCGGGCAGGTGGCATCCACGACTTCGAGGCCCTGGTCTTTGGCCTCCTGAATCCGGGCTTTGGGCAGGCCGTGGGCGCGGATGACCATCGTTCCCTTTTCGTCCTGATAGTCCTCGACCTTCCGCAGGCCCTTACCTTCGAGTTCGTCCGTGACGCGCTTGTTATGGACGAGGTCGCCGAGAATGAAGACATCGCCGCGTTCGTTCAGCGCCTGTTTGGTCAGGTTGATCGCCCGTTTCACTCCAAAACAGAACCCGACTTCTTTCGCCATAATGACTTTACGTCTGGGCATGAGTTCCAAATCGTCTCTCCTTCGGCGTCGCCGCCGTTCTGTCCCGCTCGCTTCCCCGGTCAGCGGGTCACATAGCCATGCGCGCGAAACCAGTCCACCGCACGGCTCAGCGCCTCGCGCACGGCAGTCTGCGGCATTCCCAGTTCCCGCACCGCTTTCGACGGGTCGAAAAACATCGTGTGCCGCGCCATCTTGACGCCCTCGAACGGGTGTGCGGGCGTCCGGCGCAATAGGCCACTGACAATTAAGTTTTCCATACCGACCGCCAGCCACGCTACCGCATAAGGCATCTGCACCTTCGGAGCGGGCAGTCCGGTGATCTCCGCAAGCAGATCGAGCATCTGCTTCAGCGTCAGATTCTGATTCCCAAGTATATAACGCTCTCCGGGGACGCCATGTTCCGCAGCCAGCAGCATTCCCACCGCCACATCCCGCACATCCACCAGATTCAGGCCGGTCTCGATGTAGGCAGGCAGCCGCCGATTCAGGAAATCCACAATGATCTGCCCGGTGGGAGTGGGCTTGATATCCTGCTCACCGACGGGGGTACTCGGATTGACGATGACCACCGGCAGACCTGCGTCCGCGAACCGCTGCGCTTCCCGCTCCGCCAGAAACTTCGAGCGCTTGTAGTGGCCGATCATATCGGTTTCGGCGACGGGCGTCGTCTCCGTTCCCGGCGAACCATCGTGCGGCAAGCCGAGTGCGCCGACAGTGCTGCAATAGACGATGCGCGACAATCCCTCGTCCCGCGCCGCCGTCAGCAGATGCCGGGTTCCGTCCACATTGGCCCGGTAGAGTTCCTGCGGGTCTCTGGCCCAGAGCCGATAGTCCGCCGCGACATGATAGAGTTTACCACATCCCCGAACGGCCTCCCGCAGTGACGACGGGTCGGACAGATCGCCGCAGAAGAGTTCGGTCAGCCGGGAATCGAGCGTCGCCAGATTGTCCTGTCGGCTGCTCTTCCGCACGAGCAGACGGACACGCTCCCCCCGCTCGGTGAGCAGACGCGCCACATGACTGCCCACAAAGCCTGTCCCACCCGTCAGCAGTGTCGTCACGCAGGCGGCCTTACTTCGAGAACGTCCAGGCGGCGAGTTGGAGAGTGCCTTTCGGCGTCTTCATCGCCTCTTCCACCGCACTATGCTCGAAGCCGCTGTGCATCTTGCAATTCGCGCAGCGCGAGTCGAGTCGCGATTCCCAGTACTCCCAGTTGGTGTCGTTCCAGAAACTTGTCCAGTTGTCGTAGTAGCCTTCGCCTTCCACAAGGTAGCAGGGAGCCTTCCAGCCCTTCGGCGTGTAGTTGACGGTGGACCAAGGAGCGCAGGGCAGTTCGCGCATTCCCGCCGCGAACTCCAGGAACATCGGGGTGGCGTTCACTTTATACTTCGGCGCAAACTCGCGGATGGCCTTGAACTTCTCGTGAATCTGTTCTTTCGACAGGAAAACGTCGCTCTGAACGCTCTCGTACTCGTAGCCGGGCGAGATGAGGATGCCGTTCGCCCGCAGTTCGTTGACGAGCTTGCACATATCCTCTACCTCTTCGACCGAGGTCTCTTTGAATACGGTCGTATTGATGTAGGTGTAGAAACCCAGATCACGGGCCTTCTTAATCATCTCGACGGCGTGATCGAAGACGCCCTTGCGATTGCACACATAGTCGTGCGTCTCGCGCATCCCGTCAAGATGGATCATCAGGAAGAGGTTATCGGTAGGCGGAATGACGTTAAGGAGTTTCTCTTCTAGTTTGAGGGCGTTGGTGCAAAGGATGATATACTTGCCGCGCTCGGTCAGTCCGGCGATGAGCTGCGGCAGTTCCGGGTAGAGGGTCGGTTCGCCGCCGCAGATGTTCACGATAGGCGCTCCACACTCTTCCACCGCCTGGAAGCAGGTTTCCAGCGACATCCGGTCTTTGAGTTTGCCGGTGTGCCGCTCGACGGAGCAGCCGAGGCAGGCCAGATTACAGGTATAGAGCGGCTCGAGCATGACGACGGTGGGATACCGTTTCTGTCCGCTTCGCTCCATTTTACTTCGATGGGCGGCCTGCGCCATCGTGAAACCGATAGGGTAACGCATCGCGATAGTAACTCCTTCTCACACGGGTAACGGTTTGGGTTTACGGCGCAAAAACGGCTGTTCCACGCACTTCCAACTGAGGAACGCCAGCGCCGAAACGAGCGGCAGAGCGATCAGAAACAGCGCGAACGGGTGGAGATGCGCTCCAAGAAATTGAATCAGCAACTGCTGAACGGGATAGGCATAGAGATAGATGCCGTAGGAAAGATCGGCCCGCTGCGTGAGCGCCCTGCCGGGATGCACCGGACTGGAGGCCGCATAGAGCAGCAGATAGGTTCCACACAGAGGCAGCATCGCGTTCAGGCCCCACCGAAAACAAAGCGCGAGCAGCAGCGCCGACAGGAGCGCGAGACGCGGCGAACGCGGGATGCGTTCGCGATAAAGCATGGCGACCGTTCCCGCCAGAAAAAAGGCCAGCAGACGCGGCCAGCGGTCAAGATTACCTATCAGCGGAAGTTCGAGGCCATGCAGCAGGCCCGTCTTGTAGAGATCGTTGCCCTGCCCGATGCCCGGAAAAAACCACTCCTGCGCGGTATGCACCAGCAACACCCCCAGAAACAGTCCTGCGAGGAGGCCGTGCTTCCGCAGCAGTCCCAGCCCGCCCAGCGCGGCCAGCAGCAGATAGCACCAGAACTCATAGCGTATCGTCCAGAGAGACCCGTTGATCTGACCGGCGGACGGCAGATGCGCGAACACGGGCGGCAGCGATAGCAGGCTCAGCGTGAGTGCGCTCCACACAAACCGCAGCGGCTTCAGCGCATGCAGGTATTCCGCAGTCGAGTCCGAGGCGAGCGGCCCCACGACCACCAGACAGAACAGCGCGGCGACCAGAAAACCCGGATAGATTCGCAGGATGCGTTTCCGAAGATAGTCGGCCTGCCCCTTGCTGCGGAGCCAGCTTTGCGCGATCAGAAACCCGCTGATGACGAAAAACGCATCTACCGCCAGGCTGCCGAACGTCGTCTGTGCGTTGGTCAGCAGGGCCAGCGGTTCGCGGGCATTGCCGCCCTGCGGCAGCGCGAAGCAGTGCGAAAACAGCACCAGCGTCGCCCAGAACAGCCGCAGGACATCGAAATTGTTCTCCTGCGTCCGGTCGGTCAAAACTTCCAGTGTGGTGTCGGCCTGCCCTGCCGCGCTCTCCGCGTCCTTCGTCTCTCTCCTCCACTCTGAGAATCGTCTGGTCAAAACAGTATACCCGACGCAGGCCGGAACGCTTATACTTCCAGATTGGCGAAGCGTCCGCTCGCGGCGAGTTCTTCGGTGTGATAGTCAGGCGGCTCGCCTGTCGTGAACGAGTGATACTGCGCCAGCGCCCAGAGCGGGAAGTAGTGCTTGTAGTAGTGATAGCGCAGGTAGAAGACGCGGGGGAATCCGGTTCCCGTGAACCACTCCTCTTCCCACGTCCCGCTCGCATCCTGCCCATTGATGAGATAGTCCACACCGCGTTTTACGAACGGGCTGTCCAGATCGCCTGCATTGAAGAGGCCCATCAGCGCCCAGGAGGTCTGCGAAGGGGTAGACGGCCCGTCGGCTTTGGGATGGTCTGGCTCATAGGAGGCGCAGGTCTCGCCCCAGCCCCCGTCTTCGTTCTGCACGGAGTGGAGCCAGCGGGCGGCGCGTTGAATACGCGGCGACTTCATATCCTCGCCGATCCGCGCCAATCCGCGCAGCACCTGCCAGGTTCCATAGAGGTAGTTGACACCCCACCGCCCGAACCAGGAGCCGTCCTCCTCCTGTTCGCGGTAGAGGTAGGCGATAGCGCGGCGCACACGCGGGTCGCTCTTGCCGATGCTGAAATAGGAACACATCTCCAGAGTACGTGCCGTGATGTCGGCAGAGGAGGGGTCGAGCATGGCGTTGTGGTCGGCATAGGGGACATACTGGAACAGCATCTTATCATTGTCTTTGTCGAAACTGCCCCAGCCTCCGTCCCGATTCTGCATCGCGAAGACCCAGTCCAGACCCTTCTTCATCGCGGTGCGGACATGCTCGGGCGCTTCGGTCCAGTGTTCGCCGCCAGGGCAGTAGGCTTTGTAGAGGCCCATCATTACCATGATGGTGTCGTCTACGTCCGGGTAGTACTCGTTCTCCATCTCGAAGTACCAGCCGCCCGGCTCGACGTCCGGCACTTTTACTGCCCAGTCGCCTTTTTTCGTGGTCTGTTTCGAGAGCAGCCATTCGGCGGCCTGTCGCACGGCGTCGCTGTCTGCCGGCCAGCCGCTGTCTATGAGGGAGTTGATGACCAGCGCGGTATCCCAGATGGGCGAGACGCAGGGCTGCATTCGAATGGTATCGCCCTCTTCGATCTCGAACGCCGCCAGTTCCGCCAGTTCCTTGCAGATGGCAGGATGATTGTCCGGCAGACCCATGCACTTGTAGGCCATGATGGCGTGGGTCATCGCGGGGAAGATCGCGCCGAGACCGCCGCTGTTCTCTTCCCGCTCCAGCAGCCAGCGCAGAGACCGCTCCAGCGCCAGCTTGCGGAACGGCTTGACAGGACTGGCATCGTAGAGCTTGAGGAGTTTGTCTATCACCAGAAACACGTTGCGCCAGGTGATGGGCTTCTTGTCCCACATCAGACGCATTCGCTTGCGGTCGCGCCCGTCCACGAACAGTTCGTCTATGTGGGCGTTGTCGGGGATGGGACGCTGCGGGCGGGTGGCATTCATCACGGCCAGCGGAACCAGAATCGCCCGCGACCAGGACGACATATTGTAGATATTGAAGTAGAACCACTTCGGCATCAGCACGGCTTCCGGCGGAATGGTGGGAACGCCATGCCAGTCGTACTGCCCGAACATGGAGAGGTAGAGTTTGGTGAAGGTGTTGCAGCGGGTGACGCCGCCCTGCTCCAGAATGGCGCGGCGGGCCTTCCGCATGAACGGCTCGTTGCCGGAATGGCCTGCGAGTTTGCAGGCGAAATAGGCTTTTACCGACGCGCTGACATCAGAGGGGCCGCCGGGGTAGATAGACCAGTAACCGTCGGGATGCTGCCCGCGCCGAATATACGCGGCCAGTTTGCGGAACTTGACCGGATCACGCCGTCCCAGAAACTGAAGCAGCAAGATATACTCGCTCTCCAGAATGGTGTCGCCTTCCAGTTCCGCCACCCAGTAGCCGTCCGGCTCCTGCCGATCCAGCAGGTAGCGCTGGGCAGAACGAATGGCGGTACGCACGGAACTGAGGGACACCGCATAATGGGAACTTCGCAGATGGCTCTGCGGGGCGGTAACGACAGCCTGATCTGTAATTGTTTGTTGGGTAACTTCTACACGCGTCTTCAACGATTCACCGTCCGAAGGGTTTTCGGGCCGTTGAGTCTCCTATTTCAGTCCTGAGTCCATCTTATGTTAACCAGACCTGGCAGTTCAGGGATTGCTTTCAGAAACGCAACAATGCGCCGCTGCACACAGAGTTAACCGTTTTGTGCAGTCATGCCGAACCAGCCGGTCCGCACGAGACGTTCTTTGGGCAACCCGAAGCGCGACTCGGCAGAAAGGTCTGAGGGAGCGACGGCGACAGCCGCCACACACAAAACGAGCCACCCTGCACCAGAACGTCCCATTATCTCTCGCAGCGCATCTTTCAGCGTCCTGCTGTTGCTAATGGAGGTACTGTGCGCGTCGTGGCGCGGCTCTGTTCGCCTGGATACCGGCAAAGACCGGGGTGAGCGGATTGATTATTTTAGCGTCTGCCCGCAGTCTTTGTCAAGCATTGCATCAAAAGCCTCGCTTTGCGTCGCCGCTTTCGATGCCAGATATTTTCCGCATCCGTTCTTTTCCTGCCCTTTCTTCCGAAGGGAATCAGGCAGGGCGTTACGAGCAGACAACGAAAAAGGGGAAAGTGTGTGACTTTCCCCTGTGTGCGTCCGTGCAATTTTTATTTGTGGGGGTTCAGCAGGCGCCGGGATCGTTGGCGAGATGCGAAACGATGCCGAGACGTTTCAACTCGTCCACCAGTTTTGAGGCGTCAGCGAGAATGACACGGGCGAACCGCTGTGTCTCCGGGTCGTTCTTCCGCATCAGCAGTTGGGCCGCAGAGCAGAGCGAGGTGATCGGCCCCAGAAGCACCTCTTCATTCACGATCTCGTGGGGCAGCATGGCTCCGGCCTGCTCGAAGGAGACGCGCCCGGAAAGGGTAGCGGCGTTTTCGGCCAGTGGATCGGGGACATCGCCGACAGGCAGTGGCGTTGCCAGCGAGAAGTCCGGCATTCCCTTCGTCTCGTCCGGCGTGGCGATGACGGGCGCTCCTGCGAACGGATTGCTCTCGTCCTGAAGCAGGGCCTCAATCTCCAGCAGCTCTTTGCGGATCGCCATATAGAGCGGCGTGGCGTCCATATTCTTGTCGCTGGAAACCCCGTAGTCGGCCCGATTGATTCCATAGAACATCGGGTTGGTCGTGGCGTAGTTGACAAACATCACCGCGATGAACTTCTGAAAGACGTTTTTATCGAAAGGATACTTGCCGGTATAGTTGGTGTCGTCCTGAACGCTGCGAATCACTTCGTGGAACAGGCCCGCGATGAACTGCCGGGCGGGCAGAGACGCCAGGGCTTCCCCATCGGTATAGTGAAAATCGAAGAAGTAGTTCAGATCGCTGCTTTCGTCGTGGCCCTCAGCCTCCGCCACCGAACTGAACACATTCAGTTTCATCATATTGTCGAGGTTACGGCGCGGATAGCCGCGATGCACCAGATTCAGGGCGTAGGATTTGAACTCGTCGTAATCGGTGCCGAGAAAGTGGGCGCGGCTGCCTGCAATCTTGTCATGGAGTTCGTGCAGACGGCGCAGAAGGTTGCCCCGCGCATCGTTGACGATCTCCATCATCTCTTCACGGATGGGGTCGTCGTCCGGGAAGAGGTCGAGCGTCTCGAAGGTCGTGCGGATCACGGCGAAATCGTTGAGGCCATCTTCCAGACAGGGATAGGCGATTCCAAGCAGCAGATCGCTGGGGATGTTCTCAATCGCGTCGGCATTGCGGATACCGCGTTCCGGGTCAATGAGGACATAGAATCTGTTGTTCGTGGTCAGGCTTTTGATAAGCACGACACGCCGATTATCGCTGTTGGAAGAGTGCATCATTCGTTCCGTGTGTTCTAAGGGCAGGGCGCGGAAACTATCCATCGGCCAGCCCACTCGATTGTTCGCAGGACTCACGTCCCATTCTTCAGTTTTCATCATTACACGCTCACTTAATGTGTCAGAGAGAAAGAGACACCATAGTAGACCGTGCCGTCCAAACTAAATGCATTGGCCTGCACATTCCGTGCCAGTCGCAGCGAAAGCCCCAGATTGGGCCGATGCCGATAGATTTCGGCATGTACGCCCAGATCGGTTCCCAGCCGCGCTTCCATGCCCAGAAACGGTCCGCCGATACGTCCGGTTCCGATTCCACCGCTCAGTTTGAACGACCTTACCAGCCGGTAGATATGCTCCGGGAGCGGAAAGGAGTGCGTGACGGCCCCGTAGAGGGCGCCATGCTCGGTTCCCGTTCCCGTCAGGTCTCGTATGCCGACAGAGATGGCCGGAGCCGCGCCGAAGTCGGGCAGCAAGGGATACTCTATGTTAAAGGCGTACCGCTTGTGCGTCTCGCTCTGAAGGTCAATCCGTTCTGCCTCCAGTTCGATTCCGCTGGCCGAAGCGTAGTTCAGCCAGATGCGATTGGCGTTCTGCGGGCGATTCGTGAGCAGAAACTCCGCTCTGGCCGCGTTGGGAGACAGCGTCTCCGCCGAAGGCCCCAGAACCACCCGGTCTGCACGTCCTGTCGCACTCCATGCGGCTCCACCGAGGGTCAAAATCAGCAGGCACAACGGCTTCGCCGCGCCTGCTTTCAACGTCCCGCCCCGGCAGTGACTCCGGTGTCTGTGTTGCACTCTGTCGTTCGACGCATAAAACGGCCCATTCGTTCCAACGCTTGCTCCAACTGCGGCAGCGCCGTGGCATAGGAGCAGCGGACATGGCCTTCGCCCGACGGCCCGAAGGCCGTTCCCGGCACGACGGCGACCCGCTCTTCCATCAACAACCGCTCGGCAAACTCCTCCGAACTCAGCCCCGACCGCCGAATGGAGGGGAAGGCGTAGAAGGCGCCTTTCGGCTCATAGCAGTCCAGACCGATCTCATTCAGGCCGTTTACAAACAGACGGCGGCGGCGGTCGTAGTCAGCGACCATCGCCTCGACATCGGGTTCGGCGTTGTCCAGCGCCTCTATCGCCGCGACCTGCGAGACGTGCGGAGCGCAGAGCATCGTATACTGATGTACCCGTGTCATGAGGGTCGTGAGCGGTTCGGGGGCGCAGATGTAGCCGATGCGCCAACCGGTCATGGCGTAGGCTTTCGAGAAGCCATTGAAAACGATGGTGCGCTCTCTGGCTCCGGGCAGACTGCCCAGGCAGGTATGTGCGCCGACGTAGGTCAGGCGGTCGTATATCTCGTCGGAGAGCAGGTAGAAGTCGTGGCGATTGGCGAGCGCGACCAGACGGGAAAGGTCTTCGCGGCTCTGTGTGGCTCCGGTGGGATTGGCGGGCGAGCCGAGCAGTAGGGCTTTGGTGCGGGGGGTGATGGCGGCTTCGATGCGGTCGGCGTGGAGTCGGAAGCCGTCTGAGGCATCGGTCTTGACCGGCACGGCAACGCCGCCCGCGAACTCAATGCAGGGGATATAGGAGACATAACAGGGTTCGGGAACCAGCACCTCATCGCCGGGATTCAGCACGACGCGCAGCGCGAGGTCCAGCCCTTCGGATACCCCGACCGTGACAAGGCACTCGGTTTCGGGGTCGTAGTGGGCATCGTAGCGGCGGCGCAGCATGGAGCAGATGCGTTGGCGAAGGGGAAAGAGGCCGCTGTTGGAGGTATATGTGGTGTAGCCGCGTTCCAGCGACCAGATTCCCGCCTCCCGGATACGCCAGGGCGTTACGTAGTCGGGTTCGCCGACGCCGAGGGAGATGACGTTCTCCATCTGCTGGGCGATGTCGAAAAAGCGGCGTATCCCGGAGGGAGGGCAGTTGGTGATGACGGTGTTGAGCGGTTTGCGCGGTGGCGTGACCGCCATGTCATCTGCGCCGAACCGAAATTCTTGTCTCGGTGTGTGGTTTTCCGGTTCCGGCATGGTCATGGTGTTACCATTAGACGGTGATCGGTCTCGCTCTCCGCGAAGATGTCGCCGTCGTCTTTGTATTTCTTGAGCAGGAAATGGGTCGAGGTGGAGTTCACCCGGTCAATGGTGGAGAGTTTCTGGGCTACAAAATCGGCAATCTCGCGGATGGTGCGGCCTTCCACCACGCAGCGCAGGTCCTGCGTTCCCGAGACCAGATAGACAGAATGGACTTCGGGGTAGCGATAGATACGCTCCGCCACATCGTCGAAGCCGACGCCGCGAGCGGGGGTCACTTTCACATCAATGAAAGCAAAAACTCGCTCATCTCCGAACCGTTCCCAGTCTATGACGGCCTTATAGCGCCGAATCACGCCGCTGGCTTCCCCTTCGGCAAGCAGTTGGGTGACCTTTTCTTCCGGGATACCGGTCTGGGCGGCGATCTGCCGGGGCGTCGCCCGGCCATCGCGTTCCAGCACTTTCAGAATTTCGCGCATCCTCGCTTTGTCTCCTGCTCGACTCGGAATCGAACGTTCGCGCATGGCCCTGATTTGCCTGTACGCCTCGCGCAAAGACTTCGGCTAGTATATCGTAAGGGAACGCGCTTTGTCAACTTACGCACGGCTGTAAAGAGGAGTTCGCACTCGAAAAACGAATAACTCTTTCAACACGGTTCCTGTCCCGCTGAGGGTCACGGAAAGGAGTTCTGTCATGCAGTTTCCGCGTAACCGAATGCGTTTCACGTCCACCTATCCCGGCAAGACCGACCCGGAGGGCTGGATCGTCCTCGACCTCGCCGGAATAGACCTCGATGGCGTCCGGCATCTCTATCTTTCTCTCAAAGAGATCGAACATCTGAAAGAGGGTGGCGACATCACCACTGACCGCCTCAAACAGGCCCGCGCCCTGCTCGGCGGCGACCCCTCCGACGAGTGATTCAGGCCTGTGTTCCGGCGGTTGAAAACCCCCGGCATTAAAAAGCAAACGTCTTTCAGACGGAAATGCCTTCTGGACTGTCAGAGTAGGCCGGCCTTTGAGCGTTCTGTCAATAAGGACAGCCTATCGTTTTGATAGTAACATCGTTTTGGACTTTTGACGGTACCTGCGATATACTGTATTCAGCGTATCGAGGAGGATAGTGTTTATGCCCAAAACGATGTTTGAGAAACTGTGGGAGGCGCACGTGGTGCGGGAGGAGGCGGGACAGCCCGCGCTACTCTACATTGACCTGCATCTGATCCATGAGGTCACGTCGCCGCAGGCGTTCGAGGGACTGCGGATGACGGGGCGCAAAGTCCGACGGCCCGACCTGACCGTCGCGACCATGGACCACAACGTCCCGACGACCGACCGCTCCCTGCCTATCACCGATCAGATTGCGCTCAAGCAGATGCAGGCCCTTGCGAAGAACTGCGAAGAGTTCGGCATCACCCTTTATGACATCCACGACCGGCGGCAGGGCATCGTCCATGTCATCGGGCCGGAACTCGGTATCACGCAGCCCGGACAGACCATCGTCTGCGGCGACAGCCACACCAGCACCCACGGCGCGTTCGGTGCGCTCGCCTTTGGCATCGGAACCAGTGAGGTCGAACACGTCCTTGCCACGCAGTGCCTGCCCCAGTCCCGACCGAAGACAATGGAGATTCGCGTCAACGGCGAACTCGGCCCCGGCGTCACCGCCAAAGACATCATTCTCGCCATCATCGGCAAGATCGGCACCGACGGCGCAACGGGCTACGCCGTCGAATATACCGGGGAGGCCATCCGCGCCCTCAGCATGGAAGCCCGCATGACCGTCTGCAATATGAGCATCGAGGCGGGCGCACGGGCCGGAATGATCGCCCCCGATGACAAGACCTTCGCCTATGTGCAGGGCCGCCCCTTTGTCCCGAAAGGCGCGGAGTGGGATGCTGCGCTCGCTGAGTGGCAGAAACTCCCCACCGACCCCGGTGCAGCGTTTGATGCACTGGTCGAGCTGAACGCCGCCGACATCGCGCCCTATATCTCCTGGGGAACCAGCCCCGGTATGGTGTTGCCCGTCACTGCCACCGTCCCGTATCCCGATGCCCTCGCCTCCGAATCCGACCGCCGCGCCGTCGCCCGCGCCCTCGAATATATGGGCCTCACCGCCGGAACCCCGCTCCAGGAACTGACGCTCGAAAAAGTCTTCATCGGCTCCTGCACCAACGGGCGCATCGAAGACCTCCGCGCCGCCGCCGCCATCGCGCAGGGCCGCACCGTCCATCCCGGTGTCCATGCGCTCGTCGTCCCCGGTTCCCACGCCGTCAAGGAACAGGCCGAGGCCGAAGGGCTGGACGTCATCTTCCGCGCCGCAGGCTTCGACTGGCGCGAACCCGGCTGCTCCATGTGCCTGGGAATGAACCCCGACATCTTGCAGCCCGGTCAGCGCTGCGCCTCCACCTCGAACCGCAACTTCGAGGGACGGCAGGGCAAAGGCGGCCGCACCCACCTCGTCAGCCCGCAGATGGCCGCCGCCGCCGCCATCACAGGCCACTTTGTAGACATCCGTGACTGGAAATAGAGGCAGAAAGCACACACTATGGAACCCTTCGTCCGAATCACCGGGCTGGTCGCCCCTCTGGATCGCGTCAACGTGGATACCGACCAGATTATCCCCAAGCAGTTCCTCAAGCGCATCGAGCGCACCGGATTCGGGGAGTTTCTGTTCTTCGACTGGCGTTACCTCAGCGACGGCAAGACGCCCGACCCGGCCTTCGAACTCAATGCGCCCGCCGTGCAGGGAGCCACCGTGCTGCTCGCCGGGAAAAACTTCGGCTGCGGTTCCTCCCGTGAACACGCGCCCTGGGCACTGAACGACTACGGATTCCGCGCCCTCATCGCGCCGAGTTTCGCCGACATCTTCTACAACAACTGCTTCAAGAACGGCATCCTGCCCGTGACTCTGCCGGAGGAGACCGTCAACCTGTTGCTCGCCCGCGCCAAAGCCACGCCCGGCTGCCAACTCACCGTTGACCTGGAGACGCAGACTGTCACCGACGCGCAGGGCTTCTCCGCGTCCTTCGTCGTGGAGCCGTTCCGCCGTCACTGCCTGCTGAACGGCCTTGACGACATCGGCCTCACCCTTCAACACACCGACGCCATCACCGCCTACGAAGCGCAGCGTCCTGGCTGGAAACGCGGCGTCGCTGCCTGAAGTCTCGTCCCCTGCTCTGTTACCCCAAAAGAGGAGCGGACTGTTTCGGTCCGCTCCTCTTCGCTGTAGACACCCTCATTTAATCCCGTGCTTCTCATTTTCTTGCCAAATCCATCTTCCGTTTTCCCCACACTAATTCTGTGACACTCTCGAGACAGGGTGCTACCGTGTGTTTACAGGACAATCACCTCGTCTCCCTATCGAGACGAACACTCTCTGTCATCCGTCAGCGCCGCCGGTTGGCGGCATCGTCAATACTCTGTTCGTTAGAACTCTTTCCGGGCGTGTATTTGCGCCTCTTCGAAAAACGGAAAGAGTTGGTTGCGTCCCGCGCCGTGGGCCTATCCAAAACGGCGCACACCAGCAGATTGACCGCAGAACCGGGCAATTCCCCGAGTTTCTGCGGTCCTTTTTTGTCACTTTCGATGCTTTGCCAGCGCTTTTTGAACAGAGGCAGGCCCCTAAAGGAACCTTGAGCGCCTCCCTGTCGTCTATACAAACCTAAAGGACGCGGCGAGACTTCTTGTTTTTTGCTTATTTGCGCTTTCCAATCGCTCAATCTATGGTATACTAAATATCTGGACAGGTTCCTTGTTTCCCTGAATACTTCGTCCTGATTTTAGCCCGTTAAACTGCCCCCGTCTCTTTTACTTCGCTTGCGCTCCTGATTGAAGATTTTGGCAGCCAGTCAGTTCTGGACTGCTGCGCTCAATATTCACACTATTGCCCAATGGCGGGCATCCTGAGAACGTACTAAACTCGAAATGAAGTCTCATGAACCCTCTTCAAGAATGGCTCTTGAAGCGTTCTGGCATACATCCACTGTTTCCTGATGCCCACTACTTCCTTCTTTCGTACGTCCTCTCCACAGTCAGCAGAACTCTTTTCTGCGACCTGTTGCATCACTCATCTCTCTTTCCTAAGGAGTCTTACCTATGTCACCACGTAAGCGGAGCGGTTTTACGCTGATCGAACTGCTCGTCGTCATCGCGATCATCGCCATTCTCGCCGCCATTCTCTTCCCGGTTTTCGCACAGGCCCGCGAAAAGGCCCGGCAGACGACCTGTATCTCCAACCAGAAGCAGTTGACCCTCGCCGTCCTTCAGTATGTTCAGGACTATGACGAGACCTTCCCGCTCAGCCTGTTCTACAGCGGCGGTTCCTGGTCTGGAGCCAGCGTCACGACGCCCACAAGCGCGTTCGGAAGCACTCCTACTCGCGAGGCCTTCTGGTCAAACTCGACGGCTCCCTACTCCAAGAACTTCCAGATCATCAACTGCCCCTCGGCCGCTCGTGATCGAAGCGATGTGTTCGGGGTATCTCTTTCGGCGGCGCAGGGGTATACCTACTCTACTACCTACAATGGCTACCTGAACCAGTGGCCGCTCGCGGGTTCTCCGGCGCCTGCCTCCGTCATTCTGTTCTCCGAAGGACTTGGCAAAGCGACCATGCCCCGCTATGCCAACGCTTTCCCACTGATGCTCAACTCCGCCGGAACGTGGCAGGGTATGTTCATCGCGGACGACGGCGGCAAAAACTGTCCCGGCGCCTGGATCTATTCGTTTAACGTAGACACGACCTGGTGGACGCACAGCAACAGGGGTTCCAACTACGCTTATATGGACGGCCATGCGAAATACGTTCCGAACCCCTCGGCACTCTCCCCCTGGGCGACGACCGATACGGCCGGTCTGCCCCAGAACCTCTGGGTAGACGGTCAGGCGAGCGCTGATGGCTGTAACTGGTTCCTGGCCTACGGCCCGACGATTACCCGCTAAACATCTCACTCAGGGAGAAAAGACTGTGCGAACATTCAAGTTGACATTCGCGTTTCTGGCAGCAATCGGTGTGATCCTCCTCGCAGGCTGTTCAGAGAACAAGGGCGGCGGAGAAGTGAAGTCCGAGAGTACGCCTCCCGGCGCAGCGGTTACCGCTCCCGGAACGATGGCCCCGGCTGGGGGAGGCGCTCCTCCGGCAGGAGAGAAACAGGTCTCAAAACCCTCCAGCCAGTAGAAATTCGCGCCTTGCTGACAGTTCGCCAAAAGCAAGGCGCGGGTGTTTTTCATCTGACAACAGCAATGATCTTCCTAGCTCTCTGGAAGTTCGTAGCGCGTCTCAAAATCGGCGTTCCATCTGAGTCACCACAGGATGATTCAGATGGAACGCCGATTTATCTTCTCATTCTCTGTTTTTTGTCTCTTGTCAAGGAAAATTTCTTCTATCTCGCGTTTTTCGTCCTTTTCCTTATCGAATCTGTGGTATACTCACCTTCAATAAACAAGCCTTCAGTAGTGATTGTAGCGGCTTTTTCACTTAAAAACCTTGATTGAAAAATCCGACTTCTCTTCCTCTCACGGAATACTGCTCAAGACCTGTCATTTTGTATCTTTTCTGAGCCTTTTTCAAAAGTCGGCTGTCGCCGTGGTTGCTTTGCCCATCAAGAATGCTACGGAGCGGGCAGAGAGTCGATTCTACTCAGAAACAGACGCCAATCTCGCCTTTTCCTGGCAACAGACCCCTCGGCAGACGTGTC
>JBBRLP010000075.1:0-26305 GCA_038231295.1 Chthonomonadales bacterium
CACGTCTGCCGAGACGTCTTTTGTCAGGAAAAGGCGAGATTGGCGTCTGTTTGTCAGTAAAATCGACGATCAACCCGCTCTGTGGCATTCTTGGCGGACAAACCAACCACGGCGACAGCCGACTTTTGAAAAAGGCTCATATGCTTTGTGATCTCTTTGATCCGGCGGTTCGGCCAGGCGAGGGCTTCAATAAGCGGCCCGATCCAGCGCAAATCGTATTCCTGAAGAGCCAGTGCGGCTTTCGCGCTATCCAGGGAACGCAGAGCGCGGTTCAAGGAGATCAGGGAGAAGAGCGCGACCGGGATGAGGTAGGGTGGCCTTTCGTGATTTGCCCAGATAGCCATGGAAACGAGGCTCAGGAACACGACAGCCCCGACTGTTAGAGTATTTCCGACGTGGCGGACGAGTGGAGCGTGCCGAAGCGCGGACAACCGATGATTGACCGTTGCGGTCAACTCCCGTTGTTCCAGCATCGTGGCGAGGTCCTGCTCCCGCAGGCTTTCTGCGCTCCAAGCACGGATCGGTACACTACCGGTCTCTTCGGGCAGATGCTCGAATGCCTGTTCGTGGGACATGGCTGCCTCCCTCCTTCTCTCCAAGAGGACGAAAACGGCAGCGGAGAGGTTTCATCCCTGAAGCCTCTCCGCTGTTTGATGCAATTGTTAGAACACCTGACGGCATCACTGATCCTGAACGAGTATCTCTTTCTTGTAGCCGCCGCGTGACTTGTCATAGGCGAAGATCGCGATGAAGACGACCAGCAGAATGACGGGCAGGATTACCAGCACGTTCAGTCCAGCCTGTCCGCCCGCAGTCTGTGCGTGCGCCCACTGTGTCGCGTCCGCAGTGCCTGCCGCTGCACTTTTGAGGGCATCCATCTTTTCAGGCGTCGGGTTGCCGAGGAATGTGTTGATTCCCTGATCGTAATACTTACCTACGATGGGCAGCCAGATAGCCGTGGAGATCATCCCCATGCCGCCCATGATGGACATTCCAAGAGCGCCGGTTCGCGGGAATCGCTCGGAAACAACCCCAAGCATAGTCGGCCAGAAGAAGCAGACACCGATGGCGAAGAGGATTGAGGCGAAGGTCGCGGTGGCTCCGCTGTTCGCTTTGGTAAGGAGGAACATACCAATCGCTGAAAACGTCGAGGAGACGATCAGCAGTGCGATTGGTGAGATACGATGGACGATGGGACCGGCGAAGTTGCGGCCGATAGCCATAAGCCCATTGATGAGTACCAGGAAGAGAATACCTTCCATCCCGGTCGTGAAGGTCAGGATGTTAGGCATCCACGTACCCGTCACGAGTTCGGTAGCCGCCGACAGCGTCATACAGCCGAGGAGTACGATAAAGAGCGGGGTCAGACAGGCTTTGAACATGTCTCCCATGGAGACACCGGAAGCAGACCGTTCGGTCTTCGGAAATTGCTTGCCGAAGAACATGAAGCCGTAGATCACGAGGGGGAGAACCATCGTCAGCATCTGTATCTGCCAGCCGTGTTCCTTGCCTCCAATGCCCGCTTTGTCAATGCCGTAAGCCAGAAGGCCCCCGATGACGATACCGCCTGGAAACCACATGTGGAAGCGGTTGAGGCGCTGAATCTTCTGTTCGGGGTAGAGCGTTGCGATGAGGGGATTACACGCTGCCTCAACGAGACCATTGGCGAGGCCGAAGGCCAGGGTGCCGAGGTAGAGGGTCATAAACGGATTGCCGAAGTTGCCCGCGAAAATCGTGGTGACGATACCAACGGCATGCCCGATAAATGCTAATGCCAGCAGTCTGCCCATTCCGACGACATCACAGAGCCAGCCACCGATGACAGTGGTGACCGCGAAGCCCCAGAATGCCGTGCCGGTAATCAGTCCAAGCTGCTCTTTGGTGAGATTGAACTGTGTGCCGAGCGGGGTAATGAGGCTGCCGCGAATGGCGAATGACATGGCGGTGACGATGAGAGAGATGCAGCTTGCCCAGAAGAGCTGCTCACGTCGCGCCATCCAGAAGTCGCTCACCGTACTTGTGGTACTCGTTGTTTCGATCGTTTCACTGCTAAAAGCGTGTCCTCCTGTCTGATAAGGGAGAGAGTGCGTTACTGACGATTCTTCCGTCCCCTGTAACCGGACGGGGTAAAACACAGGGATTACAGCGAGCGGCCTACCGCCTGAGCGATGAGTGCCGCTTCTGCGATGAGGTGTTGAAACTGCTCCGGGGTCAGCGACTGTGCGCCATCGGAGAGAGCCTCTTTCGGGCAGGGATGCACCTCGATGATAAGTCCGTCCGCGCCTGCCGCCAGTGCCGCCCGTGCCATCGCCGGGACATAGCGGGCGACTCCGGTTCCATGCGAGGGGTCTATGATGACCGGCAGATGCGAGATGTGTTTGAGTACCGGAACCGCATTCAGGTCGAGGGTGTTGCGGGTATAGGCGCGATCTAGGGGATGGACGCCGCGTTCACAGAGCATCACGTCCGGTGTGCCATGATGCAGCAGGTACTCCGCCGCAAGCAGGAACTCGTCCAGCGATGCGCTGGGGCCGCGCTTGAGCATCGTAGGATGCCTGGATCTCCCGGCGGCGATTAGCAGTGGATAGTTCTGCATATTCCGCGCCCCGATCTGGAGAATATCGGCATGTTCCGCGACGATAGGAACGTCCTCCGGCGCGACGACCTCAGTGATAGTCAGGATGCCGACCTCTTTCCCGACCTCTTTGAGGATTTTCAGGCCCTCGATGCCGAGGCCCTGGAAGGCATAGGGGGAAGTCCGGGGTTTGAATGCGCCGCCGCGCAGAACGGTCGCTCCTGCCTGCCTCACGGCCTTCGCCGCTGTCAGTAACTGCTCCCTGCTCTCGACGGAACACGGGCCGGCCATAATTACGCACCGACTGCCGCCGATCTCGATTCCCTTGATTCGGACGACCGTATCCACACGGTGGAATTCTCTGGAAGCCAGTTTGTAGGGGCGGCTGATCTGTACGACATTGTCCACGCCCGGCAAGGCCCGTAGTGTCTGGGTAAGAGGTTCGCGAACATCGGGAGGAATCGCACTGGCAACACCGATGGCGACGTGTTCGTCACCTGGAAGCCGCAGCGCTTGCAGCTTCTGGCCTTCGATGCGCTCGATCACGTCCTCGATCTGTTCTGCCGTCGCGTCGGCATTCATCAACACCATCATTGTGTCTGTCCTGTCTTCTCGTCTTCCGACCGTCGTTGGTCACTCGGTTGTTTAACTTTTCCCTTCGTCAATTCCTCCTCGTGCGGAGAGTGAAATGAGACGGATATACGCAGGAAAGCCCCTGCTGCCCGGCGAACAGCCGAGAGTATCCAATTCAATCGAGGTGAAATGCGTGCAGACGTTCGATATCGCATTGGTGCGTTCCCAGTTTTCTGCCCTGAATCAAGCGGAGAGCGGCGTACCGCTCGTTTTCTTCGACAATCCGGGCGGTACTCAGGTTACCGATGGCGTCCTCACCGCTGTCATGGACTACTATCGGAATCGAAACGCCAATATCGGAGGCGCGTTTCCAACCAGCAGACGAACGGATGAGACTCTGCGGGAGGCTCGGCAATCTGCCGCCGCGCTGCTGAATGCGGATTCGGACGAGATCGTTTTCGGCCCGAATATGACCTCCCTGACTTTCCATTTCGCTCGTTCCTTCGGCGAAACACTGAAGCCGGGCGATGAGATCGTCCTGACCAATCTCGACCATGACGCCAATGTCTCACCCTGGACAGACTTGCAGGCGCAGGGCGCGGTCATCAAATGGGTGGATTTTGACCCGTCGGACTGCACCCTGGATAGGGAAGCATTCCGTGCTGTCCTTTCCGAGCGCACCCGTCTCGTCGCCGTGACTCATGCTTCCAACGCTGTGGGAACAGTCCCGAATGTGGCGGAGGTGGTGCGGATGGCCCATGCGGTCGGGGCGCTGGTATTCGTAGATGCCGTGCAGTTTGCGCCGCACGGTTCTCTGGATGTGAAAACGCTGGACTGCGACTTTCTCGCCTGCTCCGCCTACAAGTTCTTTGGCCCTCATGCCGGACTGCTCTATGGAAAACGAGAGCATCTGGAGCGGTTCACGCCCCACAAAGTGCGTCCGGCGAAGAACTCCCTGCCATACCGCTGGGAAACAGGCACCCAGAACCACGAAGGCATGGCGGGAACGGCAGCGGCCATCCACTATTTCGCCGAGTTAGGAGTGAAACATGGGGCAGAGGGGGACGGTTCGCTGCGGGAGCGGATAGGGGCAGGGATGCGAGCGCTTCACGCCTACGAGCAGAGTCTCTCCATGCGACTGCTGCAAGGACTGGCGGAGATACCGGATGTACGGATTTATGGGCTGTCGGACCTCCAGAGACTGAACGAGCGTGTTCCCACCTTCGCCTTCACCTGGCCCCGTCTCTCTCCACGCGCCACCGCCGAGTACCTGGGCGCACACGGCATCTGTTCCTGGAGCGGCAACTACTACGCCCTCCGCCTCATGGAGCGCCTTGGCCTGGAGGAACAGGGCGGCGCGGTGCGTATCGGGTTAGCGCACTATAACACTCCCGAAGAGATTGACCTCCTTCTCAATCTCCTTTCCGACTGCAAGTAGTATCCGGCTGGTTGTCCGGGGGTGAAAATCCCCGGCCAACCACCGGCTCTCCAGTTTAGATTCTCGCCCGCACGTAGGCCGCGAGTTCGGCTATTGGAATGCGATGCTGTTGCATGGTGTCGCGGTCGCGGATAGTGACGGTGTCTTTTTGAGAAACGTCGTCGCCTCGGCCCAGCGAATCGAAATCCACCGTGACGCAGAAAGGGGTACCGATCTCGTCCTGACGGCGATAGAGTTTGCCGATGCCCGCGGAGTCATCATAGACGGCTCGCATCTCGCCGCTCGCCTGAAGGTCGTTCTTGATCTTCTTGGCAAGGCTTACAATCTCATCGGCGTTTTTCTTCAGCGGGAGAACCGCGACCTTCACGGGTGAGAGAGCGGGTTTCAGCCGCAGTACCGTTCTGACCTCCCCGTTTTCCAGAGTCTCTTCGTCGTAGGCTTCACACAGCGCCGCCAGCACACCGCGATCTACACCCGCAGAGGGCTCGATGACATAGGGAACGATATGCTTGTTGTTGGGCTGATCGAAATAGGTCAGCTTCTCCGTGCTGTGTTCGTTGGTCGTGACCGTCGCCGTCAGTCCCAGCTTCGCCTGCTCGCGGGAGTGGGAGCCAAGATCATAATCCGTGCGGTTGGCGATCCCCTCCAACTCCTCCCAGCCGATGGGGAATTTGTACATCAGGTCTACTGTCCGCTTGGAATAGTGGGCGAGTTCGTCAGTCGGGACTTCGTACAGGTTCAAGTTTTCGCGTTTAAGCCCGACTTCGTTCACCCAGAAGTTGACATGATCCTCGATCCACTGCTCATGGACAGCCTCGTCCTCGCCCGGCCGTACAAAGTACTCGATTTCCATCTGCTCGAACTCGCGCACCCGGAAGATGAAGTTGCGCGGCGTAATCTCATTGCGGAACGATTTTCCGATCTGTGCGATGCCGAAAGGAATCTTACGATTGGTTGAATCCACTACGTTCTTGAAGTTCACGAAGATGCCCTGCGCTGTCTCCGGGCGGAGATAGGCGAAAGACTCCAGGTCGGCAAGCGGGCCGACAGCCGTTTTGAACATCATGTTGAACGCACGTGGTTCCGTTAGTTCGCCTTCGCACTCACCGGGGTGCATTTTGGGATGCTTGAGACAGACACCGTCCTGAAGTTTGTCGGCGCGGAATCGGCCCTTGCAAGTCTTGCAGTCCACGAGGGGATCCACGAATGTCTCCTCATGGCCGGAGTATTGCCACACGCGGCGGTTCATCAGAATCGCGCAGTCAATCCCCTCCATATCGTCCCGCTCATAGACGTTGTGTTTCCACCAGAGCTTTTTCAGATTGTTCTTCAATTCCACGCCGAGCGGACCGTAGTCGAAGGTTCCCTGCAGACCACCATAGATTTCGCTGCCGCCAAAAATAAAGCCGCGTCGCTTACAGAGGGACACCAGTTGATCCATATTTTGCGCTGCCATAAGGGAGAGATTTCCTTTTCGGTTGAATTTCGAGGCGGAGACGCCGCGTTTGTATTCGTGACAGCAGGGAGAACAGGGAAGTTGCGTTCCGGCAGCGCGTTCGCGTCTGTCGGGTGTCCCGTCCTGTGTCTCTCTGCGCTATTTTGCCCGGGAGCGCCGGACAGGAGGGGTGAAGTTAAAGATGATTCCGATGGACTGCGAGCGAAGGCGATAGGACAGACCGATCTGCATACAGTCGAAATTCCGGGTAAGAGCCAACTCCGAATCGTAAAAACGGGAGCGTCCAATGTCGAGCTTGGTGGTATAGCCGAATCCGACAGGGCCTTCGACATGATAGGAGAGGCGCATTTCCTGACGGACGTCTCGGCGATCAAACAGGAAAGGGGTCTGTCCGAGGTCTGTGAAGAAACTGTAGCCAGCATTGAATCGCGATGTGCGCGTCATGACGTAGTTGAATTCCACCTCGGGCGAAAACAGCGTGTAGGTGTCGCCGGTAGAATAAAACCCGGCCCAGTCGGAGACGCCGACTCGGGCTGACAGACGTTTGCCAAGCAGAAACTGCGGGGAGGCAAGGCTGGCTCGAACCCCGATTCTGCCGGCGGTAGTGTGGGTCGGGAACTCCTCCATCGCGCCGACAGATGCGATAACGTCCAGAAGGGGCCTTACTCCAGGGGCAAAACCGAAGTTGTGGGGGGGAGTAAAAACCTGCGGAGGCTTTTGCAACCGACCGCCATCCCCGCCGAAGTCGGGGCGGTACGAGCCGAAGAGATTGAGGAATCGGACACCCACCTCTGGAAAACGAGAGATGCTGAGATCGGTATATTTGCGGTTGTAGAGAAACTGTTGATTCTGCACGACACCGTACATGGTGACACGGCGGACACGCGGCGTTTCGGCGATATTCTCCGTATAATCCTGATAAGTAGGCGGTGCGGTCTGTTCCAGAATCCCCTGCAGAGGATGCGTCAGGGTAGAAATAACAGAACTCGGCGGCAGGGGATCAGCCGTAAGCTGAATATCCTTCTGATAGGCTGCATATCCTGTAGGCGCACGTTTCAGATTTGCCAGAATGTCGAGGCGTAGGACTTCATGACTCTGGGCCAGAGGGCTGTCCTGATAATGCACACCGAGTCCGTCGTGTTTGTTATAGGCAGGCGTGAAAGGGAACCCCTGTCCGGTACTGTGCGAGAGACCGCGTTTGTAGTAAGGAAGAGTGAAGAGTCGAGTCGGGCCAGCGTAGAAGGTGATGTTGTGCGCCTTCAGGGATTTGCCCGGTTCAAGTCGGATGTCTTTCGCCGTAATGTGATAGTCCGGGTGGCGGTGAATGCAGGTCGTGTAGGTTCCTCGCGTGACGAGATAGACTCCCTGACGGAGTTCAATCCGTTCTCCGCTGAGATGAAAGAACTCGGACTGAATCTCGGCATTCGTCAGTGTACCGAGGCCATCTTTGAGATTGACGCTGATCTCCTGTCCCGTGAAAATCGTATCCTGACGAGTCACACGGAGGGGGAGGGGATGCTGCGGGTCGGTGACATCTCCCTTTGCCTGGAGTTCGCCTTTGTCCAGATTGTAGTCCACGGTCTCGGCGTTGAGCGTGGTCGGCATGCCATCTATCGGGTCAGTGTAGAGAACGACCACTCCGCCTTCAAAATGAATCATCGCCGAGTTCGGTTCCCAGTTCATCTCGCGAAAATGCGAAACTTCGATAGGGCCGAACTTGCGTGGCAGAGGAGGCACGGCCACGGGCGGGGCCTTCTTCTCGTTCTGCTCTGCGTGGGCGACGAAGGGCGCAGTCAGACAGGCAGAGAACAGAAGGCAGCAAAGCGGTGCAGATTGGAAAACAGATTTTATCATCGGGACGGAGTTCGATCCTTCATGCGAAATCGAGATTTCGGTCGCGCTCAAGACGCTCGCGCCTCTGGAGAGGCTCCTCCTGCTGCTCACCGGGCGGCAGGCCAGTATTCATAGCCTGGCGGAACGCCTCGTCGTCGTACAGACGGGTGCGAACGACGACGGGCATCGGGACCGCATGGCCGAAGAGCATCGCCTGCTGCCTTGTTTCGAGGCTAGATAGCACGGTTCGGAGGCTGGAAGCCCCGTTTACACCTGCGAGTACCGCATCAATATCCTTCTCATCGTCGAGCAGAGCGCAGATTTTGGTGCCGACCTGTGACAGCACTTCGTCGTCTATCCCGCTGGGCCGCTGGTCTACGAGCAGCAGGGTAACATTGTACTTTCGCATTTCGCGGGCAATCGTTCCAAAGATGGTCTGCTCGGCAAGGCCCGGAGCCAGAAACTTGTGCGCCTCTTCGATGGTGATGACGAGCGGACGCGGCTCCGCGCCGTTCTGACTGATGGCGCGTTCTTTCGCCTCGACATAGAGCGTATGCAGGCGGCGGGTGAGAATATTGGCGACCAGCATATACTGGACAGGCCGGTCGTTTTGACCGAACTCCATAACCACATTGCGCCCGGACTGGAGGACGCTCAGAATTCTGTCCACGGCATCATCTGCGGCATCTACCGTCGGCAGCAGAAAATCCTGGCACTGTTCAGTAAGATGGATGAGTTTGCGCTGGAGCGCAGACAATGCCCCCTGATGCGCGTTGTTCTCTCCGACAAAATCTTTGATATCTTCGACGCTCATCTCCAGAAACTGTTGCAGCCAGACCTTCTGTCCAAACTTACGCAGCAACAGGTAACACGTTTCGAGGGCTGTCGCGTTGAGGTTCAATTCGCGCTGGAGCAGCAGGATGTCTTCGACTGTGATCTGATTGTAGGGGATACGCACTTCATGGTCGAACGGAACACCGCGCCGCCGTGAGGAGGCCGGATCAAGGGTGAATATCTGGACGCGGTTGCGGAAATACTGCTTGAGGCCGCGCACGGAGCTGCGGCCTGCCTGCTCGGTGGTTCCCTGCCAGCCGTACTCGCTGTGCATATCGAAGATGAGGTTGACGGCTTTGTCCGCTTTGATGACCCCGCAGAGGCAGAGACGTGTGAGGAAGGTCTTGCCTGTTCCCGACTTGCCGAAGATGGCATTCGAGCGTTCGACCCAGCGGTCGAGGTTCAGACAGACCGGAGTCTCCATATCAAGCGGCGTTCCCACATGGAAATACTTTGGGCCGCGCCGTTCATCCCCGAAGACACGCGCCACATCGTCCCGGTTCGCCTCGAAGACCGGGCTAAAATGGGGAGGGATGGTCTTGACGGGAAGCAGCGCGTCTTCGTCGTCCTCTGCGGCATCGTTCGGAACCATCAGCATCGGGCGCAGTTCGACACTCCCGAAGGTGCTGGTGCCGCTGAGGACGGCGCGGCTCAACGCCTCGTCCGGGCGGGGCGGGCGAAGCAGCACCCCCGGATGCGTGGTCGCCAATTGAACATCACTCAGCATGGCGAAAAAGCGGTTGCGTTCTCCCTGCGCCACGACGAACTTCCCGACGCGCAACTCCTCGACGCTCACGGCTTCGTGCAGGCGCATCTCCAGCCCTTCGGAGAGGGAACCGCGCACAATGACGCCGAGTTCTTTGCCCGGCGGCTCCATTTCGACGCTATGTTCCTTCCGAGTTCCGTTCTGCCGCAATAAAGACCTCACTCCGCCCGCAGGCTGCAAACCTTCGCACATTATAACCCTGTCCGCCGAGCCGCGTCAATGGCAGAGACCGGGAAGCCGGACGGCAGCGACCCCATGCTCGAGCCGTCAGGCGGAAGTCAGGTCGGCGCGGGCGACCCCACGCTGTCCGACACGAACGACGGATTTGCCATCGGCAGCGAACTTCAGTGCGTAGATTTCACCGGCGACCTTGAGCGGGTTTCCAGGCTCCTCGCCCGTCTCCGAACTCCACAGTCGGAGGGTCCTATCCAGTCCGGCGCTCGCGACGAGTTTGCCGCTCGGGTGAAAACCGACCGCCAGGATCGGTTCGGTATGCTTCGTAAAGGTCTGAAGCGGCTTGCGCGTCTCGGTGTCCCAGACACAGGCGGTCTTGTCCAGGCTGCCGCTGACGAGACGTTTGCCGTCTGTGCTGAAGTCGAGCGCATGGACGCTTAGGGTATGGTTGCCGCGCAGCACTCCCGAGAACCGTTTCGTGAGGGCCGGATCAACGACATTGTAGAGGTGAACGACGGGCATGGAACTCACGCCTCCGACCGCCAGCGTCTTGCCGTCGGGGCTGAGGGCAATGCTGTCCATGGAGACCGCGAGGCCGGGCACAGCGTTGATTCGTTCCTTGCGAGCCACGTTCCACAGATGGATTCGGGTCTCGAAGTTCGCGATTGTCGCCATCCAGGAGCCTTCCGGGCTGAAGACCAGCCCGGTAACTGCCTTCTCATGCGCCGGAAAACTGCCTGCACTCTCGCCGGTCAGCGGATTCCAGAGTCGCACGGTTCCATCTGAGCCTCCCGCTGCCAGCATCGGAGCCGCCGCTCCCAACTTCAGCGCACCGAGACGTGTCCCTGGTCCTGTCAGTGCGAGCGACTCTATCTTCACCGCCTCGGGAACCGTCAGCAGGCGCAAGAACTTCGACGTGGCATAGTCGAAAATCGCGACTCCTTTGCTCTTGATCGGCACCGCCAACAACTCCCCGTCGCTGCTCAGAGCCAGACAGGTGGCTCCCGCCGCCGCCCCATACGTAGGCTCCTGCGCCTCCGCCGCCCGCGTACTCATCAACTCCGAGACGAGGAGTGCGGAAGCCCCCTGCACCACCTGTCGTCTAGTGAACCTGCTCATACCGGCTCCTCCTGTCGTACTGTGTTTGCTTCATTATTTATTTATGATCGAGGACGGTGACGCCTGACCAATCGTGACGCGGGGCTTCGGAGGCCATCTGTCGGCATCGGGCCAGATGCAGCGCCGCTACCGGGTCGGTCGGGTCTCCTGCCAGAATGCACTGGAAGACAGTGGCGGCGTTGTCGAACTCTCCGTCGCACCAGAGCGCGAAACCCCTTGCGAATGTCGGAGCATATCCCCGACGCAAGTTCAGTTCCGGTTCCGGCAGGGAGCCGAACAGTTCGTAGACGTCAATAGGCTCGGTTTTGCCCTTGACAGTTACGCGATCTATCCGGCGCAAATTTCGTCCCTCATCGTGTGTAAGATTTGCGGCTTGCAGAGTCTCGCCCGTGAGCAGAATGAAGGCATGGTAGTGTTTCGTCAGCCCTTCCATACGGGAGGCGAGATTAACGGCGTCCGAAATGACAGTGCTTTCCATACGATCCGCGAAGCCGATTGTTCCGAGCATGAGCAGGCCCGTGTTCAGGCCGACGCCGATGCTGACGGGTGGCTGTCCGGTCAGAGCCAATTCCGCGTTCAGTCCTTCGACTGCGCTCTGGAGTCCCTGCGCGGCGCGTATTGCATGGACGGGGTCGCCGGGGAAGAGGGCCATGATCGCGTCCCCGATAAATTTGTCAATGAAGCCGCCATGTTCCTGAATAACGGGTGCGACACGGTTGAGGTAGCTATTGATGAACCGGAATGTCTGCTCCGGGGTCATCTGCTCCGAAAGGGTAGTGAAAGAGCGGATGTCAGAGAAAAGAACCGTCATCACCTGCTGCGTCTGATCGCCCAACTCGACATCAACGATGCTGCGCCGTGAAAGAAACTCGAGGAACTCTGTCGGGACGAACCGGGCGAAGGAGCGTGCCATCCGCTGCGTGTGTGCGAAGAGCGCGGCGTTGTGCAGGGCTGCTCCCAGAAACCCCGCGATGCTCTGAATCGTGTAGACATCCCCCTCGTCCAGCGGTGGAAAAAAGGGCTTGGCCTCACGCATCCGCCCGGAGAGCAGGTAGTAGTCCGTATTTTCGCCAGCGCTGATCGGAGTGCAGACGAAAAATGGCGTCTCCAGGCTCGACTTCAACAGCGTACCGAACGGCTCGGCAGGAGTGGCCTGCGTCACGAGCAGCGGCGTCCGCGCTTCGAGGAAGGAGAGGGGAAGGTCGAGGCGCATGGCCCGCAGGCGTTCGGCGGTTGCGTTGGGGAACCCCGTCGAGAAGCAGGGTACAAACGTCTCCGAACCCTCCTCGCGGCGCAGAACGACGGAGCGATCCATCTTCAACTGCTTCTCCAGGCGTTCGAGCGTCAGACAGAAAATCTGTTCCGGCTCCATGTCTGTCGCGATCCGCTGATGCAGTTCGGTCAGGAGGGCGAACCCCTGCCGCCGCTGCTTCAGTTCTCGCTTCGCCCGAGAGACGACCGAATCGGCCCGGATTGCCTGCCCGGCCAGATCGTCCAGCCGAGTGCGGTAGTACTCCATCTCCTTGCGGAGTGCGGCGACATCGCCCGTCTCTTCGGGCGCACCCTCGCTCATTCGCTGAAGAGGCAGAGGACACCCGTCCAGTCGAGCGCCTGTACCTGCCCCCCTACTTTTGCAATCTCCACACCGGAGTAGACCCCGAGCAGTGGAATGTCAGCAGGAAGCGCCTGCTGGACTTCAACTGCCTCTTCCTCCTCGACTCCGCTATAGGCTGCCGCTCTGCCGGAGCAGTCAATATAGAAGGCGAATAGCGGCTTGCGCCCCACTGCCTTCGCGAGCAGCAGTTTGACCCGCTCGGCGATATACTGAAAATCGACACTTCGTCGCATGAGTTGTACGTCCATGCCGGGTTCGAGGTCGTTCTCGAACATGACCAGCCCCTTGCGCTCGGCATCAACGCCGATGCAGAGTCGGTTGGCGTAGTCCTCCTCCCGGAACTCCCCGTAACGCTCGCCCCGGTTGACTCCGAGCGTCACGAAGAAGGCGTAGTCCTCCCAACTCAGGCCGACATCCGCGCCGAGCATCTCAGCAATCACATCGAGGGCGGGTTTGCCGTCAATCTCCAGAACGACCGCTCCGTCGGTCTTCGTGACCGTGCGGTAGCCGCTCGCAGGTTTGCAGCCATGCAGGATGACCGTGTCCATGCGAATGTTTCCGGAGAGCAGGAGCGCAATCGCCCCCTGCTGCACGATCCGGTCGTCGCACCACTGATAGGTCGGCTGAAGCTGCATATCGCCGATCATCCCCATGCCTGCCATCGCAGGCCAGGCGGCGATGTATTCGGACATTCCGTGCAGGAGAGGAGTCGCCATATTCATCTTGAATTCGCCGGAAACCAGATTGACGGTATCGTAGAGCAGCAGCATGGAAGCATCTCCCGGTGGAATCGCCTGTGCAATCCGTCTGCCGAGCGACTGACCGGTCGCGAATTCGTTGTCGTTCAGGCCCGTCTCAAGGAAGAGGGAGACCTCGACGCTGTCGAAGGAGAGGATGGCAAGTCCGACTAGAGCCGAATCGTAGCCGAGGAAAGCGTTGGTGATGACTCCGACGCCGTAGCCGCCGGTCAGTCGGGCCGAGGCTCCGACCACGCTGCGTACTCCGGCATGGAGCGCGACGGGATCGTGCTGCACGGTCGAGAAGAGCAACACTAGCGAAGCGGAAGTCAATAGTCCCTGCTCCCACGCCATTTTCGCCGCTGCGACCCCCGCCTGAAAAGAATCGCTTACTTCGCTGTGTCCGACACCGACTCTGGTACTCATCTGACTGGTTTTCTCCTTCGATCCGACAGGCTGACATTCGGCGCAAGGTACCGTAAATCCTCTGTGCGGCGCCTGTCCCTACTTTCGCGCCTGAACTTGCGAGGACAGGGAGGATGTTCCGGGCGGGCTGCCGAATCTTAGGCCGTGAACGAACAAAACTTTCTTGAACAACTGAAGCGGATTTCCGGTGAGGAATCCGTTTCGCAGGCACACGAAGGCGAAGTGCCGGGCGGCCTCGGAACGCCTCCCTGCGCCATCGTCGCTCCCGACCGCACGGATGTCGTCGCCGCCATCGTCAAGATTGCGGAGGCCGAGGAGGTCGCGGTCGTCGTGAGTGGGGGAGAGACGGAACTCGGGACAGGCTATCCGCTCGCTCCAGATAAGCCGTACCTTCTCCTTCGCACCTCAAGCCTGAACCGCATCACCGATTTTCAGCCCGACGACCTGACCGTCACCGTCGAACCCGGTGTCACTCTGGCCGCCTTGCAGCAGCATCTCGCTTCACGCCGTCTGTTTCTGCCGCTGGATGTCCCGAACGCAGACAGGGCGACAATGGGCGGTATCGTCTCGGGGGGAACCTCCGGTTTCTGGCGACCCGCCTACGGTGCGCCGCGTGACCTGCTTATCGGCCTGCGAGCCGTAATGACGGGCGGGGTAGAAGTTAAAGGCGGCGGCAGAGTCGTCAAGAACGTCGCGGGGTACGATGTCTGCAAACTGTTCACCGGGGCGCGGGGGACGCTGGGCGTTCTGACGGAACTCACGTTCAAACTGCGCCCGTTGCCGGAAGCGGACAGAACTGTCTCCTGGGACGCGCCTAGTCTTCAGGCAGCGGTGCGGCTAGGTCTGGAACTGCATCAGGCCCGGCTCGCCCCGACCTTCCTCGTCGCGACGAATGAACCGGAAGGGAGAGCGCGGCTGCTCATCGGGCTGCAAGGGATTGCCCCTCGCGTGGAGTGGCAAGTGCGCGAGTTCGCCCGGCGTCTCTCTATCGCCGGATGGAACTCCCTGCCCAACGTCATCCCTCCGCCGGAACTGACGATTCTGCGCGATAGCCTCAATCCCCCGCCTGCCGAAAAGCGAATCGCCCTCCGCATGGCCGTTCTGCCCTCTCAGGCCATCTCGCTCGTTTCGCAGCTTGCGGAACTGCCAGGTTCACGCCTGATCGTGCAGTGTTCCACAGGAATCATCTCACTGACTGTCAACGAAGCCGATGCGGATACTGTCAGGAGAGTGAAAGCGCTCGTCCCGAAGGAAGCCAATGTGGTCTGGACGCACCTTGCCGCCGACCTTGCCCCGCAGGAAGACATCGCCCGGTTCGGAGAGATACGCGGAGAGTTCGCTCTGCATCACGCTCTGAAACTGGCCCTCGATCCAAAAGGCACGTTCAGTCCTGGCCGCTTCCTCGGTAAACTGTGAGTGAGGGAGCCAAAATTTGCTTCTGACCCTGACCTGTACCGCTGCCCATGCCGATGACCTCGGCTATCTGCTGCACAAAAACCCGGCCAATCTCTACGAAGCCCGCACTTCGTTCGGTAAGATAACCGTCTTCGCTCCCGAGTGCAGCCCAGAGCGGACAACGGTGGCCCTACTGCTCGAAATAGACCCGGTCGGCCTCGTGCGTAATAACCGCCAGCGCAATACCCTCGATCAGTATGTCAACGACCGTCCCTATGTTGCCTCGAGTCTGCTCTGTGTGGCCCTCACCGAAGCGTTCGGCACTGCCATGAATGGCCGCAGCAAAGAACGTCCCGAGCGCGTAGACGAGAAGATGCCCTTCGAGGTCCATCTCTCTGTTCTGCAATGCCCTCCCGGCCAGGAACTGGTTCGTCGCCTCTTTGAGCCGCTTGGTTATGAGGTGTCTCTGGAGCGCCTCCCTCTGGACAGAGCCTTTCCTGCCTGGGGAGAATCGTCCCTGTTCCGAATGGCTCTGCGTGGGGAGCAGACTGTGCAGGACCTCCTCACGCATCTCTATGTCCTCCTTCCCGTTCTGGACAACTCCAAGCACTACTTTGTCGGCGCGGACGAGGTGGAAAAACTCCTCAAGAAAGGCGAACGCTGGCTGCCCGGTCATCCTGAATATGCGCTGATCAGTAGGCGCTATCTCAACTATCGGCAGGCGATGGTGCGCGATGCAGTGGACCGTCTGGAGGCGCTGCGGGAGGAGATGGGACAGAGCCGGGAGGAGGTAGATACTCAGGCGGAAGCGCAGGAGGCCGCCGCAGAGCAGCCCCAGCGGTTGAACGAGGCCCGTATGGATGCCGCTATCGCCTCCGTGCGTGAGATACAGCCTCCTGCCGGGCGAATCCTCGATCTGGGCTGTGGGGAGGGCCGTCTGCTCAAACTCCTGCTTGCGGAGAGAGCGGTGCGTGAAGTTGTGGGGGTAGATGTCTCCTCTGCGGCTCTGGAAAAGGCCGCACAGCGTCTGCATCTGGACACCATGTCTCCCCGTCAGCAGGAGCGCGTCCGTCTGCTGCAAGGCTCCGTAGTCTACCGGGACGACCGTTTTCAGGGCTTCGATGCCGCTTTTCTCGTCGAAGTGATCGAGCATCTGGACCCACCCCGTCTCTCCGCAATGGAAGGAGTCGTGTTTGGTCATGCCCGCCCGCGTCATGTCGTCATTACCACCCCCAATGCGGACTATAACCAGAAATGGGAGAGTCTGCCCGCCGGAAACTTCCGGCATCGCGATCACCGGTTTGAATGGTCCCGGGCGCAGTTCCAGGAGTGGGCCAAACGTGTGGCGGCGGAACGAGGCTATACGGTGCGCTTCTCGGGCATAGGGACGGAAGATACCGACCTGGGAACCCCAACACAGATGGCGACTTTCGACATGACGGTAGCGCCATGAAAATCGCTCTCCGATTGCATCTGACAATCGGAGAGCGATTTTGATAGGACGGTGCGGCGAGGCGGTTGATTGTTAGGGCGATCGTTACCTTCGCTTGCGTCGCAGTAGAAGGCCGCCTGCGACAGCGCCGCCGAGAAACAGCGAGAGAACGCCTGGCTCGGGAACGGTAGGGGTGGAGCCGGTGCCAGCGGGAATCAGCAGAACCGCATGGGTGTCGCCGTTCGGTGCGGTAGCCGTGCCGATTATCTGGTTTTTGTCGTTGATCGCCTGCGCGTAGTTCACCTGCCAACCGGCAGGCGCCTTCAGCAGACTGTTCAGGTTGTGCAGCGCAGTATCGTAGAGGAAGGCGGTGGTGTTCCCAAAGCCATCGTCGAGATACCCTACCACAACACCAGCGGTATTCAGGCCCAGGGCGAAACTGGATGTGTTGCCGAGAGTGCCGAGGTCGTCCGTGACCTTGTTGATCGGGCCGCTCCCCGAGTGTTTGAAGGCGTGATAGGCGGCGTCCCCCGCAATCTGGGCGTAGCCGACGACCACCTTGCTGTTGTTGACACCGAGTGCGAAACTGTTGGTTCCTCCGAACGTTCCCAGATCATCTGTCGTCTTTGAGAGAGAACCCGTCCCGAGATGTCGAAAAGCGTGAATACTGGTATCCCCGCTGAGTGTCGAGTAGCCGACCGTAGTATCTCCGGTGCCATTGATAGCGAAGACCGCGGCAGTCGTTCCCCCCATCGTGCCAATATCATCTGCGACGGTGATGGGTCCTGTCCCCACATGGGTGAATGCGTGCTGCGCCGAGTTCCCGGTGGTGTAGGAGTAACCTACGACGATATTGTTGTCACTGATGCTGTAGGCAACACTGCTCGAACCGCCCAGAGTACCCAGATCTTCCATAATGCCCTGTGAGGTATAGAAGCGGAAGGCATGCGAATCTCCGCCGGATGTCTGCGCGTAGCCTGCGATATTGCCAGTGGTATTGATACCATACGCGGCGCTGGAAGGCCCTTTGAAAGTGCCAATCGCATCCACGAAGGGGTTGAGAGCGCTGGCTCCTGTATGGTAGAATCCCCGTGAAGCGGCGTTATTGGCTGTATCGGAATAGCCGACGACAGTCGTATTGTTGTTGATATTGTAGCCGTAACTACTCGAGCCACCGAGCGTACCCAGGTCTACGAGCTGGTAGCTCGCAGGCATTTGAGCGAAGGCAGAGAGTCGCGTCCCTGCCAGAAGCAGGAAGCAAAGTGGCAGCGTGAACACCAGTAAAATAAACCTACGCCGCATGTCGCACTCCTTTCGTACTAACTTGGATCCCGTGCGGAATGTAATCCTGCCGGGCTCTCTCACCGAAGTCTATCGCTCCGGTTGATTGGTTGCGTAAGATGATGGGGTTCTTAGAGTTAGTGATTAATAATGACCGTTTAGTTGACCTTCCTTCCCGTCATTCTGACAATTTGGCCGGTTGCTTTGTCCCATTGCAGGCAGATTCTGCCCTGTAGTGTGTAACGATCCGCCCTGTTCCGAAGTTTCCAGTTAATGCAAATCATTTTTATCCTGTTTTACATCAGGTGTTACCGACTGTTTTCTGACACTCGAACCGCACGGGAACAGGAGTTTATGCAACCTGAATCGCTTCTTGAACGAGAAAGCAACAGAGAGGCCCACTGGCTTCGACTGACTTCATTTTCACCCATCGCTTGCTTTGGCACGTTCTGTGCAATTAACTCTATACTGTGAGGGCTACTACTCGTGAAATCCCTTTGTTCAGTGGGAAGGAAGTGACAATCTAATGAATATCTGTGTCATCGGTACCGGCTACGTCGGCCTGGTAACGGGGTGCGTTTTCAGCGACCTCGGTAACGATGTGATCTGTGTGGACAAAAACCCCGAAAAGATCGCCATGCTCGAAAGCGGCGAGATGCCTATCTACGAGCCGGGACTTGAGGAGATGGTCAAGCGCAACGTCGAAGACCGCCGCCTCGTCTTTACGCAGGAACTGCATGAAGCCGTTGAACATTCCGATGTCGTCTTCATCTGCGTCGGAACGCCGCCTCTGCCCTCCGGGGACCCGGACATGAGCTTTGTGCAGGAAGCCGCCAAAGGCGTCGCCAAGGCCCTCAACCGCTATAAGGTCATCGTCAACAAATCTACCGTTCCGGTCGGCACAGGCAACATGGTGCGCGAGATCATCGAGACCAACCGCCGCCGCAACGTAGACTTCGATGTAGTCAGCAATCCGGAATTTCTGCGCGAAGGCAGCGCCATCAAAGACACGCTGGAACCTGACCGTATCGTCATCGGCGCTCCGAATCAGGTGGTCGCTATGAAGATCCTCGAACTCTACGCCCCGCTGGAACGCCCGATGATCATCACGGACGTGGCAAGCGCGGAAATGATAAAATACGCCTCCAACGCCTTCCTGGCAACCAAAATCTCCTTCGCCAACAGTATCGCCAACATCTGTGATGCGGTCGGTGCCGATGTCATTCAGGTCATCAAAGGCATGGGACTCGATCACCGCATCGGCTCGGCGTTCCTCAATGCGGGTCTGGGGTATGGCGGTTCGTGCTTCCCCAAGGACAGCAGCGCCCTCGCCCGCACCGCCGAGAAGAACGGGTACGAGTTCAAACTGCTGAACGCAGTGATGGATGTCAACAAGGAGCAGGCGGTACGCTTCCTGGACAGAATGCGGGTAGAAGTCGGCGGCTCGTTCGATAAGAAGAGTATCGGGGTGCTGGGACTGGCCTTCAAGCCCAATACTGACGATATGCGCGACGCCAAGTCAGTGGAGATCATCGCCAAGTTGCTGGCGGAAGGGGCGACCGTCAAAGCCTACGACCCGATAGCGATGGAGAACACACGGGCGATCTTCCCGCAGATCTGCTATGCCCGCAATGCCTATGAGGCGGCGGAGGAGGTGGATGCACTCATCATCGTGACGGAGTGGAACGAGTTCAAGCAGCTCAACATGGAGCGCGTGAAGGCTTCGATGAAGTCTCCGCTTCTCTTCGACGGACGCAATATCTACGACCCGATGAAGATGCGCCGCCTGGGGTTTGAATACCACTGTGTCGGAAGAACTACTGCCGTCTTCAAATGAGGGCTGGAGCGCCTGCAAATGGTTCAGACGGGGTGACGCAGACTGGCTGCGCCTGTCGGACTACGACACTGCCAGGAAAATAGCCGCCCCCGGCCCCAATTCGCCCCCCGGCCCCCAATTCTGGGGGAGAAGGCATTTTCATGCGATAGGGGTGCGCCCCGCGCAGGGAAGGCTGCCAGGAAAATCAGGTTCCCCTGTCGAAACTTGTGCCTGGAGTTACGGCAGGGGGAGATGATGCTTAAACGTCTGTGCAATTTGGTTCTGCTGATTGGCGCGATGCTGTGTGGGGGCATTGGGGGCAGTCTGGCAAAACCCATTCTGGAGGTCAATCTGGCCTCGTCCACGGACTGGACATTTCGGCCTGCCCGGCCAGGTGCGGAGGCTCGAACCCTGCCTGTGCCTGCGGGAGGATGGCGACTCAATGGATTCCCCGAAGAGACGGCCGGAACTTACGAGCGACGGGTCGTCATCCCCGACGCCGTTCCCGGCAGAGAACAGGTAACGCTGCTCGTGTTCGAGGCCGTCAACTGGGAAGCCACCGTCTTTGCTGGCCCGGACAGCGAGCATCTTCAGGTGGCGGGAATCCATCTCTCCGCATGGACGCCGTTCCAGGTGGACATCAGCCGATTCGTCACGCCCGGCAAGACGGCTGTCCTCCGTGTTGCCGTTCGAGACAAATCCTTCTTCAAAGACCCAGGCGGCAAATTCACCGTTCCCGCAGCGACCGTAGGAACCGACCGGCAAGCGAGAGGCATCCTGCGCGGGGTCAGCCTCCAAATCCTTCCTGCGACCGCTATCCGCGACGTCTTTGTCAAGCCAAACACGGAGCGGGGAACCCTCGACATCGAGGTGACCCTTGACAACGCTTCCAGCAAACCCCGCAAAGTCTCTCTCACTGCCGCCCTGCGCTCCGCTGCTCCCGGCGCAAAATGGACTTACCCGACTATCGCGCCGCTTCAGGACATTTCGCTGCCGCCGGGCGTGACCCGAATCATCCCCATTCGTAATCTTGCCTGGACACCCGGTAAACCCTCCTGGTGGTGGCCCAACGTTCCGTATCGTGCGGACTATCGGGCTATTCTGCATCTCCTCAATCTCAGCCTCTGGGCGGGCAAGGCAACCGGCGCTGGAACACCTCTCCAAACGGAGTCGGTGCGGTTCGGATTCTGTTCGACAGGGCAGCGTGGGAACCGGTACACGCTCAACGGAGTGCGAATTAACCTGCGCGGCGACAGTCTGCCGGAAAGTCTGCTCGGCGCCGATGCCTTCGCACGTCTGCCGGGGTTTCTGCCTCCTGCGAAAGGGAATGGCGGCTGGCCGCAGTCGGTGCGAAACTATCAGCGGCTCAATCTCAACGTCGTCCGCATGAATCAGATTCCCTGCACACAGTATATGATGCAGGTGTGTGATGAACTCGGAATGATGGTCATTCCCGAGACGGCGATAAGCGGCGTTGAAAATCGCACCAGCGGGGACCGTCTTGTGGCGGAAGCGTTTACACAGCATCTGCGGGAACTGATTCTCCGCGACCGCAATCATCCCAGCGTCTTCAAATGGAGTCTGGAAAATGGACTGAACGGAGCGCCCGAAAGTTTCATCCGCCGCCTCTATACGACCGCGCAGGAGACGGATCCCACGCGTCCCGCGTCTATAGACGACAACGCGGACTACCCGACGTGGCCGAATTTCGGCATCATCGAACACGACAGCCAGACTGCGGGTTTCCCGGACGCTACGGGAGGTAACCCCCACATAGATAGGCCGTATGGACAGGGCGAGTTTGTCTGGCCGTTTGACACGAAGGCGCAGGGGCCGCTCTGGTTTGCCCTGACGACCCGCGCCCTGCGCGAGCATGGCAACGCGGACATCCGCCCCTATACACTTATTGATGTCTGGCCGGGCGTCATTTCGGGGCTGACGCCAGCGGCTCTGCCCGATCTCCACACATCCCCCGGTGTAGGGCATTCGCTGCTCAACACGTCCAGCCCCTGGAGCGATGCCGCTCTCCTGCGAATTCAGCGTTCCTTCGCGCCCGTCGCGGCGTTCGACCCGGAGTTCGACACCGCCAACACCCGCTCAGATGGGCGAGGGGAGTGGGGAACCTACTGGCCGCGTCTGCACAGCGGCGTGAAAGCCACACGCTCCCTGGTTGTCTTCAATGACGAATTTGTTGGCACGGCGCTTCAACTGCATATACGCCTGACGCTGTTTCCGAAACGCGATGCCGGGAAGGTGCTGTCGGAAGCCGTTCTGCCGGTCAGTGTGCCGCTCGGCGGACACATTCCTGTCGCCTTCTCACTCTCTGCGCCCTTCGTTCTCGACAATACCCTCCTGGAGATGACCCTGATCGTGACGAAGGCAGGGAAAGAACGCTATCGGGAGACCCTGCCTATGCTGGTTCTGCCAGCGAAGGGAGCAGTCGAAGCGGCGTTTGTGCGCCGGGACGATAAGACGCAGGGCAACTGGGTCGGTAAGTATGGAAGTCAGGGCTTCCTGGTGCCGATCAAAGGCGGGAGGACAATCTTTCAAATCCCTGCTATCCTTCTCCAGCGGGGAACGGGCGAGGTGACTTTTGTCAGCAGTCCTTTCGATGAACGTCTCGAGGAGCAGGACTCGGAGGTTGATCTGGAAAGGCAGGCCACGGTGGAGGATATGCGTATTCCTTATCACGGGCCGGGCGTACCGCTGCGGGAACCCATCGCTTTCTCCAACCCGAGGGGCAAGCCGCTGGTCTTGAGAATCAACTCCTCGGACGGCGCCGCCCACCTGCTCAGTCTCTATCTGCTAGACTACAAACGACAGAATCAGGTCGTGGATGTGGACATCTACGACCTTGCAGGGCATCGCCTTGACAATCGGACCGTCGAAGGCTTCGGGGAAGGCGCCTACTTGACGTATCGCTTCACAAATACCATTCTTGTTGCCATCTGGCCGGTAACGCCGCAAACGATCACGCTGTCCGGCGTCTTCGTTGATGCCGACCGCAGTCCGCTCTGAGCCGCACGGACGACTGCCCGGAAGTGGTATGAAATGCGAGGGGAAAGAGGCTGCGTATGGTATACTACACTGTTTGTCCATGTGCGGCGTAACTGTCTCACGCCGAGGCTTTCAGCCCATGACGCAGGATGAACACAGGCCGCAGGGAGCGGCGACCACTTTAAGGAGACATTTCATGTCGTTTTTTCAGTCCCTCTTGCGCCGGACAACTGTGCAGTCCCGGAAGGCGACTAGCCTGTTCGCTTCGACGCTGCTGGCTGTTCTCTATACGGCTTCCACGCCACTTCCCGCCGGGGCGCAAGCCAACGGCGCCGATATCTACAAGAAGATGACCGACGTCTATTCCAATGCGAAAGCCTACCAGGGAACCATTACACGGCTTGAAAAAGGCCAGACTCCCCAGGGCAAACCGGCGACCCAGACGACAACGGTGAAGATCAATTTCAAAGCCCCGAACAAATTTCTCGTTGCCAACACGACCAGTGGCGCTTCCGCAGGCAAGTCGGTCACGATGCATCAGTCTATGGTATGCGATGGCAAATCGCTGGTCATGTTCTCTACGGACAAAAAACTGTATCAGAAGGCTCCGGCCCCCACCGATAACACGCTCGCTCGCTTCTTCGCGGTGCTGAATCCGACGGTTGGATTTACGCTTCAGCCGGAAACGACGGTGAATTCTCGTCCAGCGTATGTACTCAAGCCGAATGTCCCGGCTAATCTGACGCCCCAGCAGAAAGAACAGGCGAAGAAAGTCAAGATACTGCTGATGGTGGACAAGCAGACCTATCAGTTCTTGAAACTCACCATAGACAGCGGCAAGGGCAGTCTCGTGCAGACAGTCACCGGTCAGGTTCTAAACGGTACGGTCGCTGAAAGCCAGTTCAGTTGGACACCGCCTGCCGGGTACAAAGAGCAGACGCCTCCGCCCTCAACAGGTGGTGCGCCCAGCATTCCCGGAATCCACTAAGGGTGAGCCTTCCTGCGGCGCGTAGGCTCTATCTGGTGCGGCACGGCATCACGACCTGGAATCAGACCCTGCGGATGCAGGGCCAGACAGATGTTCCCCTCGCGCCGGAAGGGGAGGAGCAGGCGCAGCGGATTGCCGGACGTCTGGCGAATCTAACCCCTCGTCCTGATGCCGTCTGGTCGAGTGATCTCTCCCGCGCCGCGCAGACTGCCGAGGCTATCGCCCGCCCTCTGGGGCTGGCGGTGCGGACGCTGCCGCAGCTGCGGGAAACCGGGTTCGGTGAGTGGGAAGGTCTGACACTGGAGGAGATTGAGGCACGAGGCGATGGCGAGCTGCTGGCGAACTATCGCCTCGATCCGTTCCATCATCGTCCGCCGGGGGCCGAATCGCTGGGGGCTGTCTGGGAACGGATGCTCGGCGCTCTGGACACAATTCGCGCCGAATCAGCCAGCCAGAGCCGAATCGTTATTGTCGGGCATGGCGGCAGTCTTCGCGCGCTGCTCTGCGACGCGCTGGACGCTCCGATTACTTCGCAGCGGCGTCTCTTCTTCGAGAATGCGTCTTTGAGCGTTATCGAAGAGAAAGACCTGTCCGACGGAATGTTCCGCCGCGTTCTGCTCTTCAACGATACCAGTCACCTGCCTGAATCGGCCTTATGAACTCCGCATTAAGCCCTCTCCTCTTCCTCCGACGGAACCTCCTGCGGGTGCTGCCCATCGCGCTCGTAATCGTGGTGGCCGTCACGCTCGTCGCGAGTGTCGTGACCATCATCCACTCGATTGATCTGACCGTCTTCACGCTCTACGGCTACAACCGTTACTGCACCGGCCTCACTCCCCGTAATTCGCTGACAATGGACGAGACCGAGGTAGCGCGTATCCGGCGGCTGCCTCAGCTTGGCCGTCTGGCACCCGCGCACTCGTATCAGGTGCGCGTCAAGACGATTTTCGGCAAGATGGTCTTTCCGGTCTTCGGCCTCGCGCCGGAAGACAGCCGGGAGTTTATGACGCGCTGTTCGGTGCATCTGTCAAAAGGCCGACTGCCGACCGAGGGAGAGCCGGAAGCCGTCATCTCCGACGATGTGGCGCGGAACCTCGGCCTGAAACTGGGGGACATCCTGCTCAAACCCGATTCGGAGGACAACTACGCCCCGGTTCCCGTTAAATTGGTGGGGATACTGCACGGGCCGCGCTGGATGGGGCTGACTTCAAAGACCTTCGTGGACATGAACTCTCCCTTTACCTGGAGCGGCTATCTGGCCTTTGCGCCCACGCGAGATGCCGCCGCGCAGGAGAAACTCGACGATGCGATTGAGAAGTGCGTGGGGAAGGGGAATGCGCGGATATGGCGCTATTCTGGCCTGGTAAAGGAGACGCAAAGTGCGCTCTCGAACCTCTATCTTATCCTGAACCTCGTCGTGACAATCATTGTCCTTTCCATCGCATTTGTATGCGGGCTGCTGTTCAATATCTACTTCACACAGCGTCTGCCGGAGATCGCCACTCTCTCCGCGATAGGCTATCCTCGCGCCCTGCTCATCCGTCGGGTTCTGGGAGAAACGAGTCTGCTCTGCATTTCAGGCTGGGCGGCAGGGGGCGTCTGTACGGTGGCGTTGCTCTGGATGCTCAAACTTTGGCTGTTGTCTCCAAAAGGGCTGCTCCTCGACCCCTTCGATCCCTACTCGTTCGTCTTCACGCTGCCTCTTCCCTTCGCCATTACCCTCGTCGCCGTTCTCACTATTGGTCTGCGCCTCTCCCGTCTTGATCCGGTCTCGATCATTGAGCGCAGAGGCTAACGGGCTACTCCTTCTTGATCTCACAGGAGCTGAATGTAAACGAATAGACGCCGAGGTCGGAAGAGAGCGTCGCGAGGCGAAGTTCGTGCGTTCCGAACTTCGCATTCTTCGTCAGCCTGTACATTCTCGGTTCGCTGACTTGCAGGTAACTCTGGTTTTTGTCGTTATAGAGAATGTCCGCCCCGGCGTCGTCCCTTGGGATCGGTTTGCCGTCCTGTGTCACGAAAACGACGATAGGCTTGTCTGCTTCAGGTTTCAGGACGGCATTGGCTTCGAGGGCGTGATAGCGAATGGCGATAAAGTCGTCCAGAGCGTCCATGGTCCGGGCGTGACGCAGGCTCTCCGCTTCCGTTCGCCACAGGCCGCTCGCGTAGATTTTCCCATCCTCATGCTTGTCCGTATCGGTATAGGTCGCTGTTTTGCCCGCCGCGTAGTCTGTGATATTCCCCAACTGCCCGATAAAGGCTCCGCGCTGGCCCGTATAGAGTTCGTGTGTCGTGGGGTAGCAGACCGCGCCGGGCTTGTCCGTGTCGCGAACCGGGGCAAGCGGTTTCGGGAAGGTCAGCGTGGGGTTGATCTCTTTCAGCAGTTTCTGAATCCGCGCCTCGCTCTCCTCGTACCCTCCCTCTCCGGCATGGTCTGCTACGATCTTGCCGGTTTTGTCCACAAAGTATTTGCGCGGCCAGTACTGATTGCGATAGGCGTCCCAGTTCTTGCGGTCGCTGTCCACAAGAACCGGCCAGGTGATGCCCAACTGCTTGACGGCATTCGCAACATTTTTACCATCGTGCGCGAAGGCGAACTCTGGGGTATGGATGCCGATAATCACGAGGCCGTCTTTGGCGTAGCGTTTATTCCACTCTTTGAGATAGGGGAGCGTTCGCAGACAGTTCACACAGGTGTACTCCCAGAAATCAATCGGGTGCGTTCCGTTTCATTTGGTTAATTCTTGTCTACGCAGCGAACCGTAACGGCATTGACGGAGTGTCTACCTGCTCCGCTTTCCAGTATCCATAAACTCCGAGTTGGCGCTGGCGTCGGCGATACGCATGAAA
>JBBRLP010000076.1:0-25869 GCA_038231295.1 Chthonomonadales bacterium
TCCTGCTGGAGCGAGAGCGCCGCCTGCCGCAATGCCTGGCTCTTGCCCTCCCCTGCTTTGAGATGGCTGTAGAACACTCGCATCAACTGCGCCGTCGCCGCATCGTCCACACTCCACTGGCTCACCACCTGAGTCGGCACTCCCGCCACGAAGAATGCCCAACTCAGCCCCACCACCCCCTCGCCGGTTCGGATATTGCCTCGTCCGGTGTTGCAGGCGGAGAGCGTCACGAGGTCGGCGTTGAGTTGGAGGTCGAACACCTCTCTCGCGGTCAGGAAGCCGTCCTCCTTGCTGGCTTTCACATCGTTCTTGTCTGGCTGTGCAAAAACGATGGAGGAGAGGAGGGGAGCGGCATCGTTGAGGAAGCCGTGAGTGGCGAAGTGCAGGTAGCGATACTTGCCCATCTGCTCCTTCGCCGTACTCTCCTGAGCGGCCAGACCGGTGAAGACCGTTGCCTCGGGGAACAGGAGATGCAGGGCGTCGGCTTCGCGTTGTGTGCCGGGCAGAGGAACAATCCCTCCCCCCTGTGCTTCGAGAGAAGCGGACATTGTGCTGGAAGGCAGTTCGGGTACAGACCGGATAGGAGCTAACAGTGGGCGAATAGGGGCGAGAATGGGACGGATGGGAGCCAGGAGTGGCCGGATAGGGGCCAGGAGCGGTCGGATCGGAGCCAAAATAGGACGGATTGGAGCGAGGAGTGGCCGCTGACCGGGCAGGTCGTCGAGGTCTCCGAAGCGCTTGCTGCTCCCGAAGTCCGGGTTCGCCATCACCAGCAGACTGCCGGAAGGCTTCATCGTCCGCTGGCTCTGTGTCCGAAGCGCCGCCTGGACTCCTGTTGCGGAGTAGGCATACGCCAGATCGTAGTGCTGCCAGAGGAACGAACCTGCCTGCTTGCCATCGGACAGGGTCAACGCTTGAAACGGTACGTTCCAGAGTGGACCGTCCGGGCAGACAACCAGACGCTTCTTCCCAGCGAGTTGTGCGGAGGCAGGCGAGAGCAGTAGACGCGACAATCGGGCTGCGAGCGGGCGATAATCCTTGCGAGGATCAGCACAGGCAGTACGGAAAGCGGCGCATTCCTTTTGCAGCGTGGCAGTACTGACTGCAATTAGATAGACCTTGACCGTTGCTTTCCCCTGATTGTTCGTGACGACGAAGAGCAAGAGCTTTTTGTCGGAGAGGACGATGTAGTCAAACAGCGCCGTGTCAGAGGGCAGGAGGGAGGACAGACTGGCAAGGGTTGCAGTCCTGGCGATCTGCTTGTCGGCCAATCCTGGATGCCGGGCGTATAGAGTGTCGGTGACGGTCTGAAGCTTTGCCTCCACCTCTTTCTGTTGCTGCTGAAGAGCGGCAAAGCGTTTCTTGCTACCGACCTCGTTCTGTGCAGATTCCTTGACCATCTGCTGATTGAGATAATCTGCCTGGAACCGAAGGTCTTGTTGTTGCTGCTTCTCTTGCGGGGTCAGAGCGCTATCCAGAACAACCCGACCGGAGGCGAGCAGATCGAGGAGTGCCCGTCCCTTCGTTTTCTGAGCAAGAGCGAAGGTTTCTTCCGTCCGTCCACTTTGTAGGAGCAAAGCGATGCAGTGGTAGTAGACGGGCAGGTTGTAGGCGAGCAACGATGACTTGCTCTCGCTGTAGCCGCCGAGATTTGCACGCAACTGTTCGAGAAGAGCCACTGCCTGACGGGAATGTGCGAGAGCAAGCCCTGGATGATGTAATCGTTGCTCGACGCCAGAGAGAGCGTCGAGAGTGTCTGCTTCCCCGTTCTTGTCACGGGTGGCTCGCAGGATTGGAAGAGCCTGTTGAAAGAACTTCAGCGCTTTTTGTGGCTGACCGATATCCCTGTAGACAACTCCTATATTGTTGAGAGTGCCTGCTTCACCATTCTTGTTGCCTATAGCTCGGAAAGCCGGAAGAGCCTGCTCAAAGAACTCTAGCCCCTTTTGTGGCTGACCGGTATCTCTGTAGACAAGACCTATGTTGTTGAGAGTGCCTGCTTCACCATTCTTGTTGCCTATAGATTGGTAAATTGGGAGAGCCTGATGATAGAACTCCAGTGCCTTTTGTGGCTGACCGGTAGCATAATAGACAAGACCTATATTGCCGAGGGCAGCAGCTTTACCGTTTTTGTTACCGGTATCTCGGAAAATCGGGAGAGCCTGCTGATAGAACTCCAGTGCCTTTTGTGGCTGACCGGTATTGCTGTAGACAATACCTATACCGGTAGCTCGCTGGATCGGAAGTGCCTGCTGATAAAATTCTAACGCTTTCTGGGGTTGACCAGTATTGCTATAGACAAAACCTATCCTGTCGAGAATGCCTGCTTCACCATTCTTGTCACTGGTGGCTCGGAAAATCGGGAGAGCCTGCTGATAGAACTCCAGCGCCTTTTGTGGCTGACCGGTATCGCTGTAGACAATACCGATATTGTTGAGAGTAGCTGCTTCACCGTCCTTGTCACCGATAGCTTGGAAAATCGGGAGAGCCTGCTGATGGAACTCCAGTGCCTTCTGTGGCTGACCAGTATTGCCGTAGACAGTGCCGCTGTTGTAAAGAGCGTTTGCTTGCCCGGTTGCGTCCATTAGGGATTGGGCGACAGAGAGAGCATGTTGGTAGAGCTCCAGCGCTTTTTGTGGATCGTTTATCGCCAGGTAGACGTTGCCTCGTCCTCGGAGGGCTTCCGTCTCGCCTTTTCGATCGGAGAGGGATCGGGCTTTGGTGAGCGCCTGCTCGTAGAGGTCGGTAGCCTCTTTGGTCTTGCCAGACTGGAGGGTTGCTTTGCCCTGATCCAGCAGGGTCTGAACTTCCGGGTTGGCTTTGAAGGCTGGCGGAGACGTTTGACTGGCAGAGGCAGCAGATGTCTGTGGGGCAGGCGGGTCTGCGTGAGAGGGAAGGCAGGCAAGCGCTACGGTGATGAAGAGGCACACTGACAAAGAGGCACGACAGAGCCAGGCAGGCACGGCGTGAGAAGGGGCAGCGAAAGCATTTGCAAAAGAGCGTTCGGAATATTGGACAGGCATAGTCAAGGATCTCCCTATCAAGCACAAAGAGGGGAAAGCGGGTGCAATCCCCATGGCAATGAAGAAGTGGCCGTCGTTACGAGCAGACGGCGGTAGGCAGTAATAGGCGGAGGTCGGCAGAGGTGCCTGCCAGACGGTGTTTCCTCGGTTATGATACTCGAAACGATATGGTAGAACTTACGCACAAATTACCCGTCAATGCCCGCCAGGGATTCGGTCATGCTGGCGGTGTGCTGCTGCCAGGCGGCGATGAGGCGGTCATCGAAGGGATCGTCGTCGCTGTTCTCGATTTTGCCGCGTGAGTCGAGCCACGCAACGGTGCGGCGGACGCCTTCGACCCAGGGAATCGTGTAGCGGAAGCCGAGGTCGGCGATGGCGGCGGAGTTGTCGAAGATGCTGGGGTACTGGAAGATGTCAATGCTAATTCCGGAGCGGCGCGGCGCGATTCTGGCGAGCAGGTCGGTGGGGATATGCACCAGAGTCGGCTTCGGCGCGTTCAAGGCTTCCGCGACGCCCTCATGGTAGCGGTTCCAGGTCATCCACTCTTCGCCCGTCAGGTTGTAGCGCTTGCCAAACGCTTTCGGATTGCCTGCCGCGCCCACAAAACCACGCCCCACGTCTTCGATATGGCAGGCCGCCCACAGGCAGGAGCCGTCGCCATGCACCACAATCGGTTTGCCCTTGCGGATGCGGTCGAGATAGGTGGTGCGCCCGCCGAACGAGTGGACGATGGTTCCGCCCTCGCCGTAGGTCTGGGAAGGGCGCAGGATGGTTACCGGAAAGGCGCCCTGTTCGCCCGCCTCCAGCAGAATATCCTCGCACTTGCCCTTGTTCGCCCCGTAGCCGCCGATAGGCCGACGCGGTTCGTCTTCGTGGATGGGGTAGTGCGAGGCAGGCCCGCCGTAGACGCAGACCGTGCTGCAAAACAGAAAATGCCCGATGCGCCCTTTGAAGGCCCGCACCACACTTTCCGCGTCGGCGGGGCTGAAGCCGACCATATCCATCACCGCGTCGAAATGGCCCGCTTCCGCCATCTGCGCCTCGAACGCGGCGTACTCTTTGCGGTCGCCGTGCAGGAACTTCGCGCCGTCCGGTATCCGCGCTTCGCTCTTGCCCCGGTTATAGAGGGTCACGTCGTCGCCGCGTTCCAGAAGCTGAGTCGTAATGGCGGTGCTGATAAGCCCTGTGCCGCCGATGAGAAGAACTTTCATTGTTCCAAACCTTTCTATTCAATTCAAAGGGCCGAGGGCATTTCGCTCTCGGCCCTGCTTCGCTCAGGCAAGGCGTTCGCGCACTCTTGCCATCAGTTTCGTCAGTGGGACACCATGCGGGCAGGCGGCTTCCGCGCCCTGCCAGTCCGCTGCCGCAATCGCCGCGAGGTCCCGCTGCTCAGGGGCGAGCTGCGCGTAGAGGTCACGGGCGTGTTCCGGCTTGTTGTAGTGATCGTGATACATCAGGAAGCGCAGACTGTCGGCGACGGCGAGGTTCGCGCCCGCGCCGCTCGCAGCCTTGCAGAGATGGTCGCAGCCCCGGCACCAGAGATGACTCACCAGGCGCGAATGCTCCTGAATGGCATCGGCTTCCGCGAGGGTCAGTTTGCTGGCGACGGCCTCCGCGTTCTGATTCACATGGTCGAGGTTGGTCATCTCCGAGCAGATTGAGGCGATACGCTCGTCCACCGCGACCGCCTTGATTGCCGCCTGATGCTGATTCAGGCCACGCTTGCGGAACGGGTCGAATTTGTCCGGCAGGGTCATGCCGCCGACCTGCGTCTTCATCGCGACCAGACCGATGCCCTTCTTGAAACAGCGGTCCATCGCCTTTTCCAGATCGTCGCGTTTGTAGTAGTGGCAGTCGTAGCGGAACATGATGACATCAATGAAGTCGCTGTCCGCCGCCGCGTTCAGGCACTCCACAACCGTATCATCGTGGGTGGAGAAGCCGAAAAAGCGGGTCTTGCCGGACTTTATCAGTTTCGCCGCCGTCGCCTTGATCTCGGGGTCCGTTATCATCTTCGGGTCGCGCACCTGGTGCATATAGAAACAGTCCACGTAGTCCTGCTGAAGCCGGTCAAGTGAGGGCTGAAGCCGCTTCTCCAGTTCGCGGTGGCTGTGCGTCTTGCTCACGAGCCAGAGTTTTTTGCGGGCTGCCGTATGCCCGGTGGCTCCCCGCGCCTTCAGGAACTCGCCGATGGCCCTTTCGCTCTGCCCACCGCGATACGACTCCGCCGTGTCAATGTAGTTGATGCCCGTCTCCAGCCCGACGCTCAGCACCTCCGGGTCAATGTCCCAGGAGCCGCCATGCGCCAACCGCGAGACCTTCATGCCGGTTTTGCCCAGAGCCTGCATCGGCATTTTTGGAACCTTCACGGCGGCTGCCGGAGGGTCGGCTTCTGCGCGTCCGGTCGATCCTGCTCCCAGAACGCCTGCCGCACCGAGGGCGGTGCCGGTTCGGAGCAGGTCACGCCGGGAGAGCGCATTGGGGGTCGCTGCCTCAGTAAGTTCGTTTCTTTCCGTCATTCTCGTCACTCCTCTGCCCGCTCGCAGCGGGCGCAGCAAACGTTACACTACGGCCACACTCCTATAGACAGCGGATTCCACAGAAGGAGGCTCTTCTCCTGCCCGGATTTTGCGTTTTGGCTTGACAGTTCCGCGCCAACTGTGGTATATTTCAACGCTGGCTGAGACAGGAGTCAGGTTTTTTTGTGCCTGACGCGGCGATGGGCTGCAAACGGGCCTCGCCATCACGCAAAAAGCAATTTTTCGCTGGAAAGCAGCGTCAGGGAGAGAGTTTTCATGTACGCTATCATCAAAACAGGCGGCAAACAGTACAAGGTTGCCGAAGGCAAGACAATCACTGTCGAGAAACTGATCGGCGATCCCGAGACGACCATCGAGCTGACCGAGGTGCTGATGCTGAGCGACGACGCAGGAATGCGTGTCGGCGCTCCCACCCTCGCCGGAGTCAAGGTCGTCGCGACGATCCTGGAGCAGGGCCGGGGCAAGAAGATCAATGGCTTCACCTACAAGCCCAAAAAGGGACAGCACAGCCGCTACGGACATCGGCAGTCGCAGACCAAACTCCAGATAACCAGTATTGTAGGCTAGACCGCGTTCGCACAGACTTTTTTCGAGGAGACAGCAAGATGGCACACAAAAAAGGCGTGGGAAGTTCGCGCAACGGACGCGACAGTAATCCCCAGCGACGCGGAGTCAAGCAGTACGGCGGTCAGGTCGTCAAGGCCGGTTACATTCTGGTACGCCAGTGCGGAACCCCCCTGCATCCCGGCAAGAACGTCGGCATGGGCCGCGACTACACCCTCTTCGCGCTGATTGACGGCGTGGTGACGTTCGAGGGCGATAAGAAGCGACGGCGCGTCAGCGTCTACGCCGTTCCCGAGTCTGCTGTCGAAGAGACCCCTGTGGAAGCCGCCGCAGCCTGAAAACGCGGTATCCCGACAGGATAAATTTACAAACCACCGTCCCCGGAGAGTTTCTCCGGGGACGGTGTGCGTTTGGCGGTCGCAGGGGCTTCTTTTCGAGGCAGAAGCAGACGCACAAGTGCTTTGCTTACGATGCGGACGTACAAAAAACATGCAATTATCCTGCACATCCTCGATTCCCGTCAAAGTGGCACAAATCATGCAAGTCAATAGTCTGTACGATAAGCCAATGTTCGCCGGAGGGTGGTGCTGCCCCTGTCCGGGAAATCTTCATCGTACGCTGTCGTCTGTACGCCTGGACAACGATCCGGGCGCGTTGAAACTCGCTTTTCGGCGGGGGAAGTATAAGAGGAGAATCTGTGAAAACGTCTACAGGGAAAGTAAAGTGGTTCAATGATGCTAAGGGATACGGCTTCATTGAAGCGGAAGATGGGGCGGATGTCTTTGTGCACTACTCTGTCATCACCATGACCGGCTTTAAGTCGCTCCGCGAGGGCCAGGAAGTCGTCTACGAGTCCATTGAAACGGACAAGGGACGGCAGGCCGCGAACGTCTCCCTCCCCGCGAACTGATCGGGCCTACCGCTCCTGGGGCGGTTCGCACCCGTGTTACGACGGCACGACAAATAGTGAAGAGGACGCTCCACTGTGAATACCCACAGGGAGACGTCCTCTCAATCGTTTCACGGGCAAACGGTATCTGGCCTCAGTCCACGAAGTGGAACTCGTTGGTCATCAGCAGGGTCTGGACATACTCTTCCCAGGGGGCAAGCCCTGTCGGGACTGCTGCCGGAGCGGAGGCCAGCGCGGTCTGGGAAGGGCGAAGCTGCTCAACGGCTTTCAGGAAGTTCGAGCCTGCCGTCACTTCGTCCAGGGTCGGAAGCCGCTGATAGAGCAGACGGTAGACGGTGCGGATACGTCCAGTATCGTCTTTCGCCGCCGTCATTTCCGGGCGATGCAGCAGCGCCTTCGCCTCCTCCACCACAAACGGGCTGTTCATCATGTAGAGCGCCTGCTGCGGAACCGTCGTATGGTAACGCTGGGCACTGCTGGCATCCGGGCTGGCAAAGTCGAACGAGCGGAAGAAGTTCTGGAGGTTGGCCCGGTCAATATAGCCGTAGACGGTGCGGCGTTTAGTGTAGGGCGCAGTCGTCAACTGCACCGCCGGGCCACCCATTTTTGTATCCAGGTCTCCCGCTGCCGCCAGGATCGAATCCCGCATCGATTCCAGGTCGAGTCGCTGTCGGCTCTGGTGCGCGAGCAGGCGGTTCTCCGGGTCCACGAGCGTCTTATGCGCGTCGCCTTCGCTGCTCTGCTGCCAGACGCTGGAAAGCAGCATCAGCTTGTGCAGGCGTTTGAGCGACCAGCCGCAGGCGTATTTGTCTCCCAGGCCCTCCGGCGCGACGAACTCGGAGGCCAGCCAGTCCAGCAGTTCCGGGTGCGTGGGTGGCTCTCCCCGGAAGCCGAAATCGCTCGGAGTGCGGACGATGCCATAGCCAAAATGGCCGAGCCAGACCCGATTGACCATGACCCGCGCCGTCAGGGGATTGGTGGGGCTGGCAATAGACTGTGCCAGTTCCAGCCGTCCGCTACCCTGCGTGAACGGCTTGCGGCTCTCACCCGCGAGAATCAGGGGAAACTGCCGGGGAATGTTGTCGCCATGATTGCCCGGATTGCCGCGAATGAAGACGTAGGGATCGAACGGCTTGTCCGCATCCAGCATCGCCATCCCGAACTCCGGCACGGGAGGCATCGTCTTTTTGAGTTCCGCCATTTTGGCTCGCATACTCCGCAGATTGTCCTGCGCGGCGGGGTCGAAACCGGTGACGATCTTGTTGTACTGGTTATCGTCGGGCAGCGTTCCCTCCCGAAAACCTGCCAGCGTTTTAGCTGCATCGGCGGGCACTTCGGCAGGCGTCTTCTCGACCTTTTTGCGGAGCAGCGCGATCTGCGCCAGAGTCACATCGTTCACGATCTTCTGCGTGGCCGCGAGCTGATTGTTCTGCTTCTCGTAGGGTTCCGCCACCGATTTCGGCGAGATGACCACGGCGGGGTTCGGCTCATAGGAACTGGCGAAAACGCCGTAGAGCGAATAGTAGTCTTTGGTGGGAATCGGGTCGAACTTGTGGTTGTGGCAGCGGGCGCACCCGACGGTCAGCCCCATCAGGCCCCGGCAGGTGACATCAATCCGGTCGTCTATGATGTCCGGCTGCTGGTTCAGGAAGCGTCGCCCGACCGTCAGGTAGCCAAGCGCGGCCAGTTTGCTGCGGTCTTCGCCCTGTGGCAGACGGTCGGCAGCCAACTGCTCGATGATAAACTGATCGTAGGGCAGGTCGTTGTTGAAAGCGCGAATTACGTAGTCCCGATAGGTGTAGGCGTAGTGGTACTCGCGGTCTTCCGTAAAGACATAGCCTTTGTTATCGGCATAGCGGGCCACATCCAGCCAGTGACGGCCCCAGCGCTCCCCGTAGCGCGGGTCGGCGAGCAGTCTGTCCACCACTTTTTCAAACGCATTGGGGGCGGTGTCCGTGACAAACGCATCCACTTCGGTGGGGGTGGGTGGCATTCCCAGCAGGTCGAACGTGGCGCGGCGGATGAGCGTCCGTCTGTCCGCGAAGGGGGCGGGCTTCAGCCCTTTCGCCTCCAGCTTCGCCAGGATGAAGCGGTCTATCGGAGTCTTGCCCCAGTAGCTGTTTTTCACGGCAGGCAGTGGGGATTTATGAAAAGGTTTGAAGGACCAGAAGTTTTTCTGCACGTCCGTCAGCACGTATTCGCCGTTGGCCGCAACCGGAACAGCAGGCGCCTTCTCGCCGGGCCAGATCGCTCCGCGTTTGATCCATTCGGTCAGCGCGGCGATCTCTTCCGGCTTCAGTTTGCCTGCGGGCGGCATTTTGAGAGCGCCATCGTAGTGGATGGCCTTGACTAGCAGGCTCTTCTCCGGGTTGCCGGGAACGAGCGCCGCGCCGCTGCCACCGCCGTGCAGCGTCGCCGCTAGCGTATCGAGGCGCAGACCACCCTGCTGCTGCGCTTTGCCATGACAGCCGAAGCACTTTTCGAACAGGAGAGGACGTACTTTCGTCTCAAAAAACTCGATGTCCTGTGGCGCGGCCTGAGTCTTCGGCGGCGCGGGCTTCGTTCCCTGTCCGCCGCTTGCCGGCAGCATCGCTCCCGCCCCAAGCAGCAAACACCCCGCTCCCAGAAGCCAGCCTGCCGCGAATTTTCCGTTCCGTTTCATACCTGTTTCGTTCTCCCGCGCCCCGCACAAAATACGCTTCGGTCTCCTCTATATGATAGCACGAACCGCTAAAAGTTGCGTATTTTGCCGGAAGCGTTCGGCCTGGCACACAATACCGCGAGCCTTGTCTTGCCCCATCAGGAGGGATAGACAAGGCTCGCAGACGGTGTCGAAGCGTCCCTCTGAACTAGTTGATGTTCAGTGTGTCATCGAAGTCAACGATTCCCTTGCCGAGTAGGCCCTTGTAGAATGGGTTCTGCGCGTTGACGGAATCGGCGTTCTTCAGTATCTGCTTGCGGAGTTTGCTCGGAGACCAGTCCGGGCAGATGGAGACCAGCAGGGCGGCTTCCGCAGCGACAATCGAAGAGGAGAACGAGGTGCCAGACCAGGAAGCATAGTGACCGTTCCAGAAGGTGCTGGTGACGTTCACGCCGGGCGCAACGATATCCACCCATTTGCCATAGTTGGAGAACGAGGCTTTGACGTTCTGAGTGTCCACAGAACCGACCGCCAGGGTCATGTTGTCTCCTGCGGGATACTGTCGGATGTCGGTGTTGTTGTTGCCCGCCGCCGTGATAATGATGACGCCTGCCTGCCATGCGTCTTTGATGGCCTCCTGAAGAATAGGAGAGTCCTGCGTGGAGCCGAACGACATATTGATGACCTTCGCACCACGTGCAACCGCATAGCGAATCCCTTCCGTCGTGGCCCACAGGCTGCCCGCGCCATCGCTGTTGAGTACCTTCACCGGCAGAATGCTCGCGCCCTGTGCGTATCGGTTGATGAGGCCCGCGACCATCGTGCCGTGTCCGGCATCCTCATCGAAAATACCGTTGCCGTTGGTGTCAATGCCGCTGGGACTGTCGTCGGTGTTGCTGTTGCCATCCAGAGTGTTCCAGCCGTTCAGCACATGAGCGGCGAGCAGAGAGTTACGTCGGGAGACGCCCGTGTCCAGCACAGCCACGATCACGCCGGAGCCACTGTGGTGTTTGGAGACGCTGCCGTAGTTCATGAGCGTAGAAGTCGGCTGCGCGATATAGGCGAAGAGACCGGGATTGCGATCCGCCGTAAAGATAAACTGGTCGGCGGTGAAGATAAACTGGGATGTCGGGTCTACGTTCGCGTCAGCGGTAAAGATGAACTGGCTGGCAGGCACTTCGTCAGCATCGGCGGTAAAAATGAATTGAGAGACCGGGTCATCCGCAAGAGGACGACTTATCAGGTTCGGACCAGCGGAAATGACGTTACGGTCGGAAGCCATCCTGGTGAGCAGCGCAGACACATCCGTTCCCGAGGGAACCGCAAGACGATATGAGTTCGTGAATGGAGAAGCGACCAGGACGGAGGTGCCGTAAGCCTGATTGAAGGCCGCGACACTTACACCCGACTGCAAATGCACCAGGACTTCACCCTGAATAGCGTCGGCATGGGCGGATATTCCGCAGAAAGCCAGCAATATCATGGTCACCAGTGTAATAAATCGTGCTTTCAAGACTATCTCCTTCTTGTTCTCATAATAGAGAATGAAACGATGAAATTTGTAGTGAGGCGAAACGGAGTATTGGACTCCGCCTCGCGGGCGGTATTGATATGGAATCCGCCTTAGCGCATACCTACCAGGGCAAAAGCTGCCCAGTAGTAGGGGTGGGGGAACTGTTCGCGTACTATTTGCTGCGCTTCTCTAAGCGCGGCAGCACGTGTTGTCCCCCGGGTCATTCTTGAGTAACATTCTCCCATAAGCAGCGCCGTCGCTTCGTCATGGGCGGCCCAGAGACTGACCATGACGGCACGGGCGCCCGCGCTCAGAAATCCACGTACCAGGCCCAGCAGTTCATCGCCAGGCACCACAGCGCTCATACCTGTACGGCAGGCGGAGAGCGTTGCGAGAGAACATTTCAGACGTCTGGGGTAAAGGTCATGCGCGATAAGCCATCCGTCCGCCATTTTCAGCCCCGAAAAGAGCGGATTGTCCTTACGAAAGACGGCATGTGTTGCGAAATGCAGGTAGCGATAGTTTCCCTCCGTGGGAACCGTTTGTAACAGAGCGGCCTCATTTTCGAAGATTTCGACATCCGACAGGAGTCCGCGCAGAGCCGCGACCTCTTTTTGGACATGGGCGATGTCGGGATCACTGAAGCCGAAGACCAGGGAATGTTCTGCCACCGGTTCCGGACGGAGGCGGCAGAAGTGCCAGATAGCCGCGCTGGGAGCATAGGCGAACTCCCATCGATCCAGCGCGTAGCCCTCCTCCGAGCGGAGGGCGTGAAACGGAATACTGTGCAGTGGCCCATGCGGAATAATTGTCAGGCGCGGGGCTGTCAGATCGGCTTCCAGCGGTTCCAGAAGCATCTCGTACAGCGTCCGCAAAAGACTGTCAGTGGTAGTAGCGATGCGCTCGTTGTAACTGTCTTCGAGTGTAAATGGGCCGAACTTATTCCACTGGTAACGCAGACGATAGGCCATCTCTTCGACTTCTGCCTGGGAGGCCAGACAGCGAAAAACCTGAAACTGATTTCGACTGACGATGAAAGCCAGGACTTCATCGCGAATCGTGACGAACTCTACAATCTGCTCATCTTCTTCCATGAGCTTCTGAACGTCTTTGATGCGAATGGAGTCGGAATTCTCCGGCAAGTCGTTGCCGCCGCCAAGTATCTGAAGTTCACGATGCGCCTGAAGATAGGCGCTCTCCAGTTGGTGCAGGTCGGCGGAGGGTATCGCTTCTGCATGACTGAGACGCACGGTATCCCCGTCCGCCTGTTCCAGGCGAACATAGTCCCAGTTTAGCTGCGAGCGCAGCTCTTCGAGGCGTTCCAGCAGGGTCTCGCGCTGGCTGTCCGGAGCCTCGGGAGAAGAAGTCGTGGAGGCCAGACGCTCCAGCAGGGTGCGCGATTTCGACCGCTCAACCAACTGAAAGCCTTCCTGGATCGCACGGGGTGTTCCCTGTTCCAGCAGCAGCGCCAGCAACTCTTCATATAGCCGCATCTTATCGTGCAGAAAGGCCACCCGGAAATCATCGCCGTAGAGGAGCAGGCGTACCCGCTCGACCGCCTCGACTGCACTCCGGTAGTATTTGAGCGCAAGACCACGGCGGTTGGCGTTCATATAGGCCCGTGCCAGAGCGGTCTCTATTCGCCACTGAAGGGAGATGAGTGCGCCCGCCTCGGATTCGCGGGACAGACGGCGCAGCGCCCGCACCGGGCTTTCCCCGCGATCTACCCGGATTTCGGCAAGGTGCAACCGCGCCTGCAGAGCGCCCATCTTGACACCCTGCTTGCGAAAGGTACGCAGCGCCGCCTGCGCTTCCCGCTCCTGCAGGTCCGTCTCTCCCGAATGATCGCCGCCTCGCAGGGTTCCGGGGCGACTCTCGCGCCGCCACCATTCCGCCCGCTGGAGGCGGGCGCGGGCGACGCCGATTCGGTTGCCTTCCTGTCGGAAGCCGCTTTCCGCACGGGCCAGAGCGCCCATCGCCTCTTCATGCCGGGACATCGCGGCAAGTGCGACGGAAAGCCCCATCTCGCTTCGGGCGGCTTCTCCCGTCATCTTCAGTTGTGCGAAGGTCGGAATAACCCGCTCGAAGGTCTCGCGGGCTTCGGGAACCAGATTCAGTTCCAGGTAGACATCCGCCGTTTCCCGGTCGCACTGCGCGACCTCCTGCGGCAGATGCAGGGTCTCCAGAAGGTTTCGGGCGCGGGAATAGGATTTGAGCGCCTCCGTATACCGTCCGCCCATAAACTGGTGAAACCCGATATTGCTGTCGAGGTAGGCGACGGTGCGTTCCGATTTGGCATCTACCAGTGCGTCCCGCGCCGCCTGATACATCAGCAGGGCCTCGGGAAGCTGATTGAGGTGGGTCAGCACATTGGCGATATTCATTTGAAGGCGTGCGGCGGCAACCGACTGGCCTTCGGTTTCAAAATAGTGCAGCGCTTTGCGCCAGCAGGCGCCTGCCAGCGCATAGGCTTCCTGGCGAAAGTGGATGTTGCCCGTGTTCCACATGACTTTGGCCGCGTCTTCCGCAACCCCAAGCCTTTGCAGGCGTGTTTCCAGCGTGTTTGCCAGAGCGAACGCCTCTTCGTAACTTCCCATCTGCGCGAGCGTATCAATCTTGGCGATGGGTATCTGTGCTGCCAGCAGCGGGTCGTGGGCTGCTTCCGCCGCTGCTACTCCCGCATCGAAACAGGAGAGCGCTGCCGCCCACTGGCCCTGAGAGCGCAGAGCGACTCCATAGGCGCGGTGCGCCCAGGCGAGCGCATACGCAGAATTCAAAGCCTGTGCGACTTCGAGGGTGATCTCGGCAAGCCGCAGCGCCTCTGCGGGATTGTCGGTCGCACGCTGCCGAGTTTCGTCTGCAAGGAGTTTGACGTCCAGTTCAGAGAGAACGTGTGCCTGCATCGCGATGGCCTCTGCGCGTCCCGCAGCAGGCGTCTCTTTTAGTTTTTGCAGGAACATCTCGGTCGTCATGAAGGACTTCCTTTTCGAAGGATTAAGATTCCATCGGACTGCGGGTCGCCCTCCCCGCAGGCTGAACACGGGGAGGGCGGATGCTGGGAGGAAAGACTGTCTTCAGTATCGTGACGATAGGTGGGGAAGACCGTCTCTCCGGTGCTCTTAGAGCTGGATGTACGGCAGGGTGATCTGGCGGCTGCGCTCCTGAAGGAACAGGTCGTATTCGCCAGCAGTCAGGCCGCGCAGATGGAACTCTCCCAGCAGGTCGGCATCGGTACGGACGACAGAATCGGAGCTTTTTGCCAGAACCTTCCAGAGATAGTCGGCAGTTTCCAGCGAAAGCACCTGACCCGCAATGCTCCATTCCGCGCCCTCTCGCTCGCAAAGCAGATCAATCCGTGTATTGGGGGCCTCATAGAGCAGTTTGAAGGAGGAACGGTCGCCATCGCGGATACCGCTCAATCCCGGTTGTACCCGGCTGTCAAACCGCAGGGAAGCGACAATCTGCTCCAGACGACTCGGCTTGGCCTCTTTCTGAGCAAACAGCGCAAAGGCCCGCTCCAGAACAGGGCGTGGCGTGGCAGGCGTTGGACCGGCATTGATGGTATTCAGCAGACCGGACCAGTAGGCATATTCGCTATGACATTGCGAACAGCCTGTCGCCAGGTGCGCTGCTACCGTTCGGCTTGTGCGAAGGTTAGCGCGGTTCTCGATATAGTCGAGAAGCGTTTCATCTCCTATATGCTCTCTTGTCTGCATTCTCTTTCTCCCAGCATCGCGGCACGGGCAGAACTTTTAGAGCGATGCTCCTGTGTTAGAATCGTTTTCATCTCGTGCGGCCGCTCCACCATGCAAAAGCACATCACGGATGTCACAGACTATAAAACCGCGACATGCCCTGAAAAATGCAGGGTAAGCGCGGTTATTTGTGTCTTTTTTGAAAAAAAGGGTATTTTTCGGTGCCGGAGTGAGGTCTGAATGACAGACATGACCCTATCGCCCGCTCTGTCAGGCAGATGTGGGGGAGAGCAGCAGAGGAATTTTACAGCGTAAACGGGGATCAGGACTGGAGGAAAATCTCTTCAAAATTCTGTTTGCTGAGGATTTTGCGGAGGGTATGGAGACACCGCGCCCTTTTCGGGCCAACGGCGCTTTCCACGATGTCGAACTCACGGGCTATTTCCGCATAGGCAGGCTTAGGGTGGGTGAGATAGAGAAGAGTCAGCAGCCTACGGCAGCTCTCTCCCAGCTCCTCAATGGCATTGCGGAGCGCCTGCTGCCGTTCCAACAGCAGCAGCGTTTCCAGTGGCAGAGGGTCGGGCGAGGGGAGATACGACATCACCGAGTTGTCCTCTTCCACTTCGAGTTCGGAAAAGGAAGAGGTACGCTTCTTGTTACGCAGCATTCGCAAACATTCCCAGCGTGCGGTGGTTGCCAGCCAGCCCGCGATGTGGGCGTCGTCCGTCAGTTTTTCAAGGTTTTCCATGAGCCGCATGCAGACGTCTTGAAACACATCATCCGCATCTGGCTGCGAGAGACCGGCTCGAATGGCTACGCTATAAATAAGGCGCTCATATCGCAGGATAAGCCGCTCCCAGGCTTGTGCGTCTCCCGCAAGACAGGCTTGAATAAGAGACGTATCCGATGGATTTAACACATTGTTGTCCTGATAAGTACTGCACGATTGCCGCCCGTAGCGGACGGGTCTACTGTGACCTACGTTTAAGAGAGGACCTGTGAAGCCAGGCAGTCTCCGCTGAAGGCTAATTTCAACTATTCTCAGCTCGCTTCCTCCCAATTGTTGCCTCTGAGAAGAAAATAACTGCATCACACTGCTGAAACAGGGCTTTCCGACAAGGCAGGAGACTGCTCATAAACGGCGTCAGGGCAACGCGGTTATCTTCATCTACTCAGGCCGCAGAGGCAGAAATTCATCAAACGAGGAAGCAAAATGTTTCGGGGAGGAACACAAGCCAGTACTATTCTGAATTACAGCTGAGGGCGCCTGATGCTGGGCCTAGCCGAATGCGGCGAAAGAGTGGAGTAAGTGCGATAAGGCTGAGAAACCAGCCTTATCGCACTTACCTCCAGAAGAGGACATATGTTTTACTGGCCGGTAGAGAAACTTACCGTCACCGGCACCGTAGCCATCAGGCCAGAGTTGACCTCGACGACCGTGATGGTCGTATTGCCGGGCAGCAGTCCGGTGACTGTCGCCGTGCCGGAGTTTTGCGGATTGTAGTTTACTCTGGCAATCATTGGGTCGTTGGAGATGTAGACGAGCGGGAAGAGTACCGGCTGATTGGCTGAATTCAAAACGGAACCCGTGATAGTCGCTGTAGGCGGCGTGGTCGTTCCTCCAGTACCATCCGAAAGGGGCATACTTGGCGGCGGCAGCAGCAGCGAAATAGATGTGGGCAACGCCCGTACTGTGGCGGCGGTCACTGTCAGAGGGACGTTGATGGTCGTGGTGGTGAGGGGGGCGACCGTTCCATCCGCCTGCCCTGTCGCAAGCGGATTCTGTGCGGCGTTGGTATCGGGATAGGCCTGTGCGGAGACCCGTACCGGACCTACAGGGACGAGGGGGAAGTTGATGGTGACCATGCTCGGCAGAGTGCCTGAGGTCAGAGGGCCATTGACGAGGCGCGGCGCAGCCAGTTGTGCGCCCGTTGTCGGGTCGGTGAGAGTCACCTTCAGGGTCGCCGAACCGACAGGAATGCCGGTGGCCGGGTTCGTGCCTGTTCCCGTGGCCTTTGTGTGGGCTTTTGCTGCGGCCCTGGTCTGGGTTTTTGTTGCGGCGCGAGTCGCGAAGTTGGACTGCGGTGGGAAAGTAAGCGTGAGGGCAAGCGTACCGCGTGTCGGGTCGGAACTGTTGTTGGCAGTTCCGCTGCCACCGCCGCATCCGGGCAGGGCTGTTGCCAGCACCGCGCCGACAGCAAGCCAGGCACATCGTTTTAAGAGAACACTCATGGCGTCCTAACTCCTTTCAGAGAGACCTGTGATAAAGCCAAAGCGATTTATTGGGCGCTGTCTGCCACAGCGAATACGGCGGACAGACAGCGACTGCGTTCCGGCGGAAGTTGCGTATCAGAAATGGGCCTGAAGGCCGAATCCGGGTTCCATACTATGCGCTCCCGGTTTGCTCAGAGTCAGCAGCGTGGTCACATGGCGTCCGATCGGCAGATGCAGGGCCAGGTTCACTGCCGAGCCATAGAAGCCGCGATAGGCGTATTCCAGCGACAGATCGGCATGATAGCGCTGCAAAATGCCGGGAAAATACAATCCGAGGCCGTAGAAGCCCTGATGCGAGGTATCGCGCCCCAGTTCGCCGTAGAATTCCAGCTTGTTGACGACGACGGGAATGCCCAGGTCGCCCGAGAAGCCCAGCGATCCTTGCGAGGTCGAGAGCAGAGAGGCTCCGACGCGTCCGGTTCGCATGGGGGCGGTCAGGCGTCCGGCCCATCCACTGACGGCTGGCCCCACCGTCGTATTCAGGCGATTGAACCAGGCAAGCTGGACTTTGTCCGTTTTGAACGGGGCCTGATAGAGAATACCATCTGAAGTAGTGAAACTGACCAGTGCGCCGAGTTCGCTGTTGGAAAGCGGGCTTGGGAACCAGTGGAAGCGTCCGGCCTGAACATCGCCATATCTCTCGTGATGATAGCGCATCATCAGTTCATCCACTGAGAACTCATGCTGATCGCCGAGGGTGCCGAGGCGCACACCCGCCCGAACGAAGACCGGCCCCAGGACAGCCCCGGTATTCGCATAGCCGATTCCCGAACTGGTACGGGAGGCGAAGCCCGCGCCGCCGATCTGTGGCACCTGCGGGAAGAGGCCAGAGGCGCGCGTGCCGACAATCAGGCCGCCTGTCGGGCCGCCGTTGCCTACACCGACGCCGACCCCGCCGGTCGGGGGTGGCCCCCCAATGCCGACGCCTACGGTCCCGCCAGGGTTGTTCGTGCCGCCAATGCCGACGCCGACAGAACCGCCGGGATTGTTCGTTCCGCCGATGCCGGTATTGATACCGCCCGTCGGGCCGCTGAACGAGGGAGAGGGAACATCGGTGATGCCGGGCGCGTTCGTTCCATACTGCTGGGTAGCGAAGAATGCCGTATCGAGTTCGTAGTTGTCTTGGCGGAATCGACGGTAGATGTCTCCGAAGCGATAGGTGATCTGATTGCCGCCATCGAAGCCGTCATTCATCCAGCCTACTTCGTCTCCGCCAGCAAACGCGAGCGGCTCTGTCGGAACCGGATCGGACGGGGAACCGCCAACCAGATTGGGAACCGTCGTCTGGAAGCCAGCCCTCACGGTCACAAACTTCGCATTGTTGGGAGTGATGAGAACGAAATGCGTCGTCGCGTCCGTGGGGACATTGAGTGGCGCATTGAAGGTGATGGTTCCGGTCGCGGGATCGAAGGCAGTGACAGTGCGGGTCTGACCGGAACCGGAGCCATCGGTGAGATCAACACGCGCTCCAAGCCAGGATTCATCCGAGCCGATGAGGTTGATGCTGATGAAGGAGTTGAGACCGCCTACGCTGATCGTTCCGGTGATGACCTGGACGTTCGCGCCAGTAACGATGACGGTACCCTCGAAGACGCGCACGATAGTCACGTCTTTGCGGACATCCATTTCGAGTTTGGTGCCACGCACGGCGGCGACGGCGTAGCGGCCGCGGAATCGGCCCGGCCCTTTCAGGTCGCCATAGACACGTCCCGAATCGATATTGACATCCCGCTGCCCGTATCCCGGCCGAACCACGACATCGCTCAGCTCGTTGACGCGCAGGATGCTTTTATCGCTGAAGGTCACCTGCGCTTTGCTGCGGCTGCCGGTGCGGATTCCGTCGCCGGTGTTCAGCGTCTGATTCAGCCGGGCATCGCTGTAGGCGGCAGAGACTCCTGAGCGGGACTTGACCACATTGAGGAGTGAGGTCAGTTCGCCCCGCAACTGCGCGGAGGCAGGACGGGACACGCAGAGGCCGGTGACGGCTCCGAGGATGCAGACTCCCATCCGCAGCCCGGACACAAACAGCGCGACACTAATCCGATGACGGAAGCAGGCTTGCGCCAGCCGGGCTGCCCGGCGCATTCGGTCTGCCTTCCTTTTGCCCTTCGGTACCGCTGACGACGCGACCTGTAACACTGTAAGCACGTATGCCCTCCTGTCTTCCTCGAATCGCGAGTTCTCCGACGAATTCGGTGCGGATATGCGGAGAGAGTCGCGTCTTGACGGCTTCACTGATCAGGATTTCGGTCCCGAACTCTTTGTTAAGCGGTTCTAGCCGGGCGGCGGTGTTCACCGCATCCCCAATGACGGTATAACCGACCTGGGGTTCCGGCACATTCACCGCTCCAACTTCGCCGACGACGACCTGCCCGGTATGAATGCCAATGCGTATCTTCAGCGGTGGAACGCCCGCCTCTTCGCTGGCGGTACGCCACAACTGCATCGCTTCCTGCATCTCCAGGGCGACCAGAACAGCCTTCTCTTCGTGGTCTGCAACCGCGTAGGGTGCTCCGAAATAGGCCATGATTCCATCGCCCATGATTTTATCGAGAGTACCTTCGTATTTGAAGATGATCTGCACCATCGCATCGAGGTAACGGTTTAAGAGAGTGACTGCCTCGACAGGATCCATTTTCTCCACAAGCGTGGTAAAACCCTGCACGTCTGAAAAGAGAATTGAAACAATGCGCTGTTCCGCACTGCCGAATACGAAATCCGGGTCCAGAACTTTATTCAAAACGCCGGGGCCGACATACCGTCCGAAGCGGCGTCGGGTCTCATTGGCACGCCGATTTTCGACCCCGTAGAAGTAGATCGTCTGACCGGCATAGGAGAGGGCGCTCGCCAGATAGAGCTGCGTCGGGGGCAGAAAGGTATGCCTGCGGAACCCCACGACCATGAGAGAGATAATGCCCAGAAAGATCAGCAGCAGCGGCACAAAGGCGGCGAGCGGCCGGAGGCGCAGCGTAATCAGCGCCATAAGCAGGGCGCAGAGCCAGATAAGCGCATAGCGATTGCTTTCCGGGAACGAGCGGTAGTAGTGGCCGGAGAGCAGCGTATGAATCACATGGGCATGGACTTCGACCCCGTAGCGCTGCCGTGCCTGCTGGTTTTCGATACCGAGTTTTTCGGTCTCTTTTTCTCCGGACAGCGGAGTCTGGACAATATCGTGTAGGTCGGGCAGTGTCACGCCGACAAGCACTATTTTACCCTGAAACTGCTTCGGATCCACCTTCCCATCCAGCACCTGATCGTATTCGTAGGAGAGCATACTGGAGCCGGGATACCCGGCAAAGCAGATACGGGCGCTGCGGTCGTCGGTCCCTGAGTTGATATCGGGCGGGTAAAAAAGAATAGGCTGACCGGAAAAAATTCCGCTGTGCAGTTCCTGCCGCAGCCGTTCCTGCTTGATACCGCGATAGAAACCCGCAATGAGCGGCGCGAAACAGGGATAGTCCTCTTCCTTCCCGATGTCTTGCAAAGACATCTGGCGGGCGCTGAGGTCGAAGCGGCGGCAGATCGGTTCCAGCGTATCGAGCGGCAGGTCTACGGGCGCGAAGCCCGCTGCCGTGTCACGGAACGGAGCCGCCGGAAAACTCTCGCTGGTCGTATTGGTATCGAAATTGCTGTTGCGGCTGGAAGTAAATCGGGTGGCGAGGACAACGTTGCCGCACTCCTTAAGGGCGCTGGCAAACGCTGCATCTTCTTTCGGATCACCCTCGTCGGCAAAGGTAAGGTCAATCCCGACGACTTTCGCGCCGTACTCCTTGAGCCGCCGTATCAGGCGGGCATGGAGGGAGCGCGGGAAGGGAAAGCCTGCCGGATGGCCGGAAACGTCGGTATAGCGATGGTTTGGGTCAGAGGTATCGGTGATGTTCTTGACGGCGTTGTCACTGATGACCACCATGACGACTTGAGGCACACCTTCCGCTTCTGCCCCCCGGTTCTCGAAAAGCCAGTCATAGGCCCGGTTATCGAGCGTGGCAATGCTTTCGCGCAGCCAGGAGCGTTTATCGTGCCGGATACGGGTTTCGAGGACATCGTATTTTGTTACGACGAGCGCCGTGACGATCCCGATAGCGAGAGACCATAGAGTCGCCTGCCAACGAACGGGAATACGTAGTTTTGGGAAAGGCCCGCGCATACGCTTCCTCGCCGAATGTTCTCACCTTAATAGTGCAAGAAATGTGCCAACCCGTCCGGCATCCGGGCGGTCAGGCGCTTCGCTCGACATCGAACACCAGTCCGACGGCCTTGCGCCAGGCGTCCAGCGTCGCCATATTGCCCAGCGTGTCGTCCCAGGTCATGCACGGCGGCGGAGCCTGTCGGGCCGCGAGGTGCGCTGCGACGGTGTCGGCTTCGATGGAATAGAGGCCGTGCGGCGCATCCACGAGAATCGTCTCCGGCTCTTTCTGCCCACTGCGCTGCACGAGAATCCGGTTGTCTTTTTCGCCGGGGAACCAGGGATTGGGAACGCGAATATGGCCTTCCGAACCCCAGATACGGAGTTCATTATCCACCGAAACCTGTGTTCCGGTCGAGAGGGCCGCGACAATGCCGCCAGGGAATTTCAGACTGGCCGTCGCCTGCTCGTCCACGCGGCTGATCGCGCCGATGTGGGCCACGCCGGTCACGACCTCCGGCTCACTGCCCGCAATCAGCCGCGCCATAGAGACAGTATAGCAGCCGACATCCATGATGCCGCCGCCCGCTGCCGGATTGGAGAGCCGGATGTTCTCGTATTTTGGCCCCATGTTATAGCTGAAACTGCTCTGAATGAGCCGCACATCCCCGATGGTTTTGGCTTCTATCAGTTCTTTGAGGCGCAGGGTCTGCGGATGGCAGCGATACATGAAGGCTTCCATGAGGAAGACATCGTGCTTACGGACGGCCTCAATGACGGGCAGGGCTTCGGCATGGTTGACGGTAAAAGGCTTTTCGCACAGAATGTGTTTCCCGGCTTCGGCGCAGCGAATCGTCCATTCGGCGTGAAGATGGTTGGGCAGCGAGATGTAGATGGCGTCTACTTCCGGGTCGGCGACGAGGGCCGCATAGGAGCCATGCCGATTGGCTGCCTCAAACTCCGCGCCGAACGTGTCTGCGGCCTCCTGCGTTCGACTGCCAATGGCGACGAGCCGTCCGGTAGCGGAGCCGCGAACGCCTTTCGCGAAGGTCCGGGCGATATTCCCCGTTCCCATGATTCCCCATCTCAGTGTCTGCATCGCGTCTTCTTCGCGCTCCTTCATTTCGTGGCTGGCTCTATATCGTCGCCATGCTGGCAAGGTATGGGACGGGCCTCTCTGGTGTCTGTCTCTCTGTTTGGAGAAACTACGTCCTGATTCCTGCATGATTATAGCGCGGCCCCTCCCGGCTGTTTGCCGTGGGAGGGGTTCATCCCGAAAAGAGCGGGCTGCGGTCTATACAATTAGACGTAACCACTTGTGTCGCTTATGACCTGTAGGGTACACTCTTACGAGGCGGAGTCGTTTGCTATTGCGTGTTTGTGCGTCATCTGTACTACTGTTATCGCTGCAAAAACACAGACATTGACTGCAAAAAGCTCTTTCGTTCTGCCGATGCAAACTCAGAATCGTTTTGCGGCGCTGTGTTTTAAAACGGCCAATACAGGAAGAAGGATGGTATTCGAAGTGGAAGCGACGGAAAAACGACGCAAGTATATCGGTGTGGGCGGCGACGACGTTCCCTCCCTCGGAGTTCTTGAAGGGGATATTCTGCGTCTGTTATGGAATGCGGGAGAGCCGCAGTCCTCGGTGCAGGTGTATGAGGCGATGCATTTCTCCCGACGCGCCGAGAAGCGTGAAATGCAGTCTCCCTCCACGATTGCGGTGACTCTGAGTCGCATGGTGGAAAAGGGTCTGCTGACCGTCGAGCGCAGACCGCGTGGCGGCAAGGGCTACTATGGCCCCACGAAGACGCGGGCGGAGGTCGTGGCAGGCGTCATGGACGATGTAAGCCGCCGCCTGACGGGTCAAAATGTCGGTTTCCTGCTCTCTCAGCTTCTTCCCGACGCGGTTCCTGTGGAGGACAAAGGTCTGGCCGAACTCGTCAAAGAACTGAAAAAACGGCAGACGGCTGACAACCCCTACGTCTCCTATGCGGTGGAAAAATACTGATCTTTTCCGCTTGAAAATGCCCTGCCCCTGGCTGCCGATGGCGACACGGGGGCAGGTTTTTTTGTGCCCCTCGGCCTCCTCGTTATGCGAGGATGGGCTGAAGGACTTTGCCATAGACATCGGTGAGGCGGCGCTGGGTGCCGTCGTGGTAGTAGGTGAGTTTTTTGTGGTCGAGGCCGAGCAGGCGCAGGACGGTCGCGTGGAAGTCGTAGATGGTGCAGAGGTCTTGTTCGGCGCGGTAGCCGAGGGCGTCCGTCGCGCCGTAGCTGGCGCCGCCCTTCACGCCCGCCCCCGCCATCCACGAGGTGAAGCCGAAGGGGTTGTGGTCGCGGCCCTCAGAGCCGATCTGATGCGTGGGCATTCGCCCGAACTCGGTTGTCCAGAGGACGAGCGTATCGGCGAGCAAACCGCGCTGTTTCAGGTCCTTGAGCAGGGCGGCGGTGGGCTGGTCGAGGATAGGGCCGTGCCGTTCGTAGTCGGCTTTGAGGGTCTTGTGCGCGTCCCAGTTCAGCAGGCCGTCCACGCCGGAGGCATGGGAGCCGCAGTAGAGCTGAACGAAACGTACCCCGCGCTCCACCAGGCGTCGGGCCAGGATGCAGTTGCGGGCGTAACTGGCTTGCAGAGGCTCCGGGCTGTCCGCGCCATAAAGTTTCAGGGTGGCGGCGGTCTCCTTTGAAATATCGGTAACTTCGGGGGCGCTCATCTGCATCCGCGCCGCCAGTTCGTAGGAGGAGACCCGTGCGCTCAGTTCGCTGTTGCCTGCGTGGTTCTGGTTGTAGTCGCCGTTCAGCCGGTTCAGGTAGGTGCGGAGGTCGGCTTCGCGCTTTGTTGTCGTGCCTGCCGGAGATTTGAGGTTAGCGATGGCCTGATCGGTGTTGAAGGCGGTTCCCTGATGCGCGGCGGGCAGGAACCCTGATGTCCAGTTCGCGGGGCCGTTCGGCGGCATCCCGCGCCTGTCGGGAATGGCGACGAAGGCGGGCAGGTTCTGGTTCAGGGTGCCGAGCGCGTAGGTCGTCCAGGCTCCCAGACTCGGAAAGCCCTCGAACACAAAACCGGTGTTCATCTGGAGCATTCCGGGGCCGTGCGTGTTGCTGCGGGCCGTCAGGGAGTGGACGAAGGCGATGTCGTCCACGCACTCCGCCAGATGCGGCAGCAGGTCGGAAATCCATTTGCCGCTCTGCCCGTGCTGCGCCCATCCCCACGGACTCTTCATCAGGCTGCCGTTCCCGCCCTGAAACGTGATGATATTCTCGCCGGACATGGCCTGCCCGTGCCGCTGTATCAGTTCGGGCTTGTACTCGAACGTATCCAGGTGGCTCACCGCACCGGGGCAGAATATCTGAATGACCCGTTTCGCCTTCGCCGGGAACATCGGCGGCTTCGGGGACAGTGGCGAATCCTGCGCGGCGGCTCCCGCCTCCTCCGCGAGCAGGCAGGCCAGCGCAATGCTGCCCATGCCCGTTCCCATTTTCCCCAGAAACTCCCGCCTGTCCAGCCAGCGGCGCGTCCGAACGGAATCCATTTCAGGCAATCTCATCGTTGTTGTCTCCAGTATCCTTGTTACAGGACAAACAGACTATCGGGTGTTCAGTGCAGTAAGCAGGGCAGGATTTTCGATAAATTGCAGCAGTCGTGCGGAGGACTGTCGCGGGCGTCGCGTCCCCTGTTCCCAACTCTGTACCGTTTTCCCGGAGACCTGTAAGAGGCGGGCAAATCCTGCCTGACTCATAAACCTGAAAACAAAAAGAGGACGGGAATGGCTCCCGTCCTCCGTACACACGAGGATGATTTGTCTTACTTGCGTCGCCGCTTGAGGAAGCCGACTCCTGCTATGGACAGCGCTCCCAGAAGGGCGAAGGCGCCGGGTTCGGGAGTTTCTGCTGAGACCCTTCCCAGACGCACATTGTCAATCGCGTAGCCTGCATTGTCGCCGCCCGCATGATCGAAGGCAATGCCGCCGGTTGTTGACGATACGACAGTGAAATTACGCAGAATATGTACCGGGGCAGAATAGGTGAGGCCATCGGAAAAGACTTCGCTGTATGCCGTGCCGACCGAAACGGTCATCGTCTCTGTTCCGCTTCCATTTTTGCCCAGATCCCATTCCAGCGTATAGTTACCGGGAGTCAGGTTGAACGTGGTCTTGGTCACCAGTAGTCCTGCGGAGCCGGAACTGCCGTCCAGGTCGACGCTTACGCCGAACCCAGCGTAGGGGGAAAAAACGTCGACCGAAGGGCGCACTACGTTCCAATTGGCAAAACTGGTGTAGTTAAGCGCAAATGAAGGCTCCGCGTTGAAGTCGTCGAAGAAGAGTTGTTGAGAAGTTGCCGGCAGGGACGAAGCCGCCAGCAACAAAGACACGAGGCCGAACAAGGCGCTGTATGTGCGTAGATGCATAGAAGTTTCTCCTTTTCTAGGGACGTGACAGCTTACCATTCGCGTAATCCGCGAGCCTAAAGTTGAATTCTTTGCCCTCAAAAAGTAGACTCACGTCTGCATTCCGAAAGGATTTTGAGGCACACGACGCCCGACAGGGGCATTCTGTTGGCACTCAGACCGGCTTGTAGAAAAA
>JBBRLP010000077.1:0-25849 GCA_038231295.1 Chthonomonadales bacterium
GAAGAGATGACATCGGTGACCTCCGTGGGTAACGATTTGACACCTTTCTCTACGGAAAACAGTCGCCGATGTCACTCCTCTTTGCCCACAAGACAGTCACAAGCAGTTCGATGTCTACATGAATTTACCGGAAACTAGAGTGTAGCGGATAGTGACAGGGAGGTCTTGTGGGCGCAGACTGAAAGCCGCATAATGTTGCTGCCACTCAAACCATTCGTCAGGTTTCAGTCTGCTGCTGATGAAACGCGACGAACCGCCTTTGACGTGCTGGATGAATTGGCTGATGGAAAGCGTAGCAGACAAGGTTATCAGAAGATGCACATGATTGTCGGTACCGCCAATGGCATGAACCTGGCAGCCATCGTTGAGGCAGACTTTTGAAATGTAGCGGTGTACTTTGCGCTCAATATCAGGCGTCAATAGAGGCAATCGCTTATGTGTCGCCCACACGAAATGAACATGAACCCGTAACAGATTGCTTGCTCTTGTGCCTTCCATGTCTCCTCAACCATTTCGTACAGAGAGCGTTTCCGAAGGAAACTTGGCCGAAGGTCATCCAGCGGAGGAGTTCACTCCGCCGAACACATAACGGACAGCTTCGTTTGGTTTATCGCAGCATAGAACTCCCACTAGGCTCCCCTTGGATCGTAAAATCTTTCCTGAGACGATATTTATCACAGATGCTTGCCAGGGCGTCATCGGCGATCCTATTTGCTTCATCAGCATCTTGAGACCATTTAGTCATATTTGCCGTCAACTCAGGTAGAACAGACCCATCACCATTCATTCCTTTGTTAAAGAGAACACGCACGTTTGCGAACATGGATTCGATTTTGCCAAGCTGACTAAGATATTTGTCTCTTAGTTCTATGCAAGGTTGCGGAGGCGTCTTCGAGTTAAAAAAGACGGTTAAGTCGTTCCACTCTGCCGACGTGTCAGCGTAACCCTTAGTAATTTCCTTATTGTCTTTGTTGTATGTGTCTCCATCTATCGAGGCGTGCAAACTGTCTGCTTTAGCCTTGTTTTGAAGAGCATTTCCCAATTCTTTGCTGATAAGCACTATCTTCCTGCGCTCAGTCTCCTTGACGTGTTTCAGGTAGTCGTCAATATCGGCAGGGAAGGGCTGTGTGGTGTCCGGCTGCTGGACGACGACCGGGGGCTTCGCCTCGGCGGGGGCCAGCACGGTCGCGCCGGGACTCGCCTCGGCGGGTTTCTGCACGAGACCGCCATTCCCGGCGTTGGCCGGGGCCGTCACCAGTTTGCCATCCTCACTTTTGCCCGACTTTTGAACCAGCAGCATCGCGCCCAGACCCAGCACAGCAAGGACCAGCAGGGTGACGACGGCGATGATGGGGCCATTGGTTTTCGACTTCGGAGCGACAGGCAGGGCGGCGGAAGGCATCACAGGGCCGGTTGGGTTAGGTGCCGTTCCGCGCACCGGCGTACCACACCGCAGACAGAATTGAGATTGTGCGGGAATTTCCGCCGAACAGCGTCCACATTTCATCCGTTGCTACCTCCACTCCCTTAGACCCTGCATCTCCCCCAAATGGTTCCTTGCTTTCTCAGGCCCTCACGATTCATCTTACCATTCGGCGCAGGTGAAGTCAAGCGACGGCCCGACAGGACATCGGGCGTGGCTCGGCGCTGTGAGTGTTCGCCGTAGGGAACTGCTGCGCTGGAAATAGCAAGTGGCTGCTTCGCAGGCACCGAGAATTGGTAGGAGAACAAGACAGCCCTTAGCAAGTTCCGCTCTCCTGACGATAGAGACTGTGAAAAAAGACGCAAGAAGACTGAAACCAATGCCCTCCCCTATCTGTCTAATAGAGTGTAAGGGCAAACGGAGAGAAACTCTCCCATGCAGAACTTCCAGAGTGACTTTTTTCGGACTATCAGGGTCGGGCTGTCCGCACCCACATTCGGGAGAACCGTTTCACAAGATGACGTTGCAGACCGCAGCCACAATTCTCTATTTGGAAGTTCCCTTCTCCGGCAGAGCCATCGGAGGGTCGCAAGACGGGTAAGGACGTGTCACGAGAAGATACGTCGCCTCTCCCTGCGACGCCTGACGTTTCGCCCCGCCGGAAGATGCTCCGGGCGGTTTTTTTATTGCTTTCCGCTGTCACAATAGCCGCCGAGCGGAGTTTATTATCACAAAGTCTCTCTTGGAGGAGAGGCATCAGGAGAGCCTTCCCGCGCAGGTGAGGAAGGCCGAGGAAAGGAAAAGGGGTGGACAGAATTATGAACACCGCACTCAATATGACAAAATCGCCGCGCCGCGAAATGACCAACCGACTCCACCGTCCTCTCGTGGGAGAGAGGGAGCGTGAAGCGGCTCTGGAAAAACTGCTCTCGCTTCTGGAAGCGGGAACGCCGGACGCGCACACATCTCCCGTCTTCGACGCCGAAGCGGAGGCCAACGCACTGCATCGTCTTTCTCGCCTCCGCGCTGCCCACGCGGTCTACGCCCTCAAGACGGGCGGCATGGTACGGGTCGGAACGGGCGCGTGGATGCGCCGCCGTTCCCAGACCTCCAAACTCACCGTCCCGCACTGATCGAAATGGGGAGCCATCCGGCTCCCCATTTGCGTTACCGGCTGCAAAGCGCCGTGCAGAAACGCGCAATCTCTTCGGCGGTGTTGTAGTAGTGGATGGAAGCGCGGGCCAGTCTGTTCAGGCCACGGGCTTCCATGTCGAGGCGGGTTCCGCCTGATTGGGAAGTCCAGATGTTTATCTGTTGTGCGGCGAGACGGGTGCGGATGTCCCAGGGGTCGTGGTCCTCTATCGTGAAGGTGACGATGCCGCAGCGTACGCGCCCCAGATCGAAGACCGTGACACCGGGCAGTTCCGCCAGCCGGAGCCGCAGGGTTTCCGCCAGCCCCTGAACGCGCTGCCGTATCGCCTCCATTCCCCAGCCCAGCGCATAGTCTACCGCTATGCCCAGCCCGATTTTTGCAGCGAAGTTGGCCTCGAACTCCTCGAAACGCCGTGCGTGCGGCTGAAGACAGTAGGCGCTTTGCGAAACCCACTCCGCCGCGTGCATATCCAGAAACGGCGGCTCCAGGCGTTCCAGCGCCGACTCGCGGACGTAGAGAAAGCCTGTCCCGCGTGGGCCGCGCAGAAACTTACGCCCCGTCGCCGAGAGAAAATCGCAGCCTATCTCCTCCACATCCAGCGGCATCTGCCCCGCCGACTGACAGGCGTCCAGCAGATAGAGTATTCCGGCCTCCCGTGCGATCTTCCCCACTTCCGCTGCCGGATTGACCAGTCCGCCGTTTGTGGGAATGTGAGTCAGCGCGATCAGTTTCACCCGGTCGTCGAGACGGTCTGCCAGCGCCTGCGTCGAAACCTGACCGTACTCGTCGTTCGGCACGACTTCGAGGACTGCGCCCGTTTGCTGACATCTCTGGAGCATGGCGATAGCGTTGCTGCCGTACTCGGACATACCGGTCAGGATGCGGTCGCCGGGACGCAGGGGAATGCCGTAGAACGCCATATCCCACGCCCTGGTCGCGCTGCCGGTGCAGGCGATCTCCTCCGGACGGCAGTGCAGCAGCTTTGCCAGCGCGGAATAGGTGTTGGCAATCGCCGCTTCCGACTCTAGCTCCGCCTCATATCCCCCGCGCTCCGACTCCAGCCTCAGATAGTCTATCATCGCCTCGGTGACGGCCTGTGGCGGCAGCGAGGCACCCGCGTTGTTGAAGTGCAGAATCCGCTCACAGCCCGGCGTCTCTCGGCGGATACGTTCAATGTCCAGACTCACGATAAAAAAACTCCTTGATTTCCAGCCCATCGCCCTGCGTAGGCTGGCTGTTTTGGGAACTCCTGCCCGGTGGGGAGCGTTAGCAGAAGAAGTGCCGAGCAGTTCGGCAGGAACCCTGTCCCGTTGTTAGCGTATCCTCCTGCGGAGCAATCTGCAAACATCATTTTGCAGTGTTGTGGAAAGACACGACATCGCTCCTATCTCCCAGACGAGGTACCGAACTTGATACACCCTACGAACAGGCCACTGGAGTTTCTCGAAGCGCCGAGCCGCCATCTGCCCCTGTCTTTTCTCGCCGTCGTTGCGGAAGGTCTCGCCGCGCCGCAGAAACATCTGCCCTGCCGCTTCTTCTATGATACTCCGGGGTCGCATCTTTTCGAGCATATCTGCCAACTGCCGGAATACTACCCGACCCGCACCGAACAGGCCATTCTTCAGCGGGATGCCCGCGAACTGACCGCGCTCGCCGGTACCGATCTGACGCTTGTTGAGTTCGGCAGCGGCAGTTCCGTCAAAACCCGCCTGCTCATAGACGCCCTTTTCCAGCAGCAGCCGCATCTGCACTACCTGCCCATAGACATCTCCCGCGACTTCCTGCATCACTCCGCGCTGGCCCTGCTGACTGAATATCCGCGTCTCTCCATCACCGCCATCGCCGGGGAGTACAACGACGCCATTGACGCCTTGCCGGAACAGGAGACTCCGCGCCTGCTGCTCTTTCTCGGCAGCAATATCGGCAACTTTGAACGCCCGGAAGCAGTCGCCTTTCTGCGCCGCATTCGCCGCCGTATGCAGCCCTGCGACCGCCTGCTTATCGGGGTAGACCTGGTGAAAGAGCGGCACATACTCGAAGCGGCTTACAACGATTCCGCAGGCGTCACCGCCGCTTTCAACAAGAACATCCTGCTCCGCTGCAACCGCGAGCTGGACGCCGATTTCGACCTGACGCAGTTCGTGCATATTGCGCCCTACGTACCCGAAGCCTCGCGTATCGAAATGCGCCTTATCAGCCGTTGTCGGCAGACGGTGACGCTCGGCGCGACGGGACAACAATTCCGGTTTGAAGCAGGAGAAATCTTGCATACGGAGAACAGTCACAAATACACCCTCTCTGAGTTTTCCACCCTGTGCCAATTGGCGGGGCTGGAGACGCTGGCCTGTCGGCAGGACGAACGCGGCTGGTTCAACCTCTCGCTGCTCGGCCCTGCGCTTTAGCATTTCGCAAAGGAATCTTCTATGAGCAAGCCTGTCCTTCTGGCGGTTGATGACGATAACGAAGTGCTGCGGGCAGTAGATCGCGACCTCAAGCAGAAATACGCCTCCGAGTACCGGGTGCTGCGGGCCGAATCGGGGCAGGTCGCGCTCGATACGCTCAAGCAGTTGAAACTGCGGAACGAAACGGTTGCGCTCATGCTGGTAGATCAGCGGATGCCAGAGATGACAGGCGTGGCTTTCCTGAAGGAGGCCCTGGATCTCTACCCGAAGTCCAAGCGCGTTCTGCTCACGGCCTATGCCGACACCGAGGCCGCGATTCAGGCCATCAACGGCGCGAAAATAGACTACTACCTGACCAAGCCCTGGACGCCGCCGCAGGAGAGCCTCTATCCCATCCTCGACGATCTGCTGGAGGACTGGCGCTCCGACTACCGCCCGACGTTCGAGGGGGTGCGCGTTCTGGGGCATCGCTGGTCGCCGGATACCCACGCCATCAAAGACTTCATGGCGCGGAACCGGGTACCGTTCCAGTGGGTAGATGTCGAAGCGCAGGACTCCAGCGAACCGACCCGGCAGTTGCTTGCGGTCGTGGGGGAAGACGTGGGCTGCCTGCCGGTGGTGCTGTTTCAGGACGGGTCGCGTCTGGTGCAGCCGACCATCACGCAGATTGCCGAAAAGCTGGGCCTGCAAATTCGTGCCGACGATACTTTTTATGATCTCGTCATTGTGGGCGCGGGGCCAGCCGGTCTCGCGGCAGCGGTCTACGGGGCCTCGGAAGGGCTGAAGACCCTTATGATCGAACGGGAGGCGCCGGGAGGGCAGGCCGGAACCAGTTCGCGCATCGAGAACTATCTCGGTTTCCCGAACGGCATCAGCGGCAGTGACCTGGCCCGCCGTGCGCTGGATCAGGCGCGGCGGTTCGGCGTGGAGGTGCTGACCCCGCAGGAGGTCGTAAAAGTGCGCGTCGAGGGGCCGTACCGGATTATCACGCTGGCGGATGGCAGCGAGGTAAGTTGCCATGCGCTGCTGCTGGCGACCGGGGTCTCCTGGCGCAAGATGGACGTGCCGGGAATGGAGCGTCTGACCGGAGCGGGCGTCTACTACGGCGCGGCAATGAGCGAGGCCATGGCCTGCAAAGACGAGGATGTCTACATTGTCGGCGGGGCGAACTCGGCGGGACAGGCCGCCCTCTACTTCGCCGACCATGCCCGCACCGTCACGATGCTGATGCGCGGGGAATCCCTGGCGAAAAGTATGTCACAGTACCTCATTGACCAGATTACCGGGACGCCGAACATCACGCTGCGGCCCTTCACCAGTGTCATCGAGGTCAAGGGCGAGTCCCGATTGGAATGCCTGACGCTCCGGGATTCGCGTACCAACGAGCAGGAGACGGTTCCTGCTGTGTCCCTCTTCATCCTCATCGGCGCGGAACCCATGACGGAGTGGCTTGGCGGTCTGGTGGAACGGGACGAAAAGGGTTTTATCCTCTCTGGCTCCGATCTCATTCGCAATGGCAAGATGCCTGCCAACTGGCCTCTGGAGCGCGAGCCGACGCTGCCGGAGACCAGTGTGCCGGGGATATTTGTTGCGGGGGATGTGCGGAGCGGCTCCGTGAAACGCTGCGCGGCGGGCGTCGGGTTCGGCTCGACGGCGGTGCAGTTCATTCATCAGTATCTGGCGGAGGTGCGCGGATGAACACAGGACAGAAGGATGCCCAACTCTTTCCGGTATTGAGCGGGAAGCAGTTGGAATGGCTGATGCAGCACGGCGAAGTGCAGGAGGTGGCGACCGATCAGCGCGTCTTTACGGAAGGCGAGACAGCGGATTGCTTCTTCGTGGTGCTGGAGGGACGGCTGCGCGTCACACGGCGTTTCGGAGCGGAGGAGACCACCGTCACCGTACATGGCCCCGGCGAGTTTACGGGGGAACTCTCGGTGCTGACAGGCGGCAAACAGGGTGCGAGCGGCTTCACGCTTGGTCCGACGCGCCTGCTGCGTATCTCCGCCGAAGATTTTCGTCTGCTGCTTGGCACCTGCAAAGAGATGCAGGAGATGGTGCTGCCGGTGCTGGCGCGCCGGGTGCAGGACCTGGACGCGACGACACAGCAGCAGGAAAAGATGGTCGCGCTGGGCAAACTGTCGGCTGGACTGGCGCACGAACTGAACAATCCGGCGGCGGCGAACCGACGGGCGGCGGAACAGATGCGTGAGGCCCTGTTGCGGCAGAAACGGCTGGCTCTGCGCCTCAATCTCGGCTGTCTCATGCAGCAGCAGCACGACCATCTGACGGAGTTCCTGACACGCATCACGGAGCATACCCCGGTCGCTCTCGATCCCCTGGCACGCAGCGACTGTGAAGAGCAGCTTGCCGAATGGCTGGACGCGAAACAGTTCGCGAACCCCTGGCAGATGGCTCCTACCTTTGTCGCCTCCGGTCTGGAGATTGCCGACATGGAGAGCCTCGCCTCCAACCTCCCGGAGCAGATACTCGGCGATGTCCTGACCTGGATAGAAGCCTCGCTGACCGTGAAAGAGTTGCTGGATTCCATCGAGAAAAGCGCGATACGTATGTCCGAGATCGTCAAGGCGGTCAAGGAGTACACTTATATGGACGAGGCCGACTTGCAGGAGATAGACCTGCACGACGGCATCGAAAACACGCTGACGATTCTGGCCTACAAACTGCGTCATACGGAGGTGACCATCACCCGCGACTACGATAAAACCATTCCCACCGTCTGCGCCTATGGCAGTGAACTCAATCAGGTCTGGACGAATCTGCTGGACAACGCGATTGACGCGCTTTCGGAAAAGCAACCTCCGCGCACCCTCACCATTCGTACCCGTCCGATGGGGGAGGATGCGTTGGTGGAGATCGAGGACAACGGCCCCGGCATCGCCCCGGAGATTCGCAACCGTATCTTCGACCCGTTCTTCACGACCAAAGATGTCGGCAAAGGCACGGGACTCGGCCTGGACATCGCCTACCGCATCGTCGTTCGCCGTCATCACGGCGAAATCAGCGTCGAATCCAAACCGGGAGTCACCTGCTTCCGAGTCCGTCTGCCGCTCGCGCCGCCGCGCACCGCACCGAAAGGAGACAACTGAAATGGCCGCACACTGCACCCATCTCAATGAGATTCAGGACGTCACGCCGAACACGGAGGGCTGCGAAGAGTGCCTCAAAATGGGCGACGACTGGGTACACCTCCGAATGTGTTTGGTCTGCGGTCACGTCGGCTGCTGCGACTCCTCGAAAAACAAACACGCCACCAAACACTTCCACGCCACGCAGCACCCCCTCATACAGTCCGCCCAGCCCGGCGAAGACTGGCGCTGGTGCTATATAGACCAGACAATGGTTTAATGCTGGCCAACATGAACCAAACGGAACGCAAACGTGCGATTGCGGATAAGATGGAGTTGACCCGTGCGGACACGCTTGCCTTTCTGGAGCGGGTTCCGGCGGACTATTTCCAGGTGCGCGTCCACGATTTTTACAGTCCCGTGGGCTGGCATTTCGGGCATATCGGGATGACAGAAGAGGCGTGGGTTTGTGGAGAGGCTCTGCGGAAGCCTTGCCGCGACGAACGTTTGCGTTTTCTGTTCGCGAATATCCCCGACAACCCGAAGGACAATCGGATAAATCTGCCGTCGCGGGAGGAGATTGTCGCCTATCTTGCCGAGACGCGCAGCCGGACGCTAGAGGCGCTGGAAGCGACGAAGCTCGACTCCGAAAATCCGCTGATTGCCGACGGCTACGCCTGGGAGTTCGCGCATCAGCACGAGTGCCAGCATCAGGAGACGATTGTCGAACTGCTTCAGCTCATCACGAAACGCACCGCGCAGCCGGGAGAGGGGACCTTCGGGCGGAGCGCGACGGATTGCCAGGTGGAGCCGACACTGATGAGGAATATAGCAGGCGGTTCGTTTCGCATGGGGGCGGACTATCGGCATTTCTACGACAACGAAAAGGCCGCGCACGAGGTGGAGGTCGCTGCGTTTGAATTAGATGTCGCGCCTGTCACGGCCGGACAGTGGTTTCAATTCCTGCGGGACGGGGGATACCGGCAGCGCAGCCTCTGGACACCCGAAGGCTGGCAGTGGCGGGAGCAGGAAAACGTGACCGCTCCGGAGTACTGGATACCGACGGAAGACGGGCAGGCATTCGCGTATGCGGGGCCGTTCGGGCTGCGGGAGATTGCGCGGGACGAACCGGTCAGCAGTCTCAGTTGGTTCGAGGCCGATGCCTACGCCCGCTGGATCGGCAAGCGCCTTCCGACCGAAGCCGAGTGGGAGTACGCCGCCGGGGAGGGAGAAATTCCCGGCACGGTCTGGCAGTGGACTTCTTCGCCCTTCCTGCCGTATCCCGGCTTTGTGGCGTTTCCGTATGACGGCTACTCTCTCGACCACATGGACGGGAAGCACTACGTCTGTCGGGGCGGGTCGTGGGCGACAGCAGCCTGCATCCGCCGCCGAAGTTTTCGCAACTGGTATGTGCCGACCTATCGGCAGGGACTGCTCGGAGTGAGGTGTGCGCGATGATTGAACTACAGGGGGTCGGCAAACGATATGGCAAAACAGTCGCTCTCCAGCCGACCGATCTGACCATTCCGGCAGGCCAGACGACCGCTATCATCGGGCCGAGCGGCTGCGGCAAGTCCACGCTGCTTCGCCTGCTGATGGGCCTTTTAGAGCCGACCTCCGGCACGGTGCGCTTCGACGGGACGCCTGTCAACGCGCAGACCGCGCAGGGGCTGCGCCGTCGCATGGGCTACGTGATTCAGGACGGTGGGCTGTTCCCGCACCTTACCGCCGCCGACAACGTACTGCTGATGTCGAAGCATCTGAAGCGGCCTGCCGAAGCCGGGCAATGGCGTCTGAATGAACTCTGCAAGCTCACCCGTTTCCCTTCGGAGGGCCTCAAACGTTATCCTGTCGAACTGTCCGGCGGGCAGCGTCAGCGCGTCAGCCTGATGCGGGCGCTGATGCTGGAGCCGGAAGTCCTGCTGCTCGACGAGCCTCTCGGCGCACTCGACCCGCTGGTTCGCGCCGCTCTCCAGACCGATCTCAAGCAGATTTTCTCCACGCTCAAACAGACCGTCGTACTGGTCACACACGATATGGGCGAAGCGGGTTACCTGGGCGATTCCATTGTGCTGCTCTCCGAGGGCGCTATCGTGCAGAGGGGGAGCCTCGATGATCTGCGTGACCGTCCTGCCGCCCCTTTCGTCACCGAATTTCTGAACGCACAGAGGAGTCTGGTGCAACTGTGAACATTCCCTGTGAAGAGAGACGAGTAGTGAGCAACCTGGAGAGCAAAGGGTTGCACCTGTCGGTACCCGTCAGGAAAAGCAAAGAGTTTCACCCCTCGCTACGCGGCTTCGCCGGAGCGTCCTTCAGACGAAGGATGTTGATGCTGGCAATGGTTCTGTGGGTCGGGTTGTGTAGTCTTCCTGTGTTCTCGCAGACGATTGTGATTGGCTCGAAGAAGTTTCCGGAGTCGAACGTTCTGGGCAAGATCGCGAAGCGGACGCTGGAGAAGGCGGGTTTCAAGGTCGAGCATAAAGAAGACCTGGGTTCGACGGGGATTGTGTGGGGCGCACTGAAAGGCGGGAGCATCGCCGTCTACCCGGAGTACACCGCGACGATTTCGCAGGAGATTTTGAAGGTGAAAGTGGAGATGTCGGCGGAGGCGCTGCGGGAGGCCCTGAAAAAAGAGGGGATCGGGCTGGGCGGCGACCTCGGCTTCAACGACAACTATGGCCTCGTCATGCAGAAGAGTCGCGCTGCCGCGCTGAATATCCGCAAAATCAGCGATCTGGCGGCGCACCCGGATCTGAAAGTCGCGGTCTCGCATGAGTTTCTGGGGCGGCAGGACGGCTGGGAGCCACTGGCGAAAAAGTACGGGCTTGCAATGAAGTCGGTTCGCGGCATAGACCACGCGCTCGGATATATTGCGCTGAAGAGCGGCGAGATTGACCTGACGGAAGCCTACACCACCGATGCCGAAATCGCCGAATACCATCTTGTCGCACTGGAAGACGACCTGGGCTACTTCCCTAAGTATCACGCGGTGTTTGTCTATCGGCTGGATATGCCGCAGAAAGCCATAGACGCGCTCAAGACGCTGGAAGGCACAATCCCGGAAGACAAGATGATCGCCATGAACGCCGAGGCGAAGAAGACGAAGGACTACAACCGGGCGGCGTCTCTCTACTTCAACGGCAGTTTTTCCGGCTCCTCGGCCTCTTCCACCAACAGCAGTCTTGCGGCCACGATCCTCACGCTCACCGGGCAGCATCTCGCGCTGGTAGGTGTCTCGCTCCTGCTGGCGATTCTTGTCGGGATACCGCTTGGCATCGCGGCGAGTCGTCCGGGCGGGGGCAGTCAGGCCATTCTCGGCATCGTCGGAGTCATTCAGACGATTCCCTCGCTGGCGCTGCTCGCGCTGCTGGTGCCTCTGCCGTTTTTCGGTATCAGCCCGAAGACCGCCATTGCCGCGCTGTTCCTCTATAGCCTGCTGCCCATCGTCCGCAACACTGCCACCGGGCTTCAGGAGATTCCGGCCTCATTGCGCGAATCGGCGGCGGCACTGGGGCTGGAACCGGGGGCGCGACTCTGGAAGGTCTATATGCCGATGGCGACCCGCACCATTCTGGCGGGCATCAAGACGAGCGCGGTCATCAATGTCGGCACGGCCACTCTCGCCGCGCTGATCGGCGCAGGCGGACTCGGACAGCCCATTATTCGCGGCCTCAGCCTCAACGACAATCCGACGATCTTGCAGGGCGCGATTCCCGCCGCCGTTCTCGCCATCCTAGTCGAAGTCGTTTTCAACGGCATAGACCGCCTGTTAATCCCAAAAGGTCTGCGTCTGCCCGCCCCACAGAATTCGTAAGCTAGGCAGCACAGGCAGGAGAAAACACTGCACTCGGTGAATCGGAATCCCAGCCTGCAACCGAACGCCGAGGTGCCACATGAGCCTGCCTAGCGGGACGATTACCTTCCTCTTCACCGACATCGAAGGCTCGACCAAACTCTGGGAGGAGCAGCCCGACACGATGCGGCTGGCCCTCGCTCGCCACGATGCCCTCCTTCGCGCCGCCATCGAAACCAATAGCGGCACCGTCTTCAAAACCATCGGAGATGCCTTCTGCGCCGCCTTTCATACCGCTCCCCAGGCTCTGGAAGCCGCTCTCTCCGCACAGCAGAGCCTGCATCAGGTGAAGGCGGGAGTTGGCTTCGGCCTCCTCAAAGTTCGCATGGCCCTTCACACCGGAACTGCCGAGCAGAGGGACGGTGACTACTTCGGTCAGCCGCTCAACCGGGTGGCAAGACTGCTCGCGGTGGGACACGGCGGACAGGTTCTGCTCTCCGAAGCGACGCAGGCGGTCACCGGGAACAGTTTGCCTGCCGGAACCTCGCTGCGGGACCTGGGGCTGCATCGTCTCAAGGATTTGCAGCAGCCTGAACAGGTCTGGCAATTGACCGCTCCCAACCTTCCTTCCGACTTTCCGCCTCTGCGTTCCCTCTCCCTCTACGATAACAACCTGCCTCAACAGGTAACCAGTTTCATCGGCAGGGAGAAGGAGTTGGCGGAGGTCGAGAACCTGCTCACAAAGACTCGCCTTCTGACGTTGACGGGAAGCGGAGGTACGGGCAAGACCCGTCTCTCGCTTCAGGTGGTAGCCGACCGTCTGGAGGATTATCCGGATGGCGTCTGGCTGGTAGAGTTGGCTCCTCTGGGCGATCCCTCGCTTATCCCGCAAACAGTTGCCGCCGTGCTGGGTGTACGCGAAACGCCCGGAGACACCCTCACAGACACGCTGACTGCCGCGCTGAATGAGAAACGGCTTCTTGTTCTTCTGGACAACTGCGAACATGTCTTGGACGCCTGTGCCAGATTGGCGGATACGCTCCTGCGTTCGTGTCCTCATGTTCGTATTCTCGCCAGCAGCCGGGAAGGATTGGGTATCGCTGGAGAGAGCGCCTATCGCGTCCCGTCCCTCTCCCTACCGGACCTGAAACAGCCGATCACCTTGGAGAGCCTCAGCCACTATGAGTCCGTTCGCCTCTTTGTGGAGCGGGCGGTCGCCGTAAAATCAGACTTTAGCGTGACCCTCCAGAACGCCTCTGCACTGGCTTCGGTCTGCTCTCGTCTGGACGGCATTCCTCTGGCAATTGAACTGGCTGCGGCGCGTATCCGCTCCATGACCGTCGAGGAGTTGGGCAAGCGACTGGACGACCGTTTCCGCATCTTGACCGGAGGCAGCCGAACCGCTCTACCCCGGCAACAGACGCTTCGTGCGCTGATAGACTGGAGTTACAACCTTCTGGAGGCGAACCAGAAGACATTGCTGGCTCGGCTGTGTGTGTTCGCGGGAGGCTGGACACTCGAAGCTGCGGAGGGAGTCTGCTCTGGAGAGAGCGTGGAGGCGTGGGAGATGCTGGACTTGCTGACGGCTCTGGCGGACAAGTCGCTGGTGATTGCCGAGGTGCAGGGGGAGACGACTCGGTATCGTTTGCTGGAGACAGTGCGTCAGTATGCGCGAGACAGGTTAGCGGAGAGCGAGGCGGGTCGGAGTGCTCGTGAGATGCACCGGGACTACTTCCTGACACTGGCGGAGGATATCCAGCCGAAACTAAATGGCCCAGAGCAGGCGCACTGGCTGGATGTGCTGGAAACGGAGCATGACAACCTGAGAGTGGCGCTGACTTTCTGCCTGGAGGAAGGGGAGGGCGAGAGGGCAGAAGAGAGCGAGGAGAAAGGACTTCGTCTTGGGGCGGCGTTGCAGGTGTTCTGGCATGTGCGGGGGCATGTGAGCGAGGGACGGGAGCAGTTGGCTGCCCTGCTGTCACATCCTGCAGCACAGAGGCGCACCAAGGCGCGTGCAGATGCGCTGAATGGAGCCGGAGGGCTGGCCTACAATCAGGGTGACTACGCCTCAGCGCGATCTCTATATGAGGAGAGCCTGAGGATACGACAGGAGTTAGGGGACAAGCAGGGTATCGCGGGTTCCCTCAATAACCTGGGATTCGTGGCCGTGGCTCATGGGAACTATACTTCAGCGCGAACTTTATGTGAGGAGGCTTTGATAATCAATCGTGAAATTGGCAATCGCGCCTGGGAAGCCAACAACCTCTTCAACCTGGGGAATGTGGCTAAAGATAAGGGCGACTATGTTTCAGCGCGAGACCTGTTGGAGGAGAGCCTGATAATACGGCGGGAGTTGGGAGACAAATCGGGTATCGCGAATTCCCTCAATGGCCTGGGAGTGGTGGCCCGTACGCAAGGAGACTACGCTTCGGCACGATCTCTATATGAGGAGAGTCTGGGGATATATCGGGAATTGGGGAATAGAGGCGGCATCGCGGGTTCCCTCAACAACCTGGGGAATGCGGCTGAGGCTCAGGGGGACTATGCTTCGGCGCGAACTCTGTTGCAGGAGGCTCTGGAAATACAGTGGGAGTTGGGGGACAAACGGCATATCGCGAATTCCCTTAACAATCTGGGGAATGTGGCCCGGGCGCAAGGGGACTATGCTTCGGCGCGAACTCTCTATGAGGAGGCTCTAACCCTCAATCGCAAAATCGGCAGTCGCGCATCGGAAGCCATGAGCCTCGGCAACCTGGGGATTGTAGCCGAAGCTCAGGGCGACTACGCTTCGGCGCGAATTCTGTATGAGGAGAGCCTTAGATTCCGGCGAGAGTTGGGGGACAAACGGGGAATTGCGAATTCCCTCAACAACCTGGGATTGGTGGCCGAAGCTCAGGGCGATTACGCTTCGGCGCGAATTCTGTTGGAGGAGAGCCTTAGATTCCGGCGAGAGTTGGGAGACAAGCACGGTATCGCAATTGCCCTCGAAGCGTTTGCCTCCCTTGCCTTCAAAGAAGAGACCGGCGACCGTGCATCCCGACTGTGGGGTTCAGCATCCGCCCTGCGCGAAGAGATGGGTTCTCCGTTACCGCCTAACGAACGTGAGAAACAAGAGCGTGAACTGACCGCAACGCGAGAAGCGTTGGGAGAGGAAGCCTTCGCCGCCGCCTGGGAGGAAGGCCGTACCATGATTCTGGAACAGGCGATGGCCTATGCGCTGGGGGAGACAACCTGATCTCGCAAGTGGAAATCAGGGGTCTTTCAGGCTGGCGAAGACGCCTGTACCAGCGCGTTTGGAGATATTCTGGTTTCTGGCATAGGACGCTCCCGCGCTCCCGAAGGCTGCTGAGAGGGGCTTTTCGCGGTCCAGGTCGCCGCCGCGGCATGAACGAAAGCGCCCGTATTCATCCTCGGCGTCATTAGCAGGAGGGGATAGCAAGGTAGCTGGCATACGGTTCGTGTTCTCAGGCGAAGCCAATTGTATGGTCGCCTGCGTAAGGGGAGTTAATCATCCCTTAACACTATCTATGTGATAATCTCACCGTCTTAAGATTCCGGGCATTGCTGGCGGCCCACATCCGCTCACAAGGCCCCCTCAGTCAGGAGAAAACGATGCAACTTTCGCGCACGACCCGCAGACTTAGTATGCTGCTTCCTGCGGCTGTTCTGACATATGGCGCTCTGCGCCTGGGAGCGAAACCGGCCCAGAGAGCGTCGGAGACGGCGATTATCGGCAGGCAGGCCGATGGAACTTACTTTGTGCCTACCGGGCAGACGCTGAACCCTGCCGGTCAGAACATCACGTTCGATGGCAGGCCGGTGGAGTTGGCTCTTCGCCCCGATGGGAAAATGCTGGCGGTCATGCTGCAAAGCGGAACACGCCTCTTCGATACGCAGACAAAGAAATTCCGCCCGGAGCCTCTGCCCGGTCAGCACAACTTCGGCGGCATCGTCTGGTCGAAAGATGGACAGACCCTCTATTCGACCGGCAAACGCGCAGGACGAGGCCGCACCGCGCAGACGTCCCCGGAGGGCCTTGTCTTCGTGACCCGGTTTGACGCGAGCGGACAGCCGTCCGAGAGTAAACCGATCTCTTTCGCCTTCAAATCTCGCATCACGCCGAACACGAAGGCCAACATATCTGACCCCTGTGGACTGGCGCTCTCCCCGGACGGCAAAACGCTCTACGTGACACTGTTCAACAACGGCACACTCGCAGCGGCAGACCTCTCCACCTACGATGCCGAAACGGGCGAGGCGAAGATCACGGAGGTTCCTGTCGGAAGCTCCCCGGAGCGCGTCGTGGTCAGCGCGGACGGGACGAAAATCTATGTCGCGAACCGGGGTGGCAAGACGCCGGAGGCAGGCGAGACGCTGGATACGGATGACCCGGTTGTCGTAGACCCCAAAACGTACAAAGCCTCTACGGGAACCGTGTCGGTCGTCTCGTCTGGTGGGATGATGGAAGATGCCGCCCATGCTGTCACAAAGACGATTTCTGTCGGGCTGTCACCGACGGACATGACGATTTCGGCGGACGGCAAACGGCTGTTCGTCGCCAATGCCAACAACGACAGTGTTTCCGTGATTGATACGGACTCCGGCAGCGTCGTCGAGACCATCGCGACGAGTCCCGCCCCCGAACATCTCGCCGCGAGCAGTCCGAATGGCCTCGCCCTCAGCAAAGACGGCGCGACCCTCTATGTCTCTCTGGGCGGGGACAATGCCATTGCGGTGATGGCGCTCGATGTGGCAGCAGGCGGCACGGCCCCTGCCACGAAAATCGCCGGACTGATTCCGACTGCCTGGTTCCCGCTTGGCGTCCTACTCAGCGCGGATAGCGGCAGTCTCTACGTCGCCAACAGCAAGGGGATCGGTTCGCTTGGCGCGGTGGTAACTCGCCCACACGCTTCCGGCGCGACCATGCCGCAGGACGGGCCAGGAGGTACGCTTCAGCCGGAAACCCTGACCGGACACAGCGTCTATTCGGTTGTCGGCAGCCTCGGTGTGATTCCCGTCCCGAACGCCGCGACTCTCTCGCAATTGACAGCCCAGGTGGCCCGCAACAATCACTTCGATCGCATGGCGCAGACTCTCCACACAAAGCCGGACGCCTTCTGGTCTCGCTTTAAACACGTCATACTGCTCATTAAAGAGAACCGCACCTACGATCAACTTTTCGCAGACATTCCGGTTCCGCCCGGTCATATCGGCGGGGATCGCGCCCTGCTGATGTTCGGCGCAAAGATCACGCCGAATCAGCACGCCCTCGCGCATGAGTTCGGGCTGTTCGATAACCTCTACTGCTCCGGGGCCATCAGCGCGGACGGACATCACTGGCTAAACGAGGCATTCGCGAGCGACTACTCCGAGCGGGCGATGAACAACTATCCGCGCTCTTATCCCTGCTGCGGTACTGACCCACTGGTCTACGCGGGCAACAAGTTCCTCTGGCAGGCGGCCATGGACAGCGGACGTACCTTCCATAACTACGGCGAGTTCAATCCGCTGCCGAGCATTCAGCCACACTCCGATACCGAGTACAATGCGAAGTTCGAGGCCACTCCGGACCGCAATGCGGATGTCGCGCACTGTGAACGCATCCTCAAAGACCTCGACAGCCCGAAGCCCCTCGCCGACCTGACGATGATCTGGTTCCCCAACGACCACACTTCCGGCACCAGTCCCGGCACGTACACCCCCGAATCCGACATCGCCGACAACGATCTCGCCGTCGGCAGACTGATCGAAAGCCTGTCGCATAACAAGCGCTACTGGCAGGACGAGCCGACGGTGGTGTTTATCGTGGAGGACGACGCGCAGGGCGGTCTGGATCATGTCGAAGGCCACCGCACGGTCGCACTGGTGGTCAGCCCGTTCAACAAGCGCGGGCAGATATTCAGTACGAACTTCAATCAGTTGAATATGCTGCGGACTATCGAACTGATCCTGAACATTCCGCCGCTGAATCAGTTCGATGCCGCCGCCCTGCCGATGCGTGGTATCTTTCAGGACAGGGCAAACTTTACTCCCTACACGGCGCAGAAAAATCTGGTCGCCCTCAATCTCCGCAACCCGCCGCTCAAGAAACTGACGGGCGAACCACGCCACTGGGCTGCCATCTCCGCCCAACTCGACTTCTCCGCTCCCGACCGTGCCGACCCGGAGAAACTGACGGAAGCCCTCTGGCACCACACCCACGGCAGCACCGCCTATCCTCCGCCCTCCGCCTCCAGGTAGTAGGAGCGCCGCTTGCTGCGCCTATCCCACAACCAGGGCAACGCGTACTGCTTGCTGCTCAAACAATGCATCGGCAAAGAGAGGGAGGTCGAATTGACCTCCCGCTCTGCGGCCCTGACGCCTCTGGGAAACCGCCCTGCTTGCTGCTTCACGACGTTCTCAGGACTGCCGGACGGCGACATCCCGAGCGGTTCTGTTGACCGTGTGCAGAGAATAGGTATAATCTGTCTGGCCAACCGGCACAGACCACACCTGCGGGAGAGATACAACCGATGCTAGAGACCCTGACACTTGACGACTTCACTCCGTTGCTCCACACGGAATTCGCCTGCACGACCCCGGATGAAAACACCTATCCGTTTGTACTCATCGAAGCCGCACGAACCGGACGTCCAGGGGCAGAGGCCAGCGGGGGGCAGCGTCAGCCTTTTTCGCTTATTTTCCTTGGCCCCACCGAACCCGTCCTGCCACAAGGAATATACGTGCTCACCAGCGCCTCTCTCGAAAACCTGACGTTGTTCATCGTACCCATCGGCAAAGATGCGACCGGTATCCGTTATCAGGCGATTTTTACGTAGTCTTCACAGCGGACGGGACAGGGCGCTCCATAAAGTAGTAGACTCCGTTCTGTTCGCCCTGCACGAAGCCCAGACGTTCATAGAGCCTCGCGGCGGGATTGAATCCCTCGACATAGAGGGTGACAGGAAGACCGGCTTCGTCCGCTTTCCGCAAAATTTCGGCGAGGAGGCCGTTGCCGATACCGCGCCCGCGCCACTCCGGCAGCAGGGCGATGTCCACAATGCGGAACTCCACTGTTCCTTGGTGCAGATAGAGCCGCCCGATAGGCACTCCCTCCGACATCACGACCTGAAAAACGCTGTCGGCATAGTGTGTGCGGTAGTGTGTTTTCTGGGCGGTAAACTGCATCCGCAAAAAAGCCTCTTTCTGGGCCTCATCCCAGGGCAGCGGCGCGAGTTCTTCCTGCCGTGTGGAGGCATAGACCCGATATTGAAACTCTTCATCCGCTGGCTCTTCCTCACGAAGTGTAATCTGCGGCATTGTTATCCTCTCCTCGTTTTTAGTGCGTTAAGTTTTGCGGTTTTTCAACCCTCGGAAAACTCCAGTTCCGGCTGAAGGTCACCATGTGCCTCCCGGCGCAGCCAATCATGCAGCGCCTCGCGGAGCAGGACCTGCGGGGAGGAGAAGGCGTAGTTTTCCAAAGCGTCCGGCGTCTCCCATTTGCAGGCGGCGCAGTCGCGAGGATAGGGGACGGATTGGGCAGAACAGGGTGAGGCCGCGAAACCATACAGAGTAATGCGGTGATGCGTCACGCCGTGCTTCACGCGGCCTACCTTTGGACTGATGTTGACTTCCAGACCGACGACTTCGCGGGCGGCGCGGACGGCACCCTCGGCGGGAGTCTCTGCGGGTTCACAGACCACGCGGGGAAACTCCCACAGCCCCCCCCATAGCCCATGCAGAGGACGCTGCGCGATAAGAAAGCGGCCCGCGCTGTCGCGTATCAGCGCGGCGCTGTGCGTTACGGAGATCGTGGCCCGACCGGGGGGAAACTCCGGCAGGGCGCTCGGATCGGGGCTGTTTCCGGCTACGCAGTCCGGCAGCAGCGGGCAGCGGTCGCACTTTGGGTCGGCGGGGGAGCAGACGAGTGCGCCCAACTCCATCAGTCCCTGATTGAACTCTCCCGGCCCCTCCTGCGGCACCAACTGCTCCGCCAACGACCAGAGCGCGGCCTGATTCGGCGCGGATTTCGGGTCGCCGCGCAGCCCGAACACCCGACTCAGCACTCGAATCACGTTTGCATCCACCAGCGGGCGCGGCACATCGTAGGCGATAGAGAGAATCGCGCCGGAGGTGTAGCGTCCGATGCCCGGCAGTGCTTCGATCTCTTCCGGCGTCTGCGGAACCACGCCGCCAAAACGCTCTACCACCATCTGCGCCGCCCGATGCAGGTTCCGCGCCCGGGCGTAGTAGCCAAGCCCTGCCCAGAGTTTCAGCACATCATCTATCGGCGCGGCGGCGAGCGCTTCGACCGTCGGGAACCGCTCCAGAAACCGCCGAAAGAACGGGATTACTGTCGCGACCTGCGTCTGCTGAAGCATGATCTCGGAGACCCAGACGGCATAGGGCGAGGCACCGCGCCAGGGCAGGTCGCGCTTGCTGCGCCGATACCACTCCACCAACCGCGCCGCTAGTCGCGCCCGTTTCTCCTCCTCCACAACCGGAAGCACAGACATCCGTTCCTCCCTGTCGGCATTGTAGCACAAAAGCAGCGAGAGGAACAGCGTGTGGGAAAGTGGAGACCGATGAATGGGAATAGACCGCCTGCGAGCCTATTTTGCGTAGCCGCCGCGCTCATTTTGTGCTACAATGCAGCATCATCCTGCACCGCAACAGGAACGCGCAAGGAAAGAGAGAGTTCGTCTTGTATCGTGGAGTCATCGAACGCTACCGGGCGCTGCTGCCCGTCTCGGAGACCACCCCCGTTGTGTCGCTCTGCGAGGGGAACACCCCGCTGATTCCGCTGCCCCGTCTGGCCGCCGCAATCAGCCCCTATTTGACCCTCTACGCCAAGTTCGAGGGCCTGAACCCGACCGGTTCTTTCAAAGACCGGGGCATGACGATGGCGGTGACGAAAGCGCTCGAAGCGGGGCAGCAGACCGTCATGTGCGCCTCAACGGGCAACACCTCGGCGGCGGCAGCAGCCTATGCCGCCCGCGCCGGAATGGGCTGCTATGTCCTCATCCCCGAAGGCAAAATCGCCCTCGGCAAGCTCTCGCAGGCGCTGATTCATGGCGCGACGGTGCTGGCGGTCGAAGGGAATTTCGACGAGGCGCTCTGCCTGGTGCGCGAGATATGCGCCACGCATCCCATCGCGCTGGTCAACTCCGTCAATCCGGTGCGTATCGAAGGCCAGAAGACGGCGGCGTTCGAGGTCGTGGACGCTCTCGGCGATGCGCCCGATTTCCATGCGCTGCCAGTCGGAAATGCCGGGAATATAACGGCTTACTGGAAGGGTTATCAAGAGTATCATGCGCTGGGGCTGGCGACAAAACGCCCCCGGATGCTCGGATTTCAGGCGGAAGGCGCCGCGCCTATCGTGACCGGAGTGCCTGTACCGCACCCGGAGACGGTCGCGACGGCCATCCGCATCGGCAACCCGGCAAGCTGGCAGCCTGCCGTCGCCGCCCGCGACGAGTCGAAGGGACTGATTGCCTCCGTCAGCGACCGGGAGATACTGGAAGCCTACCGGATGCTCCCCGCGCTCGAAGGGCTGTTCGCCGAACCCGCCTGTGCCGCGCCTATTGCAGGACTGCGTAAACTCGCCGCGCAGGGCTTCTTCACCGAACCGCTCACCGGGGTCATCACCCTGACCGGACACGGCCTCAAAGACCCCGATACCGCTGTCGGGCAGGCCGCGCACCCGCCTGTCACCATTCCCGCCCGTCGCGACGCCGTGCTGTGTGCGATAGGCTACTGAGGAGACACCATGCAGCCCGCCTACATCAAAAAGTATTTCCTGACCGCCCTGAACGCCACCCCCGAAGTGCTGGAGGCGTTCCTGAAGGCGCTGCCCACCGACGATCCGCGCTGGGACGCTCATCCCGACCCGGAGCGGTTCAGCCTCCGCGAGATCGTCGCGCACCTGGCCGACTGGGACCCTGTCTTTCTGGCACGTATGGAGCGCACACTGAAGGAAGACCTGCCTGTTCTGCCCGATAAAGACGAGGGACAGCTCGCCTTCGACAACGACTATGCCCATGCCGACCCCCATGCCTGCCTCGCTCGATTCCGCACTGACCGCGCCGCGCTCGTGGTGTTTCTGAGCGGTCTCATGGACGCGGAGTGGTCGCGGGTCGGGATTCGGGAGCCACACGGCCCGGTGTCCCTGGAACGGCAGGCCGTGATGATCCTCGCGCACGACGGCTACCACATGGAGCAGGTCGTGCAGTGGCTGGAAGCGGGGAAGTAGACGAAAGCGAGGCAATGCGGTGAACAGGGAAAGCGCCGAACCTCTCAGCCCGACACAGTTGATTCTGCTGCTGCACAGCGTCCCGTATCTGGGGGAGAAGTCGCTGTCCGTCCTCTTGCGTCGCCTCTCCCAGCGTCGTCTAACCCCTGACGCCTTTCTCGACCTGCCTGCCGATACTCTCATCCGGGACTATGAACAGACGGCGCGGGTCGCGGAGACCCTGCACGACGAGCGTTCCGCGCTGCGCCAGAAGAGCGCAGAACTCCTGCGGGCCATTCGTCCGCATCCGCTCCAGGTCTGGACGCAAGAGAGCGCTGGCTACCCGGAACGCCTGACCTGCTTCGATGCCGAGCCGCCGCCTGTCCTCTACGCGCTGGGCAAGACCGCTCTTCTCGCCTCTCCCTCCGAACAGCATTTCACTTTCACCGTCGCCCTCTCCACCGGGGCCGCGCCTGCTGCGCTTCAGCAGCAGGAAGAGATCGCGGCGGCGCTGGTGGAGGCGGGCGGCGTTCCGGTGACCGGTCACGACCGGACGGCCTACAAACGCCTCGCCCTGGTCGCACAGCGCCGTAACCGGTCTATTGTCTATGTTCTGGACAGGGGACTGCGGGAGGCCCTCGGCCCTGACTTCGACCGTCCACCCTTCTCCGCCGCCCGCATCCGGGACGCCGTGTTCGAGACAGGCCGCGACCTGGCCCTCTCTCCCTTCCGCCTCGACGATCATGGCCTCGGCGCGAATAACCGCCGTCGGGACCAGATACTCTTTGCGCTCTCCGACATCGTTATCGCGCTGGACGTGCGGGGTGGGGGCATGATGATGCAGGAGTGTCTGCGGGCGCACAATCAGGGCCGTCCCGTCTACGTCGCGCCGGGCGGACGAGACGGCAACGAGGCCCTGCGAACCGCCGGATGTACGCCCCTACCGATGAATCCCGACTGGCAGGCGATTCGTGCCGCCGCGCAGAAAGGTTCAGGGCCGTCCCATGAATAAGCCCGCCGACCGTCAGACCCTGCCGACGCCTCGCGCTGCCCTACCGGATGCCGTCGGGGTGGCGATGAGTCGTGAGGAGCGAGGGCGCGTCATTCACGAGACGATGGCGGTCTCGGCGCAGGAGCTGGACTGCACCCGTCTGGCCGCGCTGAGTTACGCGCCGCAGGAGAGCCAACTGCGCGGCGGGGCGGTCTATGGCATCCAGGCTTCGGAGATGCGGGATTGGCGCTGGTCGGTCTCCGATTTCCCGGCGGCGGAGCGTGTCCTGCGTACCGGTCAGATCGCCATTCTGAGCGGCCCGGAAGGGTTTCCGCCTGAACTGACGCCGCATTTTAGCGGCGAAATCCTGGTGCTACCGCTGCTGCTGGGCGGGCGGGTACTGGCGGTGGCAGTGGGGCAGTTACGGCCCGGCGTCGAGGCGCGGTCGGCGGGCTGGCAGGCGAGGGCCGCCGAGACCGCCGTGCGGGCCGCGCTGATGGTCGAGATGGTGCGTCTGGGCATCGCGCTGGAGGACGAGCAGAGCCTGCGCCAGTCGAGCCGCGTCATCGCCGCCTCTATTCTGGAGGGACATCCCCTCAGCGAAGTCGCCGAACTGATTACCGAGACGGTGGCCCTGCGGCTGCGCGAGGAGCGGGTCGGGCTGTTTTTGCGGACGGCGGAAGGGCGGATGCAGGCGGTAGCCCTGCGGAATGTCTCCGCAGAGTACGGCGAGGGCATTGCGCGTCTGCCCCGTCCCACGCTGCCCTTCGCCCGCTCGGTCGCTACGGGGCTGCCTTACTACGCTCGCAATATTCAAAAAGAGGCGCAGATTTCCCCGGAAATGCGGGAACTGTTCCGGGGCGAAGAGATCACGACAATGCTGCTGGCCGCCCTGCAGGAGGGAGCCAACTATACTGGCGCTCTCGTCGTCTATCCCTGTCAGGAGCGGACCTTCACGCCCGCCGAAATCGCTCTCTTTCAGAGTTTTACCGACCAGGCGGCGATTGCCGTCGCCCTGACCCGCCAGATGGAGCAGCAGCGCGAGATGGCGATGGGCGAAGAGCGTAACCGTCTGGCACGGGAGATGCACGACACGGTGGCGCAGTCGCTGACGGGGCTGATTCTCCAGATGGAGACCGCGAAGACGAGTGTCGAGACGGGTGATCTGAGGGTGGCAGGGGAGATTCTCACGTCCGCCCGAGTGCAGGCCAAACGCGCCCTCGAAGACACGCGCCGGGCTGTGCAAGGACTGGCTCCGGCTTCGCTCGAACGCCAGACGCCGGTGCAGGCTATTGCAGAAGAAGCGCGGCGCTTTGAGGCCGAAACGGGCATTCCCGCGCTGTTCATCCAGACCGGTGACGAGCACGATCTGCTGCCCGACCAGCAGACAGCCCTGCTGCGTATCGCGCAGGAGGCCCTGACCAACGCCCGCAAACACGCGCAGGCCCGGCGTGTTCGCGTGGGACTACAGTTCGGCCCGGAGAGCGTTTCGCTGATCGTGGAGGACGACGGGATCGGGTTCGATGTGGACGCCTTGCTGACGCCGGGACCGCAGGGAGGGTACGGGCTGTTCGGAATGCGTGAACGCGCCCGCCTGCTGGACGGAGAACTGGAGATCGAGAGTCCGCCGGGGTGGGGGACGCGCCTGCGCGTAGTGCTGCCCTATCGCCCTGCCTCCGCACTCAGCCAGGCCCGGCCTGGCCAGAATACCGCCACGACAGCGGGAACACGAGTTGCCGAGATGGGGAAGAGCCAGCTAGTCGCACAGGCGGATGCGGTGCGCGTCCTGCTGGCGGACGATCACGACATTACGCGGCAGGGTGTGCGGGCGCTGCTGGAGGCGAGCGGGGAGGTTGTGGTCATCGGGGAGGCGCAGGACGGAGCGCAGGCGGTGGCGCAGGCGCGCACTCTACGCCCGGATGTCGTTCTGATGGATGTGCAGATGCCGCTGATGGACGGTCTCGAAGCGACCCGCGTCCTCCACACCGAGATGCCAGACATCCCTGTCGTCATCCTGACCACGTTCCAGACCGAAGAGTCGGTGATAGAGGCGTTCAGCGCAGGCGCGAAAGGCTACCTGCTCAAAGACGCCGACGCTGCCGAACTCATCGCCGCCGTCCGCGCCGCCCGTCGCGGCGAAGCCCTTCTCGCTCCCGCCGTCGCCGAGCGGCTTTCCACGCTGTCAGCCCCGTCCTCCGCCCGTTCCGCCAACGCCCTTAATGAGCGCGAAACGGAAATCCTTCAGCTTCTGGCGCGGGGCGCCCGCAACCGCGAGATCGCCGCACAGCTTTTCCTCTCCATCAAGACCGTCGAGTATCATCTGGCGCATCTTTTCGCCAAACTCGGCGTCTCCAACCGCACGGAGGCCGCCCGCGCCGCCGCCGAGCGCGGCCTCATCGCCCCCACCTCCGGCTCCCTCAAATAGACCGCCCGCCCAGAGGCTTGTGTTCAGAACCCCGGCAGGACGGTTGGCGTTGTCGCAACTCATAGTGACAGTGCTGCGATAAACGTTCGTCTGTCCAGTCTGGCGTCTGCTGTTCGGGGCATAGAATCACCTCACGGAGATTGCGCCGAGAGGCTTCTATTCATTCATCACTTTTACTCCCATTAAGCAGGAGAACGATACTGTCCTCTTTATCTTAATCTCTCGAGCCTTTTGCAAATGTCCTAGAACAATGAGAGTTAGCACTCCTTGTCGAATTTGGTTTTGCCGATCAAATCGATAAAGGAGCGCTAACACGATGATTTTAGCAGATATTTGGGAGACTATCTGCTCTACCCTAGTGCC
>JBBRLP010000078.1:0-25546 GCA_038231295.1 Chthonomonadales bacterium
AGCCGGACGTAGTTCGTTCGCAGATTTCGTTCAGTGCCACGACGGGCTAAAGCCCTTCGCTGGATGACGCTTTGCGCCAAGTGTCCCTGCGGGACACGAAATCCCAATCTACGAACGAAATGAGGCCGCCTACTTAGTTGACGCGCAAGCGAATTTCATTGGCAGAGTCGGTGAGAATATCTCTTACCTGTATTGTCGTCGGGGCGCCCTGGTCATTTTGAACGGTGATGATGTAGCGCCCACGGAAGCCACGAAATTTCAGCAGACCATTGCGGTCGGTCGTGCCGCTAATACGGGTTCGCCACTTTTCATTAATCAGTTTGCGGAGACGCTCGTAGGCGGGTTTGGGGGAGAGGTCGGAGCGGAGCAGTCCGCCGGGATTGCGATCCCAGTCGCCATCTACGAAGTTCCACCAAGCGATGCCCTGCACGGAGGGATGCGAGAAGAGCAGCGTATACAGTTTCTCCACATAGTCGGCCTGTCGCTGTTCGCCCTCCGGCGTCGAGGGCCAGGATTTGCTGTGGTCGGTCGTGGGGTCGTCGGAAGGAACAGTGATTTCGGAGAAGTGCAGCGCCTTGCCGAGCGGACGGAATCGCTCTGCTGTCTCCCACACTTTCTGCATAGACCACTCCTGTCCTCCGCCCATGTGCGCTTCCAATCCCAGCACATCAAGGGGCGCATTCGCTTTCTCGACTCCTTGAATCAGGTTCGTATAGTCCGCGTCCAGTTTGTAGTCGTTGTAGAGGAGGGTGGCGTCGGGGTTCGCGGCCCGCGCCCAAGTCAGGGCATCCGCCGTGAACTGTGTTGTTCCCGCCTTCCGCGCCCACGCGCCGATTCCGTTCTGCACACCCGTCGCCGTTGTCGCATCCCCCACGACATCCCAGACTGTGATTCCACCCTTGAAGTGACTCACGAGGTCGGTGATGCGTTTGCGATTAAGCTCGCGCACTGCGTCGGGGTCGGAGGGAATCCAGCGCGGAGCTGCGCCCGCCAGTATCAGCGGATGCCCCTTGACCCGAATGTTCATTGCGTTCAGTCTCTGGACTTTCGCGGTGAGTTTTTCGAGGCTCTGCCGATTGGGTTCAGGGTCGGTGTCCTGCCAGTAGGTAAGGACGGTGGCAAAGTTGAACAGGTCGCCGAAACGCTTCTCATACGACGCCTCCTGCGCGGGGTCGGCGTGACCAAGCAGAGAGAGGGCGGCACATCCGAACAGGAAGGCATGGCGCGTCTGCTCGATTTTCACCTGCGCGTTCCGCACGGGCCAGCCTCGCCTGTCCAGTACGACGACAGTCACGTCCTCCTTGCGAAGCCGCTCAATCCGCTCGTCGGCCCCTTTGAGCAGGGCGGCATCCCCCACAGACGCTTCCTGCCCCCATCCTGGCGTCGCGCAAACGGTGAGGAGTGCAAACAGGCCGAGCCGAACGAGAGGACGAGAAGCAGGACAGATTGCGGGCCTCCCTTCTCGTCGGTCCGTCAGCCATCCGAACACTCCCCTCGCGTTGCTGTCACGCATCTCGTTCGTCTCGTCTCCGCTCAGAATTTGAGGCTGTCCACGTTGTCTTTGGTGATCTCCAGGCGAAGGGGCAGCGTGACGGTCGCGTCCTTGACGCTGACCGTGCCGTCGGCGGTCTTGTCGCCGTCTTTAGGCATCTTGCCGTCCAGCGCGTCCTTCACCAGTTTCGCGGTCTCAAAGGTCAGTTTCTGCGGGTCCCACAGGTAGAGGCCAGTCACAGAACCGTCTTTCAGGTAGCTTTTAGTCTCACTCGGCAGGGCCAGTCCCCAGACTTTGACCTTCCCGATCAGGTTCAGTTTGTGCAGAGCCTCCCCGGAGGCAGGCGGACTTGGTGAATTGACACAGGCGATACCCACCGCGTCTGGATGGGCCTGGAGCGCCTGTACCGCCATGGTGGTCGCCTTGTTCTTGTCGTCTTCATTGTAGATGTAGGGCTGCACGAGGGTAATGTTCGGGTGCTTCTTCGCCGCCTCTTCAATGCCCTGAAGATGCAGGTTCAGATTCGCCGCCGTGCGCCCGCCGCTGACGACGAGAATTTTGCCCTTATCGCCTGCGCTCTTCGCGACGGCGTCCAGAATGTCGGCGCCGATCTGCACATCGTCCACCGCACGTACATAGAAACTGCGGGCGCTCTTCGGCGCGTCGGAGTCCCAGGTAAAGACTTTGATGCCCGCGTCGGCGGCTTTCTTGATGGAGGGAATGATGGCGTCGGCGTCGTTGGGTGAGACAACAATCGCGTCCACTTTGCTGACGATGGCCTGTTCGATAATGGCGTTCTGCGCAGCGGCCGTCGCCTCTGCCGGGGCCTCATACTTCACGTCGAGGTTGAGCGTCGGGTCGTCGTTGGCCTGCTGCGCTCCCGCCTTACACGCCTCGCTGTAGGAAATACCGCCGACTTTGAAGACGAATACGATCTTTTTCTTCGCGCCGGAAGAGGTGGATGGCTTCATATTGCCGGAGGAACTGGGAGAGGCTCCGTGATCCGCCGGATTGCCGGGGTTGGTCTCTTCTTTGCTGCATCCCGCCAGAGCGAGCGCCGCCAGTCCTGTCAGAAACAACTGTGTCCCCAACTTAGCGAACCTGTGGTAGTGTAAGCGCATGATAACTCCTTCTCTTCGTTGATTGTTTAGTTGGTCGGGGGTTTAACCTCCGGGCAGGGCGCTGGTACGCAGAAACAGCGCGAAATAGTCATGCTTCTGCATCACTTCATCGTGGGGCAGGTCGAGTGTGTGAATGAGCAGAGGCTGCCGCAAGGCCATGATGCTTGCGTTCATATCCGGTTCCAGGAGCGACGTTACTGGCTTGTGGCGCTTCTGAATCAGGGTGAGCAGCATGAAATTCTCGGGAGCCAGATGGCGCGTGAAAATGCTGATAAGGCGATGCCGATGTCCGGCAGTTCCCCAGGCGGTGAAGGCTTCCAGTTCGCCGTAGGAGGAGTCGAACAACAGAACATCGGTGATCTGTTGGCGCAGGCCGCTCTGCCGCAAGATCGCCCCGGTCACACGGTAGCCGCCGCTATGGGTACTCAGCACGATACTGCCGATTTGCTGAGTATGGATTTTGCCGGACTTTACCAGGAACCCGGTCACTTCCCGCAGCAATGCCTCGAAGGCTCCCGGCTCCGCTTCCAGTCTGCCGCCGCTCGAATCCTGGGCGTCTTTTGGCCCCTGCGGAACCAGCAGGATAGCGTTGCGCCCGCTCGCAGAGAACTGCTCGCGCAGCCGGTAGTGATTAAGTACCTCCGAGACGTGATTCGACCAGCCATGAAAATGCACGACGTAGTGGACAGTCGGTCCGGGATGGTAACCCGACGGAATGAAGATTCCGACGGTGCTGTCGCTGTAGTGCGTCGGTGCGTCGTAGAATTTGCCGTCGTAAGTGAAGCCCTTTTCCCGGCTTGCGTGTGGGAACGGCGCATTCTGGAAGGGATGCAGCAGCGTCTCTCCCTCCGCCGACTTTACCCACTGTTCTTCCTCCGAAAGACCCTGTGCAGAGAGCGCAGACATAGGCAAAATCACTCCGAGCAGAAAAAGCAGGCCGCACAGCCAGCCTGTTCGCGCTTTAGCCAGGCTATGCGACCGAAAGCGCCCATAGGATGTGAGGAGACTGAGAGCCACCTACTCCTCCATCCCTTCGAGCATTGCGGCGGCCTCAGAGACCGACTCGCGGAAGGCGGCGACCGCCACGTTTACCTGCGCCTCCGTGACGATGAGCGGCGGCTCGAAGCGAATGACCTTCGGGTTGTTGAGCGTATAGGCAGCGATGATGCCACGCCGCGACATCCCATTGATCGTCAGTTCCGCGACATCCTTGACGGCGAACTCCACGCCGATCATCAGGCCGCGCCCGCGCACGGCGGTCAGGGCATCGGGAAGGGAAATCTGCACTTCCCGTAACCCTGCCATGAGTTGCTCTCCGCGCAAAATGGCGGCCTCGCAGAGCCTCTCCTGCTTTGTCACCTCAATGGCGGCGAGACCGGCGGCGCAGGCGAGCGGATTGCCGCCGAAGGTGCTTGTATGAATCAATGGATTCTCGTCGAAAACGCGCTCCCAGACCGCCGCCGTCGCCATACAAGCGCCGATGGGCATGACGCCGCCGCCGAGCGCTTTCGCCAGCGTCAGAATGTCCGGTACAACGCCGTCCTGCTCCACCGCAAACATCGTCCCGGTGCGACCTAGCCCCGTCTGCACCTCATCCACAATCAGCAGGATACCGCGCTCGTCGCAGAGTTGGCGCAGTCCTTTCAGGTAGCCCGGTTGTGCCGGATGGATGCCGCCCTCTCCCTGAATTGGCTCGATGATGATTGCCGCTGTGTTCGGATTGACCGCCCGAATCGCCGCGTCCAGATCGTTGAACGGAACGAAGGTGGTGCCGGGAACCATCGGCTCGAAGGGCTTGCGGTACTTCTCTCGCCCTGTCACCGCCAGCGCCCCCATCGTTTTGCCGTGATAAGAGCCTTCCGTACTGACGAATTCGGTCTTGCCGGTGGCTTTGCGGGCGAACTTCAAGGCCGCTTCGACTGCATCTGCGCCGCCGTTACAGAAAAACGAGTAGCGGACACCGGCAGGGGCGATATGCGCCAGTTCCTCCGCCAGTCGCGCTGCGACCTCATTGAAAAACGTTTTGGTCGAAAGCGGCATTCGGTCAAGCTGCTCATGCACCGCCGCGACGACTCGCGGATGCCGATGCCCCACCGAAAAGACCCCGAACCCGCCGACGAAATCCAGATACTCCATCCCCGACGCGGTCTTGATGACGCAGCCCTGCGCCTCCACCTCAACATCCGCGAACCCCGCGAACTGCATCAGTTTCGCCAGGCCGGGGTTCACATAGTCCCGATAGCGTTCGATCACGCCGTCAATATGCGCCTCCGTCTGCGGCGACATCTCCGCCGCCTCTTCTTGACGCATTTCCAGAGTGGACATCACTTCCCTCACTTCTATTTAAGAGCCTGCCTATTGCGGTTCGGTGACGCCGAGCAGGATGCGGGCGGCGGGACTCAAATGCGCCCAGGTGGAGGCGCGAAGATACTTCTGCTGGTCGAGCTGCGGCGGCTGATGACGGCGGCAGAAGTAGCCGTGCATCACGCGGCGCGGCCCCTGCGTCTGGTTGGTGGTGCCGCCGTGCCAGGTGTGGCTGTTCACGACCACGACATCTCCGGCTTTGCCCAACAGCACGACCTCATCCGGGTGTGGGTCAGAAGGGTTGGACATCACATCAGAGGGGACTTTCGTGCCGCTGTGTGTGCCGGGAACGAGGCGGGTCGCGCCGTTGTCGGGCGTGAAGTCGTCGAGCAGCCAGAGCGAGTTGCAGACCTGATAGTCGCCGGGCGTCTCCAGACGGCCCCAGTCGGCATGAAGCCCCTGTAAGCCCTGACCGGGCAGGGCATTGCGGCTGTTCAGCGACGAGAGTTTGAAGTCGTTCCGCAGGACGTGGGCAATCGCCGCCAGCACGGTCGGCTGCGTCAGAACGACGTGGAACAGCGGGTCTTTATTGATAAGGTCGGAGAGGCGGTCAGTGCCGCGCTCCTGATGCACCTCGGTTCCGGCCTTATCCCCCTCTTCCGCCAGCAGTTCGGTCTGCCGGGCGCGAAGGGCCTCGATCTGCGTCTGCGTCAGGATACCGGGCAGAGGCAAGTAGCCATCCCGGTCAAGCTGCTGTTTCTGCTGCGGCGTCAGAGTATCGTCGCGGACGCCAAGTTCATAAAGGGCTTCCAGAACAGTCATCTCTTCTCCATCGAATGTTTCAGCCAGTCGGTCAGCGCAGCGTCGGTCAGCGGACTCGCCTCTGCCCGCATCACCGGCGCGGCTCCGAGAGCACTGTAGACCTCCTGTACCCACCCTGCCGCGACGAACCTGTCGCCGGTATTGTGCAGCAGCAACGGGTGCGGAGCGGCGAGGACGGCGGCGGTCTGGAAATCTCCGAGGCGGCGCAGGCCGGGCGCGTACAGGTCTTCGGTCAGCAAAGCGTCGTCGGTCGTCAGGTCGAGTCGGGCGCAGTCGGCGGCGACGGCATCGGCGGCGGGCGCGGCAAGCAGCGCCCAGAGTCCGGCCTGCCCCTGCCCTGCCAGCGCGACGGTCTGAACGCCGGGCCGTGTACGCAGATACGCGACGGCGGTCAGAATATCCTGCACCCGCTCCTGCAAATTCGTGCGGTTATAGGTATCGAAGAACTCGCCGAACGGTCGCTGCCGTGCTTCCAGCGCCTTCGCGTCGGCACGTTCCCCGGTCAGGAAGGCATCGAACAGCAGCACTGCCTGCCCCAGTGCCAACAGCCTCCGCACCAGCATTCCCGGTACGCCTGTCCCGGCTTCCAGAAACGCGGTTCTGCCGTTCGGGTGCGCCAGAACTACCGCACTGAGTTTCGACTTCGCACTGTTGGGCGGGAGGAACAGCGTGACGGGAATGCTGTCGCCGCGTCCGGCGCGTCCGAGATGCAGGTCGGTTCGGGTGTAGCCCTCGCCGGACGTGGAGGGAGTCGTTTCGGTCAGCAGTTGATCCGGTTTCGGGGTCTCGACAGCGAGCGTATGCTGCCAGATGGGAGCATAGGTCTTCTGGAAGAGGGTAAGGCTGCGCCGGTCGTGGGGTTTGCGCCGCTGCACTTCGGTCTGTCCGAGCAGAATCAGCGAGTCGGTAAGCGCCTGCGGGGTCTTGGCGTCGGAGGGGAGCGGCTGATCGTCCGGGAAAACGCGCAGGTCGGCGACCGCTTCCATCTTGTAGGGCGGCTCTTTCAGTTTTGCGGCGTTGGTCTCATGCAGCAGCGTCTTGCCGAAGAAACTGTAGACCGCTTCCCGGCTTGTCTGATTGATGTTGTGGTTGAAGGGGAAGAGGGCGTATTCCAGGTTGTCCGGCTTGCCGTAGAGCGCGTAGATGCTGGCGACAGAAGGGCCTTCAACGGTCAGCATGGTGCGCGTCCAGTCGCCCGCCGCCCCGACCATGATCTGCGGTTTGGGCGCGGCGCAGGCGGCGATCTCCATGTTGGAGTAGTCCACGCGCAGGCCAGGCGCGTTCTCACACAGACAGCCGCCCTGCATGGAGTGGGAGACCATGACACACGGCCCAACGGCGGCCAGGCGGTCGTCTATCGCGCCAAGCATCATGGTCTGTGTGCCGCCGCCCGATTCCCCGGTGATGGCGAGGCGGTTCTTGTCCACATCGGGCAGGGTCAGAAGGAAGTCAAGGGCGCGAAGGCTATTCCAGGTCTGGAGACCCATCTCGGAGATGCCCCAGAGCCAGTGACGGCGGTCGTTGGCCCAGACGCGGTGCGTGACCTGCCGTGTGTCGTTGTAGCCGACCATATCGTAGGTAAAAGCGACATAGCCCTGCCGTGCAAACGTGATGGCGCGGGCGGGAATGGAGCCGTTGGGGGTATCCGCCATGCGCCCTTCGTCCCAGTGTCCGTGCGCGATGAGAACGCCGGGATGGGTGGTGGCGACAGCGCCGGGGAGTGGACGATAGAGGTTGCCCGCGAGGTAGAAGCCCGGATAGGTCTGGAAAGAGACTTTCTCGATGGTGTAGCCGTCCCGCACGACTTTGCCGAAGACCCTTGCCTTGAGCGGCGTCTTCGGCGGCAGCGGCGCAAGGCCGCAAGAGACAAGTATCTGCTCGCGGATCGCATTGCGCCGCGCCTCCCACTCCGCCTGTGTCTTGATAGGCGGGAATGTCCGCAGCGTATCGAGCGTGTTGGGCGGGACAGCGGCGCGAGTATCAGTCGCGGGCAGATGGGCGGATGCGGGGGGGTCGGCGGAAACGGGCATGATCGGCGCTCCGGGCGCGACCATGAGAAGACACATAAGGGCAACCGCCACAGGCAGGCCGGGTCGAAACATGGTTCGCCACCTCTCCAGAAGGATTTAGTACGTCTGCCCTATAGAGTAGTGAATTGCGGCGAAATTGTCAAGTCGGCAAGCCTTTTTGTCCGAACTCGGATGAAATGGAGGTAGCGGAGGGACTATGATATGCGAACTGAATTGGCAATTCACCACCCACAAACGCGTTCGGACAAGCAAAATGGTAGGCAAAGAAGCAGGCTTGCGGCCTACATCATAGACCATCCGCTACCTCCATTTCATCCGAGTTCGGACAAAAATGGAGAGGAACAGACGCGTAGGCAGTTTGGGTGTCCGCTTGCGGACACTTGGCCAAAGGCCCTCAGCCCCGGAATTCATTCCGAAGGGCAACCCAACGGGTAAACCACAATCTTGCAAACCCCGAACCCCTGCCGTCACTACCCTTGCGACAACGCCGAAAACCAACCCACTCGAACCCACTATGCCCGCACAGGCGTATATCTGGCCGAAAGCCCTCAAGCGGCAGGGTTCAGCCTGCCGACTCTCAATTCATGCCGACCACTACCCCCGACTACCCCCGGTACTTCTGTAGAATCTGCCGCATATCCTGCTCCCGGCAGGAGGGCTTCCACCTCAGCGCGGGTGGGAAGGGAGGGCTGTGCGCCGAAGCGGGTGACGGAGAGCGAGGCGGCAACGCAGGCGAAACGAGCCGCATCGTCCAGGGAGCGGCCTTCGGCGAGTGCAACGGCCAGAGCGCCCGTGAAGCAGTCTCCGGCGGCGGTCGTGTCTATAGCTTTTACCGGATGAGCGGGCAGGCGACGGGTTCCGGTCTTGTCCGCCAGAACGCAGCCCTCCGCGCCGAGCGTGACGATGACAGCTCCCACGCCCTTCGCCAGCAGCCGGGCCACGACCTCCTCCCACACCAGACCGTCCGTCGTCGCATAGCCGAGTAGGGCCGCCGCTTCGTGTTCGTTGGGGATCAGGACATCTACACAGGCAAGCAGACCGTCCGGCAGCGCGTCCGTGTGGCGAAACGGCGCGGGGTTGAGTAGCGTCCTCACCCCGCAGGCGCGGGCCGTTTCCAGCGCCGCCAGGACAGTCGGCAACGGAATTTCCAACTGCACCACGACAGCGGAGGTGACAGCGAAAACTGCGGCGGCGTCCATCACATCCTCTGCACTCACCTGCCCGTTCGCGCCGGGCGCGACGGTAATAGCGTTCTGCCCCTGCGCGTCCACGCTGATGAGCGCAACGCCCGTCGGCGCTTCCCGGTCATGCCGAAGCAGGTCGAGCTTGATGCCCTCCTTTTCCAGACCAGCAGCGAGCGCGTCCCCGAAGGCATCCCGTCCAACGCGGCCCAGGAAGAACACCTCCGCCCCAAGACGCGCCGCAGCGACCGCCTGATTCGCGCCTTTGCCGCCCGGTATCTGCCGGAACGCCTCGCCAAGCACGGTCTCCCCCGGCCCTGCGATCCACTCTGCCCGCACGACCAGGTCCATGTTCGCGCTGCCAATCACTAGGATTTGCGGCCTCATGCCTGCGCCGTGCCTGCCGGTAGGTCAGGGCGTGGAGCCTCGCCCTTCCAGCCGTTCAGCGCCTCCCGAAGCTGCCGCAGACTCGCGTTCGCCTGCTGTACCTCCTGCGGCGACGCGGTCTCGCTGCTGTAGCAGAAACGGTCGTGGAGTTCGGTAAGCTGCGCGAGCGCCGGACCGACGGTGGGGGCGACACCCGCCAACCGCGCCTGCACCGCCGCAACAAACTCGACCGGCGTCCGGTTGCCCGCCCGCGTCAGGCCACGCCGCGCCAGCAGTTTGAGAGCGGCACCATACGCCTCCAGAATCGCGATGTTGCCCGGCGGACGCGCAATCGCCCTTGCCTCCGCGCTCCTACCGCCCAAACGCATCCGATCCAGCAGTTCCGTCTTGACCAGATACCCGACCATGAAGAGCAGCGCCAGACCGATCAGTTTTGGCCCGATGCCCTGCGCCACCAGCCATGCGACCAGCGACTTCGCTTTCTTCTGCTGGTTTTCGTTTTTGGGTGTGATGTCCTCCGCGCCCTCCGTCGCATCGAACTTGACCCAGCCAATATGCGCGAAAAAGACCTCTGTCCAGATGTGACGATGCTTGTCTTTGACCAGAAACAGGTTCGGCTGCGCGGTCGGGTCGCCGGGCAGGAACCCCGTCACCATCCGGGCGGGAATGTTCGCATAGCGGCACATCATTGTCAGCGTCGCCCCAAAACTGTCGCAATAGCCCTTCTTCGACTCAAACAGGAAATACTCCACCGTATCCCGGTTACGCGGAGCAGACGGGACATCGAGACTGTATTTACACAGCAGCGCGATATGCTGCTGTATCGCCTTCACTTTGTCGTAGTTGTTGGGCAGGCCATTCGTCCACTCGGCGGCGAGATTGGCGAGTTTCGCAATTTCCGGCGCGTTCGTGTCGGGAGTCTGAAGATATATCTCTTTGATGTCGGCGGGAATGTCACGGGCAGAGGCAGTTCGCAAGAGTTTGTCATCCTCTGTCGGCACAATGGAGGTGACATCGTACTCGTCGTTCACCATCAGAGGAATTTTGCTCACCAGTCCGCCGGCCCCATCCGTATTCAGGCTGTTGGCTTTCGTTTCCAGGCTCTTCACCCGCGCCGCGCCGCTCAGTTGCGAAATGCCGGCAGTGAGTACCTTGAAATGCTGCTGAACCATCCGGGCGCCACTCATATCGCTCTCCGGCAGGTCTACCGTGCCGGGAGACAGATCATAGTGATTCGGCGGATCATTGTTCGGATCAAAGAAACCTTGTTCGAGTCTATCCGCTCGCTTATTCTTCGTGGTGTCATCCACAATGGGTTCGAGGCGCAGATTGTTTTTGAAACTGTGTCCGGTATATAAGTCGAAAGTCTGCGTCCTCCAGTACAGCCCCTGATCCGCCTTGACTTCCATGACCGGGCTTTCCGTCGCAGTGATCGGCCCTGTCGCCAGTTCGTAGTTCGTGCGTTCGGTATTGCCTCCGTTGGCTCCCGGCACATTCTGTTTTATGGCGTTGTGGATCGCGCTGAGGGTTCCCTGGGGAAACAGCCGCTCACCGAAAAACTGCATCGGGACCGCCGTCACCCGCGCCAGAAGGATCGCACCGATAAAACAGCCGACGGCCAGCAGCAGTTGTCCGCCGAACAGCGCAGGCCGCGAATCGCCTCCGCGCCTTTTTGCGAGGTACGCCTGGGTACGGAGGTAGTTCTCATGCACCATCAGGAAGGTCGAGGCGCAACAGAAGACCAGAAAGGCGTTCTGCGCCTCGACTTCGGTGGTGGAGGTGCTGACCAGCGCGATCATCGTCATGCCGGGAACGCAGGCGAACAGCACCGCGCCGTTGTTGTTCAGCGTGTAGGAGTGCAGAATGGCGACCCAGGTCAGGGCGATCTGAAGGTTACGCGACGGGGCATCGCTCGCCAGCGCCCCCTGCCCGAACAGCAGACTCAGTAGGAAGAAGAAGCCGAGCAGCGTCAGCATGGGAACCTGCATCCCGCGCAACGAGACGCCGCGCACCCGCAGCAGATAGCTGACCACATAGCCGCCGGTCGCCAGGAAATAGGTCAGCAGGGCGAAACCCGCATCTTCCAGGCCGAAGTTGACGGCGTAGAGGGCCGACAGGGTCACAAGGAGACCGGCCAGATAGAGCCAGGGACTGACCGGGCCATCGGCCTCCTCGACCGGGCGGGGCGATTCGCCGCGCATGGAGACGGTGATGCGCCCCAGAGGGTTCGGCTCGTTCGGCGGTCGTTGGGGAGAGGGTAAAGCGGTCATCAGACAATCGCCTCGATTCTAAGTTCCTGCTCGGCATTCGCCTCTATCAGAAGCGGACGGACGTGAACAGCCAGCAGCTCGTTGAAGAAGCGTTCGCGCTCGGTCGGGGCTTTGCGCCGCCCGGACGCGGGAAAGGAGGAGGGTTCCAGATAGATCAGAATCACGTCCGCTCCGGTGGCCGTGAAGCGCGAGAGGGCATCGGGCAGGCCGCGTTCGGTCTGCGCCGTCATCACCACCAGGCGGGTTCCTGTCGCCAGTTCCCCTACCGTCTTGAGAACGTCACTCAGCGAGGTCGTGGCATCGGCCTCGACCCGCGCCAGCACGTCCAGCAGCAGATGCAGATGCTCCTGCCCGCGTCCTTTCAGCGAGGTCGGATAACCCTCCAGCGCCGCGCTGTGCGGCAGAACCATGCGGACTTCCGCGCCCTGCTGAAGTGCCTGCTGCCCCAGGTTCGCCGTGAGCCGCACGGCGTACTCCAGCGTCGTCTCCACGCCGGAGCCGTACTCGGTTCCCCGCAGCAGATCGAGTACCAGCACCAACTGCTGCGACAGCGTCTCTTCAAACTCCAGCACCGTCAGCGTACCCGTGCGGGCCGTCTGCCGCCAGTGAATGCGCCGCAGGGAGTCGCCGGGGCTATAGGCGCGAATGCCGTCCGGGTCCACGCTGGAGCCGCGCAGGGCGGAGGAGGTCGTCTCCTGCCAGCCGTAGCGCTCCGCGCCGCTCAGAGGCAGACGGACGGGGGGGCCAGGCATGGGGTAGACCACCAGTTCGCCGGGCGCGACAACGCGGCGGGTGAACGCGAACACGCCGAGCGGGTCCATCGCCGTAATCTCAAAACCCTCCGCCCGGAAGACCCCGCGCCGTTTCAACCGCACCCGATGGATACTCTGCGCGGCGCTCTGCGCCTGCACATTGAAGAGCGGTGTCTCGTCACGGTTTGCGGCGATCCAGTCGGGAAACACTTCGCGGATGGAGAGAAAGAACCGCGCTACCGGGGAGGGATTGCTGACGCTGTAAACGATTTCGCTCTCTTCGCCCGCCCAGGCGTCGGCAGGCATCTCGCGCCGCACCGTCAGGCCGCGCAGCGCGTACCAGCCGAGGCCGTAGGAGATGGCGGGCAGGGTCAGCAGGATCGCCGACATATAGTAGAGATGCGCGGCATTCAGCAGGCTGGCGACAACGACAAGGCACAGAGCGCCAAAACCCAGGAATATCCACTTGTGATACTGCACGGCCTCTCCTCCGTTCAGCGACGGCTCTGAATACCATCCGGCACACGACACTGGTCGAGGGCTTCGCGCACACAGTCCGCCGCCGTAACGCCCCGCACCTTCTGCTCCGGGCGAACCGAAAGCCGATGCGCCAGAATGATGGGGGCGAGAATTTTCACATCGTCCGGCTTCACATAGTCCCGGTTCTGAAGCCCCGCCCAGGCCTGACTCGCATACAGCAAGTTCAGCGAACCGCGTGGACTCGCGCCCAGCGAGACGGCGGGAAGTTTGCGCGTCACCGCCACGATGTCGAGAATATAGTCGTTCAGTTGGTCGCTCACATAGATGTCGCGCACCGCGACCTGCATGGCGAGAATCTCCGCGCCCGTCACTACCGGATTGATGCTGTCCACCGGCTTGATATGTTTCTGGCCCACCAGTATCTGCTTCTCGGCGTCTCGGGTCGGGTAACCGATGGTCAGACGGCCCATGAAGCGGTCAAGCTGCGCCTCCGGCAAGGGATAGGTTCCGGTGATTTCGATGTTGTTCTGGGTGGCGATGACGAAAAAGGGCGAGGGCAGCGGGTGCGGGATGCCGTCAATCGTCACCTGTCGCTCCTCCATACACTCCAGAAGCGCGGACTGTGTTTTCGGGGTGGTGCGGTTCACCTCATCGGCCAGCACGATATTGGCGAAAACCGGGCCAGTACGCACCTCGAACTCTCCGCTCTTCTGGTTGAAGATCGTCGAGCCGGTGATGTCGGAGGGCAGCAGATCGGGGGTGAACTGAATGCGTTTGAAGGAGAGGCCCAGAGCGCGGGCGAGCGCCTTCGCCAGGGTGGTCTTGCCGACGCCGGGGATGTCTTCGATCAGTAGATGTCCATTGGCGAGCAGGACGGCGACGGCCAGTTCCACCGTCTCTTTTTTGCCCATGATGGCGGTCTCGACGGCATCGGTAATGCGCTGAGCGGTCTGTGCCAGTTCGGTAGGATTCACGCAGTGCCTCTTCATAGACCGGTGGGGAGCCGGATCGTGGGTCTCGGGATGGGGGTATCTCCTCTACAATACGACATCTGCCCCGAAGATTACTGCTTGATTTTGGCTTTCTGTTCGGCTCTGCGGCGGGTCAGCTCTCGAAATCCTGCGGCACCAATACACGCAACGCGTGAGGCCGGGTGCCAAAAGTGAGGGGCGTCTTTTCGGCAATCTCGCCGTCTACTGTAACTTTCTCTATCGGACTCGTTTCCAGTTTTCCCCCGGAGGTATGGAAAGTCGGCACTTCGACGAGGTCTACATGGTGTCCGCCGGGCAGGTGGAGCGCGAACCGCAGCAACTCCCATCGGCTGCGGCTTGCCAGCGCATAGACGACGAGACTGCCATCGGTGATCTTCGCGTCCGGCGCCAGCGGGAACGGCCCGGCATGGTACTTGCCGTTGCCGATAACGACCTGAATGGTGTCGAACTCCAGCGTGTGTTCGGGCGTAGTGAGTTTCGCATGGAACGGGCGCAGCTTGCGAATCGCCCGCACGAGCGCAAACACGTAGACAAATCTTCCAAATCTGCGTTTAGCGTCGTTGGTCAATTCCTGAGCGATGAGGGTGGTCAGACCGACGGTGGCGACGTTGAGAAAATGGTCGCTGCCCGCGAACCCGACATCTACGCCCTGCACTTTTCCCGTCCCGATGACCTCGCAGGCAGTCTCCACGTCCGCGTTTATGCACAGGTCCCGGGCAAACTGATTGCCCGTGCCGAGCGGCAGAACGCCCATCACGGATTTGCTGCCGATGAAAAGCCGCGCCACCGAACTCATCGTCCCGTCTCCGCCTCCGACGACAACCAGCGGCGCTTCGGCGGCAATCGCCGCCTTCACCTCACTTACCAGCCGTTTCGGATCGGTGAACGGCATCGCCTTCACGATCTCCACGCCATGCTTCGGCAGCGTCTCCAGCACAGAGGGATACCACTCTTTCCCCCGTCGCGATTTCGTATTGACAAGGACGACTGCCCTCTGTTTCGTCTCCATGAATGCTCCTGATGTCTCTAATGGCACACATTTCTGCCCGCTTTGTGGCTCTGCTCACTAGAGTTAGCGGGCAGTCGTAATGTTCCGGGAAGTTGACACAAGGAGCAGGGGCGACTCGCAGCCGAGTCGCCCCTGTTAACAAGACTTGCTGGCGTACGGTTTTATTTCGTGTTCCGCAGCATCTGTCGCAGTTCGGCCGGATTGCCCGCGAACAGGATAGCCTCGTCGTGGGTGATGAGCTTGGCATGAACCAGTTTTTCCAGGGCCTGATTCATGGTGTTCATGCCGAAATGCCCGCCCTCGCGAATGCAGTTGTAGAGGTCGGTCGTATCACCCTCCTCCAACTGCTTTTTCACGGTCGGGGAGGTCGTCATTACTTCGACGGCGGGCATGCGGCCCTGGCCGTTGGCGCGATGCACCAGACGCTGGGAGGTGACGCAGAGCAGGGAGGCCGACAACTGCTGACAGACCTGCCGCTTCAAGTGCTGGGGAAAACTGTTGACGATCCTGTCCACGGTGGCCGATGCCGAGGTGGTGTGCAGTGTGGTGATGACGAGATGCCCGATCTCCGCCGCCGTCATCGCCACGTCCATCGTTTCGCGGTCACGCAGCTCTCCGATAGCGATCACGTCCGGGGACTGCCGGGTGACGCTCCGCAGCGCGGCCTCGAACGAGTGGGTGTCCAGCCCGACTTCGCGCTGATGCACCACGCTCTTTTTGTCTTTGAAGATGTATTCGATTGGCTCTTCGATCGTGAAGATATTGGCGTATTTGTGCCGGTTGATCTCTTCGATGAGGGCGGCGAGCGTGGTGGTCTTGCCGCAGCCGGTCGGCCCGGTGATAATAATGAGGCCATGCGGTTCCAACGCCATTTTCTTCAGGCCCGGCGGCAGATTGAGTTCGTCCACAGTGAACGGGTGCAGCGGGATAAGCCGCAGCGACGCCCCGACTGTGCCGCGCTGCATAAAGAGGTTGGCACGGACACGGGCGAGGGAGGGAATGGAGAAGACGAGATCGAGTTCCTGACGCTTCTCCAGGTCTTTCATCCGGGCGTCGGTATCTTCCATCTCGACGCCGATGTCGTCGGTATTGGGGTACTGCAATAGCGTATCGCGGGCGGAGGCGAACATGATCTCGTAGGCGAGTTCGCGGGTGGCTTCGGGGCTGATGACGGGCAGATCCGTCAACTGCATTCTGCCGTCTACTCGAAGCGCAGGGGCCGCTCCCGCCTTAATGACGAGATCGGAAGCCTTGTGTTTGATCGCGATTTCGAGGAGATCGTGGATGCTGTGCATTATGAATCCTTCAGAGCCGGTGCGGGGCATCAAAACCAAGGGGAACCACCCAGGGTACACAAACGCTGTTAACTTTTTAGACAGAGCCGTCTGCCGGAATGTTCCCGTTACGTGCGTACTCTAACCACCAGGCTATTATAACCCACAACGTAGTACGGGAGGTATGAAAAATGTCACACATCCACGCATTCCGGCGCGTCAACATCCGACTTTCGGCGGTTCACCCTCGTTCCCTGCTTGACATCATGCCCGGAGAAACGTTGCACCTATTTTCCAGACAGGCTGTTTCTGTACCGAAAGTTCAACAGGAATTTTTTGTCCGCTCCGTTTCCGGTTTTTTTAAGCATGAATTGAGTAGACCGGCAGGTATTGTCTTTCCGCCCGCTGAAACAGGGGCCGATGAGACTGCTACACAGCCGATTCCACGATTTAGGAGGTCTTTATGGCAGACTGGAACGTATTCTGGGCGCATTCGCCAAATGACGATGGCAAGCCACAAACGATGGAAGCACACCTGCATGAAGTCGCGCAGATGGCGCGTGATTTTGCCGAACCATTCGGTGCTGGCGATTTCGCGCACTGGGTAGGTTGGCTACACGATGTCGGGAAGTTCAGCGATGAGTTTCAGGGATATATGCGCCGGTGTCACCTAGACAAAGTAGCTGGAAAGAAAGGGAAAACCACACCGGGAGGAGGTGATCATAAAGAGGCTGGCACCCGACTGGCAAGTCAACTCACCGGCAGACAGAGAACCGAAGCAGGTGTCCTCGTATTGGGACATCACGGAGGTATGCCGCCTCTTACCGATGCTGTCATCATCCCGACACATCATGCGAAACTCGATGAAGTGATCGCCTGCGCTCAAAAGCATATTCCCTATCTGGGAGCGCTGCCCGCCCACGTAACGCTGCCTCCCGCTGCCGGAACCAGCAAGAATGAGCAACTATTAAAAAGAGAGCGGGAGATGTTTCTGCGGATGGCATTCTCGTGCCTCGTGGATGCGGACAGCCTGGATACGGAGCGGCATTTCAACGCCACCTCCTACGCAAAACGTGAAACGAACGTCTCATTGCAGCACTGGAAACATCTCCTCGACGCAAAGCAGGCATCGCTCCAGGCAAACGCGCAAAGCAACGTTGCCGGGAAAGCCTTGACGGTGAATCAAGTACGTAGTGAAGTGTACGGCTTCTGTGCAGCAGGATCAGAACCTCAGGCGGCATTCAGCCTGACAGTCCCAACAGGCGGCGGCAAAACTCTCTCCTCCCTGGCATTCGCACTTGCCCATGCTATAGACACTCAACACCCGCTGGATCGAATTATTTACGCTATTCCCTATACCAGCATCATTGACCAGACAGCCTCTGTCTTTCGAGAACTTCTCGGCGAAGAGGCTCCCCTTCTCGTTCATCACTCCGCATTACCGGAAGACCCCAGGGAAGATGACGGCAAAGGCGAAACCTCCTGGCGACGACTGGTTAGCCAGAATTGGGACGCGCCCCTTGTCGTCACTACGACAGTACAGCTATTCGAGTCCCTTTTTTCCAATACGCCGAGCCGCTGCCGCAAACTCCATAATCTGGCAAACAGCGTGATTATCCTTGATGAAGCCCAGATGCTTCCTGTTTCCCTGCTGGAACCAATTCTCGACGGCCTCAAACTCCTCATCAAGCACTACCATACGACCGTTGTCTTCTGCACGGCGACTCAGCCTGCCTTCGATATACTGTCGAAGCATCTATCGGGCTTCAAAAATATCCAACCCATTGTTCCTGTTGAGGCACAAAAACGGCACTTTGAGGTGATGAAGCGGGTGACCTATCGGATTGAGCCGGAAAGCTGGGACTGGTCACAGGTGGCTGCCGCCATCCGAAAGGACGACATAAAACAGTGCCTTGCCATCGTCAATACCCGCGCCGACGCCATCTCTCTTCTGGATGCCCTGGATGACCCCGAAGCATTTCATCTCTCGACTCTCCTCTGTGGCGCTCACCGCGAACTGGTATTGAGACAGGTGCGCCAACGCTTGAAAGCGGGATACGCCTGTCGCCTTGTCTCCACACAGGTCATAGAATGCGGTGTGGACGTAGATTTCCAGCGCGTTTTCCGGGCAGTCGGCCCACTTGACCGTCTGGTTCAGGCGGCGGGACGCTGCAATCGAGAGGGACTGCATGAGTCGGGAGAAGTGATAATTTTCCTTCCGGCAGAAGGCAAAATACCGCCCGGTGAGTACCGATCAATGGTGGCGGAAACAAAGATGCTGCTGCAAGATTCCGACCTGGATTTCCACGATCCAGATACCTACACGCGTTACTTTCAGGCTCTCTACGGAGCCATTGATACCGACAAAAGAGGCATCCAGAAATTGCGGCAGGAGATGGACTTCCCAGAGGTTGCCAGACAGTTCCGCATGATCGAACAGGATACGAGACCCGTGCTTGTCTGCTACGCCCCGAAAGAGGAACTCTTCGCGCAGATACGCGACGCTGCCCAATCTGGGCGAATGACGCGAGAACTCTGGCGCAAAGCGCAGCCTCTTCTGGTCAATCTCTACACGCACGATATAGAGCGGGCAAAGAAGGCTCAGAAAGTTCAAGACGCCATACCGAATAGTCCGGATACCCTCTACCTCTGGACAGGCGAGTATGACGACATCACACATCGCGGTTTAGTCGGCCTCTTCGATGACCCAGCCGACCCCGTCTATCGCTCCGATCAGATGGTTGTGTGAGAAATTTGATGAGGGGGTTGACATACTGTAAAGAATGTTGTTATAATGACCAGGTTGCGAATTCATATTACGTACTTCGTACTCGTAGAGTATGGTATTATAGTGAAGTGAATTCGAGGGTTGTAACACGATCATACCTGCCCTGCGGGTTGATGTCCGAGATAAATGGAGGTAAACGTGGATCAGACGCTTACCTCCTCAGCAACCCAACTACTGAGAGTCGTCAGGTTTCTGTGTCCACAGATATGATACCACGACTCTCCTCGACTTTCCAATTCTATTGGAGCCACACAGTGGCAGAGGAGTTTCTATGTCCGTCCAAGCGCAAACACTGCATGATCAACTTGTGCGATACACTGTCGCAGAGATGAAACGACAGCAGATGACTGCAATAAAGGCAGATCACTATCCCGGATACGCAAAGCCCAATCAGATTGGGGAATTCATTCCAGATGCGGTCGGCTACTTCAACTGTGCACTCGTGATTGTGGAAGCAGAATCCTCTGAAGGACTACTGGCCCGACATACCGAGCAACAATTTTCCACTTTCTACAACTACGCCAGAAGCAACGGTGGCTACTTCATCGTCTCGGTCTCTAACAGAGACGTCCAGACAGCCGAAGCGCTCATCCGCAAAATATGCGGTCAGACAACAACCGTTCTAATCTGGTCTTTCTAACCTGTTCCAATCGGGGATGTCGGTTCTGCTGCCATCCCCTACTCCATATGTTCTAACGTTGTTAACAAGTCTAGAAAGGAGGGAGGCTGATGAGCGGTACTTACAATCCACTGCAAGTGGTCGTCTGGGGAGACTTCGCGTTGTTTACACGACCGGAGTTGAAGTCGGAAAGAGTCAGCTATCCGATGATGACGCCTTCGGCGGCGCGGGGAGTTTTAGAGGCGATTTTCTGGAAACCGGAGTTCCGGTGGGTCGTACGGCAAATTCATGTTCTGTGTCCCCAATCAGGGATCCCATCCTGGGGAACGAACTTCTATCGTCACTTCTCGATCATGCGGAATGAGATTGGGAAGCGGGCGACCGGGGAGCCAATCTCTCTGGGTGATGAGGGAGTGCGGCAGCAGAGGCATTCGCTGGCGCTGCGGGATGTGGCCTACCTTATCCGGGCAGACGTTAAGGTGAGGCCCGACGTGAAGGAAGACCCTGCGAAGTATCGGGATCAGTTCCAGCGCAGGGTTCGCAAAGGACAGTGCTTCCATCGGCCCTACCTCGGTTGCCGGGAGTTCGCCGCCGACTTTGCGCCCCCTTCCGGTGATGAGGAGCAACGACGGTTTCGACATACGGAGCCGATAGACCTGGGACTAATGCTGCTTGACATGGTTCATAACGCAGATGGCGGCAGTACCCCTCTCTTCTTCCCGGCCCAACTGGAAGACGGCATACTCAACGTGAAAGGCGAGTTGTACGAAAGGTTCGGCTTATGATCCTGTCACAGTTAGAAAAAGACTTCGAGCGCATTCTGCGCTACGATGACGGGGGCAGTGAGGAAGAGGAAGATTCGGAGGAAGAACCTGATACCTCTCCCCCCTCTATGTACGATGTTAAACCTGTCGCCTGGAAAATCGTGCTGGATGCCGACGGAACGTTTCGCGGCCTGGTTCCTTTGAGCGGAGGTGGCAAACGGGACCGGGGCAAGATGATGGCAGTGCCTTCTGTCGTGAGGACAGTCAATATAAGCCCGCTGCTCTTCGCGGATACGCCCGCCTACCTGCTTGGTCTGGAGTTGGATGATAAAAAGGCCGCTGTCAAGTATGAGGCATTCCGAGACCTGGCAGTAAAGTTCGCCGCAAGTACTGATTCGCCGTGGATGCGAGCGCTGATCGTCTTCTTCGAGCAGGGTGTCGAAGCGGCGAAGCAGGCGGCGACGGAAAACGGTGTGGGGAAGGGCGATCTCATGACGTTCGAGGTCGGAGGTATTTTGCCTATCGAGCAGCCGGAAGTTTGCGCTTTCTGGGCGGCACACTGCGGCGAGAATACCAAACTATCGGCCCCTATGCAGTGCCTCGTGTGTGGAAAGATGCGTCCGGCGGTCGAGAGTATGCCGTTCATGATTAAGGGGATACCAGGCGGTCAAATGGCTGGCACTGCACTGGTCTCCATAAACATATCCAGCTTCGAGTCCTATGGGCTGAAACGAGCGACAAACTCTCCCATCTGCGCTCCCTGCGCGGAGCGTTTCAGTAAAGCCTTAAAGGGCCTGATGAAGAGCAGGCGAACGCACCAGCGAATTGGCGCGTTGGTGTATACCTTCTGGACTGTCGAAGAGGCGCAGGACCTGACGCGAGATATTCTCAACAATCCTGAACCCGAACAGGTACGCGAACTGATCAAATCGCCTCTGGACGGCAAACTCCGTGAGGTGGAGAAGGCGAAGTTCTATGCGCTTGCCCTTTCGGCGAACGCCGCTCGTATCGTGGTTCGCAACTGGCTGACTCTCACTGTTGGCGAGGTGGTGCGTAATCTGGCGCAATGGTTCCAGTGGCAACAGATAGCAGACCCCTACGGAGCGCCGGGAGCGCCATTACCCCTCTGGAAGTTAGGCGGGTGCCTCTATCGCCCGACCAAAACCGGGCAGATCAGTACGGAGGATGTTGAGAAGCGAATCGGGGAGGCATTGTACGCCTCAGCGCTGCAAGGGTCTCCGCTGCCCATGGACCTGCTGCATCGGGCCGTGATGCGAAATCGCGTAGAAAAAAATCATGTCACTTACGAGCGGGCCGCGCTGATGCTGGCGGTCCTGCGATCACGAAATGAGTTGGGCAAAACCGACTTTACGGAAACGGAGGAACAGATGGTGGCGCAACTGGCTACGACAAAGAGTATACCGGACAATGATGATCGCGCACGGCTCTGCGGGCAACTGCTGGCCGTTCTGGAGGAGCTACAACGTCTCTTCGCGCAGGTGGACAACCGCAAGCTGAACGCGACTCTGGTAGACCGCTGTTTCGGGGCGGCGTCTTCCGCTCCGGCAACGATTTTTGGAACACTGCTCACGGACGCGCAGGCGCATCTCACGAAACTTCGCAAAAATCGCGGCGGAGCCTACAATGCAGTGCAGATTCAACTGGAGAACATTCTTGCCGCTCTGGATGAATTTCCCAGAACTTTGACCCTCCGCCAGCAGGCGCTCTTCTCTCTGGGCTACTACAAAAAACGCGGGGAAATTCGACAGGGCAACATTGAGGGCGCCCGAGAAAAGCGGGCGAAAGGTGAGGCAGAAGAACTCAGTCTGGACATGGATACTACGGAAGAGAAGGAGAACTAGATAATGTCACTCTACGCAAACTGCGGCGACCCCCAGCGCCGTCACGACTTTATCCTCATGTTTGAAGTTACGGATGGCAACCCGAACGGCGACCCGGACGCGGGCAATCTGCCGCGAGTGGACCCGGAAACGATGCAGGGACTGGTCACGGATGTGTGTCTGAAGCGCAAAGTCCGCAACTACGTCTCTCTGTCGAAGCAGGGCGCGGGCGGTTACGGCATCTATATCAATGATGAAGGCAAAGCCCTGAACCGACTGCATCAAGACGCTTACGATGCAGCGGGCATCAAATCCTCCGGCTCGAAGCAGGCCCGTCAGGACGTGGATACCGTGCAGGCACGAATGTGCAAGAATTTCTATGACATCCGTATGTTCGGGGCTGTTATGACGACGAAGGTCAATGCCGGGCAGGTACGTGGGCCGCTCCAGATGACGTTTGCCCGTTCCCTCTCCCCAATCATTCCGCTGGATATTTCGATTACCCGCGTTGCCATCACCCGCGAAGAGGACGCTAAGGTCGTTGTGGTTGACGAAGGGCAGGAAGGCAAGGGCGGTAAGACCACCGAAATCGGACGCAAACCAATCGTTCCCTACGGCCTCTATGTCGGGAAGGGATTCTACTCTGTGCCTTTTGCGGACGAAACGGGCGTCAGCCGGGACGACCTGGAACTTTTCTGGAAAGCGCTCATGAATATGTGGGATCTCGATCATTCCGCCAGTCGTGGGCTGATGGCGTGTCGCGGGCTGTATGTTTTTAGCCATGAAGACAGACTGGGGAATGCACCCGCCCATACGCTGTTCAGCCGGGTAGAGGCGCGGCTGAATGAAGACGTAGAGGCGCCGCGTCGCTTTGAAGACTACACAGTCGTCGTGAACGACCTTGATCTTCCCGGTGGCGTACAACTGACGAAGCTGGTCGGGAACTGATCCGCAGGGAGGAGGGCGCACGGTGATGTGGCTGGAAGAGGATTGGGTGATGATCTCGGCGATTGAGCACTTCTCTTACTGTCAGCGACAGTGCGCTCTCATCCATGTCGAGGCGATTTTCGATGAGAACGTGTTTACGCTGCGGGGAAGCCGGGCGCACGAACGGGCGGATACGGCAAGCTGGGAGATGAGCGGGACGACGCGGATCGAGCGGGCTTTGCCTCTCTGGTCGGAGCGGTTGGGGCTGAATGGCCGCGCCGATACGGTCGAGTTTCGGGCAGACGGGACGCTCTATCCGGTCGAGTACAAGCATGGGCCACGCCGTCAGCACAAGCACGACGACCTGCAGCTGTGCGCCCAGGCGGTCTGTCTGGAGGAGATGTTCGGGCAGAAGGTGGCACAGGGCGCGATCTACCACCATTCGACGCGCCGTCGTCGGGAGGTGACGTTCACCCCGGAGATGCGGGAGGAAGTGGAGGAGATCGTCGTGCAGGTGCGGCAGATGCGTCAGACCGGGGTGATGCCGCCGCCTGTCAACGATGCACGCTGCCCCAACTGTTCTCTGACGGATGCCTGTGCGCCGGCCGCGCTGGTGGCGGGCCGTCATGCCTATCATCTGCGCCAGCTCTATGTGGTGGAGACGGAACGGGAAACGAAAGGAGAGTCGAGTTGACACGGACGCTGTTGAATACGCTGTTTGTCACCACGCCCGGCGCCTTTGTGCGTCTGGACGGAGATACGGTGCGCGTGGACGCGAACGGGGAGAAGTTGATCCAGATGCCCCTGCTTCACCTCGGAGGTCTGGTTCTGTTCGGCGGGGCTTCGATGTCGCCTCCGCTGATGAACCGCTGCGCGGAGGAGGGGCGCGAAGTCACGTTTCTGGATTTCGCGGGCCGTTTCAAGTGCCGGGTGGTGGGGCCGATTTCGGGAAATGTGCTGCTGCGGAAAGCCCAGTATGACGCACAGGCCGACGCTGACCGCACGATGGCGATTGCCCGCCCTATTGTGGCGGGTAAGATCAAGAACGCCCGTCAGACGCTGCTCCGTGCAGCGCGGGAGCATACCGTCCCGGAGCAGGCTGCCGTCCTGACCGAACAGGCGGGATTCATGGCAGGCCACCTCGAAACGCTGCCGGATATGAGAACGCTGGACGGGATTCGCGGCATCGAGGGTCAGGCGGCGTCCTGTTATTTCCTCGCGTTCGGGGCGATGATTACCCGCCCGAAATCGGAGTTCGCCTTTGTCACGCGCACCCGTCGTCCGCCGCGTGACCGTGTGAATGCGCTTCTTTCGTTCGTCTATGCGCTGCTCACCACAGACTGCGTGGCGGCGTGCGAGGGGGTGGGCCTCGATCCGCAGTTCGGCTATCTGCACTGTTTGCGTCCGGGCCGCCCGGCGCTTGCTCTGGATCTGATGGAGGAGTTTCGTTCCTTCTTCGCGGATCGTCTGGCGCTGACGCTGATCAATCGGCGGCAGATTCAGCCTGACCATTTTGAGGCGCGTCCCGGCGAGACAGCCTCCTCTGCCTTCGTTCCCGAGGAGGGCGGGGACTACTCGCTCGAATCGTTCACTCCCCGACCGGGCGAGAGTGTGCTGCTGACAGGCGAGGGCCGCAAGACAGTCTTGTCGGCATACCATGCCCGAAAGCAGGAGGAGGTCATCCACCCTCTCTTACAGACAAAGACGCCGCTGGGTTTGGTTCCGCACCTCCAGGCCCGTCTGCTGGCCCGGCATCTGCGCGGGGACCTGCCGTCCTATCTTCCTTTCATCGCAAAGTGAGGCGGAAATGAATGTGTTAGTGGCTTACGATGTCAATACGCAGACACCTGCCGGGGCAAAGCGTCTCCGTCAGGTGGCAAAGGCCTGTGAAGGCTTCGGCCAGCGTGTGCAGGACTCCGTTTTCGAGTGCAGTATCAGCCCCTCGGATATGGAGCGCTTCCGGGCAAAGCTCTTGAAGATCATCCATCCTCAGGAAGATAGCCTGCGTCTCTACAGATTACATCCCCATCGAGAGGAGGTGGTCGAAGTTCACGGTCGCGATCTCTATCGAGACTTCAGTGCGCCTCTCATAATCTAAGGAACCATCAATGTTTTACCGAACGCAAATCCGTCCTGAATCTTCTGCGCGGATCGGGAGCGCCGACGCCATTCCCCATAGATACGCGCAGCACGATGAGATAGAATCCTATGGCTCGACAGCCAAGTCATGAGGTGTTCCCATCTAATCATGCGAAAAAATTGGTCAAATCCAACTCACTTCGAGATCAAAATCTCCATTAAGCGAGCGAGCTTTGATCGTTGCGCCCGGTCTCAGTGCCGGGCGAGGATTGAAACCTGAACGTGATGCCTTCGAACGAGATGATTATGCGCTGTAGCGCCCGGTCTCAGTGCCGGGCGAGGATTGAAACTCCGCATCGGACAGTACCGGGCCGACTGGTCTGGCGTTGCGCCCGGTCTCAGTGCCGGGCGAGG
>JBBRLP010000079.1:0-25219 GCA_038231295.1 Chthonomonadales bacterium
CAAAATCTTCGAGACGATCGCGCCACTCTTGGGCCAAGGCTTCTCTGGCAGTCATGGAAGGCACCTCCGATTTGAGATGCTTACATTCTACAAAATTACGGACCACCTGAGAAGGTGGCAAATATTAGACGCTTACGTTTATGCAGACAATACTCTTATCACTACCGCGCTATTGAAAGCCGGTGCAAATGATGTCAACGCTCAGATCCAGCAAGAACACTATATGGAGCATACACTTCCTCTGGTAAAATATGCGGCCTATAACGGCAATCTGGAAATTGTGCGGGAACTCTGCGCGAGGGGAGCAAACGTTCACCAAATGAATGAAGATGGCGATTCCGTCCTGATGTCTGCCTTATCTGGTTCGAATAGATACGACTACAATGCAGATATCAATGATGTAAGCGATGTTTTAAGAAAGCAGCGTAGAACTGAGATTTTTCATCTGTTGCTCAATAAGGGCGCGACTTACAAAGCGAACTCAAAATATGGGTATGACTTATTGGCAGCTGCAACTGAGGATGACATTTACGATATATCTCAGGAACTGCTTCAGGCAGGAGTGCCAGCAAATCCGAAATCCATTTGGATTTCCTATCCTACCGAGATATCTCCACTTTCCTATGCTGTAATAAACGATGATATTCCCTTGGTCAAGCTCTTAATGCAGTATGGCGCGACTGCTAAAGAAGGTCTGACAGATTCGCCTTTCCTGTATGTTGCAAGTATTGAAATGGGAAAACTGCTCCTAGTTCATGGAGCAAATATCAATGCGACAGTCAGACATGGTAAATATTCAGGACAGAATGCCATGAACTTCTCGTGTGAAAACGGAAGGACAAAAGTAGTGGCATTTTTGATTGAGCATGGTATGAATGTGAACTCTGGTGGTGAATACAATAGCCCTACTGATGAAGCGGCAGAATACGGCAATGTTGAGACTGTTCGTCTCCTGCTTGAGCATGGAGCAAAGATCGGCCCGCACTCTCCGGGAGCCGAAGCGCTCTGGCTGGCGATTGCGGAATCAAAGACCGATACAGTAAAGTTGCTGTTGCAATATGGGGCAGCAGTAAATACGACGGAAGCGCACCCTCTTACCGAAGCGGTGAGCCAGGGATATCCTGAAATGGTCTTGGAACTCCTGAAACGAGGTGCCAAAGTGAATGCCGACAAAGGGGAGGCGCTTCGGACTGCCTGCGAAGAATGCGACGAAGACCTGGTGGATATTCTTCTGCAACACGGAGCCGATCCCACCGTCCGGGACGACGCTGGCACGACCACAATGCAATTGGTACGAAAGGGCGCGGAGACGCCCGGAGACGCGGATGGGATTATCGCCCTGCTGAAAGAGTACGGTGCGAAACGGTAAGGCAGGGATGTGTTGCATAGCGGAGAGGATGGCTGCTGTATGGGAAAGGTCGGCCCAATGAACGGACACAAACAACGCTGGAAAGGATGCCTGCTGGCTCTCCTGCTGATGGTAGGTATTCCCACGCTTATCGTCTGGCGGGAACTGCATCGTGACCGCCTCTCCACAGAACTCATGGCGACCGTTAAGGATGTACTGTCCATCTCGAAAGAATACTTCGATGACGAAAAGGTCAAAACAAGAAAGAAGCAAGTAAAAGAGGATGAAGCCAAAGTTCTCCGTCTGCTGCGTGAAGGCGCAGACCCGAATGCACGGGACTTCCCTGTTGTCAAACGTACTCTGTGGGAACAGGTGAAGTTTCTGGTCAAGCGGATGCTCAAACCGACGCCCCCTTCCGAAGCTACCTCCCGCTCTGCTCTGGCAATCGCCGTTCAAGCCGATGACACTCCCATCACACTCGCTCTCCTAAAGGCAGGAGCCAGCGACGTAAACGCGCAGATTAAAATAGATAGCTATTCGGATGATACATCGCCTCTCATCAACTACGCAGCCTCCGATGGCAATCTGGAAATAGTTCAAGAACTCTGTACGCATGGAGCCGACATCCACAAACTCAATTCCCAGGGCGAGTCGCTTCTCGAAACCACGCTTCAAAGGAGATATTGGTACAGAGCTTCAGGCGATTATGTGGAGACGGAGGGGTTTCTGGACTATAGGAACCGGGTTGAGATTTACCATTTTCTGCTTGCAAAGGGCGCGAAATACGAGCCGAATTCCAAAGAAGGCTATGCGCTTTTGTGTACCGCGACGCAGGGTGATTTTCAGGAAATATCGCGAGAACTGCTTGCTTCGGGTGTTCCGGTGAATGCCAGAAATGCCTGGCTTGCCTCTCCGGTAGAAGATACTCCGCTCAACTATGCCGTAAGGAACGATGATCTCGCTCTGGTAACTCTCCTCTTACAGCACGGCGCTTCGACCCGCAATGCACACTCGGAGTCTCCTATTCTGTCGGCGAATAGCCCGGACGTAGCGAGGCAGCTTTTGCAGCATGGCGCGGATATTCAGGCAAAACAGATTCAGGGGAAACGCGCAGGCGAAAACGCATTGGACTTCGCCTGTATTGAGGGCGACACAAGAATGCTAGCGTTTCTGCTGGAACACGGCTTAGATGCAAACTCAGGAACCGCTATCCTGACAGCGGCAGGTTATGGCGGTGTGGAGACGGTGCGGATGCTTCTGGATCATGGCGCGAAAGTCGGTCCGAACTCTCCGGGCGAAAGTGCGCTTGCCGATGCGATTGGAGCATCAGACTATGATAGTGCCAAACTGCTTCTGGAGCGAGGAGCCGCCGTGAATATAAAGGAACATACTCCTCTGGCAACAGCCGTCGGGCGGGGGAACGAGGTTATGGTTCTGGAACTTCTGAAACGTGGGGCAAACGTGAATGCAGACAAAGGGGCGGCGCTTCGGGCTGCCTGCGAAGACTGCGACGAAGACCTGGTGGATATTCTTCTGCAACACGGAGCCGATCCCACCGTCCGGGACGACGCTGGCACGACCACAATGCAATTGGCACGAAAGGGCGCGGAGACGCCCGGAGACGCGGACGGGATTATCGCCCTGCTGAAAGAGTATGGCGCGAAACGGTAGGCGGGCAGGGTGAAGCTCGCCTCTTAATCCGGCATGGGGAAGCCGAAACGCTGCTGGAACAGGTCTATCTCGTCCGGCGCGTCGTGGGGTATTTCCGGGGTGGGCGTGGGCTGGAGGCGCATCTGTTCGCGCAGCAGGCCGACCTGGGAAAGCATGGCGGCATCCATCTGGCCGGGCTGCGGAGTGGCGATCCAGCGCATCATCGAGGAGAGGAACAGCTCTTTCAGATAGGCGAAAGAGAACTCTTCCGTGAGCGCGACGATTTCCGCGATGCCGTTCGGGGAGAGCTGGAGGTCTGGCTCCAGAGTGGCGTTCCAGCGGGAGATATAGGCTTCACGCTCTTCGGGAGCGGGGAGCGTGAACGTGTATTTGCGGTCGAAGCGGCTGGGACGGTCGAGAATAGCCGGGTCAAGCCGATCCGGGTGGTTGGTGGTGGCGAGAACGACGACACCGGTGTTCGAGGCGAACCCGTCGAGTTCGTTGAGGAAGAACGAGCGGTTCTGGTCGTTGATGAGCGAGTCGAGGTCTTCCATGACAAGCAGGCAGGGCGTCGTCTGCCGCGCCCGCTCGAAGACAGCGTGGATCGTCTCGTGGTCGGTCGCGTAACGGGCCTTGAGGCTCTTGACATAGAGGCAGGGCTGATCCAACTGATTGATGAGCGCTTTGAGGGTATGCGTCTTGCCGTTTCCGGGCGGGCCGAGGAACAGCACACCGCGCTTCCAGGGAATCCGGTAGCGCTCATAGACCTCCCGGGCCGCGAAGAACTGTTGGAAGTCCGCCTGAATTTCCGCTTTCAGCGCGGCAGGCAGCACCAGGTTGTCGAACGTCGCGCTTTTGATGGCGTGGTACAGCTCTTCGCTCTTCGACCAACTGCCGTTGTCGAAGACCAGCACCTCACCGCGCACCTCCGCCGCCCAGTCACAGACCGCGCACAAAAACCGTTCGGCTATTTCCAGCGTATCGCTCAGTATCCAGTGGTAACGCCGTTCGCAGGAGCCGTCCGACCAGCTCAGGAAACCGACCTCCAGCGCAGAGCCTTCCCACTGCACCCGGTACCAGCCACTGGCGACCGAGCGAACCGCCCCGCGTCCATGCCCGTGCCAGTCCGTTGTGATATGCTGAAAAACGGCGGGGTTCGCCTCCATCCGGCACTCCATCGCCCGGACATACGACTCCAGCTCGAACCCGTACTCCGTTCCGAACAGGATCGCCCGGTCAGGAAACAGGTTCGCGATCTGGCGATTGGTATGATAGCCGATGGCATTGGCAGGCAGCAGCAGCGCCTCCCGAAAGATAGTCTCGATCTCCATGAACTCTCCTGGCGCGAACTCTGCATCGCGCTTGCTCTTACTGTGGCAGTACGCCGGTTGCTCCCCTCGACACCTTCCTTTATATCGCATAAGAAAGGCTGTTTGTCAAGGGGCGGGGGTGAGAAAGCGCGGCGTCAGGCAGGATGTTACCTCGGGCGTGTCGAAGCATCCTATGGAGCAGCGCGAGCGACGCTTGGCTGCCCCAAAACGCCCTCCACAATCCTGAGAAGACCGGATGAGAGACGTGGGCAGCGCCGTGCTTGATTTTTGAGCCGCGTTATGATATTATGAGGTAGTTATCCATCCCCGCCTCGAATTATTCTTGCTTCGGTTTGCATCGTGCGTTGCCTTCTGCCGCGCATTCGGTAAACCGCCTGGAAGAAACGAAGAACGACGACGTTCCCTCCTGACGATCAGCGTTCGCTCGTTTTCCCCATAAGAAGGGAAGCGTCCATGCCTTGTTTCGGGAAGTGTCTCTCGCCTCGCTCCGTTCGGAGTGGAGGTCTCGCATTCGTTCTGTGCGCTCTCCTGCTGCTTGGCGGGAGCGGCCCCGGTGCCTGCGCCGACGTAAAAAAAGAATTTCAGGACAAATACCGCGAAATCTACGGTACGGTTGATTCGGCACGGCTCCAGCAGACCGTGCAGGACCTCGGCAAGTACAAATCGCGGGTCGCGGGCTATCCCGACAGTGACAAAGCCGCCAGCTATATCAAGGAGCAGTTCGAGCAGATTCTCGGCAAGGGACAGGTTCAGGAGGACACGTTCCATGTCACCGTTCCCTACGATCCGGGCGTAGACGACCCGGCGAAGGGCGCGTATGTCCAGACCATCGCGACTCCCGGCGCCGCACCGGGCAGTCCTGTCGCCGCGCCGCTGCGAATGTATCCGCTCTGGCCCAACCTCGTCCGCACCTCCACCCTGCCCGCCAACGGTCTCACGGCGCCGCTGATCTACGTCAAAGACGGCAAACTCCGCAACTTCAACGGCAAGGACGTGGACGGCGCGGTCGTCATGGTAGATTTCAACTGCGCGGCGGAGTGGATGAATGCCCCCCGCCTCGGCGCGAAAGCCGTCATCTTCGTCGCCCCCACCGCCACGATGCGCGGCGAGGCCGAAGCCAAATTTATCTCGATCCCCATCGCCATTCCCCGCTTCTATATGACCAAAGAGGACGCCGCGCCCCTGCTCGCTCAGTGCGTCAGCGGACGCGCCCCGACGGTCAAACTCACCTGCACCATGCCCTGGGCCACCCGCACCGGGCGCAACTTCATGGCGAAGATCGAAGGCACCGACCCCGAACTCAAAAAGCAGATCATCGTCGTTCAGTCTTATTACGACTCGACTTCGGTCGTTCCCGCGCTCGCTCCCGGTGCGGACACCACCTGCGGCATGGCGGCCATGCTGGAGATGATGCGCTACTTCTCGCAGGCCGAACACCGCCCGAAGCGCACCATGTGGTTCGTCTCCACCAGCGCCCACTTCCAGGCGTTGCAGGGCATCCGCGAATACGTCCACACGCACATGGACGACTGGTCGCAGCCCAGCCTCGTCGAATCCGCGACCGCGAAAGAGAACGCAGGGCGTGTGGCGATGTGGCTTGGCCTGGCGCTTGGGCTGTTCCTCGTCCTGTTTCTGTTTCGCCTCGTGCGGAAAGTCGGGGAGGGCGAGAAGCGCTTCGGCGGCGGAACGGTCTTCCTTACCATATCGCTGCTCGTCGTCGCCCTGCTAAATATCGGCTTCTATTCACAGCCCCACGATAAGAGCGAACGTACCCCACCTAGCATCTATCTCTGGGCCGGGCTGGACCTCACCAGTCAGACGCAGTCGTTCGGCATCTTCTACAAAGGCTGGTTCTTCGACTACCGCGAGGACATTCAGGGCCGGTTCAGTGACATCGCCCGCGTCTGCCGCGAAAACGCCGAAAAGGTCGGCAACACCCTCGGCTTCAACTCGAAGCGCTACTTCAACGACGGCGTCAACCCCGTAGACGGCAAGAACTGGCGCAACTTCATCTCCGGCAAACCGGCCTTCGACTCCGAAGTCGTCACCGTCGCGGGCGGCAACGGCATCACCTTCGCCTCCACCGACGACAGCCGCGCCCTGATAGACACGCCGTTCGACACCGTAGATAAGGTCAATATCGCCAATCTCGCACAGCAGGTCAAACTCCTCGACTGCCTGATGTGGCATATCGTGACCGACACGAACGCCCCTGGCGACGTAAACGCGCAGCGAATGCCGATCACCGACGCCTCCAAGTGGTCGCGCATGGCCTTGCAGGGCGGATTCGCCACTGTGCAGGGCCGGGTGCAGATGTTCAACCCGCGCAAATCCTTCATCGCGAACTCCGACCCCCGCCTTGCGGATACCCTCGTTGTCGTCCGCAACCGCAACAAGTCGTTCATGGGTGTGCGCGGCAACATGGTGCAGCGCACCGAGTGGACGACTCCGGAGCGGATGGACGAAATAGTGCACAACGCCGACGGCTCTATAAAGAAGAACGCCGACGATGAGGCTCTGGACGCCTCCGGCAAGCCGATTCCCGCCTCCAACTTCTTCGCGTTTCACGGCATCGCTCCGCTCACCGCCTACGGTAATAACAAGGCCACTCTGCTCGCCGCCTACCATCTCGACTACGCCGATGAGCGCACTGACCCCAAAGACCCGACCGGCAAACGCAAGATTCCGAACCCACTGCGCGGCGAGATTGATTATGCCCCCGACCTCGGCAGCACGGGCGCGAAGTACGTGCCGCTCGACATCATGGTCACGACCGCCGTCAAAGAGACTCCGGTCATCGTCTTTCGCTGCGTCCCGACCGCCATCTACGATCTCGTGGATCAGCAGTCGTTACGCGCCCTGACCGGCATAGACATCTACGACGGCGAGAGCAACGGCGAACCGCGTATGTACGGCTACGCCATTGACCCGCAGGACCCGTCGCTCGTCGGCTCCTACGTGGAGGATGTCGCGGTGCTGTTCGCACAGCCCGGCTCCCGCCTCAAAATCGCCATGAACAGCGGCCCCGGCGCAACCCGCCTGCTGCTGATAAACTCGCAGTACGACCCCTCCGATCCGTTCAACGTCCTGAACAAGTCTCCGGAGCCGGAAGGCAAAGGCTATCTGGTCGCAGGAAGCGCGAGGGATGCGCAGAACGCCGACCTGCTCGGCGATCTGACCGACAAAACCTCCGACGACAGCGGCGAAATCGCGAAGTCCGGGGCCATCTACGACACCGCCCTGCACGTCGCGGAGGATATGCACCGCCTCGATGACTTCCGAATGCGCCGCCTCGCGAAGTACCGCATTCTGGACATGGACAGCGACGAGGGCGTTCCCGGCCTGCACAAACTGGCGGCGGCGGCCATTACGCAGTCCAAAGTAGACCTCAAGAACCGCGACTGGGAGCGTTTCGACGCCGACTCCCGCGCCGCCTGGGGCTACGAGAGCCGCGCCTATCCCGACGTGCAGCAGACCGCGACCGATGTCGTGCAGGGCGTCCTCTTCTATCTGGCGCTGCTGCTGCCCTTCGCCTACTTCATGGAGCGCCTGCTGTTCGGCTTCTTCGACCTGAAACGGCAGTTGGGCGTCGCCGCGCTCATCTTCCTCGTCATCTTCCTGATGTTCCGTGCCGTCCACCCCGCCTTCGACATCACGATGAACCCGATTATCGTGCTGCTGGCGTTTGTCATGCTGGCGCTCTCCGTGATCGTTATCGGCCTCATTTCCGGCAAGTTCGAGGAGCAGCTCAAGCAGATGAACCAGAGTTCGGGCGGCATCCACCGCGCCGACATCGGGCGGGTCTCCGTCGCCCTCGCGGCCTTCAATCTGGGCATCTCGAATATGCGGCGGCGCAAGGCGCGAACCTTCCTCACGTGCGTCACGCTCGTGTTGCTGACCTTTACCGTTCTCTCGTTCACCTCCGTCGTGCAGACCATCCGGTTCAATCAGGTGCCTGCGCCGAGCGATCATGGCCCACGCTACAACGGCATCATGATCCGCACCGCCATGTGGGACCCGCTGCAGGAACCGGCCTATCGCCTGCTCGCGGACGAGTACGGTCGCAGCTACTCCGTCGCGCCCCGCGCCTGGTTCTACGGCACACAGATGGGCGAGCAGTCGTTCCTGACCCTGCGCCGCGCTGATAAGTCCTACGACACGAAGGCGATGGTCGGCCTGACCCCGGCAGAGGCCAAGATCACGCATCTGCAGGACGCGCTTCTGCCCGGAGGCCGTTGGTTCGAGCCGGGAGATGTCTATACGACGGTGCTGCCCGATTCCGTGGCGGCGGCTCTGCGCGTGGACGATGCCGATGTCGGCAAGGCGAAAATCACCTACAGCGGCGTCGAATACACGGTCATCGGCATTCTGGACTCGCAGAAACTCAAAGACATCGCCGACCTCGACAACGAACCGCTCACACCCGTTGACTTCATCGCCATGAACAAGATGTCGAAAGGCGGCAGCGGCGGCGGGGATCAGGGCTTCAAAGAGTACACCCATCTGGAACCGGACTCGGTCTTCTTCATCCCCTATCAGACGGCGACGAACCTGGGCGCACAGCTCCGCTCCATCGGCATTGACTTCGCGCAGAAGGACGAGGTACTGAAACGCCTCAACCCGCTGATGCACCGCCTCGGCCTCAACCTCTACGCGGGGCAGATCACGCACCCGGACGTAGACGGCCCCACACGCGGTACCATCGAGCGCTACTCCTCCATCGCCGCGACCAGCGGGCGCGGACTGGAACTCGTCTTCTTCCCCATCCTGATCGCCTCGCTGATCGTCCTGAATACCATGCTCGGCTCGGTCTACGAACGCATCAACGAGATTCATATCTTCTCGTCCATCGGTCTGGCCCCGGCCCATATCGGGATGCTGTTCATGGCGGAGGCGATGGTCTACGCGATCCTGGGTTCGGTTGCGGGCTACCTGCTCGGTCAGTTCACCAGTAAACTGCTTGTCCTGACGCACTGGCTGCCCGACCTATATCTCAATTTCTCCAGCGTCAGCGCGGTCATGACGACGCTGATTGTGGTGGCGGTCGTGCTGCTCTCGACGATCTTCCCGGCACGGAAGGCGGCGGAGGTCGCGACCCCCTCCGTTGACCGCACCTGGAAAATTCCTGACCCCGAGGGCGACCACTGGAAAATCGCGCTGCCCTTCGCCGTCACGGGTGAGCAGGCTGCCGGACTGAACGGATTCCTGAGCGAGTGGTTCCAGGCATACGAGGAGTACAGCATCGGTGACTTCGTGACGCAGGGCGTGACCTCCGAGGAGTTTGAACACGCCAACGGCAAAGCCTACCGTGTGAAATGTATGACCTGGCTCGCGCCTTTCGACCTCGGTGTCTCGCAGCGCGTCGCCATCGAAACGACGCCAACGGATACGCAGGACGTGTTCGAGATATTCCTGCTCATTGACCGCGAGTCCGGTGACATCTCGAACTGGAAGCGCGTCAATCGCCGCTTCCTGAACACACTCCGCAAGCAGTTCCTGATCTGGCGCACCCTCAAACAGGCCGAGCGCGAACGCTATCTGCTCGCCGCCGAAACCGCCGCCCTGCCGAGGGTGGACCCTGCGCCCGGCGTCGGCGGAGTCGAGCCGTCGCCTGCGGGCTAGAGAGTGTATATTGGTGTATTCGGATTCCTATCTCATCGGCAGCCAGCGGATGCCCGCCATGTTGCCCGCCGGAAGGATTTCCGGGGCTGTGGGCAGGCTGAACCCTGCCGCTCGGGGGCCTTCGGCCAGGTACCCGCCTGCGCGGGTACAGTGATTGCTATCCGATAGTTTACGGGGTGACTTCGGGATTGCCCTTCGGAATGAATTCCGGGGCTGTGGGCCTGCGGCCAAGTGTCCGCAAGCGGACACACCATCTGCCTTGCTTTCGGCGTTCCTGCAAGTCTTTTTGTCTGAACTCGGATGTAGCGGATGGACTATGATGTAGTCCGACAGTTTTTCTCTTTGCCTACCCAGGTTCTTGTCAGCCTTCCATGCGCGGGACGCACCCTATCGCATGAAAATGCCTACTCCCCCAGAATTGGGGGCCGGGGGGCGTATTTTCCAGTCAGTTGTCTGCCCATGCACTGCCCACAAGGAGGGAGCGAACGATGAACCAACGCACAACATTTCTGTCGTTTATCTGCTTGACTCTCCTTGCTCCTGGTATGGCGAGGGCAGACAAGGCAGGAGAGGCCTTGCTTGACCACTGCATCCAGGTGGAAGCCAAAACGCAGGTCATGCGGGCCGACTACTCTTCGGAGATCGTGCGTGGGCATCAGACGGTCAAAGTGAAGGGGCATCTGCTGCTCAAGAAGCCCAACGTCGTGCATATTATCACCTCCGGTTCCGGGGGCGAGAAGGACGAAATACTCCACTCGGACGGCAAACGCCTGCTGCACTATGTGGAGTCGGAGAAGCAGTATACACGCGAACAGCCCGACCCCAGCGGCGGCAACGTGGTGCGAATGGCGAGCAGCCTGGAAGCGATGGTCTTCTTCAACCCGGATATGCTCAACCAGTTTCGGGGGTTAGGGACGGGCCTGAAGATAGTTGGCAAGGTTACTATTGGCGGGGTCTCCTGTCAGGCATTGCAGGCGACGGTGCGAGACGGCAATATCTACAAGGTCTATATCGGGCCGGACAGCCTGCTGCACGGCATCACGCAGATCATCGGGAAGGGCGACAGCCAGCAGATACTGGAGAGCCGCCTGACCGGAGTAAAGACCGACACGCTGAACCTGGCGACCGCGCTGAACTGGACGCCTCCGACAAAGGCGAAACTGGTTGAGCAGATCACGATGAAGGCCGAATCCGGGGGAAGTGGGGCGAGTCCGGCCTCGGAACTGCTGGCAATCGGCTCCCTCGCGCCCGCCTTTGAACTGCCGACCGTTGCGGGCGAAAAAGTCTCTCTGGCCTCCCTGACGAAGCCGAACAAAGTCGTGCTGGTCAACTTCTGGGACTATGGCTGAGGCTTCTGCCGTGAGGAGTTGCCTCACCTCAACAAGATGCTGACCGAGTTTAAGGGCAAGGGCTTCGATATTGTCGCTGTAGACATTGGCGATACCCCGGAGACTATCGAGAAGTTCTGGAAGGCAAAGAGCCTGCATCTGCGCGTGGTTATGGACAGAGACGGCAAAATGGCGGAGAAGTACAAGGTCTCCGGTGTGCCCTGTAACTATCTGATCGGGAGCGACGGCAAGATCATCGCCCGTTTTGAGGGTTTCGACGAAGCAGGAATTCGACAGGCGCTGGCGAAAGCAGGGATACAGTGAACAAGAGAAGGGGGACTCCGTAGCGTGGCGGAAGAAAATGAGATAGCGCAAATACGGCAGCAGGTCGAGACCGAATCCCGCGATGAGGACGCAGATACCTCTGCGCCTCAGTTCGAAGAGGGATTCAGCAGCAAGACCGTTATCGGCGCCCTGTTCGTCGGGTTCATTATGCTGCCGGGCGCACTCTACCTCGGCCTCGTCGCCGGGCAGGGGCTTGGCCCGGCAGCGGAGTGGGTCACCATTGTCCTGTTCTCCGAGATCATGCGGCGTTCGTTCCTGCCCATGAAGCGGCAGGAGATCTATATCCTCTACTATGTCGCGGCGGCACTCACGGGTCTGGCGGCAGATAAGGGTATCTCCGGCGGGCCGTTCGGCGGACTGATCTGGAACCAGTACTTTATCCAGTCGCCCCAGGCTGCTATTGTCGCCCGCGAAATACCGCACTGGGTCGTGCCGCCTGCGGGGTCGGCGGCCTTGCAGCATCGCACCTTCTTCGATGCGGCCTGGGGGGTGCCGATCCTGCTGCTGGTTGTGGGAGAGGTGCTGGGCCGTCTGAACTGGATGAGCGCGGGCTACTTCCTCTTCCGCGTCACGTCGGACATCGAGCAACTTCCCTTCCCGATGGCCCCTGTCGCCGCGTCCGGAGCAACGGCACTGGCGGAAGCGGCCAACAAAGAGGACTCCTGGCGTTGGCGCGTCTTCTCGATTGGCAGCGTCATCGGGATGATCTTCGGCTTCTTCTATATCGCGATTCCTGTCTTCACAGGCGTTGTCTTCGGCAAAGCCTTCACGCTGATTCCCATCCCCTTCTTCGACACGACTACCAACACGGAAACGATCCTTCCGGGCGCCCTGACCGGCATCTCCGGTGACCTTACGAAGGTGCTGACTGGCTTTATCATCCCGTATCATATCGTCCTGGGTTCTCTCATCGGTTCTCTCGTCTGCCGCATCGGTCTCGCGCCGATCCTCTACCATTTCGGGGCGTTCGGGAATTCGGAGAGCAACGGCTGGACACGCGGCATGGACGCCATCTATACCAACCAGGCCATCAACATCAAGTTCTGGACTTCCGTCGGGATCGGCTTCCAGTTGGCAATCGCCCTCATCGGCTTCTACAGCGTGTTCAAGTCTATCGCGGCCTTGCGAATGCAGATGAAGAACCGGGGCTTGCAGGCGCGTATCCCCAAAGGACGCGGCGACCTACCGCTCTGGATTCCGGTCGTGATCTGGCTGAGCGTGACGCTCTTCTATATCTCACTGACCAAATACCTGCTGCACTACGACGGCGAACAACTGCATCAGAACCATGCGTTCCCGCTCTGGATTCTGGTCTTCTACGGCCTCATCTGGTCGCCTATCAACTCCTATGTCTCGGCACGTATGATCGGTATCACCGGATCGGGGGTCTCGTTCCCATTCCTCAAAGAAGTCTCCATCATGAAGTCGGGGTACCAGTATGCCGACATCTGGTATGCGCCCATCCCGCTGAATGACTATGGCGGTCTGGCGCAGAAGTTCCGTGAAGTCGAACTGACGGGAACCAAGTTCACCAGTATTGTCAAGGTCGAAGCACTGATGCTGGTGCTGATCCTGCCCGCGAGTTTCATTTTCTGGGCCTTCTTCTGGCACACCAGTCAGATACCGTCGGCGCAGCATCCCTACGCACAGCACTTCTGGCCGATCCATGCGACCTTCCAGGCGATGTTCAACACCATTAACCGACAGTCGGGCGGCATTACCTGGGTCAAGGAGGCCATTGACTTCAAGCGCATCCTGGGCGGCGTAGTCGTCGGGCTGGGACTGTATGGCGTGTTCGGGCTGTTCAAGATTCCGGTGCTGGTTTTCTATGGCTTCATCGGCGGCTCCGGGGCGTTCCCGCACGATGTCATTCCGACTTTCATTGGGGCGGTGCTGGGCCGACGCTACTTCGCGAAACGGTTCGGCCTGGACAACTGGCGGATGTACACGCCGGTGCTGCTGGCAGGCTTCTCCTGCGGGACGGGGCTGATCGCTATGGCCTCTATCGCGCTGGCCCTGATCGCGAAATCGGTCAACTACTTGCCGTTCTAGGCACACCGCTATGCACGTTGACAAGATTCTAAACGGGGTTCTGGCGGTCTGTATCGGGCTATGTGTGCTGATGTTTGTGGCCGGAGTCGTCTCCGGCCTCCGCACCAAAGACACGAACCGCAGCGGCAAACGGCTCTTTGCAGTGGTGGCGCTGCTGGCAATCCTGCTGGTCGGCGGAACCTATCCGGCGGCGCATCAGTTCGGCTCAGTCATTACGCTGGTGATGACCTACCTAACCTGTGCCCTCAGTACTGCTCTGCTCGGCGGTTACGGGACAGCACGCAAACGCATCAAGGAGCTTACCGGAGGTATGGGTCTTTATGTCGTGGTGACGCTCGTCGTGACCGCGCTGGCCCTGATGAGTATGGTGAACTCGCTCGGCAAGTTGGGCGACATTGTGCAGGAGTTGGGCGTCGGCGGCCAAAAATACGATCCGAAAGCGGACAAAAGCTGCACGGAGAATCTGCAAAGTCTCTATTTCGCCTTCAATAAGTACGTCGAATACAACGATGACCTGCCGCCCGCCGAGAACTGGCAGGATCAGGACGATTTCAAGGCGGCGATCCAGAAAGACGAGTGGCTGCACTGCCCCGCCGTCTCGAACCGCCATGACAACAAGTTCGGGTACGCCTTCAATACCGCGCTCGCAGGCCGCAAACTCAACGGCAAAAAACTGAATGAGATGCCCGATGCCGCCAAAACGCCGCTGCTCTACGACTCGACCGATCTGGCGAAAAACGCGCACGACGCTCTGACGAGCCTTCCCAAACCCGGCAGGCACGGCGGCAAAAACAACATCCTGTTCTGCGACGGGCATATTGAGAGTGTGGCGAAGTAGTTTACCGGGTGTTGAAAACCCCATAGGTTGGCCGGGGGTTGAAAACCCCCGTCATTAAAGTGCAAACGTCTTTCAGACGGAAATGCCTTGTTGGTTGGCAGGGTTCCATTGTCTGGGAGGTTTTCCGGGGGTTGAAAACCCCCGTCATTAAAAAGCGGACGTCTTTCAGACGGAAATGCCCTGCTGGTTGGCAGTGATTTGAGGGCGTTGCCCGAAAGTGGTTCCCAACCCACCAGAACAGGCGCTCCGACGAGAATTGGCTTCTGAAGGCTTCGTCCGCAGGACGTCCGCACTTTCTTGCCGGGTACGTTTTTGTACCCGGTCCACCTGCCAGGGATTGGAGTGCGTTACCCGGCACAGGAACGTGCCGGGCTGGAAAAAGCGGTCGTCCTGCGGACGAAGCCTTCAGAGGCTCGTACTTGTCAGGCTGCCCTGATAGGCGAAGAGAGAAGCAAGAGTTTGGTGCATTTCCGTCTGGAAGACGTTTGCACTTTAATGACGGGGGTTTTCAACCCCCGGCCAACCTATGGGGTTTTCAACACCCGGCCAAACTGTGGGGTTTTCAACCCCCGGACAAACAATAGATCGGTTGAGGTATGGCAGTTCAAGCGCAAAAACTGAAGGAGCGGGAAGACGCGGAGATCGCCGAGGCGCTGCCAACAAAAACCGTGGTCGGATGGCAGGGGTTGCGGTTCCAACTGCCGCCGGAGTGGAACGTCAGCGCGTTTTCGATGGATCGGGACAACGGGTCGCTGCGGGTGGATGCGCCGGGGAGCAGTAGCCTGACGGTGCAGATACGCTGGATGAACGCCGCGAAGCCGCAGCGCGAAGGCCCGCCTACCGCCTACCACTATCTCGCGCCGCTGTTTCGCAAGTGGTTCCGACGCCCGGAACCGGCGGTGGCGAAAACCGACTTGAAAGCCAATATCGAGCGCATTCTGAAAGAGACGGCGAAACTGGCGAAGAAGGCCAAGACCAGTTTCGAGAGCAATATTCGCCCGGAGAAGGCGGAAGGCCTTGACGACGAGCGCACCGCCATCAACTTCTCCTGGACGGGCGCGGGGCGCGGACAGGGCAAAATCTGGCAGTGCGACACCTGCAACCGGGTCGTTATCGCGCAGGTGGTGGGGCTGGCGAAAGATCAGGCGACCATCAGCGCGGTAGCCTCGCAGCTTTTCGCCACGCTGGAAGACCACGCGACGGACGGTTTCGACCTGTGGGCGCTGTATGATCTCCAGATCGGTATCCCGGAAGATTTTCGGCTGGAAGAGCAGAAACTGCTGTCAGGCTATCTGCATCTGACCTTTGCGCGGGGCGGCGAAAAGATCATTGTGGACCGATGGGGACTGGCGAACGTGACCCGCAAGAAGTTCGGTCTGGCGGACTGGTTTGCCAACAACGCCTTCGTTGGGCTGAAACGACTGACGAAAGACGAAGAGACGATTTACGACCATGAGGCCGTCCACTATGTGGGCAGCCTGAGCCTGTTCACTCGCCTGCGCCTGCTGCGCGATGCCAAAACGTCGCTGCGCCGCTTCCCGACGCGCTACGAAGGCGGACTATGGGAGTGCGTGGACTCGAACAAACTCTACGCCGTGCAGGTGCTGCACAACCGCAAGACGGAAGGACTATGGGACGAGGTAACTGACCGATGCGTATGCCATTAAAGATGCGCCTCTATTACGGTATCGGACGCTATCTGCCGTTTCTCAAAATTCGCCCGCCCGATGTAGACCGACAGGCTACCCTGACCCTGCGGCCCGGCAGAAACGCGCTGCTGACATGGGAGAAGCGCGAAACGGGCGGTACGCTGCTGACCGTGCCGCAGAACGAGAAGGCGGGCCGAATCACCCGCACGATGGCGAAGTGGCTGCGCGCTCCCACCGAACGGCACGTCGAACTCGACGAGGTGGGCGGCTATGTCTGGGAACTGTGCGACGGCAGCCACACCGTGGAGACGATTGTTCAGAAGACGGGCCGACAGTACAAGATGAATCGCCGTGAGGCCGAAGTCTCCGTGACGATGTTTCTTCAGATGCTGCACGAGCGCAATTTCATCGGTTTCTATAAAAAAGTCAAGAAGAGTTGAGGGAGAAAACCCCCATGAGCGATCAATCCATCGAACGGCCTGGACAGGTTCCCGGTAAGGTGCAGAAGCAGGTTTCGCTGCGCTTCGCCAAAGCCTGGGAGATCACCATCAAGAGCATCAAGATACGTCTGGCCCGTTCGCTTATCACGGCGGCAGGTATCGCACTCGGGATCGCCTTCTACAGTTCTGTCCGGGCGGCGGGACTGTTTCCCTCCACCGCGATTGGGCCGGAAGCGATAGCCGCCGCGCACCGGCAGCAGTGGCTGGCGGTTATGGCGCTGATGGTCTGCTTCGTCGGCATCATGAACTCGATGCTGATGTCGGTGACGGAGCGGTTCAAAGAGATCGGCACCATGAAGTGCCTGGGAGCGCTAAACCGCGACATCGTGATGCTTTTTTTTCTGGAAGCGATGCTCATGGGGCTGACGGCCTCCTTCGTCGGCTGGCTGACCGGCTGGCTGATCGTGGTGGTAATTCACCTGTTCACGGGCGGCTTCCAGCCCACGTTTCTGGTCGGTTCGCTGCTGGAGATGTCGCTTTCGACGGGCATTGGAGTGGCGATCACGCTGCTGGCGGCGATCCCGCCCGCCGTTCGCGCCGCGCAGATGCCGCCCGCAATCGCGCTGCGCTCGTCCATCTAGTCAAGAAAGGGTTGCCAATACATGGGTGCCAATGAGTATGTGGTTCGCACAAAGGGCCTGATTAAAGAGTTTACGATGGGTGAAGAGACCCTCCGTGCGCTGAACGGGGTAGACCTGGACATCCGGCGCGGCGAGTATATCTCGATCATGGGGCCGTCCGGTTCCGGCAAGTCCACGCTGTTCAACGCCATCGGCGGGCTGGACAAGCCGACATCCGGCTCGGTCTTCATCAACGATGTGGACATGGCGCAGCTTGATGCGGCGGAACTCGCCTATCTGCGCTGCCATACCATCGGCTATATCTTCCAGTCCTACAACCTGATTCCGGTCATGACCGCGCTGGAGAATGTGGTGCTGCCTACCATCTTCGCGGGAATGCCCACCGACGACGGTATCGAGCGCGGCATCGAAATGCTCAATAAGGTCGGCCTGGGGCATCGCCTGCACCACCGCCCGACGGAACTCTCCGGCGGACAGCAGCAGCGCGTCGCCATCGCCCGCTCACTGGCAAACCGTCCCTCCATCGTCCTCGCCGACGAGCCGACGGGCAACCTGGACTTGAAAACAGGGACGGAGATCATCGAGCTTCTGCGCGAACTGAACCGCAATGAAGGTGTCACGATCATCTCCGCGACGCATGACTATAAGATGGTGGACGTGTCGGACCGGGTCGTCTGGATTCGCGACGGTCGTATCGCCAAGATCGAAGAACGCGCCGACATTGACCTCAAAATCGGCGAAATGAACGTTGACGAGTAGACCCCGGCTTGCTTCTCCCGGAGTGGAGAGGTGAGTGCATTGCCGTCTGCCGAAGGGCAGTCGGAACGCCTGCAAGAGGGCCACGAAGGGCCTGACTTGCGGGCAAGGAGAAGCAAACATGAAATTAGGTTGGAAGCAGACGATGGGTATCGGAATGCTGCTCGCGCTGGGCGCAGGCTCCGGCGCCCTGCTGACCGCACGGGCGCAGCAGCAGGATGAGCATCTGGGTTATCAGGACACGCCGATCATACCGGGCCACAAATGGCACGTTCACGACGGCCTGCGTCCGCAGCCGAAAGAGATTGATCCCGGCACGTTCAGTTCGCAGGAGATGCCGGGCAAGCCCCCGTCGGACGCGATGGTGCTGTTCGATGGCAAAGACCTTTCCCATTGGAAGAGTACGGGCGGCGGGGATGCGGGCTGGAAGGTGGAAAACGGCGCGATGCAGGTGGCTGGTAAAGACTCTATTGCCACCCGCGACGAGATCGGCGACTGCCAGCTTCATGTCGAATGGTCCGCCCCTACGCCTCCGAAAGGCGCCGGACAGGGACGCGGCAACAGCGGTGTTCTCTTCTTCGGAAGATACGAGATTCAGGTGCTGGACAGCTACCAGGCGAAAACCTACCCGGACGGACAGGCTTCCGCCATCTACGGCAGTTATCCCCCGCTCGTCAACGCCACGCGCAAACCGGGCGAGTGGCAGGTCTATGACATCATCTTCACCGTCCCACGCTTTGAGGGTGACAAACTCGTCAAGCCGGGTTATTTCACGGTGATCCACAATGGTGTCGTCGTCCACAACCACGCGGAACTGCTCGGCACCTCCAACCATCGCGCCCTACCGAACTATACACCGCACCCGCCGAAAGGCTCGCTCGTCCTTCAGAATCACGGTAACCCCGTCCACTACCGCAACATCTGGTACCGCGAACTCAAAGACTACGATCAACCGTAACCTCTTTATCGTCGTCAGAGCCGCCCGGTTGTCATTCCGGGCGGCTTTTTCTTTCGAAGCGCTGCTGTTGAGAATAAGTGAAGCGAGAGGGACGTCTACGGAGTGAAATCAGGGAAATACATCAAACGAAGTGCCGCTTTCCGCGCTGCCTGCGCCGATCCCCGCAAGGACTATCACCCGCTCCCCGCCCGATTGTCGAGGCTTCTCCTCTCGCCCGCCTTCGCACAACTCACCGGGAAGAAGCGTCTGGTCGTCTGCCCGGATGGTCTGCTCTGGAATGTGCCGTTTCAGGCGTTGACGCTGTCCGCTGGCAAGCAGACAGGCTCGTTCCTCTGGCAGCGCTACGATCTGGCGTATGCCTATTCCGCAGCGGGAGCCCAGGCCGCACTTCGGGCAAGTATCGCTACCTGCACTTCGCCACTCACGGCTTCCTGACCGCGAGAGGTGTTCGCTCTGCAACTGAATGCCGACCTCGTGACGCTCTCCGCCTGCAACACCGGACGAGGCAACATCCGAACCGGCGAGGGAGTGGTGGGACTGAGCTGGGCATTCTTCGTGGCGGGAGTGCCGACGCAGGTGGTGAGCCAGTGGAGTGTGGACGATGCGGCGACGGCGCAGTTGATGCGAGTGTTCTACAGCCATCTCAAAGCAGGCGAGGGCAAGAGCCAGGCATTGCGGCAGGCGGCGCTGAGTTTGCAGCAGGGGAAGGGGCATCACCATCCGTACTACTGGGCGCCCTTCCTCCTCATGGGAGACTGGAGGCGCTGAACCCTCCCTGGCAGGAAGGAAAGAGAGGAAGGAAATGGAGGAACGCCCGACGAAGGTAGTCGGCAACGGCCTCTCACGCGGCCAATCACGTTGGAGCGAACCGTTTCCTGATGCGATGAAAGGCAGATCATGAATTCTGACGAGAAGACACTCAATGAAGAGAAACCCCGTGCTTCCAGACGGCAGTTTCTCAAAGCGGCAGGCGGCGTGGCAGCCGCTTCCGCACTGACGGCGGCGAATGTTTCGGCGGTTCACGCCGCCGGAAGCGACATGATTCAGGTCGCGCTGGTCGGGTGCGGAGGCCGGGGCAGCGGCGCGGCTTTGAATGCCCTCGCCACCAAGAGCGGGCCGATCAAACTCGTCGCGATGGCCGACGCCTTTGAAGACCGCCTGAAAAGCAGCTACGGGAATCTCAGCGGTGAGGTTGGGAAACAGATGGACGTGCCTGCGGAGCGGCAGTTCATCGGGTTCGACGCCTATCAGAAAGCGATGGACTGTCTGAAACCGGGCGATGTCGTCATACTCGCGACGCCTCCGGCCTTCCGCTGGGTGCATTTCACCTACGCCATCCAGAAGGGCCTCAACGTCTTCATGGAGAAGCCCGTCACGGTGGACGGCCCGACCAGCAAGCGGATGCTGAAACTTGCCGAAGACGCTACCGCGAAGAACCTCAAGGTAGGAGTGGGGCTGATGTCGCGCCATGCCCGCCCGCTCCAGGAACTGCACGACCGCATCCGCAACGGCGAACTCGGCGAGATCATCCTGATGCGCGGCTACCGGATGCATGGCCCTGTCGGCTTCTTCGACTCCCCGCCGAAACCCGCCGGAATCTCCGACCTCGACTACCAGATTCGCCGTTTCCACAGCTTCCTCTGGGCCAGCGGCGGCAACTTCAGCGACTTCTACATCCATATCATTGACCACCTCTGCTGGATGAAGAACGCCTGGCCGGTCAAAGCGCAGGCCCTCGGCGGGCGGCACTATCGCCAGCTTGCCGACGGTTCACTCTCCGTAGACCAGAATCTTGACACCTACTCCGTGGAGTACACCTTCGGGGATGGCACCAAAATGCTCTTCGATGGCCGCTGTATGAACGGCACGACGGGCATCTACTCCAGCTACGTCCATGGCACGAAGGGGATCGCGGTCGCCTCGCGCGCCAACGACTGCGGCGGGCCTTCGGCGATCTACAAGGGCCAGAATGTGGCGGATGCGAACGTCGTCTGGCAGTCTAAAGACGGCAGCAACCCCTATCAGAACGAGTGGGACGAGCTGGTTGAGGCCATCCGCACCAACAAGCCCTACAACGAAGTCAAGCGCGGCGTCGAGGCGAGTCTGGTCACGAGCATGGGGCGTATGGCGGCGCATACGGGCGTGGAGATCAGCTTTGAGGATATGCTCAACTGCCCGCATGAGTTCGCGCCCGGCCTGGACAAACTGACTCGCGAATCCCCCTCGCCCCTGCCTCCCGACGCCAAAGGCCGCTATCCCGTCCCGCAGCCCGGCATCGTCACAACGCGAGAGTACTGATCCTACGAATGACTCACGCAAAAACGCGCAAGAACAGAGAGGCTGTTCCTGCGCGTTTTCTCCTCACACGGCCTGTCGAGAGATGGTTGTCGGCAGGCCGCTACGACAGGCCACGTGAGGCGTCTAACTCTTGTGATACGAATCTATTTCCCTGTGCTGGGCAAGGGAGGCTCTGAATGCCTGACCGACATAATCTTCATATCAATGGCAGCGTTCATGCGGTGGAAGCAGGGGCGGAACGCAGTCTGCTCAGTGTCCTGCGGGACGACCTCGACCTGACTGGAGCGCACTATGGTTGCGGCGAAGGCCAGTGCGGGGCCTGCACGGTGCTGATGGACGGGCAGCCAACCCGCTCCTGCATCACGCCCGTTGGCGCGGTGGGGGCGAAGGCGGTAGTGACGATTGAGGGACTGGAGCATGAGGGCAAACTGCACCCGGTGCAGCAGGCGTTCCTCGATGCCGATGCCCTCCAGTGCGGCTACTGCACGTCGGGCATGATTCTCTCTGCGGTCGGACTGCTGAAGAAGCATCCGACGCCAACGGAGGCGGAAATTGTCAGCGGGATGAACGGCAATGTCTGCCGCTGTGGGACGTATCGCCGGATTGTGAACGCGATTCACGCCGCGTCCCGCTCGCAGCAGAAGGAGGCACGACGATGAGCCGACGCCCTCTGACGGAAGAACAGGAGACGCAGGCAGAGGAGGGGAGGTCCGTTCCCCTGTCGCCCACCGCTGTCAATTCGCGACTTGTGCCGGAGACGACAGCGCTGCCCTCTCGCCGGGACCTGCTGAAGACGGTGGGGGCGGGGCTTCTCTTACTGGTGGCGCTGCCGGAAGCGGAGGCGCAGGAGTCGGGGGGCGGCGGACGGCGACGACCGGATTCTGCCTCTCAGAGCATCGGGGCCTGGATACACATTGCAGCCGATGGCGCAGTGACGGTCTACAGCGGCAAGGTGGAGGTGGGGCAGAACGCCCGCACCTCGCTGGCGCAGGCGGTGGCCGAAGAGCTGCGTGTGCCGGTCGGCGCGGTGCAGATGGTGCTGGGAGATACCGACCTGACGCCCTACGATATGGGAACCTTCGGCAGCCGCACGACGCCGACGATGATTCCGCAGTTGCGTAAGGCCGGAGCCGCCGCCCGTGAGATACTGATAGACCTCGCCGCCGCGCAGTGGCAGGTGGAGCGCAGCGCCCTGACGGCGGGCGGCGGCAAAATCAGCCACGCCGCGACGAAGCGCACGCTCACCTATGGGGAACTGGTCAAAGGGCAGAAACTGACGCAGACGATCCCGGCAGATGTCGCGCTGACGCCGACGGCGCAGTGGCGCGTGATGGGGGTCTCAACGCCCAAAGCGGACGGACGCGATTTCGTTACCGGCAAGCATACCTACACGACCGACGTGAAACGCCCCGGAATGCTCACCGGCAAGATACTGCGCCCTGCGGCCTTCCATGCCACCCTGAAATCCCTGGACGCGCAGGCGGTGAAGGCGCTGCCGGGCGTGACGGTGGTACAGGACGGCGATTTTGTGGGGGTGATCGCGCCGACAGCGCACGAGGCGACCCGCGCTCTGGCCGCGCTCAAGGCCGAATGGAACACCGTTTCGCAACCCTCCGACCAGACGCTCTACGAGCAGTTGCGACCGGGCAGCAAGGCGGGGAAGACGGCAGAGCGAACGGAAGCCGACCCGGCGGGCCATACCATCGAGGCGACTTACACCGTTGCCTATATCGCGCACACGCCGCTGGAGCCGCGTGCCGCCGTCGCGGAGTGGAAGGACGAGAAGCTGACGGTCTGGACGGGAACGCAGCGACCGTTCGGAGTGCGGGGCGATCTGGCGGCGGCGTTCAAACTGCCGGAGAGCAGCGTCCGCGTGATCGTGCCGGATACCGGGTCGGGCTACGGCGGCAAGCATACCGCCGAGGTCGCTATCGAGGCGGCGCGGCTTGCGCGGGCGGCGGGCAAGCCCGTCAAACTGGTCTGGACACGCGAGGAGGAGTTCACCTGGGCCTACTTCCGGCCAGCGGGAGTCCTGACGGTGAAGGCGACGGCGCAGACGGACGGGACGCTGACGCACTGGGAGTTCGACAACTACAACTCGGGGCCATCCGGCATCCGTGCGCCCTATGCCGTCCCGCAGCAGCGGGCCGATTTCCACCGGACGCAGGCGCCTCTGCGCGAAGGCTCCTACCGGGGTCTCGCCGCCACCGCCAACCACTTCGCCCGCGAGTCGCACATAGACGACATGGCCCGTGCGGTCAAGATTGATCCGTTGGCCTTCCGCCTCAAGAATTTGCAGGAGTTGCGTCTGCGGGCCGTGCTGGAAACGGCGGCAGCGCGGTTCGGTTGGGACAAGCGCCGCCCGCTGCCGGGACATGGCTACGGGCTGGCCTGCGGCACGGAGAAGAACAGTTACGTCGCCTGCTGTGTGGAGGTGACGGTAGATCGGGTCAGCGGCAAGGTGCAGGTGACGCGGATTGTGGCGGCGTTCGAGTGCGGCGCGATTGTCAATCCGCTGCACCTGCAAAATCAGGTGGAGGGTTCGCTCGTCATGGGGCTTGGCGGCGCGTTGTTCGAGGCCATCCGGTTCGACCAGGGCAAGATTCTCAATCCGCACCTGTCGGCCTATCGCGTCCCGCGCTTCGCCGATGTGCCGCCAATAGAGATCATTTTGGTGGACCGCAAAGACCTGCCCTCGGAAGGGGCCGGGGAGACGCCTATCGTCGCCATTGCCCCCGCCATCCGCAACGCCCTGCTCGACGCCACCGGTCAGTTCCTCTACACCCTGCCCCTCGCCCCCAACGGCCTCAAAACCTGAGAACCGAGCGGACGTGTGGTTCTACACCGTGAGGGAGGCCATGTCAATGTGTTGCCAGGTTATCAAATTGCATCAGTTCTTTGTGTATTGCTAAGTTTTGGCGAGTAAAGTCACGCGCACGTTGTGGGTTACTAAAGGCCATATTCAATTTCTCCTCCAACTCTGCTTTATTATCGACGCTGAGGAGAATACAAAACTTGTTAAAATACGCCTTTGACTCTGCCAACCTAAAGACAGCCAAGCCTCCATGCATTTCCGGCAAAATATGGCCGGAGGAAAGCATTATTGACCACCAACTTCTTTGAGTAGACATATTAATGAATCCCCGAAGGAACAAAATGTAGTCAGCATTTACTAAATCTTCCCATGTCGTTTTTTTGTGATTTGCGCGTTCCTGTAGTTTTGTGAACGTAAGACCACCCCACATATGAGAGCCATGCCGTTGCATCTTCTGCTCTAACATGTTCATAAATGGCACAAACGTACTGTAACTGTAAGTTTCACCACTGTAATCTTCACTATCACGATATAGAGACGCAAGGAAAATATTGGCGTCATCAAACCGTTCCTTCTTGACCAATGTCGCTACCGTATACAAGAAAAGCTCTCCGACAAGAAATTGGTAATTGTCTGCGAAGCGCTTATTTCCGTGTTCATTCCGATGTACAAATCGACAGCAGTGCGAAAAAAATACTTGAACGGCCTCGGAGACCCTAGAATGGTCAATGTACTGGCACGTAAAGTGCAGGAACTCAATATACTCGTCCCGATAGGATAAGAAAGCATTCAGGTTGTCCCATACCTGTTTTTCTACTTCCGCGATTGGTATGTTACCGTTGGAATAGTCAAGCACAATTTCGGCATTTTCTAAAGCTGTTTCCAGTTCAGCCAGATAATCTTCTGCGAGGCCAACTACTGTCGTTTTGTTACTATGCACTGCGTTACGAAAAGCGCGGTATTTGTAGGTTGTGGCGAGGGTGACAGTATCTTCTGCAATGTATGAGGGTAAGCGTCTAATATTTGCCACCTTCTCAGGTGGTCCGTAATTTTGTAGAATGTAAGCATCTCAAATCGGAGGTGCCTTCCATGACTGCCAGAGAAGCCTTGGCCCAAGAGTGGCGCGATCGTCTCGAAGATTTTGCGCA
>JBBRLP010000080.1:0-25095 GCA_038231295.1 Chthonomonadales bacterium
GCTCTCGTATGTGGCGGCGTGTGGTCAACCGGTGGCGACGGGTTTCTGGGATCGGTGTGCGCGTCCGACGTGCGGTCGTGTTCGGCGATTGCTGGCTCGGTATCATTTTTCAGAGTTGCCCTTATTGCCGGGTGAAGTTCGAAAAAAGAACAGCCCGACGGCCCACTTGCCGAAAGGAGTAGCGGCCCACAGGCGCACAACGCGGTATCACAAAGCAGGCAAACAAGGTGTCACGACCTGATTTTACCGGAAACTAAAGCAGTTTCGATATCGATCACGAGAAATTTGCCGAGATTTTGCGCTTCGAGTTTTTGACGGAGTTGCTTTTCGTAAATCTCTTTGCCGCGTGCAACAATCTCATCAGTGCTGTATTGTGGGTGGGGCATTGTACTTTCCTTCCTCAGTTTTATAGCCAATTATACCCTGCTACGCTCACAAGACAAAGGAACCTCCCGATCTGTCCACGAAGGTTTTGGGAGGGTGACAGGCTGTTTGTCCCAGCAGTCTCCGGTGAGTGTCCAACCGTCGAAGATGCTGCTCTCGCTTGTTTTAGTCTACTATTTTTTGAGCGAGGATGACGAGGCAAAGCGGTGGGAACTTTTGGGCAGCTACTGCTTCTGGGGAAGCATCACCATAGGGTTCGCCTCCGAGTGCAATATCGTGGATTTCGTGCAGAACACAGCCTGCGCTCGTCAAGGCATCAAGATACTCCTGTCGAGTATGAACAGGATGGGGTAACAGGTAACGGGCATCGGGCGAAACATAGTCTATGTGCCAGCCAAATGTAGAGACAGCCGGGTGAAAATCCGAGAGAAGTATCCATCCGCCGGTATGCACGACTCGCACACAATCACGGATAGCGCCTTTGAGGTCGGAGACATGGCTGAGCATGAGACAGCAGGTCAGAAGATCGAACTTATTTTCAGGAAATGGCAAGGGTGCTTCGCCGATCAGGTGCATCTGCAAATGGAGAGAAGCCAATCCCTCACGCTCCGCAGAGATACGTGCAACCTCCAGCATTTCCGGAGTAGCGTCCACGCCGTAAACGTCGGCTGTGCCGCTTCTTGCCAGTTTCCGCGCTATTCTCCCTGTTCCCGTACCCACATCCAGGGCGGATATTACGGGCAAAAGCCGCTCAAGGATAGGGTTGATGATCGGTTCTTCGACAGTAATCAAGGGGTTAGGGTAATCATAATCTCTTGCCCAAAGGGCATACCCTTCTTTTAATCCGATTTCAAGCTCGCCAAATTCCGAGTGCAACAGTAGACGTGTACGAGAGCGATCCCGCGCCGTAATGACCAGAAGTAGAGGCAAACCTTCGTATTGGTAGTGCGATTGTATTGCGTGTGTATGGTGAGGAACTTCGGCGGCATTGTCGTTGTCTTGTTGCAGCCATCCTGGAACCTCTCCCCAATCGCATCGAGAGTGGCGTTGAAAAAGAGTGTCCGCATCGTGCTGCGCTGAGCGCAAAACCTCGATAGCGGCAAGACTCACCTCTTTAGTTCCAAGATGAATGGAACGAGTGTGTGTCATGTGAGAATCGCCTCCTTCAACCAAATTGCTTTGCGTTCATCAATGGGTTGTTGCTTTTCTATCGGTGGGAAGACACCGCTTGCTAAGGAGCCATTACCCAGACACAACACGAAGATAGCGAATAGTCAATCTCTTAAAGTCTTCTCTATGTTTTCCCCCTGCGTTTCACGAACCGGAGATGGTCATTTCGGCGACCTGAAAGGTGGGACTGACGACGCTCGACGTGAACAAAACATCGGTGCCGATGCGTTCGATATTTTGCAGAATGTCGTGCATCGTTCCGGCGATGGTCACTTCTTCGACCGCATGGGTCAATTCGCCGTTTTCTATCCACAGTCCCGCCGCGCCTGCCGAGAAGTCTCCGGTGACCGGGTTACCTCCCTGCCCCATCAGATCGGTCACGAAAAATCCGTTGGGTATCGCCCGAATAATCTCTTCCGTCGTCTGGTTGCCGGGAGCCAGATAGAGGTTGAAAGGGCCGATGCGCGGCAGTCCATTGTAGGAGCGGCGGGCATTCGCCGTCGTGGAGGTATTGGCTTTGCGGGCGGTGGTGGAGTCGTAGAGGAACATTTGCAGCACCCCGTCCCTGATAAGCTCGTTGCGACGCGTGGGAACGCCTTCGCCATCGAAGGGGGCCGAACCGGCCCCGCCCATCAGCGTCCCGTCATCAATGAGCGTCACGTTCCGGGCTGCGATCTGCTTCCCCAGACTGTCTTTCAGGAACGACATCTCTTTGAACACCGCGTCTCCGTCCAGCGCATTCAGCACCGCATACCAGATCATCACGGCACAGCGCCTGTCGAACACAATGGGAGCCTTCTGCGTCGGGACTTTGCGAGCGTCGAGTTTGCGAAGAACGCGCATAGCGGCCCGGCGCCCCACCTCGTCCGCCGTATCCAGACGGTCTAAATTGCGGCTGAACGAGTAGTCGTAGTCCACCTGTTTCTTCCCATCGGCTTCGGCGAGCGGAGCGCAGTAGAGCGAACAGGCGGAGCTGTGATACGTGCCTACGGAGCCGTGCGAATTCGCCAGCACAGTGAGGCTTGTGCTGCTGCCGAAGCCAGTGCCTTCAGTGTTGGTGATACGAGGGTCCGCAGCGAACGCCGCCGCCTCGCAAGTCTTCGCCAGGGCGATCTTCTGCTCGGCGGGCAGCGCCTCTATGCCGGGGTCGTAGAGTTTCATTTCCGGGCGGGCGCCAAGATCGGTGGCCGTAGGAAGGCCATTCTCAGAGCGGCTGTCGGCATACGCCGCAAGCGCGACGGTCGTCTGCACCAGTTTCTTCAGCGCCTCCGGTTCAAAATCGGAAGTCGAAGCGAACCCCTGTCTGCCGCCTACGAAAACACGCAGGCCGAGGCCCTTTCTGCCCGCCTGCGTCAGCGTCTCGATATCGCCTTTGCGTATGGTGACATCGAACTCCGTAGAGGTTTCCAGCAGCACATCGGCCTGTTCCGCCCCTGCTTTCCGCGCCCGCGCCACCACATCGGCAGCCAACTCCTCGTAGTCCATTGGTTCTCTCCCAGGGGTAAATAGGCTCACTGTTTCGTATCGGCGATTTTCTGAACAAGTATGGGAAGGTCATGCAGATCGGTCAGGACTGCCGCGACGCCGGGCTGAATGGGTTCGTGCCGGAAGACAGAGAGTTTGGCCTGAATGACGGTCGCTCCCTGCGACGGCGCCCACCCGATGGCAGGCGGATAGTCGTCCACTACAATAGCTTCCTCACCCCGTATGCGGACCGCCTCGAAAACGCGCTCGTAATATTCCGCCCCCTCTTTCGCACAGTCCACGAGGTCTGGCCCGAACAGCCTGTCGAGATAGCGCAGCAAGCCCATGCCTGTCAGCCCGCCGCGCAAATAGCGCGACTCCTGCCCGGAGGCCATGTGCAGGGGATAGCCGAGACTTGCCAGGCCAGCCAGCGCCTCCTCCGCGCCCGCAAACGCCGCATTACAGCGAGAGAGCGCGTCCGCCTGCGTCGTGAGGGCGATCTCGTGCCAATCCTCCGGCACTGTCCTGCCCATCCCGGCGAAAACAAGCTGCATCGTCTGCTGCGGCAGGGCGTAGAGCCAGTCTCGATAGCCATTCAGAGGATTGCCGACGAATCGCGCTTTGTAGTCGTCTTCGACCGCGACCAGCATATCCGCCGCCGCCTTCTCCCAGTCGTGCGGAAGACCGCCAAACCGTGCGCTCAAACAGCGCCCGATTTCGCGGGCGAACTGCGAAAAGAACGGAATGGGATCGCTCAGTGTGTCGTCGAAATCCAGAAAGACGGTCTGCGGCTTCGGCATCAGGGTTCCCGGCTTTCGTTCTGGCGCAGGAAGCGAGATTTCGCCGCCTCCGACTTCTCCCATTCGCGATTGACGCTGTGGATAGCCCGCTGTTGAATCTCTGTTTTCAACTCTTCCAGATAGGCGATGGTCAGGCGAAAACGCACACGTCCTCCCGCGCCCACCACTTCGCCATAGCCCACCATACTCTGCGGATGCAGCGCAAAAGCCTCCACCTCGCTCCAGCCTAGCCGCCTGTTTCCAAACAGTGTCCACTGCGTGATGCCCTGCGGGTCGGTCTCAATGCGGGCCGTGCGATAGTTCGCCCATTCATACAGCGTGTAGGCCCACATTATCACCGCAAGCAAAATCAAGAAAAGCCAACTGTCCCAGGTGAGCGGTCTGTCCTGTTCGATGAAAAACGGCAGGATCAGCGGGACAAGCGAAAAAACACCGAAAGCGGTCATGAGGAGCAACATGGCGCGGTTTGTGCGATTGCGGTAAGTGTACCGGTGGATGTCGGCGGAGAGATCAGGGGCTGCGTCGAAGGCGTCCTTCCCTTCCATCAGTTCCAGTTTCCTGCCTGTCTGCGCCGTGATGATCTCGCAGAGCAACGGGGCATCGCGCAGGCAGCGCGTAAACTGGAAATTGCCAGCCTCGGTCTCCACGATGTAACTTGAGTCACGCGACCATGACTGCCCCAGCGGCGTTTTCTTCCAGCCCAGAATTTCTTCCCAGGCAGCTTTGATGCGCTGAGTCCCGTCCTCGAATGTCAGGCCGTCCCTATCTACAGTGATGCGTTCGTTTTGACGGCGCAGGCCGTCCCGATGCGCCCGGACGACTGCAAGCGGGAGCGCACAGTAGAGTACGAGCAGCGTCTGCATCATTCCGAACGCAAGCAGATTCCAGAGCCAGTCGGAACCGGAGTGAATGTTGCCCGCTTTTGAGGCCGTCATCAGTACAGGCGTTAGCAGCAGCAAAGTGGTCGCCGCCCCCCAGACCCACAGCGCCCGTCTATTCTGCACCGGGTCGTAGACGAAGAGGCGCGGCCAGGTATCCTCCGGGCGGGAGTCGCGCATCCCCCACGCCTTTGCGCGAGCGCGGGTTGCCCTTTGCTGAACAACCGCACGAAACTCCTCAATGTGCGTCCAGCCTTCCGACCCCAGCCCGATTTTGCCCGCATCGGTCTCGACGGTGGACAGGACTCCAAACTTGCCTGTTTTAATCTCGTAGTAGTCCCGAACCTCTTCCCAGTAGACAGAGCGGCGGCGCAAAACGCCGACCGAATGCAGTTGTTGTCTCTCGGCGATGACGCGGCACCGAAACTGAAACAACAGGCCGAAGAGCGCGAGAAAAAGGAAGAGGACACCGAAAATTATGGCGACGATGCAGAGCGCCAGCGGGTTCTGGATCGTCTGATCGTGGCGGATGAGAAAGGGAACCACGCAGCAGCCCGGCCCAATCAGCAGTGAGAGGCCAATCAGCAGCCACATCGTGCCGTTGGGGCGACAGATGACAACTTCGGGCAGTTCCGTCGCGACAGCCTCATTTTCCCCTTCCGGCAGCGTCATGGGCCATGTCTTCCTTTGAAAGAGTGCGTTAGAGGGAGGTGCCGCCGACCGTCATTTCGCTGACGAGGATCGTGGGCATTCCGACACAGACAGCGAGGCTCTGCCCGTTCTTGCCGCACATTCCTATGCCGGGGTCCAGCGCAAAGTTGTTGGCGACTTTCGTCACCTTCGCGAGGTCAGCAGGGCCGTTGCCGATTAAGGTAGCCCCTTTGACGGGCCGTGTAATCCGGCCATTCTCTATTAAGTAGCCCTCGGTGACGCTGAAAACGTAGTTGCCGTTGGAGATGTCCACCGACCCGCCGCTGAAATTCTTGGCGTAGAAGCCGCGAGGCACGGACTGGATGATCTCCTCCGGGGTGTACTCGCCGTTTTCGAGGAAGGTGTTGGTCATGCGGGGCATGGGCAGACAGCGGTAGTCCTGCCGTCGCCCGCTTCCGGTGGAGTGGGTTCCCATAAGCTGCGAGTTGAGACGGTCCTGCATATAGCCGCGCAGGACACCGTTCTCGATCAGCACTTTGCGCTGGCCGAACGCGCCCTCATCGTCAATATTGATGGAGCCGCGCTGATGGGCAATTGTCGCATCGTCCACAACGGTACAGACCTCGCTCGCCACCCGCTCCCCTACCCGGTCCGAATAGATGGAGGTTTTCTTACGGTTGAAATCGGCTTCCAGACCATGCCCCACCGCCTCATGCAGCCAGACCCCGCCCCAGCCGTTATCAATCACCACCGGCATCATTCCGGCAGGCGCCTCGTCCGCGCCCAGTTGAATAACGGCCTGCCGCGCTGCCTCCACCGCGAGACATTCCGGGGAGTTGGCCTGAAAAAACTCCATCCCGTAGCGTCCGCCCCTACCATAGAACCCCATCTGCGCTTCGCCATTCTCCATCGCCATCACCATGATCTGCATTTTCAGCATCGGCTGGGTATCGGTGATATAGAGTCCGTCGGAGTTGGCAATCAGAATCTCTTTGAGGAGATCAGTGTAGCTGACCTGCACCTGCTTGACACGCTCATCGTACTCGAACGCCGCCTGATTCGCCCGGTGAACAAGCTGCACTTTGTCGCGCACATCGGCTTCGGCAGCGGGATGGAGGACGGAATAGAAATCTGGCCCTGTCTGCGGGCTGACATTGACCGGAGGAACGGTCTTATTACCCTCCGCAATCAGCGCGGCGACCCGGGCGGCGGCGAGCAGTTTTTCCGGGGCCAGTTCGTCGCTATAGGCGTACCCCTGCTTCTCCCCGTGAATGACTCGAATTCCCACGCCGAACGAGCGGCGCACCTCGGCGCTGCGTATCTTATTCTCTTCGAGAGGAATGGACGTGCTTGCAGTACGTTCGGCATAGACTTCTGCAAATTCGCCGCCCTGAGAGAGCGCTTCCGCCAGCAGACGTTCCGCCAGACGAACATCCAGATAGTGAGTCAGGTCTGATCCCGTTTGACCGGCAGATGACGACTGCTGTACCATACTTTTTGTCTCCTCCCCCGCACAGAGCAGCCCTGGAGGGCCAATGCAGACATTATAGCACTGCGGACTAACGGACGCAACCTATTTCCTGCGATGCGGGCGAGAAGAAAAAAGTTCGGTAGCGAAACAAATGAAGAACATCAGTCCCTTCTCAAGCGTCATATAGTATGTAATCGTGTCGTGCAGTATACGCAGGAACGAGCCAGCACCATTCGTTTCCCAGGTTGCCTGTCATTCAAATCTCTGATGCAGCGGAACCAGCAGCGCTTTCGGTTTGGAGCGGCTGTGTCGCTGAGGGGCCATTCATGCCAGAAAATAAAGAGAAGGAACCTCCGAATGTTTCGGAAGTGTCGCACGACACACCACGCAGACGCACACTCATCTTTGAGGTGAGCGCCGCCTATAATCGGGATGAGCTGCCCATGCCCAAACCGAACGGCGCCAACGGACGACGCGTTCTCAATCTCGAGATGCTGATGAACCATCCCTTTTACTGGGAGTGGCTCAACGAGAATGAGACCGAAGAGGTCTTGATGGAACTCTACATCGCCCGGACGCGCCGGGCGCAATAGAAACGGCAAAGGGTTGACACTACAGCCCTTTGCTTCCCTTCATCTCCCCGCAATGTGTGTGCCGTACATAAATGGCTGGCGCGAAAATAGACGCCCCCCGGCCCCCAATTCTGGGGGAGCAGGCATTTTCATGCGATTGGGTGCCCAAAGGGCATACAAGGCTGGCGCGAAAACCAAAACGGCGGCCACTTGCAACTTTCTCTTGACAAACGGGCGCGTCCATTCTATAATAACATAGCCTTGCGGGAGTAGCTCAATGGTAGAGCGCCAGCTTCCCAAGCTGGATGTTGCGAGTTCGAGCCTCGTCTCCCGCTTGTTCCCCTGCCGGGATTTCATGCGTCCGAGCTTACCTGCATGATTTTTCTGCAAGCTACGGAATGAACCCGTTTGACTCTGGAGCCGTACCCAAGTGGCTAAGGGAGCGGTCTGCAAAACCGCGATCACCAGTTCGATTCTGGTCGGCTCCTCCAATCCCCTCTCGCTCTTCGTGCCTGGACACCTGTTTTTCGGAACTCCGTCACCGCTTGCCTGCATAAGCAGGACAGGGAGGACTCATCAATGCGACCCTTGACTTTCAGCCTGCTGCTCTGCCTTGCCCTCTTCGGACTGTCGGCCCCCTGCCGCGCCGACCTCGACAGCTACTTCAAGAAGCCGGAAGCCGTCTACAAATGGGAAAAGAGCGGCGAAAAGAAGGTAGATGGCGGGACTGTGATTGACCTTCACCTCGTTTCCCAGACCTGGCAGGGCCATGTCTGGGAGCATCGCCTGATGATTTTCCGGCCGGACAAGATGGTGCGAACGGACTTCTGCACCCTGTTCAATACGGGTGGCGCAGGCAGCGACGGCGAGATCACCCTCGGCATCAGCGCCGCACAGGTTACGGGAATGCCCTTCGCTATTCTATTCGGCATTCCGAACCAGCCGCTCTATGATGGCAAGACGGAAGACGCCTTGGTCGCGTACACATGGGATAAATTTATGGAGACGGGAGACGAGTCCTGGCCGCTGCATTTCCCGATGGCGAAGGCCGTTCTCAAAGCGATGGACGCGATTCAGGCCTATACAAAAGGGGCCGGACAGCCAGAGATAAACGGCTTCCTCATCTCTGGAGCGTCCAAGCGCGGCTGGACGACCTGGCTGGCGGGCGCGAGCAGAGACCCGCGCATCAAAGGCATCGCCCCGATGGTCATTGACACGCTCCACGTCTCCGCGCAAATCCCGCATCAACTCGCCGCGTATGGCAAGCCGAGCGAAAAGGTGCAGGACTATACCTCTTCCGGGATGCTGGAGAAACTCTCCACGCCGCAGGGCAAACGCCTGCTGGAACTCGAAGACCCCTACAGCTACCGGGATCGCCTGACCCTACCGAAACTGATCGTGCTGGGGACGAACGACCGCTACTGGTCACAGGATTCGCTCAATCTCTACTGGGACGACCTCAAAGGGCCGAAGTGGATTCTCTACAACTCCAACGCCGGTCATGCGCTGGATGGCCTGGATACCAAGCTGCGCGTCCTGAATGCAGTCGGCGCATTCGCCCGCGCTGTCGCTGGCGAAACCGCCCTGCCGAAACCGACATGGGAGTACTCCACAAAGAACGCCACTTCTATTCTGACCGTCCGCAGCGACAAGCCGCTCAAATCCGCAAAACTGTGGCATGCCCATGCGCCGACGCAGGACCTGCGCGATGCGAAATGGACATCCGAGCCGATGGAGCCTCTAAATCCCACCGGCCCGACAACAGCCTTCATCGGTCACCAGCCACTTCCTGCCGAAGGCTATACCGCGACCTACGCGGAACTGGCCTATTCCCAGGGCGGCAAACCCTTCTCCCTCACGACGCAGATCAAAATTCTCGCGGCACAAAAGTAGTTTCGCACGACAGAAGCCGGAGGCGAATGCCTCCGGCTTCGTGCTTTGTCCGGTGACGCGCCGCGAACCTATCCCTTGTACTCGACCTTGTCATTATCGTTCGTCAGGGTGACGGTTCCGGTGGCCGCCGACAGGGTGATGCTCAGCGTCGAGCCGTCCTCGAAATCAATGTCCAGTTCCGTCTCGCGCTGCCGCACCGAGTCAACCTTTTTCCCCGCCAGCACCTTGGTCAATGCGCTATTTGTCGCCATGTTTCCATCTCCTTGCCCGTGAAATGAGGACAGCCCTTCGCAGAGACACTGCCGGGTCAAGCATAGCACCTTGCCTCGCCGTTGTCAACAGGTTTTCACTGTTCGGATAGACAGCAGGGAAACGGCTTCCGTCTGTCGAAGAGGTTCGCAATCCCACGCTTATCTCTGGAGAATCGCCATGCCCGATATGCTTGTCCACCTTCTGAAACTGCCGCCTGTCACGCCGCTTCTCAGCCATCTGCGCGAACAGGGCGTCGTTGTCCGCCGCGCCCATCCGTTTGAAATCACCGCCATCCGCCAGTTCATCGAGAAGCATTTCAGCGTCGGCTGGGCCGACGAAATCATACCCTGCTTCAGCCGCCAGCCGATTTCCCTCTTCATCGCCATTCGCGACGGCAAAGTCATCGGTTTTGCCGCCTTCGAGGCCACGATGCGCGGTTTCTTCGGCCCCACTGGAGTTGCCGAGAGCGAGCGCGGCAAAGACATCGGTAAAGCGCTCCTCCTCGCCTCTCTGCACGGAATGCGCGAGATGGGCTATGCCTACGGAATCATCGGCGGCGTCGGTCCGGCGGAGTTCTACACCAAAGCCTGCGGAGCGACCCTCATTCCCGAAAGTGTCCCCGGCATCTATACAGATATGCTCAAAGGATTGTCGGTAGAGTGATCTCGTGGTCGGCAGGGTTCAGGCAGCCGACCAAGTCGAGAAGCCTCTCAACATCCGCCCTTGCCTTCGCGTGTTCGGTAACAAATGCCAGCGGCGATAGTCTTAACGGAAAACAGGGAACCTGCCGGGCACGAGATGACAGCGGGTACAATGAAAATAGATGAAGACTATCGAACGAAAACTGATGGGTTGGACACTGTTTGCGGTGGGTCTCCTTGCGGGGACAGCCGACCGACCGGCAGAGGCACAGGCGACTCCGGCGGGCATCAAGCGGGCCGCTTCTGCGACGGAACTGCCGCTTGGCGCATGGGGTCCGTATGCGACCGGTAGCCTTGCACCCTGCTATCTGGCCGACCGGTTCAAGGCGCAGCTTTTCACGTTTCCTCTCGTCATCGGGCAGCGCAGGACGGAGAGCCTGTTGCGCCCTGTTCTGGAGGCGGATGGCAAGACGCATTTGCGGCTGCAAAAAGTCGCGCTGGAGCGGCGTTCTCTGGGGCTTTCGCCCGTTCAGGCCGCCAACGATGATCTTCTGGAGACCGCCGCGGCCCTCTACGGCAACCGCGTTGCCCGCGTGGTAGACGCGGATGCGGATGGCTTTCTGTGGACCGTCCGCATCCCCTTCGCGCCTGCGAAGCTGGCGCAGGCCATCAGCGGCCCGGCTGACAGTGAAGAGGCAGGCTGGGGGTCGGGAGAGGCGACTATCTCGTTTACCCCGGCCTTTGCGGAGCCGAACCGAGACGGCCTGCTGCTGCACGTCACCCTGACCAATCGCTCGAACGCCGTACAGACGTGGTACGTGGATATGCTGGGAGGGCTGTCGCTGCTGAGTGAAGGCTTCGACCTCAAAGACCTCGTGCTTCGGCCCGACCCCGATGGCAAGGCGATGCGGATGCGCCATAAGAGCAGCGAGGCGGCTTTCGCTCTCGCGGCGGATACCGCCCCCTATCCTGTCCATACCTACACCGTCCGCAGCGCCTACTTTGCTCCGGAGAGCAGCATTACCGACCGGGACACGAAGGGTGTGGCGCTTCCGGCGGGCAGGATCGGGCCAAAGGATGGAGCGGAAGAGAACATTGCGAAAGCGGGGCCGGAGGCGCTCTCGGCGGCGGGATTGTGGGCTTTGACCCGCGTGGACGACATCTCCGTCGCTCCCGGCGAATCCGTCACCTTCACCCTCTGCATCGGGGTCGCCAAAGAGACTGAGGACGCACGCCACAGCGCTGCCGCGCTCTCGCTGCTCGCTCTCGATGGCGCGGCAGAAGGCAAACCGGGCCGAACAGGTATCTACAGCAAGACTGCGGGCGCACACCGCTCTGCCCTGACGCCGACCGGAGATGCCGCGCTCGACCGTCTGCTCGCGCAGTCGTTTGCAAATGTGCCGTTCGACACCTGGCGGCGTGTGGGAGTTCCCTCTCGGCAGTGGCCGCTTCCGCCGTCCGGCGCGGCGTATCACCCGGTGGAAGGCGGCTTTCTCGCGCTCGGCTGGGCCGATACGCGCCCGGATTGGGCCGCCGCACAGATAAACGCTTTCTTCCTGACCGGCGGTGACCCCGAAGCCCCGTTCAAGTCGCCGCAGACCATCGCGCCCATCAACCTGTTCGCGCTGTGGGAACTCTACGAGCAGACGCTGGACCGCAAGCTGCTCGCGCAGTTCTACCCCTTCGCCCGCCGCCGCTACCGGGAACTACTGACCACAGGCCGTGTCAATACGACCGACTGGCTGTTCTCCTGGAAAAACGGGAACTCGGAGCGGGAGACGGACAAAGGCACGGTCGCAGCGGCCTTGCAAAACGCCATGCCGCGCCGCTACAGCCCGGACTATTCGGCCTTCGTCGTGCGCTCGGCACGGATGCTGCAACGGATGGCGACGATTCTGGAACGCTCCCCCAACGAACTGTCGGGCTACGCGCAAAACGCCGAAGACGCCACGAAGGCGCTGAATGCCTCGCTGTGGGATGGCAATCTCGGCGCCTATGTCAGCCGCCCGGCAATGCCTTCGTCAGGTGTGGGAACCGCGCAGGGAACGGACGACCTGACGAGCCTGCTGCCACTGATCTGCGGCAGCGATACCGTGAATGACCTTCAGCGCACCGCGCTGCTCAAGCAGCTGACCGACCCGACTCGTTTCTGGAGCGAAGCCGGACTGCGGAGTGTCTCTAAATCCGCTACGGGCTATCGTCCGCATGAGCCAGGAAACGGGGCCGTCACCTTCGGCACGAACTGGCTGCTCTGGAAAGCCCTGCTGGAGGCGGGAGAGACGGAGACCGCACAGAAACTGGCGACGAACCTGCTTCGCGCCTACGACAACGCGCAGAACGCTTCGGACGCCTGCCCGGAGGCTCTGGATGGAGATACCGGACTGGCCTGCGGCGCGACCGATGTCAGCGGAGACGCTGGCATACTCCTCAGCCTCCGCACCGCCTATCACCGCCCCGGAACCGCGACAGGCGGCTGGAACCTGTTGCCACTTGACCGCCACTATGACCGGGGTTCCGATATTCTGCGGCTGGTCTATCGTTCGGTCGAAAAGATCGGCAGAACGTCGCTGCTCTGCGTCATGGGCAAGCCCAACGGCAAATATACGGTGCAGGGGCCACTGATGGCGGAGATGACCGCCGACGCCAATGGCCTCCTCACCCTCTCCCTCTCGCCCGGCAGTTCCACGCAGGAGCTGGTAATTCAGCCGTCCGGGAGCGCGAAACCGTGAAGCGGCGGAGCGGCGTCCTGGGAATGCTGATTCTCCTCGTGGCGGGCGGATGTGCGAAGCCTCCACCCGCCGGAACCGCAGACCAGCCCCCGCAGCCGTCGTTCCCTCCCGGAATCTACACCGATCAGGGGCCGCGTTGGTCCCACAACGGAACCCAGATCGCGTTTCTGCGCTCTTTCCCGGATCATACCCGGCAGCTTTCTGTCGTGGACGCACACCTCGAACGCCCTCTCGCGCTGCTGGAATCGGAACTACTCTGCCCCGACCGCGACTATCGGACAAGCCGAGAAGCCTACGCCTCCTTCGATACCCTGGCCTGGACACCGGACGACCGCAAAATCGCCTTTGAGCGAATCGAGTGGTTTACTTTCGACGACGGCGAACGTCTCCCCGGCACAGGTCTCTGGACGTTCGACCTCACTTCCGGTCGTGTGGCCCCGCTCGCCCTGCATCCCCCACGCTACCTGAATGTCTTCTACTTCTACCACACGCCTGAATGGTCACCGGACGGAAAGACGCTGGCTTTTGTCGCGGAGGGCATTCACGGTCAGCGCAGCCTCTGCATTCGCCCCCTGCCCGCGCAAAGACCGCAGGAGACGCATCCCCGTTTCGATAACTATGAGGACAGCGACTGGCCGACCTGGGAGCCTGCCCTGACGGACGCGCCGCCCGGCGAGCGCCCCGGTCTCGTTTTTCGGCAGAGCCTGCGCCGCAGTTACAACGTGCCGCCGACAGAAACGCTGAGACGAATCGCGCCGGGCAGCGTCCATACACACGATACCGGCGAGTGGTGGCGCGTGACGAACCGGGACTACCGGCTGCCGCAGACAAAGCAGAATTTTACCGACCGCCCTGTCTCGCTGCGGATCGGGCAGCCCGTCTGGTCGCCGGATGGCGCAACGCTGGCCTTCACCCTGACACCGGACGCGAACGACTACTCCCGCTACGAACTCTGGACGCTGCGCCGCAGCGACCGGCAGGCACAGCGCGTCAGCCCACCGGGTGCTGGACTGTTCGCCCCCGTCTGGATAGGCAACAATCAGCTTGGCTGTCTGTCGCATCGGAGTCGGGGCTATGCGGTGCTTGCGCTGGCGCTCTCGGCGGGTTCTCTGGAGCAGATCGGAACCATCGGCAGCGCGGACTGTGACTGGTCGCCCGACCGTAGTCGTATCGTCTGGGCGGACCCGCCGCACACCGGACAGCCACCCGGCGACGAACCAACGACCCTGCATCTTTTCAAAACCGGACGGAGTGTGCCGAAATCATGAGTCTTTTCCTGCGGTCGCGCCGCCTGCTATCCCTTTCCAGTCTGCTTCTGTGTGGTCTGCTGTCGTCTGCTGCGTGCCGAACGGCCTCCTCGGGGCATCTTCAGCACAAGAACGCCCCGCCCAATGCGGTCGTCTATACGCTGACTCCTTTGCCCTCGGAGGCGAGGCTTGGCGTTCGCATGGAGTTCGAGGCTCCGCTTGGTACGGCGACGGTAGAGGTGCAGTTACCCGTCTGGTCTCCGGGCGACTACCATGTCCAGAACTTCGCCCGCTACGTGAAAAATTTCAAAGCCACTACGGAAAACGGCGAGGCACTTGCGGCAGCTCATACCGATGCGAACACCTGGACGATACAGACGAACGGCGCGGCAAACGTTGTGCTGACCTACGCGCTCTCGAATATGCCGCCCGGTTTCTTCAGCGAGAACGTGGCGATTGGCGCGAAGCAGGGATTTGTGAATGGCCCCGCCGCTCTGCTTTATGTGGCCGGACACAAGGACTGGCCCGCCCACCTGCTCCTCAGACTGCCCGCCGACTGGAAAGCCGCGATGCCGCTGGCACTCGAAACGCCGCCTGCCGGAATTTCCGCTGCCTTCACCGCCCCCGACTACGACACGCTGGCCGATTCACCGCTTGTGTTCGGGGAGAAGGCGGGCATTGTCAGCCGGGAATTCCGGTATCACGATATTCCGCACACCCTGCTGTTTCTGGATCATCCCGAACGAATCAAGAATTTCGACGTGTACGCCCCCATGCTTCAGCGCGTCGTCGAGGCGGAGACGGAGATCATGGGTGGAACGCCCTACCCTCGTTACACCTTCTTCTGTGACGTGGACGGCGAGGGTGGCGGACTGGAGCATCTCAATGCCTGCCGGGTCGCATTCAGTTCAGAGTACACTCCCACCCGCCTGGCTCCCTTTTTCGCGCACGAGTTCTTCCACTGCTGGAACATCAAGCGGATTCGCCCGGCAGTTCTCGGCCCCTTCGACTATGTTCATCCGCCGATCACGCGCAATCTCTGGTTCGCGGAGGGCGTGACCGAATACTACAGCCATGTCGCGGTGCGCCGGGCTGACTTAGTGACCGAACAGACCTTCCTAGCCCATTTTCAGCGGGCTATTCGCAAGATGCAGGCCAATCCCGCCCGTCTGCGCGTGACGGCAGACGAGGCCAGTCAGCGCGTCTGGGAATCGGGCAATAGCGAAGGATTCGGGGGACTGTCTTACTACGACAAAGGCGAACTCATCGGGCTGTGTCTTGACCTGAGTATTCGCAACGCGACCGGTAGCCGCAAATCACTAGACGACGTGATGCGCCTGCTCTACCAGCGGCACAATCCGCCGAAACCGGGCTATGGCGAGGACGAAATCCGGGCTACAGTGAACGAGGTGGCGGGGAAAGACCTGACCGTGCACTACAATCGGCTGGCTCGCTCGACCGAAGAGATGCCCTTTACGGAGTGCCTCGACTATGCGGGCCTCGACATCAATCTCGCTCCGCTCCCCGGCGCGACGGAGGCCCAGATTGCGCTCCGCAAAAGCTGGATGAAGGCAAAACCATGAGCGCCCCGGAACGGCTGGCGATTGAGGGCGGAACTCCCGTCCGGGACACAACACGCGCTTCTTGGCCGCAGTGGCCCGTCTTCGATACAGAGGAAGAACGCGCCCTGATGAGCGTTCTGCACAGCGGCAACTGGTGGTGCGTTGAGGGCGTTCACGGCAAGCTGTTCGAGCAGGAGTTCGCGGCGTTTCAGCAGTGCTATTACGCGGTCGCCTGCACCAATGGCACCGCTGCGCTGGAGATCGCGCTGCGGGCGCTCGACATCGGCTGCGGGGACGAGGTGATCGTGCCGCCCTACACGTTCATCGCGACGGCAAGCGCGGCGCTTGGTGTGGGAGCCGCGCCGGTCTTCGTGGATATTCAGCCTGATACCCTGAACATAGACCCCGCTCTTATCGCAGCGGCCATCACGCCTCGCACCCGGGCCATCATCGCCGTCCACATGGCGGGCCGTCCGGCAGATATGGACGCAATCAACGCGGTGGCGGCGCGGCACAACCTGTTCGTGATCGAGGACGCGGCGCAGGCAGTCGGAGCGGAGTGGAAGGGGCGAAAGGTCGGGGCCATCGGGCATCTGGGTACATTCAGTTTCCAGGCGAGCAAGAACCTGAACGCCGGAGAGGGCGGAATTGTCGTCAGCGACGTGCAGGAGCTGGCGGAGTCGGCCTGGTCGGTGGTGAATGTGGGGAGGGTGCGGGAAGGCCATCGCTATCAGCACAAGGTCTACGGCAGCAACTTTCGGATGACAGAGTTTCAGTCCGCCATTCTGCGAACGCAGCTGCGCCGTGTCGCCGCGCAGACCGCCCGACGCACGGCCAATGCCGCCTACTTGCGCGAACTGCTCGGCACGATTCCGGGCATCTCCATGCCCTCCGAAGACCCGCGCATCACGACCCATGCTTACCATCTCTTCACGTTTCGCGTTCGCCTGGAAGCGTTTGGCGGCAGAAGTTATACCGAATTCATCGCCGCACTCGACGCCGAGGGTATCCCCTGCTCCGACGGCTACGTCCCGCTCTACAAAGAGGAGATGTTCTCCCGAACCTCCACGCGTAAAGGCGGCTGGTGCCAGGCCGTCCCGCGCATGGACTATCCCCGCCTGCACCTGCCCGTCTGCGAGCAGGTCTGCCGGGATACCGTCTGGCTGCCACAGTTTCTGCTCCTCGCCGAGCGCCACGAGATGGAGGCGATTGCCAACGCCATTCTGAAAATCCAGAACTCCTTCGTCTGAAGATCAGCGAGTCCAGCGCTTGCCGAGCGTGATGCCCTGGGCGCGAAGCGGGTCTTCCGAGCGGCCTGTCTTTGCCAGCCCTGCGGCGATCCACTCTTCAAGCCCCGCCTCCATTTCGGCCACCTGCTCCGGGCGTTCGGCGGCAAGATTGACCGTCTCCTCCGGGTCGGCGGACAGGTCGTAGAGTTCGCGGGGCGGCATACCGTGTCGGTCCGGTTCGCGGGCGAGAATGAACTTGCTCGTGTCGGTACGGACGGCCCACTTCGCCTGCCATGTCGCCTCACAACTGATAACGCGCTCGTAACCCGTCGGCGCTTCCTGCCCCGTCAGCGCTTTCCAGTGGCTGCGCCCCTCCAGACCGGGCGGAATGGCGGCTCCTGCGGCTTCCAGCAGGGTCGGGGCGATGTCGAGGTGCTGAGTCAGCGGGGAGAAGGTCTGCCCTGCGGTGACCTTGCCCGGCATTCGGAAGATCAGTGGAATGTGCGTGATGTCGTCGTAGAGGCCATGATGGTCGAAATAGATGTCGTGCTGATACATACTCTCGCCGTGATCGCCCGTCAGGACAACCAGTGTCTCTTCGGCAATTCCGGCCTCTTCCAGCGTGGCGAGGACCTGCGCGATGCCGTCGTCCACATGGCGGATTTCGGCATCGTAGAGCGACGCGACATACTCCGCATCCGTCACCGGGCCGAGTTTGTTGAACCAGAGGTCGCGGAACATCTCCCAGAACGGCTGCCGCTTGATGGGTTCAAAGGAGGTGTACTGCGGGGAGAAAGGGTCACGGCCAGCGGGGTAGAAGGTGCGGTAGCGTTCCGGGGGCAGATAGGGCGTATGCGGCTCCCAGTAGTGCAGGAACAGGTAGAATTTTTCCGAGGCGTGTTCGCGAATCCAGGGCAGAGCGCGGGCATTGATCTCCTCACACGAGACGAGCAGCCGCAGTTTATGATGAAAGGACGGGTTAATGTAGAACTCATAGCCGCGTGCCAGCCAGGGCTTCATATCGAACAGATTGTCCACTGCCGCCGTCGTATAACCGGCGTTCTGCAACATTTCGGCGAGAACGGGGATTTTGCGGTCAAGGTCGGCCTGTCCGCCGTGACAGACGATATTGTGTGTCAGCGGGTGCAGTCCGGTGAACATCGTCGTGTGGGCCGGAGTGGTCGGAATGCCAGGCGCGAAGCAGCGAGCGAAACGGGTGCCCTCTGCTGCCAGTCTATCCTGTGTCGGACTCGTCGGCTTTGGATAGCCATAGCAGCCGAGCCGACTTGCCCGCAGGGTGTCCACAACGATAAAAACGATGTTCATAATGCCCCTATTATAAGCCCGACTCAGCCGGTTGTCAATCCGAAAACGCGCTGTGAATCCTCCGTTCCTTCGGGTCCTTTCGCCTATGCGGGAACTTTCCTCCCCACTTCAGCGCTTGACAGTTGGGGAAATCGGATGATATAGTATAATGAGAGCAGATCGGGACCCGTCGTCCCCATTCGCGATTTACGGCGCTTCGGCCCGCAGGTGTGTGAAACGAAGGAGAGAGCAGTGCAAGATTCAGATCATTCAGACGCACGAAATCCCAGTGATGAGATTTCGGGTGAGCAGCCTCCGACTGTAGCCAACGCTTCTCGTAAGGGAAGACGTGGCCGTCCGAGTCGCTTCTGGAGACTTGTAAAATGGACATTCGCCTTCGGGATGTGTCTGACGTTCGTTTTCGGCGGCGCTCTCTTCGGCCTCTACTGGAAAAACAAGCAGTTCCGTGATACCTTCACCAATATAGTCAAGCACCCCATAGACGTTTTTAACGGCAAACCCCTTGCTTCCTATAAGCCCGCCGTCTACCTCGCAGACCATCCCCATACGATGAACATTCTGTTTCTGGGATGTGATCGCGACTATGTGGGTAAGCGTATCAATGGCGTCGCGGTTCCCGTGCCTTTGATGAATACCAATGGCCGCAGTGACGCCATTCTCATCGCACACTACGATTTCGACAAGAAGACGGTCAGTGTCCTGACCATTCCCCGCGATACCGCCGTCCAGGTTCCCGGTTACAGTATTCATAAGATCAACGCCGCGCATCAGTTCGGCGGCCCGGAACTGACGCAGCGGACCATCGAGGAAGTTTTCGGTATTCACACGGATGCCTACGTGACTCTCCACTTCGAGGCGTTTCAGCAGATTGTGGATGCCGTCGGCGGCGTAGATATAAACGTAAAGAAGAAACTGGACTACGACGACAACTGGGCTTTACTTCACATCCATCTTCTGCCGGGCAAACAGCACCTCGACGGCTACAAGGCCATGGGGTATGTGCGTATCCGCCACTCCGACAGTGACCTGATGCGGGCAGAACGACAGCACGAATTTGTGGAGGCTCTGCGGGATCAGATCAAAAGCCCGATGATGCTGATTAAAGGCGCGAATGTCCTCAACTCCATCACGGATAACCTGCATACCAATCTCACTTACGATCAGTTGATAACGCTGGCGGCCTGGTCGAAAGACCTCCCGAAAGAAAATATCACCCTCGCGACGATCCCAAGCATTGAGGGACCGAGCTACGTAACGGTCAACAAGAAGCCGAGTCGCAAACTGATCGCGCAGATGTTCTTCGAGGGCAATGAGGCAGCGGTCAATATCACTGCGCCGGACAAAGAGGCTGTCTACGCCATGAACCATCGCGGCGGCACACGACGGCACGGACACGGCGTCAGCCACGACGCCTCTCTCAGTTCCGGGTCGGATATGCCCCTCGAAACTGATACGCCTTCGGGAACCGATGGCCCGATGCCTCCCCCTGATAACAGCGGTGACAAGCCCGACCCCTCCAGCAGCGGAACGAAGCCTGACAACAGCCCGCCCCCCCCGGAAAAGAAGAGTGGTGAGGGCGATAAAGGCAAAGACCCCGCGCCATCCAGTGGCCCGACATCCGCTGGCGGTCAACTGGCGCTCCTATCGTTCGTCTGAAGCGGTTTGCGAGAGTAGGCACCTGACGAGCATCGGAACGGATTTCACTAAGAAGGCCGGAATGAGATTGGCGAGGCCCAGAATCCGCAGTATTGCCCATGCTAAATACCTTCTCCGCCCAGGTCACTGCGCCCTATCAGCCTCTAATGCGATAATCGAGGGTGGTCAAAACCTATCGATTGGTGCAGAAAAGCGTAATTGCGTCTACTATTTGAGAGGGTGTCGAGGCATATTAGAGTTTTCCGTTCGGATGCTCGTCAGAGGCCGAAATAGTAACGACACAGAATGAGAGGGCGCACGGAATGTATCCGTGCGCCCTCTCCACTTGAACCTTTAGGGTAAAAAACTAGCGGCTTTCGCGGCTCTCCGCCTGGCGCTTGGCCTTGGCGATTTTCCGCAGACGAGCGGCGGCTTCGCGGCGGCGTTTGTCGCTCGGCTTCTCGTAATGCTCGTGGGCGCGGGCCTCTTTCAGAATACCGCTCTCCATCGTCATTTTCTTGAACCGTCGGAGCGCCGTTTCGATGCTCTCTCCGGGTTTGACAGTCACTTGTGCCAAATGGATCGTTCCTTTCCTCATCACGCGGAAAATGTGGGGCAGATGCTCCGTAAGCGAAGCACACAATGCTTGGACACAGTATACCCCAATTTGCGCCCAGATTCCAGCCCGCCGCAGACAATTTTGATTCGCCCCTCTCCCAGGCTTGCGGGAGAGGGGTTGGGGTGAGGGCCACCCCAGGACAGCATTAATTGCCTGATGGAAGCTTGTGGAAGGTAAGTTTGCCTTCCGGGTCAGTGTCGGCTTGGATATTGTCGCCTTCCCGGAACTCGCCGGAGAGCAATGACTGTGCCAGCGAATCGGCAAGCAGGCGCTGTATGGCGCGTTTCAGGGGGCGAGCGCCGTAGACCGGATCGTAGCCCGCAAGCGCCAGGGTCTGCTCGGCGGCAGGGGTCAGCGTCAGCGTCAGTTTCCGTTCCGTCAGGCGTTTGCGAAGCTGACCGAGCTGGATTTCGACGATATGCGTGATCTGCTCCAGTGAAAGACTGCGGAAGAGCAGGATTTCGTCTATCCGGTTCAGGAACTCCGGTCGGAAGTGTGCCTGGACCGCCCCCAGAACGCGCTCTTTCATGCTCTCCGGGTCGGTCAGCGCCAGTTCCTGAATGATGTGGCTGCCGATGTTGGAGGTCATTACGATGACCGTGTTGCGGAAGTCCACCGTGCGGCCCTGCCCGTCCGTCAGGCGTCCGTCGTCGAGAAGCTGAAGCAGGACGTTGAAGACATCCGGGTGGGCCTTTTCGATCTCGTCGAGCAGCAGGACACTGTAGGGGCGGCGGCGAACGGCCTCGGTCAACTGACCGCCCTCGTCGTACCCCACATAGCCGGGAGGAGCGCCGATAAGCCGGGAGACCGCATGTTTCTCCATGTATTCGCTCATATCTATCCGCACCATCGCCCGCTCGTCGTCAAAGAGGAACTCCGCCAGAGCGCGTGCCAGTTCGGTCTTGCCGACACCGGTCGGGCCGAGGAACAGGAATGAGCCGATGGGCCGGTTCGGGTCGGACAGGCCGGAGCGCGACCGGCGCACCGCATTGGAGACCGCAATCACCGCCTCATCCTGCCCGACAACGCGAGCGTGCAGGCGGTCTTCCATATGCAGCAGTTTGTGCATCTCGCCTTCCAGCAGGCGGCTGATCGGGATGCCCGTCCATTTGCCTACGATCTCCGCGATGTCGTCTGCCGTCACCTCTTCCTGAAGCATCGGCTGTCCTTCGCCCTGCATGGTCGTCAGTTCAATCTGTTCCTGCTCCTGCCGCTTCAGCAGTTCGTGCATCTTGCCGTAGCGCAGTTCGGCGGCTTTGCCCAGATCCCCCGCTCGCTCGGCGGCTTCGGCATACAGACGAGTCTGCTCGATCTCTTTCTTGGTCGTCCGGCTCTTCTCGATGACCGTCTTCTCGTTCTCCCAGCGGGCGCGGAGGGAACTGCTGTTCTCCCGAAGTTCGCTCAACTCCTGTTCGAGTTTTGACAGGCGCTCTTTGCCTGCCGGATCGGTCTCCTTTTGCAGCGCGACCCGCTCGATCTCCAACTGCCGGATGCGCCGCTCCACCGTGTCAATCTCGACAGGCATAGAGTCGATCTCAATACGCAGGCGCGAGGCCGCTTCGTCAATGAGGTCAATGGCTTTATCGGGCAGGAAACGGTCGGCGATATAGCGGCTCGACAGCACCGCCGCTGAGACAAGGGCGCTGTCGGTGATGCGGATGCCGTGATGAACCTCGTACTTTTCCTTGAGGCCACGCAGGATGCCGATGGTATCCTCGACGCTCGGCTCTCCGACATAGATGGGCTGAAAGCGCCGCTCCAGGGCGGCGTCTTTCTCGATATGTTTGCGGTATTCGTCCAGCGTGGTCGCACCCACGCAGCGCAGTTCGCCCCGCGCCAGCATCGGCTTCAGCAGGTTCGAGGCGTCCATCGCGCCTTCCGCCGCCCCCGCGCCTACCAGGGTGTGCATCTCGTCAATAAAGAGGATGACCTGCCCGTCGCTATCGGTGATCTCTTTCAGGACAGCCTTCAAGCGCTCCTCGAACTCGCCGCGAAACTTCGCGCCCGCGACCAAAGCGCCCAGGTCGAGACCGACAACCCGCTTCTCCTTTAAACCTTCCGGCACATCCCCCTCGACAATCCGCTGCGCCAGACCCTCCACAATGGCCGTCTTGCCCACGCCCGGTTCACCAATGAGGACAGGGTTGTTCTTCGTGCGGCGGGAGAGTACCTGGATGACGCGGCGAATCTCCTCATCGCGCCCGATAACCGGGTCGAGTTTCTGTTTGCGGGCGGCTTCGGTGAGATCGCGCCCGTAGCGGTCGAGCGCCTGATACTTCTCTTCGGGATTCTGGTCGGTGACGCGCTGTCCGCCGCGCACGGCGACAAGGGCCTGCAGCGCGAGTTCCAGCGTCACGCCCTGCGCTTTTAGCAGACGGCCAGCCGCTCCCTGCGTATCGGCGACAATGCCGAGCAGGAGATGTTCGGTACTGACATACTCGTCCTTCATCCGCTCAGCCTCGGCGAAAGCGGTATTGAAAACGGTTCGCATCCGGGGCGTAAAGCTCCCGCCGACCTCTGCCGTTCCCTGGATTTTCGGGATGCGGGTCAGTTCCGCGTCAATCTGCTGAGTCAATAAGCCTACATTGACGCCCAGTTTCTGCAAAAGAGGAATGGTCACGCCTTCGTTCTGCTGAAGTAGCGCGGCCAGCAGGTGTTCGACATCAATCTGTACATTCTGGTGGCGTTCGGCCAGGGACTGCGCCTGCTGCACCGACTCCTGGGCCTTGATCGTCAATTTGTCCATTCGCATAGAAGCGCCTCCTGTTCCGCGACCGGGCGGAATGCGGCTGTCGCGGCAATACATACAGCGTATCTGCTGTTGGATTATCATACCACCTTAGTGTGCCATTGTCAAGTGCGGTACGGGGAGTGACTTTTCACTACATCCCTGCTGCTGACATCGTTCTGTAAGAGACTATACACAGGCAAGTGGGCCGCAATACTGCCCTTGTGCAAAAAAAACGGGGAAGCACAAGAATGTTCTCGGCCTCCCCGTATACGCGATACTATTCCATCTTGCTGTGTCAGGGCTTGCCGCTGACGACGATAGTCCCGTCCTGTTCCGTGACGACCACGCTGGTCACGACGGGCAGGAAACCTGGCGCGGTCACCCACAGGGAGGATACCACGAGTGAGCCACTCTGTGCGTTCACCGTAATTGTCCCTGCGTTCTTCGTAATCCAGGGCAGGCCGGTAAAATAGTCCCTGGCATGGACGGTCACCGTTAGTGGCGTATTGTCCGGGAGATTGATGGAAGAGAGTTTCACATCCATATTGATGACGGCGACATAGGTAGAAACATTGACGGAGCCTACCGCTCTGGGCGTTCTGCCGTTGATCGGCTGCGGGGTATCCCAGACGATATTATAGTTGCCCCCGTGTCGCGCACTGCCTCCCCCTCCTCCGCCCGAACCGCCCCGCTGCGCCGATGCCGTGCCGGTCAGTCCACACATCAGCAGGTAGGCCAGCGCCAGGCCACCGAACAGTTTTGACTTGTGTATCATCTTACGCCTCCTTCTTACGGATTCGCTCCGCGTGAAATTTTGAAGCGCCCGATTGGTTTTGCTGCCTCACGCAATTAGAGAGCGGCGAGACGAGACAAAAATACAGATGGATTTGAAATATCACGATAATTTTCCAGAAGGCTGAGGTAGGACCCTGTCAAGGCGTGCTGGACACCGTCTCGTTCAGTGGACATAAGCGATCAGACATTAGGAACAGGATAAGGATTTCTTCGGATTTCCAAAGCAGACGCAGGAGAAGGGTTGCAGGAGAGGAAGTGACAAGAAGGTAATATAGGGGTATGCCTTACGTGCCACACAACCAGAAGAATCCTGCGCTCACTCGTTATCGGTTCGCCGAAGATCGTGATTTGATCACGGCCTGCCTCGCGGGCGAAGAGCCCGCATGGGATGCACTCATTGACCGCTACGCGGGCCTTCTTTTTTCGGTCTGCATCCGCATGGGATTGTCGCAGGCAGATGCGGAAGATACATTTCAGGACGTCTGTCTGATTCTGTATAATCATCTGGAGAGCATCCGCGATACAACCCGGCTCTCCGGTTGGCTTATCTCTACCACCAGGCGTGAGGTCTGGAGGACAGCACGCAAGAAGCAGGTTACGCTAGCCTCAGAATTGGGCGAAGGCGAGTGGGAGATGGAAGCGGCGGAGAGCGTACATCCCCAGAAGGCGAATGGCAACCCGGAGCAAGCGATACTTGCTCTGACGGAGCAGCAGCTAATGCGCGAAGCGGTCGAGCGGCTACCGGAACGCTGCCGGGACCTTCTGTTGCAGCTTTATGCGGCCGACGACCCGCTCAGTTATCAGGACCTTGCCGTGAAGTTATCCGTGGCCGTCGGGAGCATTGGCCCCACGCGCGCCCGCTGTCTGGAGCGCCTCCGCAAAATACTTCAGGAACTTGGATACTGATAGGAGTTACGCACATGTTGCTTCCAGTAAATTGCCTGCTCTGCAACTGCGCCTGACGGCATCCCGGATGATGTCCAGCTTGGTTTGATACCAGCTCACGCCGGTCTTGAGGCGGATCGCTTCCAAGCGAACAAACGCCC
>JBBRLP010000081.1:0-25092 GCA_038231295.1 Chthonomonadales bacterium
AGGAGTTCCGGGCCGCCTCGAATAGGCGCGACTTGCGGTGAAGGTTTAGCCTTTGACGGCGGCGAAGCGCTCGGCGACCTTGTCCCAGTTGACAACGTTCCACCAGGCGGCGAGGTAGTCGGCTCGCTTGTTCTGATATTTGAGGTAGTAGGCGTGTTCCCACACGTCCACGCCGAGCAGGGGGGTCCTGCCTGTCGAGAGCGGGCTATCCTGATTGGGGGTGCTGACGACGGAGAGGGCGCCCATGTTGTCGGCGACGAGCCACGACCAGCCGCTGCCGAACCGCTTGGTTCCAGCCTCGTTGATGGCTTTTTTGAGGGATTCGAAATCCCCGAAGGTCGCGTTGATGGTTTCTGCCAGGTCTCCTGTCGGTACATTGCTGCCGCCGGGCGTCATGATCTCCCAGAACAGGGTGTGGTTAGCATGGCCGCCGCCGTTGTTGCGGATGGCGGTGCGGGTGGCGTCGGGAACGGGTAGGGTGTCGAGATTGATGAGAACGACTTCGATGCTCTGCTCTGTGATCGCCGGGAACTCTTTCAGCGCGGCGTTCAGGTTAGTGACATAGGTGGCGTGATGCTTGTCGTGGTGAATCTGCATCGTCAGCGTGTCAATGGTCGGTTCCAGAGCAGCGTAGTCATACGGCAGTGGGGGGAGGGTAAATTCCGGCATGGTGAAGACTCCTTCAAGAGATCGTTCGCAGGTTTTCAGCCCGTCGGTATCGGGCTTCTGAGGCGGGGCGGCGTCGCGCACCGGCCTCCCTGTTAGTTACTGCGCGGTCGGCACGATTCCCTGCCGAAGCAGACGAGGAACCGGTACAAACAGGCGACATTCCCTATTACGTGCGGAGTGGGCAGATAGTGCGAAGCGATACACATAGCAGGCGAACTTTCTGTGGGGTCACTCTGACGTATAGAGGCGTTTGCCCATGCTGATGCGCTCCTCAACCTCATAGCCAAGTGCGGCGTAGAAGGCGATAACAGCGGCGTTCGAGGCGCGGATTTGCAGATTGACCTTCAGACAGCCCCGTTTCGTCAGCGCCTCTTCCATGCAGCGAAGTAGGGCTGTGCCGATGCCCTTGCGCTGATGGTCGGGGTGAACGGCGACAGCATATATCCAGCCCCGATGTCCGTCATACCCGCCCAACACCGTGCCAACGACGTCTCCGTCGCGCTCTGCCACAAAGAACAGGTCCTCTTCGACCGCCCGTTTATTGCGGATTACCTTGACCGGATCGTTATGCGGTGCGCTGTCCGGCAGCACCATATTCCACAAAGCGACCACGGACGGCTCATCTGTCTCTTCAAACGGGCGTACCCGCACTGTACACGTCTTCATTTCCTCTCTAAAGCCTTCGTATTCCCTCAATAGAGCCATGTAGTCTTTGAGGTTCTCCTCTTCTGCGAGTGCGAACGCCGTCCGCCCTTGTGCATCGGTCATGTGAGGTTCCGCTCCGTGTTCGAGCAGCATTCTTGCGAACTTCAACTTGCCATCAGTGACAGCCCACATCTGAGCCGTCTTACCGCTATTGTCGGCAGCATTTACCTTCGCCCCGCGTTCCAACAAAATCTGAAGCACCCTCGTTCTATCCAGAAAGGACTCCTCGCCTGCTGAAACGGTGGTCATCAGTGCGGTTCTCCCTAGTTGTTAGTTAATCCGAGTTTTATCGTTTCAAAAGCCCTGATTGTTTCCGATTTGAGATCGCAGGCTTCGATGTCGAATGTATAAAACTTCAGTTAACTGACGACTAGGGCGTCCTTGGTATCAATGTCAACCCCATGCCTTAGAAGAAAGCGAACCATGGCATTTTGCCCTTGGCCGGCAGCAATACTCAGCAGCCCATAGTGGTGGCGGCTAAAAGTCTGGTGAATATCTCCTCCTTGCTTGAGGAGCGCTGACAGCACAGTAGTCTTACCTGCCCACGCCGCTTGACACAGAGCGTCCGGCATATGATGAGGCTCTCCCGCCAAAAGCCAAAGAACGGCCTGCACATCTCCCAGCATGGCAGCCGTACGAAACGAGTGGGGCGTGTGGGCGTCCCGTAAAACCTTTATCATAGGGAGACGCCGCCAGAACACGGCAAGGTCCATTGCCGTCCAACCCGAGTTCTCCCGACGTCTGACGTCGGCTCCCTTTTCGATGAGAAGACGCACCATCGCCACACGACCTTTGCTCGCTGCGTTCATGAGTGGCGTTCGTCCGCCAGATTCTGTAGCATTCACGTCAGCGCCGGCCGCAAGCAGATCCAGTACTTCTTTTCGACGCCCTCCCCAGGCAGCACTATGGATAGAACTCAGATTACTATAGTCCAGCATGATCCTCTTACCTTCCCTTTCGTGGGGAAGTTCGCTCCGCCGACATCCCTCCTGATGGCCGAGGAGAGTTTTGATAGACAAGCGCATATAGGTGCGTTACTTCTTCTGTCACCAATTTCCGTACCTGCGGGTAAACTTCCTTCTATGTGGAGAACGGCTGTTGAGCGGACAAGCAGGGGATCGCTTATGGCGGAGAATCGAGAACGACCATTGGATTTTGGGGTGATCTGGCAGGCGGCGGAAGCCTGGATGAAGACCGGGGAATCGGAAACCTATCGGGCAGGCATGACGGGAGAGGCGGCAAGACGAACGGGGCTAACTCCGATTGCCAGCGACCTGACGCATCTGCTTCTGCCGGGTCTCGCCGCGCTTGGGGTGCAGGGTCAGATGCGGCCTCTGCCGGACGACAGCCTGCTGGGACTGATGCAGGAAGGGACGACGGTCTGCCTGTTCGCCTTTGAAGGAACGCTGGAGTTTCTCGCGCCCGACGAGATCAACGACGCGACGCCTCTGCCTCAAAACGACGATCCGCGCCTTCTCGCGCAGGTCCGACTGCTGGAGGTGTCCGCAGAGCGTTTACAGTGGCAGGAGCGTTCCGGGAAACTCGTGCAGAGCCTCCCGGAGGAGTTTCGCACACGCTTTTCGCACTTTCTCCGGCTCGAACGTTCTGCCGAGAACCTCCTGCCCCGCACACAGGTAACTCACGCCGCGCTGGTGCGCTGGCTGGAACATGACGCTGCCTACCCGGAAACATCGCCGCGTGAGGGCGACCTTCAGGAACCGTCTTCCGCTCTGGCCGCCGCGTTCCTGCACGACACAGTCAAAACCCGCCGCGACTATGTTTCCAATCGCCTGCGCTACGCCGCCCGGTGTTTCGAGGCCGCGCAGGTTCGCCGCGCCTACGACTGGCTGCTTCAGGCGCTGATAGTGGAGTGGGAACTGTCCGCCGCAGGGGAGGCGCTACTGACTCCTCCCTCCCTACCGCTCACCGACACGCAGCGCCGTGAACTGATCTATCTCGCCCGCGCTGGAACGTCCACCCTCAAAATACTCGCCGCACGACGCCTCACGCACGAACGCCATCACCCCGATGCCCGCAAGACCCTGCACCAACTCCGCTTCGACGCCGACTCCTGGGTACGGGCCGCTGCCCGCCCGCTCTGACACGCAATTTCCGTTGGGAGGAAGACGATGAACCAAACGGCTCCCGTTGGCTCTATGTCTGTAGAGGAGGCAACTATGAAGACACAGAGCAACATCGGGCGGGGATTTACGCTGATTGAGTTACTCGTAGTGATTGCCGTTATTGCGTTGCTGGCTGCCGTGCTGTTTCCGGTATTCGCCAGAGCTAGAGAGAACGGACGGCGTACCTCCTGCCTGAGCAATCTCAGGCAGATCGGAACGGCGATGAAAATGTACGAGCAGGATTTCGACGAACATATTCCGGCGTTCTGCCTGTTCAGTACGTCCGGGGCGGCGCTGAATTCTCAGGGAGTGCCGATATCGTGGGATGTCGCGATTCATCCCTACCTCAAAAACGGTCAGGTGCTGATGTGTCCGAGTGACACCGATTCCGTGCCACAGAATATCCCCGGTCTTGGCAGCCGTGTCTTTCGTTCGTATGCGATCACCGCGAATGTGCAGAGCAGAACGCTGGCAGATATTCCCGCCCCGGCCAGCGCAGTCCTGCTGCTCGAAGCGCAGATGTTCTTTTCCAAACAGAGCGAGTGGGGGATGGATGCCGTCATTTCTGTGCTCAACAAACAGACGCTGAAACCGGAATACCCGACTGTGTCGGAGAAGCCGAGTTTCCGGCACAACGATACCGGCAACTACCTGTTTGAGGATTCGCACGTCAAGTCCCTGCCCGGCCCTAAACCCGCCTTCCCCGGCTACAGAACGAACAGCGACGGCGTCGCCGTCTGCGATACAAATGACCCTCTGCCGCGCTAAAGTTTGTTTACAGTTGCAAAATCCATAAGGACCGTGTTGTCTAAACCTTCCTCCACGGTCTGCTCTGTGGAAAAGTAGATTTTGCTGTTGTAAAAGGACTCTGTAGAGTTGCTGAAAGAGTTCTGCAATGCCTCGTTCAGCATCTGAGCGGTGGCTGTCAACCCGCCGTTTTGAGGCATGGCACTCGGCGAACTCCCGACTGTGGCGTTGGCAGTGATGTTTTTGCCGGGTTGGGCGTTGCTGCTGGCGTTGAGGGGTGTCAGGTTGTAGGCATCGGACTTGGCGATGCGGCGCGTCTGCCCGTTCACCTGCAACGTCACATTGCCATTTTCTATCTGCGTAATCGTCGCCCCCTGAAACGCATCCCCCGTATGGACATACCAGCCCTCCTTCGTGCGAACATCTTCCAGCAGAGCCTGCATCTCCCCGTCTACACTTACCGTGCCTGTGTACGCATACCCCGCGAAGCGATCTGGCGTGGGGAGGACGATGGGAATATTGACCTGTGGGGGCGGGGGGGGTCTGATTTCCGTGCGGTCAGGCGCGGGAGGCAAGGGCGGCTGTGGTCGGGCGAACAGGTTGGCGCGCACATTCCCAGGATAGAATTCCGGCGCTCTGCTGCCCGTCGAGCCGGTTTCCGGGGAGGCCGAGACTGCGCTGCGCTGTGGCGTCTCTCGGAGGGGAGAGGCAGACGGCAAACGCGGTGTGCGGGCCAGCACGACCGATGCGGTGACGCCGGTGATAAGCACTCCGGCAACGACGAGGGTACGCGGATTCATGCGGGTTTCTCCTGCGGTGAACGCCAGCGAGGACATGGGAAAGGGAACGTCAGTTCATTGGACGGCGCTCACGCATAAACGGTTTCAAGCGTCTCGCCCCAGGAGAAAGTTTCGATTTCTCGAACACCCCCGAACAGGGGTACAATATAAGTCCCTGAACCCGCGCCCCTGTTTTCGACGTTCTGAGGGGCCGGGAACAGCGCCAAAACGTGGCTGGCCGTCTTTCTTTGTGCCGGGAACGGGGCCAAGAGGGGATTGCGGAAGGAGAGAGCGGATGTTCTGCCCGAAATGCGGTCAATGGAATGCGGGAAGCGCCGCGCAGTGTACTGCCTGCGGCGCTTCGCTGCTGCCACCCGGTGTCGGCAATCCGTCCGCGCCTCCACAGCCGATGCCGTCGGCCCCGAATGTGCCGGAGGTTCCACCCCGGCCCGTTATTCCGCCTATGGGAACGCCGCCCTCCCCTACGGGGCAGCCCATGCCGCCTTACAACGCCGCGCCGCCTGCCTATCCGAACTACCCGGCAGCGCAGCCCGTGTATCCGAACTCCGGCCCTGCCGCGTCGTATGGCCCGCAGTACCCCACACAGCCCTACCCGAACTATCCTCCGGGGCAGGCTCCCTACCCGAGCGCCGCTCCGTCCGGTGCGCCTTCGGCTTCGCCGCCCGCCTACCCCACCTACTCGCCCCTGCCCCCGAGCGCTCCCTATGGGACGATGCCGCCCAGTCCCTATGGGGGTCAGTACCCGCCGCAGGGAATGCCCAATGCCTACGGCGGAGGCTATCCCGGCCAGATGCCCCGCGCCAGTCAGTGCAAAGTCTGCGGCGCGTCGCTGGGGTATGGGGTTCTGGTCTGTCCGTACTGCACCGTTCCGGTCGGTATGATCGCCAACCCCTACGACCCGACCGTGACCACCTATCTCGACGCCCGCGCCTTGAATCTGCCCGGCAGCAGCCCGGTCTATGCCGCGCCGGGAGCCTACGCCGGACGCTCCGCCGATCCGCGAAGCAATGTGCCGGAAGAGGTTCGCAAAGGCTGGAACTGGGCGGCGGCTCTGAACTCGACCCTCTGGTCGTTCACGCACCGCGCTCCGGGGTGGGGCCTGCTCGGCGCGGGGAGTCTGTTTGTCTGGGTGATGATGATTATCGGAATCTCGACCATGTCCGCCTCCGATCTTGCCGGCAGCAGCAAAGATAGTGCAGATGACCTTATTGTCGGCCTTGTCTTTCTGGGATTTGTGGTCCTCGGCTGGGTAGTGAAGACCCTCTATCTGGGCAATCAGGGCAACGCCATCGCCTGGCGCAGCGGACGGTACACGAACGTCTCTCAATTGAAAATCAGTCAGCGGCAATGGACATCGTGGAGTGTCGTAGTGTTCGTGACCGCTTCCATTGTCTTGATAACGGCGACTTACGTTGCCGGGAAACATTGACCGTTCTGGAAAGGAACCTTCAACGATGAAAATATCAGAGCGAGCGCGTAACGCCGCCCCTTCCCCCACGATGGCAATCACCGCGAAAGCCAAAGCGCTTCAGGCGCAGGGCGTGGATGTCGTCGGGTTCGGGGCCGGAGAGCCGGACTTCGATACCCCTGACCATATCAAACAGGCCGCCAAAGACGCCCTTGATGCGGGCTATACCAAATACACGCCGAGCAGCGGTTCCGACGAACTGCGGGACGCTATTGTCGCCAAACTGATGCGCGACAATGGCCTGCGCCATGAGCGCAAAAATGTCATTGTCTCCGTAGGTGCGAAACATTCGCTCTACAACATCTTTCAGGCTCTGCTCAACCCCGGCGACGAGGTGATTATCCCCGTTCCCTACTGGGTCTCCTACCCGGAGCAGGTGAAGCTTGCGGGCGGCGTACCCGTCTTCATCCCCACGCTGCCGGAAAACGAGTTTATGCCGACGCGGGACGCCGTGCGGGCTGCCATCACGCCGCGCACGAAAGCCCTTATTCTCAACTCGCCCTCCAACCCGACGGGCGGCGTCGCGACGCGGCAGATGGTCAAAGAGCTGGCCTCCGTCGTCATTCAGCACGACCTGACGCTCGTCAGCGACGAAATCTACGAGAAACTGCTGTACGACGGCCGGCAGCATCTCAGCCCGGCCTCTCTAGGCGACGAGATTTTTCAGCGCACCCTCACGGTGAACGGCTGCTCCAAAGCCTACTCCATGACGGGCTGGCGCATCGGCTACATCGCCTCCGCCAACGCGGAACTGATCGCCGCCATGGGCCGTCTGCAAGACCAGTCCACCTCCAACCCGGTCTCTATCGCGCAGAAGGCTGCGGTCGCCGCGCTCAATGGCCCGACCGAACCGGTGGAAGAGATGCGGAAAGCCTTCGAGGTGCGGCGCAACCTGATCGTGGAGAAGCTGAACGCCATTCCCGGCCTCACCTGCCGCCTGCCCGGAGGAGCCTTCTACGTCTTCCCGGACATCTCGGAACTGTTCGGTAAACGCGCCGGAAACTACGAAATCACCGGCTCCGACTCTTTCTCTACCTATCTGCTGGAGACCGCCAACGTCGCCGTCATTCCCGGCTCCGGCTTCGGCGCAGATCACTATATTCGTCTCTCCTATGCCACCTCTACCGCCAACATCGAGAAGGGCCTGGAGCGCATCGAGGCCGCCGTCCGCCGTCTGGAATAGATCGTTACCGTATGGATGAGACCGCGCTGGAACAACTACAGGAACGGCTGGGCGTGCGTTTTCGGGACGTGTCGCGGCTGGAGCGGGCGCTTACGCACCGCTCCGCCACATCCGCCAACCACTTCGACAGCAACGAACGCCTGGAGTTCCTGGGCGACTCGGTGCTGGGCCTGATCGTCTGCGAGAACCTGTTTCGGCTCTACCCGCAGCACAGTGAGGGCGACCTGGCGAAATCGAAAGCCTATATTGTCAGCGAGACGGCGCTGGCAGATGCGGCGATGCGCTTCGGGCTGGAGGAGTTCGTCGTCATGAGCCTGAGCGAGGCGGCATCCGGCGGCCGCCGCCGCCGCTCTATTATAGCGGATGCGTTCGAGGCGATTATCGCGGCGGTCTATCTGGATCGGGGCATTGTGGCGGCGCGGCGCGTGGTCCGCAAGGCGCTGTTGGAGACCCTCCACGCCGCCGCGACCGACCCGCACCGGCACGATTTCAAGTCGTCGCTGCAAGAGCAGACACAGGCCGTCGTTCGCAAGGCCCCCCTCTATCGCATCGCCAACGAAGACGGCCGGGAACACGACAAGACATTCCTGGCCGAAGCCTTCCTCGATGACGTACTCATAGGCACCGGCTCCGGCAAGAGCAAAAAAGAGGCTGAACAGGCCGCCGCCCTCGACGCCCTGAACAACCTCAACCGCTTCGTTCCCGCTCCCGTCCAGGAAATTCGTGCGGACGGAATGCGTGGGTCATAAACAACATTACAGGAGAATTTTCAGCATGAGTGAGGATGAGAAGCCTGCGGCGGACATCGGCGTTTTCGGGGGAAGCGGGTTCTATTCGCTGCTGGAAAATGTGCAGGAGATCACGGTCGAAACGCCCTATGGCCCGCCGAGCGACAGCGTGTTTCTGGCGGAGTATGCGGGCAAGCGCGTGGCGTTTCTGCCCCGGCACGGGCGGCATCACACCATTCCGCCGCACGGCATCAACTATCGTGCCAACGTCTGGGCAATGAAGAGCCTGGGGGTGCGCTATCTCCTCGCTCCATGCGCGGTGGGGAGTTTGCAGGCCGCGCTGGAGCCGGAGCATTTCGTCGTCTGTGACCAGTATGTAGACCGCACCAACGGGCGCAAAGACACGTTTTTCGATGGCCCGGACGTTCACCATGTCAGCAGCGCCGATCCCTACTGCCCGCATCTGCGCCGCATGGCGGTCGAGATCATTCGGGAGCAGAAAATTCCCGTCCACGCGGGCGGAACGCTGGTGGTGATTCAGGGGCCGCGCTTCTCCTCGAAGGCCGAAAGTCGCTGGTTCACGCAGATGGGCTGGTCGGTGGTAGGAATGACCGGCTACCCGGAAGCCTATCTCGCGCTGGAGCAGGAGATGGCCGTCGTCAATATCTCCCTCGTCACCGACTACGACTCCGGCCTCGTCGCGACAGGCGAAGTCCCGCCGGTGACTTCCGAGGAGGTCTATGCGGTCTTCCGCCGCAACGCCGAGCGCATCAAGACCGTCGTCCTCGAACTCATCGCCCGCATCCCGCTCGACCTCGACAGCCCCTGTCACTATGCCCTTGCTCATGCCAAAGTCGGATAGAGCCGCATGCCAGACCGCTTTCCGACAGAGGTTGACACCGTGACCCACCTCGCAACGCCTGCCCCGGAAGCCTCGCGTGCCGTCCGCATCGGAATAGATGTGGGCGGCACGTTCACGGATGCGGTCGCGCTGGAAGAGGGGACGGGTGCCCTGCTGGGGCAAGTGAAAGTGCCGACCACCCACACGGCGGTGGAGGGTGTCGCGCTTGGCATCGTGCAGGCGTTGCAGCAGTTGATGCGAACAGTCGGGATTGCGCCGGAGGAGGTGCGCTTTATCGCGCACGGCACCACGCAGGCAACCAATGCGCTGCTGGAAGGCGACGTGACGCCCGTCGGCATTGTGGCGGCAGGCAAGGGGCTGGAGGGTGCGCGGGTGCGCTCCGAGACGCAGGTCGGCAGCATCGAACTCAGTCCCGGCAAACGCCTGGAGACGTTCCCGGCATTTGTCGAGACGGAGGCGTTCGGCCCTGCCGTGCGCCTGCTGCGGGAGAAGGGCGCGGGGGTGATTGTGGCGGCAGCGGCGTTCTCGGTGGACGACCCTGCGCTGGAACAGCAGATCATGGCGGCGGCAGAGGCCGAAGGTCTGCCCGCCACCGGGACACACGAGATTTCCAGTCTCTACGGGTTGCGGGTGAGAACGCGCACGGCGGTCATCAACGCCTCCATTCTGCCCCGCATGGTCGAGACCGCCAATATGACGGAGGCTTCGGTACGGCAGACAGGCATCCCGGCCCCGCTGATGATTATGCGCTGCGATGGCGGTGTGATGACGGTCGGCGAGGTGCGCCGCCGTCCTATACTCACGCTGCTCTCCGGGCCTGCGGCGGGCGTGGCGGGCGCGTTAATGTTCGAGAAGGTTTCGCAGGGGCTGTTTCTGGAAGTAGGCGGCACGAGCGTAGACATCAGCGCAGTCAAGGATGGGCGCGTGATGGTGGACTATGCGGAGGTCGGCGGGCATAAGACCTATGTGCGTTCGCTGGACGTGCGGACGGTCGGGGTGGCGGGCGGCTCCCTGCTGCGTCTTGTCAACGGGCGTATCGCCGATGTCGGGCCGCGCAGCGCCCATATCGCGGGGCTGGATTACGCCGTCTATACCGACCCATCGGAGATTGTCGCGCCGGAACTGGAGAGTTTCGCGCCTCGCCCCGGTGACCCCGCCGACTATCTCTGCATCCGGTGTGCGAACGGCAAACGCTTCGCCCTCACGACCGCCTGCGCCGCCAATCTGCTCGGCTACGTCTTGCCGGAACACTACGCTTACGGCAACGCGGAATCGGCGTGGCTGGCTTTCGCTCCGCTGGCAAAGCGGCTTGGCATGACCCCGGAAGAGGCGGCGCGGGAGACGCTGAAAGTCGCCGTCGCAAAAGTCGTTCCGGTCGTGGAGGCGCTGTTGCAGCGTTACGAGTTAGACCGGCGCAGCACGACGCTGGTGGGCGGCGGCGGCGGCGCGGCAACGCTGATTCCCGTGCTGGGAGAGATGCTCGGCATGACGTGGCGGTTGGCGCGGAACCATGAGGTGATCTCGCCTATCGGGGTTGCGCTGGCGCTGGTGCGGGAGACCGTCGAGCGCACCCTGCCCTCGCCCACACAGCAGGACATCCTGCGCGTTCGGCGGGAGGCAGAAGAGGCGGCCCTGCGCTCCGGGGCGGCGGAAGGAACGGTAGAAGTCCACGTCGAGGTAGACCCGGTCCGCAACCTCGTTCGGGCGACCGCGACGGGCGCAACTGAACTGCGGACGCGCACCGCGCAGCGTCCTAATCCGACAGAAGCGGAACTGCAAGCCATCGCCGCCACCGCTATCGGCAACCCAACCGTCAAGACAGTGGCGCACATCGGCGGCTGGTGGGTCTTTGAGGGCGTTCTGACGGAGAAGACCCTGTTCGGCTTGATGCGGCGCGAACGGCATCAGTTCCGGGTTCTGGACAGCGAAGGCACCATTCGGCTGGCACGGGAAGAGATGACCGTGCAAACCACTCGTATCGCGCAGTGGCAGTCCGCTCTGGAAACAACCCTCTCCCGCGCCACCACTTACGGCGATTCGGGAGCCGTCCTCCCCGATCTCTTCCTGCTCTGCGGCAGCCATCTTATAGACCTCTCCGGCCTCCAGACTCAGGCCCAGATAACCACCCTCGCCTCCACCGAACTCGCTGGCTACGCCCCCGATGAGCATCTTGCCCTGCTCTCCATCCGCCGCAAATAGCGGAGAGGCTTTTTCAGACTTTTTCGAGTTGCCCTGTATGCGCCATCCGCTCCTTCGCGCCGGTCAGGTGATAGAGATCAACGAAGATAAACAGCACAATCAGGCCGAACAGCCAGGCTCCGATGACATCCGAAAACCAGTGAACGCCGATATAGATGCGGCTCAGGCTGATGCCAATAGGCGCCAGGGCGAGAACGGCTGTCCAGAACCGTCGGCGTCCGGGGTCGCCAATATACGACCAGGCGAGATAGGCCAGAAACCCGTAGACGATCACCGATCCCATCGCATGACCGGAGGGAAAACTGAGGCCCGGCTCCGGCAACAGGATGCGTACTAGGTCGGATGACGGGCGCGGGCGATGCACGATCAGCTTCAGCAGCAGATTGAGCGGCAGACCCAGCAGCGTAAGAATGCTGAACCAGGACGCTTTGGGCCGTCCTGCCTTATAGAGAACGACCGCCGCCCCTATGCAGAGCAGGGTCATGGTGATTCCATTGCCGAGCGTCGTGAAAAAGTAGGCCAGGAAATCGAGCGGCGTGGTGTGGCCTTCCTGAATTTCCCGCGTGATAGCCGTGTCGAAATGCAGCAGGCTGGGCGTCCGGGCGGCAACCGCCAGGGCGAAAAACAGGACGAACAATAGTCCGACCAGGACAATCGCTCTTTTCTGGCGGGAAGCCGCAAAAGGCCGGGGGCCTTCCAGTAGTGGAGTATCCATGACAGTAAACTTTCTTTGCGAGTGCGGAAAACGGCGCCTCTCCGCGAACTATGCTTGGAAAACGTTCTGCCGACCGCTCGTGTTCCCTCCATTACTGCAAGAACCGCCCCTGCCGCAGCAACCTGAGCAAACTCTCATTCTGCCCCCACTCGTTATCGCCGATTCCTGAGTAAACTGAAAGGGAGGAAATGCGACGGAGTGAACTCCCCGCGATAGGACCTTCACCCCTCGCTACTGCCACCCTTGCTTCCCTGAAAAGGAGAAATACATGATTTTTACACGCAATTCTTCTGCATTGGCTGCCATCCTGCTTGGATTGGCGGCGCTGCCTGCGCTCGCGGATATGCCGCTCAAGGCGCAGAAACCCATCGTCATTCCCGGCGGGCCGGGCGGCTTCGACTGGATGCTGGTGGACTCCGCTTCGCAGCGCGTCTTTGCGACCCACAAAGGCACCAAAAGCGTCGCGATTGTTGACTTGAAAACCGACAAGGCGCTGCCCTCGGTCACGGTCGGAACCGCGCAGGGCGTAGCGATTGACCGCAAGGACAACAAAATATTCCTCGGCGACGATGAGGAGCATAAAGTCGTGGTTCTGAACTACACGACTCTCAAGAAGATCGGCGAGATCGCCGTCACCGGCCCGGTGGACGATATTCTCTACTGCCCCAAAAACGGCATGGTCTACGCCGATCACGACGACGGGACCGATGTCTGGGTGATAGACGCGAAGACGGATAAGATCGTCGGTGCCGTCACCATCCCGGAAGCGCCCGAAAAAGTGGAGTACGACCCGACGACAGGCCGCATCTATCAGAACATCAAAAGCGACAGCACCGTGCAGGTCATTGACCCGGCGACCAACAAGGTCGAAAAGAAGTTTTCCACCGCGCCTGCGACCGGGCCGCATGGACTCGCCATAGACGGCAAAAACGGACGGCTCTTCGCGGCGGGCAGCAACGGCAAACTGGTCATCATTGATCTGAAAACCGGCAAGGTCACCGCGACCATTGACATCGAAAAGGGCGTGGATCAGATCGCCTTCGACCCCGGCAATGAGCGCATCTACTGCGCCTGTAAAGGCTTTATCTCCGTTGTGCAGGCCACCGCGACCGGCGCGAAACTCCTCGCCAATGTCCCGTCTCCCAAAGGCTCCCATACCATTACGGTAGACCCGAAGAGCCACGCCGTTTGGACCTGCTACGCCGACGACAAGAACAGCTACCTCCTCAAACTCATCCCCTGACCGTCTGCCTCCTCCCGCCTGATGGCGGGAGGAGGCACTTTCCTGAGCGCGTCCCAATGTTAACAAGTATTTAACTTTCCGTTAACGCAGGCTTAATCATTGCGGGAGTATGCTATAGGCGTCTGTAGACAAGTCCCGGTTTCCGTTGAAAGGAATTTCCAATGAAGAAAGCCTTCACTCTCATCGAACTCCTCGTAGTGATTGCTATTATCGCCATTCTGGCCGCCATCCTCTTCCCCGTTTTTGCCCAGGCCCGCGAAAAAGCCAAAGCCATCTCCTGTCTCAGTAACTTGAAACAGGGCGGTCTTGCCTATGCAATGTACACGCAGGACTATGATGAGACGACGCCCTGCCAGGTGACACCGGTATCGCAGCGGGATGCCAACAACTATTTTGCGGTGAGTGGCGGGTACTGGTACAACCTGATCCAGCCGTATGTGAAGAACTGGAATATGTTCCTCTGCCCGGACCGCACCGGCACCACCACGTCCAAATCGAATCCTGCCGGACTGAATACCGGGGCGACGACCGGTCGCATCATGGGCTACGGCTACAATGACGGCTGGGTCAGCGACAGCGGCTATGGCCTCGTACAGACGCAGAACGCGTTAGGCCAGCGATTGGGCCGAAGCATCTCGTCTATCCTGACCCCGACGGACTGCGTTGCATTCGGAGACACGTACGACACGCCCGGCTACTCGATCGCGATGGATAACATCTTCAGCGGCAAAGACGGACCTCAGAGGACCGCAAGCATTCGGCACCAGAGTAACCTGAACTACTGCTTTGTAGATGGCCATGCCAAGATCATTCACATGAAGGCAGGACAGTATGCCGGGTTCGGTCTGACGGCGCGACCGGCATCTGAGGTGGATGCGCTCAAATTCTGCTTCGATCCCAGTTTTGCTCCTGATCCCACGATATTCGGTGGCCCTGGTGGTTATCCTGTACAGGCAGCCAACGAGCCGTGTGCACAGGCCGTGCACGACTATTTTACGGGCATCTGGACGGAAACGCCGTAGTCTCCGGCATCAAGAGCGTTCGATGCGCGTGATTTCGGTTCACTCTAACGCAAGCATAGGAAAGGATCTACATGAACATCCCTACCGTTCGCACCTCTACAGCGATCCTCGCGGCCATTGCCTTGCTGACTTTGTTCCTGGTTGGGTGCGCTGGATCCAGCGAGAAGGGAGCGCCGCAGGAGACCGACGCGCAGAAGTCCAAGCGAGAGGCGATTATCCAGCAACACAAAGATGCAGCGGACAACGTTCATTAATCGGCATCCGCTCCTACCGTAAACCAAGCCCACTCATCGCTGAGTCGAGCAGGACACCTGTAACCGATTGCCGAATACTGTTTCGGCAATCGGTTATTTTGTTTGTGGGGGCGATGGAGGTTCGATATTTGTTTTACTTTGCCTGCTGTCCTATTTCGATGAGAACCTCCTTGCAGAGTGCGGAAATAGTGCGTGAGACGTGGTAAACTAAAGATAGACTGCAAGCGAAGGCGCTCCTGTATCCGAGCGTATTCTGTGTGGGAGGAAGGAAGCGGTGCATACATTCTGGGCGTGGTTGATAGCAGTTGCAGGGGCAGGCACCCTGGCAACGGCGGCCTGGGTGTTGTTGGGTATCTGTGCATTGGCCTGGTTCTCCACACATCCCCCGCGCAGGCGCGTCAAGGGAACTCCGGCCCGATTCGGCGCAGCCTACCAAGAAGTCTCCTTTACCTCGCTGGAAGGCACGATGCTCTCCGGCTGGTTCATCCCGGCCCGTTCCGATTCCCCGGAAGAGACCGCTCGCGGGGTCATTATTTTGTGTCATGGGATGATGGCGAATCGGGGAGAGGCGCTGCCCTGGGCAGAACGCCTGTGGAAAGAGGGCTTCGCCCTGCTGCTCTTCGACTTCCGGGCGATGGGCAATAGCGAAGGCGAACTCTGTACGGCAGGTTACTATGAGACGCAGGACGTGCGCGGCGCGGTAAAGTATCTGGCAACCCGTCCCGATACCGCCGACCTGCCGATGGGTGTCTTTGGTTTCTCGATGGGCGGCGCGACCGCCATTCTTGCCGCCGCCGATGAGGAGCGCATTCTGGCTGTCGCCACGCACGGCGCGTTCGCCACCCTGGACAACGCCATTGTTCAGCGCTGCCGTCGCCATTTTGGCCCGCTCGCCCCAATCGTCGCCCGGGGAGCGCGTCTGCTCGCCAACCGCTGGTTTCCTGTCTCCTCTGCGCTGGTCTCCCCGGTCAATGTCGTCTCTCGCCTCACCCCTCGCCCGTTGATGATCCTGCACGGCAGCCGCGACAGGGTAGTGAATAAGGCGGACGCCCATGCGCTTCATGCCGCCGCCGGGCATCCCAAACAACTGCACATTCTGCCCCGCTCCGGGCATCGGCGCATTCACCACAGCCTGCGCGATGAAGCCCGGCAGAACGTGGTCGAGTTCTTCTGCGAACACTTCCCCACGCCTTCTTCCCCGGTTCCTGCCGAAAAAATAGCGTCCTCGAACGGCTAGTTCGAGGACGCTACAGTATCCGATTCCCTGATGCGGTCAGAGGAGTGCGACGGACTGAAGTCCCCGCTATGTGACCTTCGGCCCAGTTTCCTTCGGAAACGTTCAGGCTGGGAGAGCCACTCTTCACGCTCAATAACCTTGTCGCATCGTGTCTCGTCCGAAGGACGATCCGGCGAAGCCGCGTAGCGAGGGGTGTCAACCCTTTGCTGCTCCCCTTGCCACTAACACCCTTTGCTTCCACTCAGGCCGCGTCGGTATACTGTCCCTGCGACTGCGCCCGCATCTCCTTGATGATGCTGCTCACCGCCAGCCAGAAACAGACGACACTCGGAAGCACCTTGACGATAAAATTCAAGAAGAAGAACAGGCCGATGAACGGGCCGGGCAGATACATCAGGTAGATCAGCCAGAATCCCCACGCGCCGTAACGGAAGAACATTTTGGCGTTCTTGCCCTTGCACCGATTCGCCATGAAATACATTCCGCCACCAGCCAACAGGGGCCATATAAAACTAAGCAGCCAAGCCATTGTGGATCACTCCTCCCCTCATTCGGGTCATGCATTGCCAGGGCGCTGCGCTGACGGTTTTCCGCGCCTGCCCTTCCAACGCGCCGCACGTCTATAGCCCTATACGTATCTCCTGCGTTCTCGGTGTCACATCCCCCGGAAATCTGTGCAAATAGGTTCGCGAAGCCGGGGTCGCTCTCCTGCACGATCCGCTGGGATGTGTCCAAAACCTGCCCTGCAGCGAGAAGCGGACACAATTCACGAGAGGAAAGGCCGAATGTGACCAACGTCACATCCGTTTTTTGATCTTTCGCTACTATTTAAGCGTCTATGCTTTTAGAGCAAGAAATCACCATGACCCACAATGTTCCTATCTTTCCCGACTATGGGAGGCAGGCGAGCCATGAATATCCTGGAGTGTTTGCAGAAAGTAAAACTTTTCGCCGATCTAACGGACGAGCAGCGTGAGCGAATCGTCGCCGCCTGCCGCCGCCGCACCTATCGGGGCAAGGTTCAACTGTTTTATGAGGGCGAACCGGGCGGGCAGCTCTATATCGTGCTGCGCGGCGGGGTCAAAATCTACTCTGCCGACGGCGTGAATGGCCCGGAAACCACGCTGGCGCTGCTGTCGGCAGGCGACTTCTTTGGCGAGATGGCCCTGCTTATCGGCGGGGCGCGAACCGCCTCTGCCGTGACGCTCGTGGAGGAGACGGAACTGCTGCTGCTGGATCAGGACAGTTTCCACGCGCTGCTGCGCGAATCGTTCGAACTGACGAGCGAACTGATGCGGAATCTGGCGCTGCGCCTGAAGCATACCAACGAGAATCTGGTTGCGATGTCGTCCAACTCTTCGCTGTCGCGGGTCGCGAAACTGCTGCTGGCCCGTGCGGATACGGGCAGTGGTCTGCTGTCTCCACCGCTTTCCCAGGAGGAGATCGCCAACCTTATCGGGGTGCGCCGCGAGACCGTCGCCCGCAATCTGGCGCGGCTGGAATCTACCTCCTGTGTGCGCCGCAATCGCGGTCATCTGGTCGTCACGGATCGCGGTCGGCTGGAACAGATGGCGCGAAACGCGTAAATTTCGCGCAGTCTTTTGGAATAAAGACTGCGCTACAGAAGTCCCTTTGCCAGGGACTGTGCGGTTCGGAGCGAGATGGAACCTTTCGCCGGGAAGAAGAGACAACTTCTTCCCGGCATTTTTTTGTTTTTCGCGTCACATCCGGCGGTTTTTCAACGTCATTACTGCTGGAGGCGTTGGGTTTCGTCCGAAGGACGATCCGCCGTAGGCGCGTAGCGAGGGGTGTCAACCCTTTGCCTGCTTCTCTTTTCAGGAGGTTACCATGTTTTCTCATCGAAACACCCGCTGCGCTCTGCTCGGGGTTGTCGGACTATTGGCGGCAGGGTTGGCAGGGTGCGGTGGCGGCACAAGTCTGAGCAAGCCGTTCGGCACCGATCCCAACGACACGAATCAGCAGCGCACTTTCAACGCGCTCGTCGGCTCACCGGGCAGCGGTGTCAATATCACGCAGCGCAGCGTCAGCCTGAATCCCTCTCCGCTCTCCTTCGGACAGGGAACGAGTTATGCAACCGTTTCCAGCGGTATCGCCATCAAGACCGATGCGATTCAGGCGGGAACCGCCACGCTGGTCGCTCCGGAAACCACCGTCAGCATGACCCGCGACTTCTCCTATACGCAGGTCGTCTCCGGCGTCTTCGGTACCTCGGGGACAACCGCGCCCCGCCTGATTCAGTTCACAGACAACTTCCCCGGCACCATCGCCTCCAGCACCGCCGTCGTGCGTCTGGTCAACCTCCTGCCCGACTCCCCGCCCATTTCGCTCTACAATATCGCCGGTTTCCCGCCAACAGCGATCGCTGTCATGGGATTGGGCGGTATTGCCTATGGTAGCACGTCCGGCACGAGCGGGTCGGCTTATGTCGCCGTCACCGCCGGAAACTACAACCTGTCCATTCGCGACAGCGCGGGCAACGTGCTGACTTCGCTAGGCGCGGCCACGCTGGCAGGTGGACACGCCTATTCGATCTTCGTCTTCGGTCTGGTCAGCCCCGCCGCCGGTCAGCCCTCGGCACAGAGCCTTCTCCTTACCGACAAGTAAGCGAACCTCCTCTGCGCGTAGCCCTCACCTCACCCTCTCCCCAAAAGCCCGGGAGAGGGGCGATCTTAGAGCGTGTTTAGCAAATCGGGATGCTTGTGAACCGGGGTTGAAACCCCCTTCTACGTTTACGAAGTCCACCTGCATGGACTCCCAACGCAGAAGCCAACCGCTCGTTGTGTGGGGGCAGCCCGCGAAGGCGGGCTTTGCAAACGTAGACCGGCACTTCAGTGCCGTAGGCTGGCTAAACACGCTCTTAGCGGCGTTTGCGCTTGAGGGATTTGTTAGGGGGCGTGGACGGTTCCGCGTCCTCTTCGTCTTCAGGGCGGAGAATGTGGTAGGGCAGAATGGAGTCCACAGCCTGTTTGAAGAGGTCTACGGGTGGGCGCGGGGGCAGTTTCGGTTTGGGCGGAGGCGGGACAGGCTTCGGAAATGGAGGCGGGGGCTGTTTAAGCTGTTCGAGCCGGGCGCGGGTCTGCGCGTCCAGAGAGTCGCTGAGACGGGTGTTCAGGCCGGAAGAGGCATCGGTGGATTTGACCGGGGCAGGTTTGTGATGGCGTTGCTGCTGTTTGAGGCTACGCAGGTCGTCTTCGATGACGCGGCGGTGCGTCTGCTTCCAGAGGGGCCACTCCGACCAGGCGGCGGTGGGCGGGTGCAGGTCGTCGGGCTGGATGAGGAAGAGACCTTTGCCGTAGATAATGTGGGTCTCGGTCTCGCCAAACGGTTCGGTCATCTGGTCGCTGCGCCCCTGAATATCCCGGAAACGGCTGCACGGATAGACGGCGACTCCGTCGAACTCCGAGAGCGCCGAGACGATCAGCACGGGGCGAAACTCTTTGTCGCTGAACTGGAGACTGATGGCGTTGCGGGAGGTATCACACCAGAAAAGCAGGCCGGGCCGAAGGTCGCGAAGGTCGAACATAGCGTGGCACTTTCCAGAGGCGGGGCGGCCTCAGTCACCGCTCTCGCCCATATCGCCAAAAAGGGACTGAAGGCGCTCGGCAGCGTGCTGCTCGATATTGAAGAAGGAGAGTTCGAAGGCCAGCGTCCAGAGCATAATCAGAGCCTCGTCCGACGGGCGATCCAGAACGCCCACGAAGAAGTCTTTCAGAATCTCTTCATAGGTGGTTTTAGTCTCGTTGAGTTCCAGCCGTCCGTGCTGTGGCCCCGGAAACATCTCTTCCTGATGCCGCTCCAAAAACGTCCGCACGTTGGAAGGGGTGGCTTTCTCCAGGCCGCGACCGAACTCCTGCCGCACAATCGTCCGAAACCGGTCCAGTCTCGCCGAGTCCTTCCAATCGTCCATCTTGCTCTCTCCTTAACTTCCCATCTTCGCCAGCGCAGGGAGGAAATACCCGCCAGCGTCCGCCCGATTTGTCTTGTTTCGGCGCGGCCCGCCTCAGTTCCTGCTCTTTTTAGATGGACGAACTGCACAGGCAGGGGTTTCATAGCTCGCGAAAAGCCTGTTTTTCAGCCTCAAAGGACACGGGACAGGCAGATTTTTTGCGGAGTCGGCGCGGGAAGGGCTGAGTCACCGTTGACAACCGCGTGAGAATCGAGTACACTAAGCAGGTTTGTGGAGAGTGCATCCGCACGGCAGGATAAGAAGAATACGTTCAGGAGGCGACTGCGAAAGGCTCGGCCCTTTCCTCAGGTGTGACGCTCAGTACCTTTTCATCTCAGGTATTTCCCCGTCCCGTCCCTCCGTCCGTGTCTGAGGGGCTTTTTTATGCCCCGTTTCCTCATGCCCACACACATTTTGCAAGTTCAAAAACCCAAGCCTGTGGATGCCGCGCCGTCTGAGGCGTTTCCGCATCCGACCAGAACCTGAAGGGGATCGGCACGAATGCCCACCATTAACCAGTTGGTCCGCAAGGGCCGGAAACGCATTATCAAAAAGACTAAGGCTCCCGCGCTCAAGGGCAACCCCCAACTGCGTGGCGTCTGCCTGCTTGTGCGTACGATTTCGCCGAAGAAACCGAACTCGGCCCTGCGGAAAATCGCTCGCGTCCGCCTGACGAACAAGACGGAAGTGACGGCCTATATTCCGGGCATCGGACACAACTTGCAGGAACACTCCGTCGTCATGATTCGCGGCGGGCGCGTCAAGGACCTGCCCGGTGTGCGCTACCATATCGTGCGCGGAACCCTAGATACTGCCGGAACCCGTGACCGCAAGTCCAGCCGCTCCAAGTACGGCACCAAGAAGAACGTCGTTGTTGCCACCGGCAAGAAGAAATAAGGAGACCGCCAGATGCCGCGAAATACGCCCGAGGGTGGCCTGCGCCCCCGCCCGATCACGCCGGACCCCGTCTACGGAAGCGTTCTGGCCCAGCGATTCATCAATCGCCTGATGCTCGACGGTAAGAAGAGCGTCGCCGAGCGCATCTTCTACGGAGCCATGGAACTCATGGAGAGCCGTGCCAAGCGCCCCGCGCTCGAAATCTTCGAGGCCGGTGTCCGCAACATCATGCCGGTAATCGAGGTGCGCCCCCGCCGCGTTGGCGGTTCTACTTATCAGGTTCCGGTCGAAGTGCGCCAGGAGCGCCGCGTGGCCCTCGCGCTGCGCTGGGCGGTCATCAATGCCCGCAAACGCGCCGGACGCTCGATGTCGGAGAAACTGGCGGGAGAACTGCTGGACGCCGCCAACAACACCGGCGCTTCCGTGAAGAAAAAAGAAGAAGCCCACCGCATGGCCGACGCCAACAAAGCGTTCGCCCACTATCGCTGGTAAAAGGTTTGTCCGGGGAGTGAGTCGCGCAGGGAGGGGCGCCTCGCCGCAGGGCGAATTCCCAACACCCATCGGGAAGCAGGTCAGAGCCATCCGCTCTTTTCCGGCTTGCTTCTCTCCTTTTGAAAACAGCACTCTCTGGAGGCTAGTAAGTTACGCACATGGCACGAGAATACGCTTTAGATAAAACACGCAATATCGGCATCGCCGCCCACATTGACGCGGGCAAGACCACCTGTACCGAGCGCATCCTGTTCTATACGGGCCGTACCCACAAAATCGGGGAAGTCCATACCGGGGCTGCGACGATGGACTGGATGGTTCAGGAACAGGAGCGCGGGATCACCATTACCTCCGCGGCGACCACCTGTTTCTGGGGCCTGGAGACCGATCAAGAGACCAGCCTGCGGAAGCGCACCCACCGTATCAACATCATTGATACGCCGGGTCACGTGGACTTTACCGTGGAAGTCGAACGTTCCATGCGCGTGCTGGACGGGGCCGTCGCGATCTTCTGCGCGGTCGGTGGCGTACAGCCGCAGTCCGAAACCGTGTGGCGTCAGGCCAACAAATATAAAGTCCCCCGCATCGCGTTCGTCAATAAGATGGACCGCATGGGCGCGAATTTCTTCAGCGTCGTGGAAAAGATGGTCGAGCGTCTCGGCGCGAACGCCGTTCCGATTCAGATTCCCATCGGAGCCGAAGGCGACTTCATAGGTGTGATTGACCTCGTGACCATGACCGCAACCACTTACCTGGATGAGATGGGCCAGAAGTTTGAAACCGGCCCGATCCCCGCAGAACTTCAGGAAGTCGCCAACGAGTACCATACCAAACTGCTCGAAGCCGTCGCCGATGCGGATGAGACCCTCATCGAAAAATATCTGGAAGGCGAGCCTATCTCGATAGACGAGATTCGCACCGCTCTCCGCATGGGAACCATTGCAGGCAAAGTAGTTCCGGTCTTGTGCGGTTCGGCCTATAAGAACAAGGGCGTACAGCCTCTGCTCGACGCCGTCGTCTACTACCTGCCCTCTCCCACCGATGTGGGAGACATTCCCGGTACCAATCCGTACACGGGTGAAGAGGAGCCGCGCGAGCCTTCCGACGAGACGCCGTTCAGCGGACTGGCCTTCAAAATCGCCACCGATCAGTATGGTGTCCTGACCTTCTTCCGCGTCTATTCAGGGGTGCTGAGTACAGGACAGACAGTCATGAACCCCACTCGTGATAAGAAAGAGCGTATCGGGCGCATCGTACAGATGCACGCCAACAGTCGCGAAGATGTCACCACCATCTATGCCGGAGACATCGCTGCCATCGTCGGTCTGAAAGATACGCGCACCGGAGACACGCTCTGTGACGAGAAGAAGCCGATCCTGCTGGAGAACATCTCCTTCCCAGACCCGGTCATCTCCATCGCCATCGAGCCGAAGACCAAAGCCGATCAGGACAAACTCTCCTCCGCTCTGGTGAAACTTGCCAGCGAAGATCCGACGTTCCGCGTGGCGACCGATCCGGAGACCGCGCAGACCATCCTGAGCGGAATGGGCGAGCTTCACCTGGACATCAAGGTGGACATTCTGAAGCGAACTTACGGTGTGGAAGCCAACTTCGGAGCGCCGCAGGTGGCCTATCGCGAAAGCATTCACAACAAAGCCCGCGCTCGTGTGCCTTTCAAACGCCAGACCGGCGGTTCGGGGCAGTACGGCGACTGCGAGCTGGAAGTGGAACCGCTGGAGCAGGGCAAAGGTTTCGAATTCCTCAACAGGACAGTCGGTGGCTCAATCCCGAAAGAGTACATTCCGGGCATCGAAAAGGGAGTTCGGGAGACCATCGAAAGCGGTATTATCGCCGGTTTCCCCGTCGTTGATATCCGCGTCTCCGTTGTAGATGGCTCCTATCACGACGTTGACTCCTCGGAGATCGCGTTCAAGGTCGCGGCCAGCCAGACCCTGAAAGAGGCGCTTCGCAAGGCCAAATCCTATCTGCTGGAGCCGATCATGTCGCTCGAAGTCTCGACGCCGGAAGCCAACATGGGTGACGTTATCGGGGACATCAACCGACGGCGTGGTCAGCTCGAAGGCAGCGATCCGGAACCGGGCAACAAGATGGTTGTTCGCGCCCGTGCGCCGCTCTCCGAGATGTTCGGGTACGTCAACGAACTGCGCGGTTTCACGCAGGGACGCGCTTCGTTCACCATGACGCCCTCACACTATGAGGAAGTTCCGCGCAACGTCGCGGAAGAGATCACCGCGAAGGTTCAGGGCAAGCAGAACTAGTCCGACACCTCTGCTTCCAACAACACGCTAGTTGTTAGTTAATCCAAGTTTTATCGTTTCAAAAGCCCTGATTGTTTCCGATTTGAGATCGCAGGCTTCGATGTCGAATGTATAAAACTTCAGTTAACTGACGACTAGCCTGATGACCGGATTTCTCTAACCGCCTTTCGATTGGGGAGGGCAGGAGAGAGATTGCAGGAATAGGCGGGAATGGCGCGTCAATGCCGACGCGCCATTCTGCGCCGCTATATGGTTCTCTTAAAAACGCACTTATTCACCCTCTAAAGGAGAGGAGCTAACACTATGGGCAAGGCAAAGTTTGAGCGCACGAAGCCGCACGTCAACATCGGCACCATCGGTCACGTAGACCACGGCAAAACCTCCCTCACCGCCGCTATCACCCGCATGCTCGCCGAGCATAACGGCAGCAAGGCCATGAGCTACGAGGACATCGACTCCGCTCCCGAAGAGAAAGCGCGCGGCGTTACGATTAACGTCGCCCACCTCGAATATCAGACCGACGCACGCCACTACGCCCACGTAGACTGTCCCGGACACGCCGACTACATCAAGAACATGATTACCGGCGCTGCCCAGATGGACGGAGCTATTCTCGTCGTCTCCGCCGCCGACGGCCCCATGCCCCAGACCCGCGAGCATATCCTGCTCGCCCGTCAGGTCGGAGTACCCCACATCGTCGTGTTCCTCAACAAATGCGACATGGTGGACGACGAAGAACTCCTCGAACTCGTCGAGATGGAAGTGCGGGAACTGCTCTCCAAGTACGAGTTCCCCGGCGACGATGCGCCCGTCATTCGTGGCTCGGCGACCGCCGCCCTCACCTCCGAGACCTTCACGCCCGACGATCCCGGTCACAAACCGATCTGGGAACTGATGAACGCGGTAGACGCCTTCATCCCCACTCCGGTGCGCGAGAACGACAAGCCGTTCCTGATGAGCGTGGAAGACGTCTTCACCATCACCGGACGCGGTACGGTCGTCACCGGTCGTGTGGAGCGGGGTCAGCTCAAGATCAACGAGCCGGTGGAAGTGGTGGGACTGCGCCCGACGCGCACGACGATTGCGACCGACCTGGAGCAGTTCCACAAGAAGTGCGACCTCATTTACGGAGGCGACAACGCGGGCATGCTTCTGCGCGGTGTGAACCGCACGGACGTGGAGCGTGGTCAAGTGGTAGCGAAGCCGGGTTCGATCAAGCCGCACACGAAGTTCCAGGGGGAGTTGTACGTGCTGACAAAGGAAGAGGGCGGTCGTCACACGCCGTTCTTTGCGGGTTACACGCCGCAGTTCTTCTTCCGCACGACGGACGTGACGGGGAAGATGAACCTGCCGGAAGGTGTGGAGATGGTGATGCCCGGGGATAACATCCGCATTACGGGCGAGCTGATCCAGCCTATCGCGATGGAAGAGGGTCTGCGGTTTGCAGTGCGCGAAGGCGGACGAACCGTCGGCGCAGGCGTCGTTACCAAAGTCCTGGAATA